>NZ_KE124774.1:3304355-3904355 GCF_000188155.2 Methylocystis sp. ATCC 49242
CTAGTAATCGCAGATCAGCACGCTGCGGTGAATACGTTCCCGGGCCTTGTACACACCGCCCGTCACACCATGGGAGTTGGTTTTACCCGAAGGCGTTTCGCCAACCGCAAGGAGGCAGGCGACCACGGTAGGGTCAGCGACTGGGGTGAAGTCGTAACAAGGTAGCCGTAGGGGAACCTGCGGCTGGATCACCTCCTTTCTAAGGAAGATCCTCAACAGCGGAGGTCATTCGTGATCTTTTCGCTTTCTGGATCTCTTGGAACAAAACGGCCAGTCAGGCCGATCATGCGGGACAGCCGCCGTCTTCGTTTCTCTTTCTTCATCAAGGACGAGCCCGCCCGGCGAGGGCGCCGGACGCGCGAGCGCTCTGGTGCGTTGGGCAAGTTTTGGGCTTGTAGCTCAGTTGGTTAGAGCGCGCGCTTGATAAGCGTGAGGTCGGAAGTTCAAGTCTTCCCAGGCCCACCATTCTTCCGCTCGCTTCCAATCGCTGCATGGCTCGGGGCCATAGCTCAGTTGGGAGAGCGCGTGCTTTGCAAGCATGAGGTCGTCGGTTCGATCCCGTCTGGCTCCACCAGACGGCGGATTGCCGGCGCCGCTCATTGGCTCGAGAAGTCCTTGAAACCGAATTCGCATCGTCGCGACAAGCGTGATGCGCGCTGTCTGTCATCGTGAAGAGGAAACATATCCGATCGTTTTGAGGGCTCTCGGGCCTGAAGGAACGAGCGCCAGTTGTGAATGCAGCTTGACCGCCGCATTCTCGGATATGTTTGAAGCAAATGGTCTTTCTATCGACGACATCGTCCTGGAAACGGGACGAGCCTCTGCCGAGGGGTGGGCGTCGATAATGAGAGCGATCAAGTGCCTTAAGGGTATTCGGTGGATGCCTTGGCGCTGAGAGGCGATGAAGGACGTGGTACGCTGCGATAAGCCGTGGGGAGGTGCGAACAACCTTTGATCCGCGGATTTCCGAATGGGGAAACCCACCTTCGATCTCTGTTATTCCGAAGAGTTCGTTCTGGCGCGCACAGCGCTGGAGCGACGTCATGCGTTTCGAAAGCGGCGCATGTCTTTGGACTAACAGAGATCATGAGAAGGTATTTATGGCTGAATCCATAGGTCATAAAAGCGAACCCGGTGAACTGAAACATCTAAGTAACCGGAGGAAAGGACATCAACGAGACTCCGTTAGTAGTGGCGAGCGAACGCGGACCAGGCCAATGCTTCAGTTCTTTCAACTCGAACCGATTGGAAAGTCGGGCCATAGTGGGTGACAGCCCCGTAGGGATTTCGAAGAACTGGAGATACGAGTAGGGCGGGACACGTGCAATCCTGTCTGAACATGGGGAGACCACTCTCCAAGCCTAAGTACTCCTCAGCGACCGATAGTGAACAAGTACCGTGAGGGAAAGGTGAAAAGCACCCCGACGAGGGGAGTGAAACAGTCCCTGAAACCGGATACCTACAAACAGTCGGAGCCCGCAAGGGTGACGGCGTACCTTTTGTATAATGGGTCAGCGACTTAAAGTAACGAGCAAGCTTAAGCCGGTAGGCGTAGGCGCAGCGAAAGCGAGTCTGAACAGGGCGTTCAGTTCGTTGCTTTAGACCCGAAACCGAGTGATCTAGCCATGAGCAGGTTGAAGGTGCAGTAACATGCACTGGAGGACCGAACCGGTGTCTGTTGAAATAGACTCGGATGACTTGTGGTTAGGGGTGAAAGGCCAACCAAACTCGGAAATAGCTGGTTCTCCGCGAAAGCTATTTAGGTAGCGCCTCGCATGAATACTCCAGGGGGTAGAGCACTGGATGGGCTAGGGGGTCCCACAGACTTACCAAACCCAACCAAACTCCGAATACCTGGAAGTACTATGCGGGAGACACACGGTGGGTGCTAACGTCCATCGTGGAGAGGGAAACAACCCAGACCAACAGCTAAGGCCCCCAATTCGTGGCTAAGTGGGAAAGGATGTAAGAATCCCAAAACAACCAGGAGGTTGGCTTAGAAGCAGCCATCCTTTAAAGAAAGCGTAACAGCTCACTGGTCTAAATAAGGGTTCTCGCGCCGAAGATGTAACGGGGCTCAAGCCACGAGCCGAAGCTTTGGGTTCATCCGCAAGGATGAGCGGTAGCGGAGCGTTCCGTAATCCGTTGAAGGAGCAGCCGTGAGGCGCTCTGGAGGTATCGGAAGTGCGAATGCTGACATGAGTAACGAGAAACACTGTGAAAGACAGTGTCGCCGAAAGTCCAAGGGTTCCTGCGTAAAGTTAATCTTCGCAGGGTTAGCCGGTCCCTAAGGCGAGGCCGAAAGGCGTAGTCGATGGGAATCACGTTAATATTCGTGAGCCAGCAGGTGGTGACGCGTTGCGAAAGTCGTTCGGACTTACTGGATTGTCCGGGCGGCCTGGCGGCGCCAGGAAATAGCCCCTGCATCAGACCGTACCCGAAACCGACACAGGTGGACTGGTAGAGTATACCAAGGCGCTTGAGAGAATGACGTTGAAGGAACTCGGCAATTTACCTCCGTAACTTCGGGATAAGGAGGCCTTCCGTTCGCGCAAGCGGGCGGGAGGGGCACAGACCAGGGGGTGGCAACTGTTTAACAAAAACACAGGGCTCTGCGAAATCGCAAGATGATGTATAGGGTCTGACGCCTGCCCGGTGCCGGAAGGTTAAGAGGAGGAGTGCAAGCTCTGAATTGAAGCCCCGGTAAACGGCGGCCGTAAATATAACGGTCCTAAGGTAGCGAAATTCCTTGTCGGGTAAGTTCCGACCTGCACGAATGGCGTAATGACTTCCCCGCTGTCTCCAACGTCAGCTCAGTGAAATTGAATTCCCCGTGAAGATGCGGGGTTCCTGCGGTCAGACGGAAAGACCCCGTGCACCTTTACTGTAACTTTGCATTGGCATTCGTGTCGGCATGTGTAGGATAGGTGGTAGGCTTTGAAGCATGGGCGCCAGCTCGTGTGGAGCCACCCTTGAAATACCACCCTTATCGTCATGGATGTCTAACCGAGACCCGTCATCCGGGCCCGGGACAATGCATGGTAGGCAGTTTGACTGGGGCGGTCGCCTCCCAAAGAGTAACGGAGGCGCGCGATGGTGGGCTCAGACCGGTCGGAAATCGGTCGTCGAGTGCAATGGCATAAGCCTGCCTGACTGCGAGACAGACAAGTCGAGCAGAGACGAAAGTCGGTCATAGTGATCCGGTGGTCCCTCGTGGAAGGGCCATCGCTCAACGGATAAAAGGTACGCCGGGGATAACAGGCTGATAACCCCCAAGAGTCCATATCGACGGGGTTGTTTGGCACCTCGATGTCGGCTCATCACATCCTGGGGCTGGAGAAGGTCCCAAGGGTTCGGCTGTTCGCCGATTAAAGTGGTACGTGAGCTGGGTTCAGAACGTCGTGAGACAGTTCGGTCCCTATCTGCCGTGGGTGTAGGAGAATTGAGAGGATTTGTCCCTAGTACGAGAGGACCGGGATGAACATACCTCTGGTGGACCTGTTGTGGCGCCAGCCGCAGTGCAGGGTAGCTATGTATGGACGGGATAACCGCTGAATGCATCTAAGCGGGAAACCCACCTCAAAACGAGTTCTCCCTCGAGAGCCGTGGAAGACGACCACGTTGATAGGCCGGGTGTGGAAGTGCGGCGACGCATGGAGCTTACCGGTACTAATAGCTCGATCGGCTTGATCGTTCTCATTATCAATGCCCACCAAAATAGAAATCCCATTTGCTTCAGATGTGTTTCGCCGGCCTGGTGGCCTTCGGCGAAGCGATCAGACCCGATCCCATCCCGAACTCGGCCGTCAAACGCTTCAGCGCCAATGGTACTATGTCTCAAGACCTGGGAGAGTAGGTCGTCGCCAGGCCTGCCAAACACATCAATATATCCTCCTCCGATAACCCCTCTTTATCGCGCCGCTCCATACGCGGCGCATTCCCCTTTGGCGCGGGGTGGAGCAGCCCGGTAGCTCGTCAGGCTCATAACCTGAAGGTCACAGGTTCAAATCCTGTCCCCGCATCCACATGAATGAAACACAACAAATATCAGCACTGAACGTAAATAAATATCGTACCAACGGTCATGACGGCTGACCGATATGCGCCCAATCTCGCATTCCGATTGAAGTTATGGTCTCTGGCTGGTTGATCAGCCTTTGCCATGCATCGCAGGCGGCGTCGATGATGGCGTCGTAGTTTTCGAAGACGCGGTTGGAGAGCCGGTTCTGACGAAGATACTGGCAGACGTTCTCGACCCGGTTCAGCTCCGGGGCGCGTGACGGCAACAGGATCGGCGTGATGTTTTCCGGCATGGCGAGCTTCGCCGTCGTGTGCCAGCCCGCGCGATCGAGCAGCAGCACGG
Source organism: Methylocystis sp. ATCC 49242 (assembly GCF_000188155.2). Lineage (NCBI taxonomy): Bacteria > Pseudomonadati > Pseudomonadota > Alphaproteobacteria > Hyphomicrobiales > Methylocystaceae > Methylocystis > Methylocystis sp. ATCC 49242. The sequence goes on from NZ_KE124774.1 coordinate 3,308,719, forward strand.
CGTGCGCGCCCTTTGCGACATGGCGTGAGATTTCGTCGAGATGCAGTTGCATCATCTGCGTGTCGACATATGGGAGCGCCAGCGCCACGCCCTTGCCCCTGGCCGGGCAAATCGCACCAAACAGATAGGCGTTTTCGTAGCGCTGATCGGCGGGCCGACGCGGACGTGTTCCACGGCGAGCCCATTGTCACACCAAGCCGTTTTTCTGGCCGATGCGGGCTTCGTCACGGAACCAGATTTCGACGGGCGTTCGCGGCGGCAGATGAGCGAGAAGCGCCTTCAGCGTCGCGGCGAAGTTTTTTTTTAGGCATCGACGATCTCGCCGTCCTGCGCAGGATGGCGCGGCTTTGCGCTGATGTGAGAGAAGCCGAGTTTCTTCAGTAGAGTCCCCACATAGCGCTCGTGAAAATCGACGCCGAATTTCTCGGCGATGACGCGCTTGAGGTCGACGCGTCGCCAGCGCACGACGCCATCCCGCGCGCGAACCGGTCCGGCCTCGACGATTTTCACGAACGCGGCCAATTGCGCCGCCGACAGGCGCGACGTCGGACCGTCTGTCCATTGATCGAAGGGGCCGTCCGGCCCGGCGGCGTTGAAGCGATGGACCCAATCGCGCAGCGTCTGCCGATCCATGCCGCCAATCCTGGCGGCCTCGCCCCGGGCCTTCCCCTCGCGGACTGCCGCCAGTGACAACAAGCGCCGGCTCTGATGGACTGAGCTGCTGCCGGTTTCGTGGACACCGAGTTAAGTTACTCCCACCTTCTTTTCGAACTCAACCGGGCTGACGTAGCCGATCGTCGAATGCCTGCGGACGGGGTTGTAGAACCGCTCGACGTAATCGAAGACGTCTGCCCGGGCGTCGTCAGGCGTGCGGTAGAGTTTCTTCCCGATCCGCTCCGTCTTCAGTGAAGAGAAGAAGCTCTCCATCGCCGCATTGTCCCAGACATTGCCGGATCGGCTCATCGAGCAAACGACGCCATTGTCGGCCATGAGGCGCTGGAACTGCTCGCTCGTATATTGGCTGCCCCTGTCGGAGTGATGCAGCAAGGCGTCCGGCTTGCCGCGACGCCAGATCGCCATCATCAATGCATCCGCGACAAGACCAGCGGTCATCTCGGCTTTCATCGACCAGCCGACGACCCTTCGCGAGAACAGGTCGATGACTGCGGCGACGTAGAGCCAGCCTTCCGCCGTCCAAATATAGGTGAAGTCGGCGATCCACTTCTGGTTCGGCGCTTGCGCGGCGAACTGCCGGTCGAGAACATTCGGCGCGACGACCGCCGACCTTTGTCCGTCGTCCTTCGGCTGACCCCGGCGACGCGGTCGCGCCCGCAAGGCGTTTGCCCGCATCAACCGTTCGATCTTGTGCAGGCCGCAGGAGACGCCTTCGGCTAGAACGTCCCGCCAGACGCGGCGGGCGCCGTAGGTTCGGGCGCTGCCCACGAAGCTCGCGCGGATTTTCTTTGTCAGCTCCTCGTCCGCGACCGATCGGGCGCTCGGCCCGCGACGCAGCCAGGCGTGAAAGCCCGATCGGGACACGTCCAGCGCTTCGCAGAGCCACGCCACCGGCCAGACGCTCCGGTGCTTTGCGACGAAAGCGAACCTCATTTCGCTTCCCTCGCAAAGAAGGCTGCGGCCTTTTTTAGAATGTCGCGCTCCGCCCGCAGTTTGGCGACCTCACGGCGCAGCCTTTCGATCTCCAGTTGCTCCGGCTTCCGCTGGCCGTGTCCGGGGAAGGCCTGCACGGGATCCGTCGTCAGATCCCGAACCCAGCGCCGCAACACGTTCTCATGCACATCCAGATCGCGGCAGGCCTGCGCGACGGTGACGCCGCGCTCCTTCACCAACCGAACCGCCTCGACCTTGAACTCCCGACTGAATATCCGTCTCGCCATAACAAACCTCCGGCCTCATGAAACACCATTTCTCGGTGTCCACGAAACCGGCAGCAGCTCAGACGTCCTTCGAGCGCTGGGCCAAAGCCCGAAGCTCCCCAGCCGAGAAGTCCTCTCGAAGTTTCACCGCTGCTGGCATGGCGCGAATCTCCTCCGCGCCAAATGAGCCAGAAAATCCGCGCCAGGGGGATCCCCGGTGAGTCACAAAGCGAAGCCGTTGGTATGAGGCGCGCGTCGATCAGTCGGTATCTCGCGTTCTATAACGAGCGGCGCCCGCATTCGAGCCTTGACGGGCGCACGCCCGACGAGGCCTGCTTCGACAAACAGGAAACGGCGATGGCCGCATAATTGTCCCCTTCGATTTTGCCGCAGCTCTGGTCGGGCTACGCCCTCCCGACGCCGCGACAAAATCGAAACGCCCCGCGATCAGCAAAACCCGGCAGAGATCCACTTAAAATCCGCGGGGAGCTGTCCAAACAACCGGAGCCAGCTCTCGGCGAGAGCTCTCGGGCTATCTTGACTATGTTGTATCGCTCGACGCACCGCCTCTGTCGTGCGGGCGCTCCCGTGGAGACCGCCCATAGCGCATTCTTCCCGCCGCTGGAAAAGATTGCATCATCAAACCCTAGGATCAAACATCTAGGATTTTGTGCCAAAGTATACCCCCGATTTATGAATGAATGCCGATGCGCCAGTTCGGATGACGAACTCCGCTTCGACTTGCACTGTTGTGTCCGCCTTAAAAATCCTCTTTAGCTGCCTCTGCTTGAGTCGACCATAAAGGTCAGATATCAATGCTCGCCCAAGAGCGAAATCCGTGGTTGCCAAGCGGCGCGGCGAATGGCTCCATTATGGGACGCTGCCGGCCGAGCGGCGCGAGGAAAGCAAAGTCAGGCTCATCATGCGCGACGAGAGCCAAATCAGGCAGCCAGCGGAATGCATTTTATCATAGACTCCGATTCCGGCAATTCGATCAAGGGCTGGCTTGCGCCTGACAATCCTTCCGTTACGCCTACGATCATCATTATTATACCCGGGCGCAACGAAATCGCTATCCAGGCGAATGTGACGCGCGCGGGGATTCGCGACCTCGGACTCCATTCAACCGGTCTCGTCGGCTTCGACGTGAACACCAAAATCGTTCCGGATCTCGATCAGATCGATGATATCGAAATCGTCGAAGCGGAAACGAGATTGCCGATTTATCGGCGGCTCCAGAAGGGGCGCCACATCGAGCGGAAAATGTTTTTATTTGACTGCTCGATCATGCCTCAGCGCCGTATTTTGAGCGCTATTGAAAAACACTTCACACTTACTTACTCGAATTCCGAGCGGAACGGTCTCGAAACAACGATCAACATAATTAGTAATCCCTTCAATAGTTCAATCTTTATTTCTGGCCGTTCATTGCTCAGCCGCTATGACCAGTATCTGAAAAACAAGGGCTATGTCCGAGTTGCGCTGCTGCGGGAACCGTTCGAGGAACTCGCGGAACGGCTCTTGTTTCTGAATTTTCTCGCGAAGGAGGATGCGTCGTCCTATTTGGAAACGTATTCTACCGGCGTAACGACTCTTATCGATTTCGCTCGCGAACTGCCGCTAAACGATCCGCGTGGCCTGACAACGGCTTTCCGGGCGACCAGCGATCAGCAGCGCAGAGAACTAATGAGTCCGATGACGAAAGTCTTCGGATGCGATCTCGACGAGGTTCCAAAACGCGTGCATGTCTCAAAAGCCCTCGATAATCTAGCGACTATCGACGTCGTCGGCACAAGGGAACGATACGGCCTGTTCAAGGAATTGCTGTCGGGCGTTCTAGGTGTTGACGTGCTCGGCGAAGAGGGGCCGACGTCGTTTCGAACAGTCAAGGGCCTCGCGACGACACTATCGAGGATTGGCCTCGTTGCAGATCTTCTCGAGGAAGATCTTGCGCTGTATGCCTACGTCGATGAAGCGATTGCCGAAGGCATCTCTCATCATGGGGGCGAAATCCGCCGAGACGTCGCCTCGCGATAGCGTCTGACCTGTCTCTTCGAATTCGAATTTCAAAATTACCTCTTTTGGTCATATCATAATTAATAGCAACGCCATCTCGTTAAATCCGGCGTCCCGTTCCAGATCGTTCCGATAAGCTCACGCCATCGTGGGCAGGCGCGATTGCTTCGTCAATTCCCTTTCGTCAAATGCATCTGTTATCATTCCCGCCATGTCTCTTCATTGCGTGGCCGCGGGTTTGTTGCAACCTTGGTGAACCATGGAGGCGCCATGCGAGGAGTTCCCATCGGGAGGCTCTCTCAATCGATCAAGAAAGGCGTTTCACACGAGCGCATCCTGCGCATTTGTCACCCATTGCGGAGAACGAAAAAAAGAATGTCATTGCGCGCTGGAGATAGCGTGCAAAATAGATAGTTGGAAATCTTATCAACTTGCTGAAGGGACGCGAAGCGCAACAATCAATCGTGGCCTCACTCGCGGCCATGAAATCTGTCACGATTGCGTGCGATTGCAGTTCTGAGCTAGTTTGCATTCGAGATGACCGACCTGAAAAACAGGTCGGATTGTAATTTTGACATTCGGTTCTGAAGGCATCGGAATCTGACAACATCCCAAATGCAGTTGTTGCAGACAATTTCGCATCAGCCAGCCAATGAACGAATGAAGAGTTTGCGCGGCGCCTCGACGCAAGTCAGTGTTCATACGCACTGATGACGGCTGCACTGTGACGGAAAACGTTCAGTTAGTCACGACAACGACGCCGGAAATCCCTGCGGATGCAATCGGCAGCGTGTACATTGATATATGTCAACACTCTTTGTCGCTCCGTACTTCCCGGCCCTTATAGTTGCGCTGCAGGTCGGTTACTATGGATGTGTTAAGTCGAAAGCCAGGTAAGTCGAGCGACTGCAAATCCTCGATTTCCACGGCAGCAATGGATGAAACAAGAAGAATGATTTCGCCGACCGTTTGTCGACAGTCCTAGCGTATGTCCGCGGTTGGCGGACACCCCCAGCGCAATCGAATATTGAGCCAAACAAATGATGCAACAAGCCGTAAATCAAGTTGCCGCCTTCTCCCGCGAATCCCACGACACAAGCATTTCGACGGCCGTGTATGTCGCCGAAATGTCTGAAGAGCTCTCGAAGATCGCAACGCGTTCCGGGTTGCCGATGGTTGCTTACTTCCTCAAGCTTGCAGAATTGGAGGCTAAAGAATTCCTGAACGAATTTGACGAATTCTAATTGCGCAGCAACTGATGTCTGCATTCGAGTGCTCTGGTTTCGGCGAATTTGCCATCACTGTACGAAGGAGAGAATCAAAGCCCCCGGCTAACTAATTGACAGATATGAAATGTGAGACCTAGTATCCTACACTCGACGTGCATGACGCCGCCGCTCGTTGCCGGATGAACCGGATCCAATTCTCTCTTTCACGGTTCATTCCGGGGGCGTCCTGTGACAAATCTAGACAATTCGACTAGCACAGCTGTCTCAATATCCGAGCGGCTCGATTTTATCGGCCTCGATGAAAGGACAAGGGCCGAGCTTCGCAGCATGGCGCCTTTGATTGAAGAAAATATCGGTGGCGCTTTGACGGCCTTCTACGACAAGGTCCGCAAGACGCCGCACACGGCGAAATTCTTTTCCAGTGATAAGCATCTGGATGCTGCGAAGAGCCGGCAGGCGGCGCATTGGGGTGTGATAACTGGCGCCGCCTTCAATGAGACCTACGCGCAGGCAGTACGCGCTATCGGCAAGACGCATGCAAGATTGGGACTGGAGCCGCGCTGGTATATCGGTGGTTACACGCTCGTCATCGAGCAATTGATCCACGCTCTCGTAAAAGATCGCTGGCCGGGCATCATGGGCCACGGCAAGCATCGCGCCAGAGAAATGGCCGAATCGCTGTCGAGTCTCGTCAAGGCCTCCCTGCTCGATATGGAGCTGTCGATTTCGGTATATCTCGAGGAACTCGAGGAGAAGCGCAGACAAAGTGAGGCTGGGCGCCTGGCCGCCGAGGCGAATCAGACGCATGCGATAGAAGTTCTGGCTGAAGCCTTGAAGACGCTCGCTAGCGGCGATCTGCAGACGCGAATCAATGCAGATCTTGCCTCCGAGTTCGAGACGCTGAAGTCCGACTTCAATGAGACGGTCGAGCGCCTGCGGGAGTCGTTGACGTCCGTCGCCGAATCGGCGGCGATGATTGCCCAGGCGACCAATGAAATCGCCACCGCAGCGGATGACCTGTCCCGACGGACCGAATCGCAGGCTGCGAACCTCGAAGAAACGTCCGCCGCCCTGGCGGAAATCACCAACACCATCAACGAAACCGCAAAGACCACCCGCTCCGCCAACAACATAGTGTCGACGACAAAGGAGGAGGCCGAGAAGGCAAGCGTGATCGTCGCGAGCGCCGTCCAGGCAATGGCCGGCATTGAACGATCTTCTGAAAATATCGGCCAGATCATCGGCGTAATCGACGAAATTGCGTTTCAGACAAATCTTCTCGCTCTCAATGCTGGGGTGGAGGCGGCGCGAGCCGGTGAGGCAGGGCGGGGTTTCGCCGTGGTCGCGTCCGAAGTGCGCGCGCTGGCGCAACGATCCGCCGACGCTGCGAAGGAGATCAAGGGATTGATCTCGACATCGAGCGTAGAGGTTTCGAAAGGGGTGACGCTGGTTGGCGGAACGGGCGAGGCGCTTGCGACGATTGCAACCCGCGTCACGGAAGTCAGCGCGCTGGTGGCCGCGATTTCCGCCAATGCGCATGATCAGGCCATGGCGCTCAATCAGGTCAATGTCGCTGTCACTCAAATGGATCAAGCAACCCAGAGCAATGCGGCCATGGTCGAGGAGACGAACGCGGCGACGCAAAGCCTGAGACAGGGGACGATCGTTCTCGACGAGTCGATTTCCAAATTCAGCTTCGGAGACGCCGCGTATCGCCGCGCGCCGTCGAATCAGCCGCGCCCCGCGCTCAAAGTCGTGGGGAGATGATTGTCGGTCGACGACCAGAGCCAGGACGAGCGTCACGCTATGCTGATCTATTTCGAGCCATCTGGAGTTGACATCCGCTGCGCGGTGGATGCGCGGCCGGGCCACCCCGCAACGGCGGCGAAGTCGCCTGGAAGCGACGCTCCCATGTCGGCCTTCCTCGGTCTGGCGACGGAGGTCGAGGATGATCACGCCTTGCTTGCGCGCTTGCGGGAAGCAGCGGTCTCCTCGACCATGACGGTCCTCGTTTCCATTGCAAAACTGGACGCAAGGGATGAAGGCCGCCACGAAGAGACGTCATCGATCAGGCGGGTCGGCGAACTGCTGGAACAGGCTTTTCAATTTGCGCCGAAGCGAAAGCTTGTTGAATCGCCGCAGGAGAGAGATTTTTTCAGAGCCGAGATCGCCGCGCTGAGGGCGGAATTGGCGCGGCGCGACGCTGAAACCGGACGAGTCGAGCAGACGGCCATGCTTGCCTTGGCGTATCTGGCTGAAGCGCGCGACGCCGATACTGGAAACCACCTGCTGCGCACGCAACACTATGTCCGGCTGCTTGCGACAAAGCTGCGCGCATTCCCGCGTTTCTCACCCATTCTGACCGATCGCTATATCGACTTGCTGACATGGTCGGCGCCGCTGCACGATATCGGCAAAGTCGGCATACCGGATCGGATCCTGCTCAAGCCTGATCAGCTTACAGAGGAGGAGATGGCCATCATGCGAACCCATACGACGCTGGGCGCGCGAGTGATCGAGCAGACCGAACGGGACATGCGGCAGCCCGCGCCATTTCTCGCCGTGGCGAAGGAAATCGCTCATTGGCATCATGAGAGGTGGGACGGCAGCGGCTATCCTGATGGCCTTTCAGGCGCCGAGATCCCGCTGTCGGCGCGAGTAACCGCCATAGTGGATGTTTTCGACGCGCTGATATCGAATCGCGTCTACAAGCGCAGCCTGCCGTTCGAGGAGGCCCGCAAGATCATTGCGGCGGGAAGCGGCGCACAATTCGATCCTGACGTCACGGATGCTTTTCTGACTGGGTTCGACGACTTCGTGTCTGTCGCGGTCAATCATTCGGATCACTGTAGCGGCCCAACCGAATGACGCGACTAGCGCCATATTTCTCACCGTCGATCGAATTGCCCGATGAGGGACATGCGCACGAGGTCCGCGAAGCTTTCCGCTTGCATTTTCTCCATGATCGTTCCGCGATGGGTCTCGACCGTTCTCACCCCTATGCCGAGATTATGCGCGATGATCTTGTTCGAGCGCCCGGCGAGCAAGCCGTTCAGAACGTCGCGCTCTCTCGGGGTGAGGGTCGTAAGCCTCTCCTGTATCGCCTTGACCTCCGCTTCGCGCGCGCCCTGATCATTTTCATGAGCGAGGGCGCTGTTCACGACCGTCAGCAAGGTCGCATCGGTGAACGGTTTTTGAATGAGATCGATTGCCCCTTCCTTCATGACCTGAATCGCGAGCGGCACATCGGCGTAGGCCGTCATGACGACGACGGGAATCTTGATCGCCGACTCCTTCATTTTCATCAGAAGGTCGACGCCGCTCATTCCCGGCATGCGGATGTCGGTGAGAAGACAGCTGCAATCCTCGGGGCCAACCTCGGCGAGGAAATCCCTGGCTGACGAATAGGTTCGGACGACATGCCCGAGGCTTGTCAATAACAGTTTCAGCGCGTGACGGACGTCCGCGTCGTCATCGACGATGAATATCGTCTCCTTGTTACGCATCGGCCGCTCCGTTCGTCGCCGATGGCAATGTGAAACTGAATATGGCGCCGCCGTCGGGGTTTGGTTCAGCCCATAATTTTCCATAATGCGCTTCGATGATCGAGCGCGAGATCGACAGACCAACACCCATGCCGTAATCCTTTGTCGTGACAAATGGCTCGAACAATCTGGCCATGGTTTCCTGAGTGAGCCCGCAGCCCGTGTCGATAATATCGATGCGTATCATGTCATCCTCTATCGATTCGGTTGCAATGGTCAATTTCCGCGTCGTCGAATTGCTCATCGCCTGCTTGGCGTTCCGGATGAGGTTGTGAAGGACCTGCTTGATCTGCACCTTGTCCACGAGCACGCGATCCGGTTCCGCATTCAGTCGCAGGGTCAGTTCGACGTCCGCCTGTTTCAGACTATCCTCTGTGAGACTGCCGACGTTGCGGATCAGTTCGTGGAGATGCTGGAAGGTCTTGTCCGGCTCGCCGCTGGAGGCGAATTCGCGCAGGTGGTTGATGATCTGCCCCGCCCGCATGATCTGATTTGCGGCGAGGTCCAGCGTTTCCTCGATCGCGGGGAAATGTTGCGGCGTCTGCTTTCCCAATAGTTGCCGCGCCGTGTTGAGATAGGCGACGCTCGCCAGAAACGGCTGGTTGATCTCATGCGCCAGCGCGACCGCGATTCCGCCGATCGCCGTCGCGCGCTCCGTGCGCAACCGCTCGATATTCGCTTCGGCCTCGCGTTGGGCGGAGAGATCGCGCATGAAGCCCACGAACAGACGCGTCTTATCGAATTTGGCCTCGGAAATGGCGAGTTCGGCGGGAAACAGCGTCCCGTCCTTGCGTCGTCCTTCGACCTCCCTGCTGACGCCGATGATCTTGGCGACGCCGGTTCGCAGATAATTCTGAATATAGCCGTCGTGCGAGCTCCGGATTGGTTCGTTTGTCAGTAATTGAACCTTGCGGCCGATGATTTCGTCCCGCTCATAGCCGAACATGCGGACGCCGGCGGCATTGATCGACTGAATGACGCCGGTGTCGTCGATCGTGATGATCGCGTCGCCCGCGCCGTCGATCACTGCGCGCAGCCTCGCCTCGCTCGCCTTGATCTGCTCGGCGAGTTGCGCTTTCTCATGTAGCGAAAGCTCGAGACGACGCTCAACGGTTATATCACGAGCGACGCCGACGACGCGGACGGGCCGGTCGTCGTCGAAATGGACCTGTGCGTGCGAGCTGATCCATCGTTCGGCGCCGCTGTCCGGGCGGCGAATACGGTATTGCGCGCGATAACTGCCTCCGTCTCTCGGATCGAAAGCCTTGCGTCTCGCCTCGGCCACCATGGGCATATCGTCTGGAAAGATGCAGCGGTCGATCAGAGCCGTCGTGACAGGACTGTCGGGCGCAAATCCATACAGCTCGCGCCAGTTGTCGTCGACCACGACTGTGTCATGCAAGAGGTCGATGTCCAATGTGCCGATGGCGCCCGCGGCAACCGCCATGCGAAGGCGCTCGTTGTTCAATTCGGCTTTCTGGCGCGCTTCGTCCAGCTCCGCTGTGCGGGCGGCGACGCGCGCCTCCAGCTCGGCGTTCGCGCGCAGGATTTCGTTTCTCGCATTGACAATGCCGCTGATGTCCTCGGCAAAGATAACGATGCCGCCAACGGCGCCGCTGGCATTACGCCATGGACGCGCCTCCCAGCGCAGCCATTGGATGCTGCCGTCCTTGCGGACGAATTTGTCCTCGTTCGCCCGGACGACCTCTCCCGCCTGAGCCCTGCGGTGGACTTCCTTCCAGCGTTCGGGGATTTCGGGGAAGAGATCGTAATGCGAGCGCCCGATGATATCGCGCTCGTCGAGCGCATAATCATCCATCCAGCGATGGCTTGCGGAGAGATAACGCATCTCGCGGTCAAACATTGCCAGGGCGGCTGGCGCGTGTTCGATGAAAAGCTGCATCCTCTCTTCGCTTTCAATAAGCGCGAGTTCCGCTTTCTTGCGTTTCGTAATGTCCTGAACCGAACCGTAGGATCTGACAACCGCGCCGGTCGAATCTCGCTCCATCTCCGCGCGCATCGTGACCCATCTTGGCCCGCCGTCCGCCCGCGCCAGCTCGAGGTCGCATTCCCATCGCGTCCCGCCCGCCATGCATTTCGCGCGTTCCGCGACGAGTCGGGACCAGCTTTCGGGCGTGAAATATTTTTGCGTCTCCTGAAAGCCGGCGGGGCCGAGCGTGGGGTCACGTCCATAAATCTCGTAGACCGCGTCTGAATAATAGCCGGCGCCGGTGCGGAAATCCCACCACCAGGTTCCGAAGTCGCTCACCCTTTGCGCTTCGTCGAGCGCGGCCGTCTTGTTTCTCAGCTCGGCTTCGATCTTCTTGCGCTTCTCGATATTCTCGACGATGGCGATGATATAATCGGGTTCGCCATTCGGCTTTCTGCCGAGCGAAAGCGTGATATTGACCCAGAAAGCCTCCCCATCGGCGCGAATGTACCTTTTTTCAAATCCGTTTATCTGTATTTCGCCATCGATGAGCCGCTGGCGGTGCGAGAGACTTTCGGTCAGATCTTCAGGCTCCGTGATCTGCTGGAAGCTCATCGCCTGTAATTCGTCGGCGCTGTAGCCGAGCATCTCGCAAAGCTTGCGATTGACGAGGAAGAATCTGCCGTCGAGCCCTACGAGGCCGATGCCGACCGCCGCCTGATCGAAAATCGCCTCGAAGCGGCTTTCAATGCGCACATGCTTGCGGCGCAGACGCTCATGGGTGTCGCTGAAAAGATAGCCCATTGCCACGAAGCTGAGCGTCGACCAGGGGGGGATGAACTCCAGGCTCATCGCGCTGGCCTGCAATGGAATAAAGATGAACCACACCATCGCCGCGCCGAGGATCGTGCTCACGATCCCACCCCAGAAGCCGGTCCAGCGCGAGGCGAGGAAAACGGCCGGATAGACGAAAATCCAGATGCTGGGGGAAATCCACGGCCACAGCATCCACTCCATCAATCCGGCCGCGGCGGGCAGACATACGGCCAGCGCAAGACCCTGCCATGTAACTGGACTCGGCCACTGCCCGCCCGCAGGGAGCCAGCGTTTCAGGGCGGCGGCGGTTTGCTGGACTCGCCGCGACGGCGCATTGGTCATTTTCATGGTTTCGGGATTCTGAATCGCGAAAGGCGGCGATTTCGCCCGACGCCGATCTTCACATGCGGTCGGAAGCCAAGGCCGGGTGGGCGCGCATCACACTGCGAATAGGCTTCGAAAAATGACGCAACGCCCAAATCACTTTCCTCGCATCTTCGCCTGCGTCGATTTTACGGGAATTCGACCAAAGCGCCCAGCATGCGTGTTTCCAGAATCGTCATAGCTAGACCATTGCCGTACGGAAGACACAAGTCCTGTTTTGCCGAGGGACGCGCCGATCACGGTAATTCGGGCGTCGCCCCTGTCGGGCGCCTCGAAAAGCGGCGGCTCCGGACGGGTCCTCCGCGACATGGACCTTCTGTCGTCATATGAGTCGATCCGAACAATTCGTCCAGATTTTTAACCATCGCGACCCGCCCGAATATGCCGACATGGACCGGATTTGCGTTTCGGCTTATGGTTCCGGCTCGGATTTCAAGAAGGATTGCCGTGAAGCCGGACCGCCTTTCGTTCGTTGCGGCTGTCTGCGCCATTTTTGTTTTTGGCGGGAGCGAACCCTCGCGCGCCTTCGACTTCTTCGGGCTGTTCGGCGAACCGGAAAAGGCGACGCCGAATCCGGAGACGGTAGCCTACGAGGTCTCATTCGCCGGCCTCGACGGCGACGGGGCGCTCGATCAGAATCTGAAAGACGCGTCGAACAGCTGGCGCTTGCGGCTGGAGTCGCCCGACGCCGGCGTCGGGCTCGCCCGCCGCGTGGTCGCGGATTATCCGCGCCTGACCGACGCGCTCTGGGCGAACGGCTATTTCAACGCCACCGTCCGCGCGAGCGTCGCGGGCGTCGCGGTTTCGCCCGAGGGCCATGGCGTCGAAGCAGCAGCCGCGGCGGCCGAGCGCTACCGTAATGCGGCGCTCGTCCCCGTGCACTTCGAGATCGATCCGGGTCCGGTCTTCAAGCTTCGCCACGTCGTTGTTTACGACGCGCGGACGAATGCGCCTATCGATCCCACCCTCTTCTCGCGCAAGGCGCTCGGAGTCGAGCCCGACGAACCCGCCCGCGCCGCCGCGGTGCGCGCCCGCGAGGCCGAGTGGGTGGATCAGCTGCGCGACAAATCCTATCCGCTCGCCAAGGTCGTCTCCTCGCGCCCGGTCATCCTGCACCGGGAGCACGCGATGGACGTGGCGGTCACCATCGATCCGGGGCCGCGCGCCGGGATCGGCGAGGTTCAGCTCTCCGGATCATCCGGCGTCGATCCCGACGTCATCCGATCCTTCATCTATCTCGAGGAGGGCGAACCCTACAGTCCGAAGAAGCTCGCCGACACGCGCAGGTCCGTCGCGCGGATCGAGGCGCTGGGCGGGGTCAAGGTTTCGGACGGCGATCGTCTGGACAAGAACGGCAATCTGCCGATCCTCGTCGAAACCAGCGAGCGCAAGCGCCATGTGATCGGCGCCGCCGCGATGTTCTCCAATATCAACGGGCCGGCGCTGCGCGCCTATTGGATGGATCGAAATCTCTTCGGCGGCGGCGAGCGCCTGCGCGTCGATCTGGAAGGCGGCCTCGCCTATTACAACAATTCCTCGGCCTTTCTCGCCTTTCCGCATATCGAGGCCAGCAATCTCGTCGGCCTCGCCCATGTCGGCTTCCTCAAGCCCGCCCTTTGGGGCACGCGCAACGATCTGCTGCTGGACGCGTCCGCCGTGCGCGAGCGGACGGTCTATTACTGGGCGTCCTATGGCAATTTCACTGGCGCCATCCGCCACCGCTTCAGCGACACGGCGTCGATCCAGGGCGGAATCGAGGTCGAGGGCGGGCAGTTTTTCGACGCCTGGGGGCTGCACGATTATTCGCTTCTCGGTTTCCCCCTCTCCGGCAACTACGACAGCACCGACAATGCGCTGGCGCCGACGCGCGGCGTTCGCGTCGTCGGCCGCGTCACGCCCAATGTGAATGCGCTGCCGCATGGCGTCGGCATGGTGGAGTCGAAGGGACAGGCCTCCGCCTATTACGCGCTGGACGAAGACGCCTGGCGCATCATCGCCGGCCGCGTCGCCGTCGGGTCGATCGTCGGGGCGAGCATCGAGAATATCCCCGCGAGCCATCGCTTCTTCGCCGGCGGCGGAGGTTCGGTGCGCGGCTATCGCTACAAGTCCATCAGCCCGTATAACGGCTTCGATTTCCCTACCGGCGGGCGCAGCCTCTTCGAGGCCTCGCTGGAGGCGCGCCTCAGGGTGACGCAGAACATCGGCGTCGTGCCCTTCTTCGACATCGGCGCCGCTTTCTCGTCGCCATGGCCCGATTTCGGTTCGACCCTGCGCGCCGCAGCGGGGCTGGGCCTGCGTTACTACACCGCGATAGGCCCGATCCGCGTCGATGTCGCCACGCCGCTCAATCCGCGGCCGGTCGACAGCCGCATCGCTCTCTTCATCGGCATCGGGGAATCCTTCTGATGCGTTTGCGCCTCTCCCGCTCCAGGCTCGTCGCCGGTCTCGCCGCCCTGCTCATCGTCGGCGCGATTGGCGCCGCCGTGACCTTTCTCAACAGCGACAGGGGCGGGACGACGCTCGCGGGAATGATTTCGCGCGCCGTCTCCTCTCCAGACATGACGGTCGAGATCGGCGGCGTCGACGGCGTCGCCTCGTCCAGCCCGACGGCGCGCGACGTCACGCTCTCGGATCGCGACGGCGTCTGGCTCAGGATCGACCGGGTTTCGGCGAAATGGTCGCCTTTGGCGCTGCTGGCGCTGAAGCTAGACGTGGACCGCATCGACATCGGCCGGGTCGACGTGCTGCGCCGGCCGGCGCCGGGCACGGAGACGCAAAAGAAGCGGGAGCAGGCGAGCGGTTCATGGCGTCCCGATCTTCCGATCAGGGTCAGGCTCGGAGAGTTTTCCATCGGCCGGGTCGATCTCGACAAGCCCGTGCTCGACATGGCGGCGACGCTCGCCGTCGACGGCTCTGCGGAAATCGGCGGCGCCCGTCACGCGGCGCGCGCGAAGCTCGTGGCCCGGCGGCTCGACGCTCCTGGAACGATCGCCGCCAGCGCCGACTTTTCGCCGGCCGACGGGAAGCTCCAGGTCCGAGCCGCCGCGTCGGAGCCGGAGGGCGGCCTGATCGCGCGGCTTGCGAGGCTTCCTGGCCTGCCGCCGGTCGAGATCGCCCTCGATGGCGATGGGACGCTCGACGCCTTCGACGCGAAACTCGTCGCTCGCGCGGGGGAGGCGATCAGCGCCGAAGGCGGCGTGAAAGTCGTTCGCGACGGCGCGGCGAGACGCGTCGACCTCGGCCTCTCCGCGCGATTGGCGGAAATGCTGCCCAAGGAAGTCGCCGCGCTTTTCGCCGATGCGACGAAAGTTGAAGGCGTTGCGCATCTGGGCGACGACGGCGCCATCGCGCTGGATCGGCTGGCGTTGAGCGCTTCCGCCTTCAGGCTCGACGCCGCAGGCCGGCTCGCGGCCGACGGCGGGATCGAGGGCGCCGCCGCCCTTCACGGCGCCGAGGCCGGGGCGGGCTCCCGGTTCAGCGCAAGAAAATTCGAGGGCGAAGCCAATATCTCGGGCGCGCTGACCCGCCCCGCCGCACGGCTGCGCCTTCAGATCGAGGACGCAGACGGCCCCATCGGCCGCGTCGGCAAATTCGACATCGTCGCCAGGGCGGTCGCCGATGGCGATCTCGCCGACGCCGCCGCGCGGCTGGATATCGAGGCGGACGCCCAGGGCGACGGCCTCGCCTTCGCCGACGCCGCGCTCTCCGAGGCGGTGGGCGACAAATTCGGCCTCACGCTGCGCGCCCGCGCGAGCGGCGCGGGCGACGCGGAAATCGGCGTCGCCAAAATCGAAACGGGCGCGGGCGAGGCGAGTTTCACCGGTCGCGCGGGGCCCCATGCGCTCGACGGCAAGGCGCATGTCTCGGCGCCGGAGCTGCGCCGCTTTGCTGGGCTCGCCGGACGCGACCTGCGCGGCGCCCTGACGCTCGCCGCCGACCTCGAGGGCGCGCCGCAGGAAGGCCGCATCGCGGCGACGCTGAACGGCGCCATTTCGGGGCCGGGCGTCGGCGTGGCGGCGCTCGACGGATTGCTGGGCCGCCGCCTGTCGCTTTCCGGCAAGCTCGCGACGCTTCCCGACGGCGGCGTCTCCTTCGACAAGCTTGCCCTGCGCGGCGATCATGTCTCCGCGGTCGTCCAGGGCGAGGCGACCCGGGAGAAGGCCGCGATCGACGCGAAGATCGATCTGCCGGATCTGCGCCCGACCGGCCTGCCGCTCAGCGGCCGCGCCGATGTGGCGGCGGCGCTGTCAGGGTCGCTCGCAAAGCCCGACGTCATGCTGACGGCGACGCTTCGGGACGCCGCCGCCAATGGCCGGCCCATCCCGAAACTGACGTTGCAGGGCGAGGCGCATGACGTCCTGGGCGATCTGTCGGCGCTCGCCAGACTCGACGGCGTCATTGACGGAAAGCCGGCGCGCGGGCGCGTCCTCGCCGCGCGCGCCGGGGAGGGATGGAAGATCGACGATCTCGACCTTGCGGTGGGGAACGCGACCGCAAAAGGCGCGCTCGTTCTCGACGGCGCCGGCCTCGCCCGCGGCCGTCTCGCGGTCGCAGCGCCGGACCTCGACGATTTTTCCGCCTTCGCCCTGCAAAAACTCGCCGGCCGCGTGAACGCCAATATCACGCTCGACGCTGCCGGCGGCGGGCAGGATATTTCGGTCGACGCGCAGGGCGCGGGCGTCCGGGCGCAGGCCGCTTCGATCGAGCGGCTCACCGCGAAATTCTCGGCGCGCGATCTTTACCGCCGCCCGCTCCTCGACGGCGAGGTAAGCCTCGACAACGCCCGCGTCGGCGCGGAGACGATTGGAAAGGCCCGACTTCTCGCGAGCCCCGCAGGCGCCGGCGCGGCTGCGCTCGATCTCACGCTCGACGCGCGCGGCTTCAATATTACGGGTCGCGGAACGCTCACGCCCGGCGAGCGCACGCGGCTCGATATTTCCCAGTTCTCGGCGCAGCGCGCGGGAAGGAAGATCGCTCTCACGGCCCCCGCCGTCGTCACTTTTCACCGCGGCGCGCTCGATTTGCAAGGCGTCGCCGTCGCGCTCGGCGCGGGCCGTCTCGATGTGAGCGGAACGGTCGGCGACCGGCTCGACCTCACCGCGAGAGCGCGAGCCGTTCCGCTCTCCGTCGCCTCGATCGTCGATCCCTCCCTTGGGCTCGACGGGAATCTCGACGCCGAAGCGCGGATCACGGGCGCAAGGGCCGCGCCCGCCGGCGACTGGCGCGTGAGGGTCACAAAGGCGACGGCGCCGCAATTGCGCTCGAACGGCCTTCCGGCGCTCGATGTCTCGGCGAGCGGCCGGCTCGCCAATTCCAGAACGACGCTGGCCGCTGATATCACTGTCGGCGCGGCGAGCCGCCTCAAGGTGACGGGCTCCGCGCCGCTCGGCGCAGGGGCGCTCGACCTCACGGTGAAGGGTGCGCTCGACGCCGCGCTCGCAAATACGATGCTCGCCGCAAACGGCCAGACCGCCGCCGGCAAGGCGACTGTGGATCTGCGCCTCACAGGCCCCGCCGCCAGTCCGATCGTCGGCGGTTCGATCGCCATCGCCGACGGCGCCTTCAACGACCCGCTGAATGGCGTCAGCCTGACGAGGATCGCGGGACGGATCGAGGGGCGCGGCCATGATCTCGCGATTCCGGGCGTCACGGCGCAAACGAAAAACGGCGGACAGATCGCTCTCGCCGGCCGCGTGTCGGTCGCGCCGGGGTCCGGCATGCCCGGTTCGCTTCATGTTTTCGCGCAGAATGCGCAGCTCGCCAGCACCGACATCGTATCCTCCACGGGCGATCTCGATCTCACGATCAGCGGCGCCCTGGCGCGGGCTCCGAAGGTCGCCGGGCGCATCAAGCTCGACACGATGGAGGTGAACGTTCCCGATCGCCTCCCCGCAAATCTGAAGCCGCTGCCCGGATCGACACACATCGACGCCAGGGGCTTCGCCGCGCAGATGCTCGCGCTTGCGCGCAAGGAGAAAGAAAAGGCCGCCCGCCGCTCCAATTTCGACGTGGCGGTCGACCTCTCCGTCTCCGCGCCGGACCGCGTCTTCGTGAGGGGACGGGGGCTCGATGCGGAGTTCGGCGGCGAGGCGAAACTCACGGGCACGCTCCAGAAGCCCACCGTGCTGGGTGGTTTCGATCTGCGGCGCGGGAGGCTGCAACTGCTCACACAGCGTATCGACATCACGCGCGGCAAGCTCACTTTCACCGGCGGATTCCGGCCGGAGCTCGATTTCATGGCTGAGACGAGAGCCGCCGACATAACGGCGAAAATCGGAATCACCGGTCCCGCAGGCTCGCCGACTTTCACTTTCTCTTCCTCGCCGGAAATGCCGCAGGACGAGGTGCTGTCGCGCCTGCTGTTTGCGAAGGCCTCGGGTTCGTTGACGCCCTTCCAGGCGGTGCAGCTCGCAGCCGCGCTGGCGCAATATTCAGGGGCGGCCACCGGCGTCGACGCTTTCGAAAAAATGCGCAAGGCGCTGGGCGTCGATTCTCTCGACATCGATGCTGGCGGCGCCAATGGTCCGACGGTCGGCGCCTCGCGCTACATCATGGACGGCGTCAGTGTTGGCGTCAGAACAGGATCGAAGCCGGAGCAGACGTCGGTCAATGTCGGCGTGGACGTGACGAAAGGCGTGCGCGTGCAGAGCGAAACCCGCGTCGATGGCCAGACCTCCGCCGGCGTCGGCGTCGAATGGGAGTATTGAGAAATCACGTCGCGGGCGCGCCGCGTATTATCTCCGCCGTGCGCTTCGCGATTTCGAGCTCCTCGTTCGTCGGGATCACGAATGCGCCGACACGCGATTGCGGCGCGCTTATCAGCGTCTCGCCTCGCTGGTTCGCAGGGTCGTCCAGCGTCAACCCGAGCCAGCCGCATCCGGCCGCGACCTCGGCGCGCGTCGCCGCGTCATTTTCTCCGATCCCGGCCGTGAAGACCAATGCGTCGAGTCCGCCGAGCGCCGCCGCCATAGAGCCGATCTCGCGCACGATACGATAAATGAAAAGCGCGATCGCTTCCTTCGCGGCCGGGTCTCGGGACGCGCGCAGCGTCCGCATGTCGGAGGAAATGCCCGAGACGCCGAGAAGTCCGGATCTGCGATAGATGAAATCCTCGAGTTCGCGCGCGCCGAAACCGTATTGATCCATCAGATGGACGAGAACGCCCGGATCGATCGAACCGCAGCGCGTGCCCATCATGAGCCCGTCCGCGGCGGTAAAGCCCATCGTGCTTGCGACGCTTCGGCCATTCCTCACGGCGCAAAGGCTCGCGCCATTGCCGAGATGCGCGATGACGACGCGGCCTTCCGCGACCGCCGGCGCGACGGCGCGAAGGCGGCCCGCGACATATTCGTATGAAATGCCGTGGAAGCCGTAACGTCGAAGGCCGTCGTCCGAAAATTTTCTTGGAATGGCGAAAGTCTGCGCGATCGGCGGCTGGCTTCGATGGAAGGCGGTGTCGAAACAGGCCGTCTGCGGCAGCTGCGGATAAGCGGACCGGATCGCCCTGATGACCGCAAGATTATGCGGCTGGTGCAGAGGCGCCAGCGGAACGAAGGCGGCAAGCCTGTCGATGATTTGATCCGTTAGCAGCAGCGGCGCGGAATATTCGGCGCCACCGTGAACGACGCGGTGTCCCGCCGCTACAATGTCCTTGCCGTCGAGCCATCGGGCGCCGATCCGCATCATCGTTTGCGTTGCGGCTGCGTGATCGAAGCCCTCCCGGGGAAGCTCTTCCTGAAGAACGACATTGCCCTTCGCATCCGACAGTTTTGCGCGGGGCGTCGCGCCAATCCCTTCGATCTGCCCCTTCAGCAACAGAAGCGGCTCGGCCGCCGATTGAAAGACGGCGAATTTGATGCTCGATGAGCCTGCATTCAGGACGGCTATGCTCGACATGGTTTCATTATCCGGATTTTCAAAAAAAGCGCCCGTCATGGACGAGAAAGTTATAGTGGCGCTATTATCGCCATTGATAGCATCCTTCGCCGGGCGGGGCGTCTCACGCATTCCTTTCGATCGGGAATCGGAAGAGCCGTCCATTCGCGCGGCGCGCAAAAGCGTGCGCTTGGAAAACTGGATGGACGCGGAAAGCGCCGCAGGGCCATCTTGAACTATGCCATATGCGCCCGACAATCGGATGTGAACCCGCATCTGCGCGACAATCGCTCATTTCGCGGTGCATTGTCGCCCGTTTCAAGGCGACGACGCGCCGCGGCCTCTTGACTCTGCGCTTTAACCTTCGAATGAAAATAAAGTCTCACGTTTGATGTGTACATAAGACATTCTGAGACCCTACTGAATGTAGAAGGAGAGACGAATGAAACGACTGATATTCGCTTTGGCCATGGCGGCGGCGTTCGCGCCTTCATTGTCTCATGCGCAGGTGAAGGTCGATATGACCCGCGTCACCTGCGGCGAGCTTCTTGCCATGCCGGCCGACGACGCCGCAGATTTTGCCGCCTGGATGAGCGGCTGGTACGCCCAGAAGAGCGGCCGCACCTTCATCGATCTTGGCCTGTTCCAGAAGAATGTCGCAAGCGTGAGGGAGTGGTGCGGATCGCATCAATCCGAGTCTGTCATGGCGGGCCTGCAGCGCGCGATCGACAAAAAGTAATACAGGAACGATGGGGGAAGATCGATGAAACTCAAGCTCGCATACGCCGCCATTGTCGCCCTCGCCATGACGGCGCCGGCGTCGGCGCAGGTCATGATCGAAATGTCGGAAATCACCTGCAAGCAGTTTTCCGAATATGATCCGGAAACCAAGGCTTTCATTGGTTCCTGGATGAGCGGCTATTTCAGCGCCACGAAGAATCTCAGCGTCGTCGACTCGCGCTATGTCAAGCGCAACTACGACAAGATTCATGCTTACTGCAAGAAGCACTCCAAAGAATCGCTGATGAGCGCCATCGAGAAGAACGCGCGCTGACCCAAAGCGTTAGAAATTAATCGGAGCTGCGAGGACAGGGTCCGGCCCGCACCGCATTCGTGCATGGGGGCAGGAATGAACCTTCGCCTCGCAGCCTTTTCAATCCCCTCAGACGAATGCGATTGCTTTTCTCGAACTGGATATTGAAATCATACGAATTTCGAAGACCGACGTTCATGAAGTGAAGAGGCGCGTGACATAATGCGCGCGGAATATGACCCGCCTTCCCCCGCGCCGCCGATCACAGCAGACAAAAAGAGCCCGGCGCCAGGCCGGGCTAGTAGGAAGAGGGGAGGTTGGTTAT
This sequence comes from Methylocystis sp. ATCC 49242, assembly GCF_000188155.2. Taxonomy (NCBI): domain Bacteria; kingdom Pseudomonadati; phylum Pseudomonadota; class Alphaproteobacteria; order Hyphomicrobiales; family Methylocystaceae; genus Methylocystis; species Methylocystis sp. ATCC 49242. The sequence continues at coordinate 3,329,746 of NZ_KE124774.1, forward strand.
TACCATTGAAGTAATGGAATCCTTGGGGGAAAACAGTCTATCGCTCGCCATTTCGGGCGCAGTTTTCGCCATCCGGCTCGTATCGGGCCGAATTGCCGCGGGCGCTGGAGATGATTTCAGCTCAGCTGTCGCTCGCCGGCTTGCCGGCGAATGAAAAAAAGGGGCCTGACCAACGAAAACGGCCCGCGCCTGTACATCCGAGGTCGCGAGCCGTTCTGTCTGGCGGTGGCGCCGCCTACTAATAAAAACTCTACGCGCCTGATTTGACCAAAAAATGGCGCGACGCCCCGCGGCCGCGGTCAATGGCGATGCTCGCGGATTTCGACGAGGACGAACGCGCCGCCCAACTCGGCCAGGCTGAAGGCGGCGCCGCAGACTCGAATTTCCCCCGACTTTTTATTTCGCCGCGCGTTCGGACAGAAAAAGCACACACATTTTATCGAACGCGCTCCAGACAGGAGCGTGCGCAGAAGGCGGTTGTTCTGATCGACAGACAAATTTCTGTCGTCGACGGCCCCTGAAGACATTTCCGTAGCGAGAGCCGTCATAGCGGAAAGGGCGGTCCTCACTGGCGGCTGCGCGGGTTTGCCGCTATCATTCGAGAATGCGAATACGAACGGCGTCGCCGACATTGGCGGCCTATCGAGGGTAACCATGCGCTTTTTGCTGCTTGCCGCTTTCTCCTTTGCGTTCATTGGCGGCGGCAATGCTCTTGCCGCCGACGATGAGACCGCGAAGGAAGACTATGCGCTTGAAGCATACGAACAGTCACTGAAAGCCTATCAGCTGTGCGCCGCGCGTAATTCCGCAAATCCACAAAATTGCAGCGCGCTCGCTCGCGTTATTGAGGCGGACAAAAAACGTTTCGAAATGAACAATTCGGGATTTTGAGCGCGAGGACGAGGGCTGACGACGCCATGCCGAATGCGATATGCGCGAATGACATGGACCTTCGTTGATATCTGTTCGATGAAGCCGATCGCGATTGGCGCGATAATCGATGGCGGACGTCGAGAAAGACCTTGCGATGCCTCTGTTTTGCGCGCGGCGACCGGCCGCCGGTTGCGGTTGTTGACGCGGCGACTTATCCAAACGCTGCGATGGGTCGAAGGACCGCTTCAGGGAGACCCAAGATGAACGTCCGCCAGACGCTGACCGCCGCCGCGCTTTTTCTGGTATGGACGAATGCCGCCGGCGCGGCGGCTTGCGGGAACTCCGCTGCGGGCTTCGGCGCGTGGCTGGAGGACTTCAAGCAGGAGGCGGCCTCAGAGGGGATGTCCCGGCATGTGATCGACGCTGCGCTTGCCGACGCCTCCTATGATCGTGCGGTCATCTCCCGCGACCGAGGTCAGAAGATCTTCCGCCAAAGCTTCGAGAAATTCTCGGCGCGCCTGATCACGCCCGCGCGCCTGAACCGCGGCCGCGCGCTGCTTCAGCGACATGCAAATCTGCTGCGTCAGATCGAAGCGCGTTACGGTGTGCCCGGTCCCGTCCTCGTCTCCATCTGGGGGCTGGAGACGGGATACGGGGCAGACAACGGAAACTTCAAGACGATGCAGGCGCTCGCGACCCTGGCGTACGACTGTCGGCGCTCCGCGCAGTTCACACAGGAATTGAAAGACGCGTTGAAGATAGTCCAGCGCGGCGACATGTCGCCAGCGCAAATGCGCGGCGATTGGGCCGGCGAAATCGGCCAGACGCAGTTCATGCCGTCGTCCTATCTGAAACATGCTGTCGATTTCGACGGCGACGGGCGGCGCGACCTCATCCATTCCACCGCCGACGCGCTGGCGTCGACCGCGAACTTCCTGCGAGGAAGCGGCTGGCGGCCGGACGCCGGCTGGGAGGAGGGCGAGCCAAATTTCCCGGTCTTCCTCGAGTGGAATCAGGCGCGGGTCTACGCCAGGACGCTTGCCTTGTTGGCCACCAAACTCAGCGGCGGGCAATGAGCGCAAACGAGGCGTTCCTCAAAGCCCGATTCTCGCAAGGCGTTGTCGGACCATCCATGGTCAATTGTTGTTGATTGATTAACCAAAGGCGTTAAGAATTTTCGAATGTCGACCCGAGCGGCAGGGCGACGGCAGTCGCGAACTGCAGATGGGAGTCCGCCGATGAAAAACGCTTTTCTCACGTTGACCCTGATGACCGGATCAGCGCTCGCGGCGGACCTCCCATCGAGCAAGGGGCCTGCGACGCTTCCGCCGCCTCCGTTGTGGACGGGCTTTTACCTCGGCCTGAACGCGGGTGGCGCGTGGAGCGACAATAATTCGGTACAGACCGCGACTTTCCCGATTTTCGACGCGATTCCGGCCGGATACGGGACCACGAGCGCCATCCTTGGAACGTTCAGCGCGCCCGCGAACGCGAGCGGCTTCATCGGCGGCGGTCAGATCGGCTACGATTACCAGTTCGGCGGCGCCTTTGTCGCCGGCGTCGAGGCGGATATTCAGGGCGTCGCCTCGAGCGACGGTTCTTCGTCCGTCGCCGGCGCTGCGTTCAACCCTGTCGTCCTCGGCGGCTCGACCGCGAGCCAACTGGCTACTGTCGGCAAATCACTCGATTATCTGGGCACGGCGCGAGGCCGCCTCGGCTATCTTGTCACGCCGACGTTGCTCGTTTTCGGCTCGAGCGGCCTCGCCTATGGCGGCGTTTCCGCAAACACGAGCATCTTCCAGAGCTATACGCCCGTCGCAGGCGCAACGAATATTTTTGCAAGCGGTTCCTATTCCGGCGCGCGAGCGGGCTGGACCGCCGGCGGCGGACTCGAATGGATGTTCGTGCCGAACTGGAGCGCCAAGGCGGAATACCTTTACTATGACCTTGGTAATGTAACTTATAGTGTCGCCCCGATGGTGAGCACGGTCATTGGCGTCGGCGCGCTCGCTTTCTCGGGCGCGTCGCATTCGTCGACCAGTTTTCGCGGCAATATCGTTCGCGCTGGCGTGAACTATCATTTCAACTGGGGCGCAGCGCCGCTTGTCGCCGGCTTCTGACCGTCACGACTATCCCTGACGGAAAGCCCGGCCGCATATCGACGATCGCTCCATTTCCCGCGCCCCGCATGCAGCAGCCCGGCTGGCCGTCGTCAGGCGGGGCAATCTCGCAAAGCAGTGCGGCGTGGGCGCAAGATCGAAGCCCTGCGTATTGACGAGACCTTGGCAATGAGCGACGGAATCGAGAGTTTGCAGCTCTTCGAGGCGGGCCATGAATTCGCCTCGTAACGGACGGAACGTCTTCGCCGTGCGCAAATGCGATTCGTCGAAGGAGAAGCCGCAATGGCTGAGTTCGAGGCTGAAGAAGGCGTCATTTTTGTCGGAAATGGCGCGAAGCTGACCGGCGTGCTTCGGGCTCAGGAATCCGTCGTGATCGATGGCGTGGTGGAGGGTGAAATCATAAGCAAAAGCTTGACTGTCGGGCCCTCCGGCGTCGTCAATGGTCAGATCGACGTTAGCGAGGCGGATATTTCCGGAGAGGTCGCCGGCTCCATCACAGCCAAGCATTTGCTCAAAGTGCGTTCTTCAGCGCGCGTGACAGGAAATTGGCTTTGTGGAGAAATCCTCGTCGAGAGAGGAGCCGTCTTGAACGGGATTGCCGGCGACGAGAAGCTGCGAGCGAGTTCCGACATGGCGCCGGAAGACCTTCGTTCGTCTTCTCGAGCGTCGACTGCGGACTTTGCCGAGCGGGGCGGAACTGTCGCCGCTCTCGCGCCCCGGCCGATAAAGCGCGCGCTTGGGGCAAAGCTCAACGCTCTCGGCCGCAAATAATCAGTCGGTTTTGCTTGAGCGACGCAATATTTTCGGTGATCGAGAAAATATAGGTCGGCCGCGCCGGGGAAGAACGCGCTGGAGGCGTCGCGGTGCGCGCCATTTCGACGACGAAGGGGCGCGTCAATCGCCCCGAACATTCTCGACACGCTACTCGAGGTCGAGCCGCCGGGTCAAAAAAGAAGCATAGATCACGCCTCTATCCTGACCGCAACAGGCTTGCCGCATGTCGTGGCTGGTGTGGTGCAATGCCGCATGATTCGGTCGACGACGGCAAACTTGCGATGGACAATTCCGAGTTCTGATTGTCGACAGCGGCGATGCGCGTTCGATGATGCGACCCGGGAATTTTCTGGTCGATGCGGCGATATCGAGCTCAGTCCTTGCGGCGCTGGCTCCGCGCGTCACTTCGGAAATCAAATTCGCGCGCGCGCCGCAAACCGAAAAATGGAATTACATTCATAATATTACATCCCTCGCGGAGGATTGATCGAGAGGCGGGCGAGCCGGCTGGATAGAGCCCGAAGCGAGCGGGCGGCATCCCAATGTTTCTTCAATCAAATGCCAAGGCGCAGCGCCGTTTTTACCATGCATGCGATCATATGAGCATTGCGACATTATGAATATAATTGCGTGTTGACTTCGCGCTCATCTTTCTCCATTTTCCGTGTCGACCGCTTCGATATTGATTGAAGTGGATGTGAGAGGGGCAGCCATCAACTCGACCGATTGGCGACCGGAAGCGACATTATGCTTCCGGAAGGCGCTCGCGGGATGATGGCCACCCTTTGCTAATTGATCCGCATAACTAGTCCTGCAACGGCGACTAATGCGGAGCTCTAGTGAAGGAGCTAACGATGAAAAAGATAGGTGTATTGCTTTCATTGGGCATGACGCTGACCGCAGGGTCCGCGCTTGCCGGTTGGAACGTCGCGAACACTTCCCAGAAGGGCAGTATCCTGATTTTCCCGCACATCACGGTCGAGCGTCACAGGGGCGCGGAAACGCTCGTCGAGATTTCGAACGACGGCCTCGGCAGCGTTCATATCCTTTGCACTTATGTGAACGAGAGCAAGGGCCGCAATACGTTCGACTTCACGATGACGGGCAAGCAGACCGTGTCGTGGACCGTCGGGGACCGCGATGGCGATGGAGTCACGCCTGGCGAATGGCCGAAGCAGGACGGCGGCTATAGGCCGGGAAGCCATTACCGCGGCGAACTGATTTGTTTCGCTGTCGACACTGGGGCCAATAACCAGATCGCCTTCAACCATCTGACGGGTAAGGCCACGGTGATCTACGGTGAAGGCAAAAAGCGCGACCTTACTGATCTTCAACGCATGCCCACCGACGTGAAGTCCGCCTTCCAATACAACGCCTGGCGGTTTGTCGCGCGCAACATGCGTGGTCTCCCGGCCGATCCTTACACGGTTCAGGGTGAACCGGGCAAGATCAAGCTCAATGGCATGGGCGGCCATTACGATGGTTGTCCGGCGTATAACACCGCCGAGTTCATGCCGAACGGCGCTGAATTGGGTCCGGTGAAGACCAAAGAAAATGATCTGGCGGTCGTCAGCTGCAACCAGGATCTGCGTCAGGACTTCGACTGGCATCTGACGAAGCTGAGCTTCGACGTGTGGAATTCGAGGGAACAGTCGTTCCACACCTCCTGGGTCTGCGTGGACAGCGTCAATTTCGTCCCGCTCGGATACAAGCGCTGGGATGACGAGCATAGCCACAATTGGCATGGAGAAAGAGGCGCCGAGGTTATCAACCCCGGCAACTTCGAATACAAGGTGATCAAGACGGAGAACGCCAGGTTTGCTGTGAAGGGCGTCGCCAGCACGCAATGCCCCAGGTCTGAAAATATGGGCCTGCTCGGCGTTCTCATGTCTTCCGTCCGAGTTGGCGACGACGGAAAGCCGGTGCCGTTGGCGGAATCCCAAGATCATGCCCCGGACTCGATCATCGGAAACACCACCACGGGCGCCGGTGTCACCACGGGTGGCATTCTGTGGGATCCGCATACCCCGCCCGCTCGTCCGAAGTGATATACGCGGGATAAACGACAGATGTTCCCCGGCCTAGCCGGGGGACATCGAGATAAGGCTCGCTGCCAGTCGTGGGAGCGAGCCTTTTTTGCGTGCGAGCCACCCAAGAATTCGGGCGCGGCGCCCATCGAGGAAATATCGGTCAAGATTTCCGGCCCGCTCGTCTCGAAGGAGTCCGGGGAGGATGAGCCGCGCGCAAGATTGAAAGCGGAGGGAAATCCGAAATGGCCGGCTGTCCGCGTGTGTTCATATTTGCAGGAATCGCTTCCGTATTGATTGCGACGCAGGTTGAGGCGCAACCGCAGTCGAACGAAGCCGGCGCCGTGACCGCGCCGACACGAGGCCAGCCGTCGCCGGCCGGCGGCGCGCTGCTTTATTCCTGCAATTATGTGACAGGCAGAAAGTTGTGCGGCGTCGAGACTTTCACGCGCACCGGCGCCAACGCTACGATGTTCGACAGCACGGGCAGACTGACCTTCGCGCCGAATAATCTGCTAGTCTACAGCAATACATTCTCCAACCCAGCCTGGAGCCATGCCGCAGCGAAAATCGCCCCCGCCGTCAAAGCTGATCCTTTCGGTGGAAAGGCCGGCTGGTCGATGCGATCGACGGCGAAAAAAGGCAGTTATTACCGGCAGGCTGTCAAAGTGGAGCCCGGTCTGAACTATCTCAACACGCTCTATCTCGCCCCCGGCGCAGCGTCCTGGGCGCAGATCGACCGATATGATGGTTCGTCTCATCCCTCATGGATAAATCTGTCGAGTTGCACGGCGGGAACGACGGCGCCAGGAACAACGTTGACCGTGACCGCCGTCAGCGGCGGCTGGTGCAAGGTCGACCAGGCCTTCGCTCCAGCGTCCGCGACTGTCTACCCGGGTTTCGCTCCCGCCAGCGGCGACAATGGCGGCCCCGCGATCGGCTCATCCATTCACATCTTTGGCGAACAATTGTCGCTCGTGACCTATCAGACGACCAGCGCCGACTATTATCCCACGAGCGAATCGCCCTATTACGGCCCGCGCTTCGGATACGCCTACAACGGCTCCGCCTGGGTTCCCGCAGGACTGATGTTGGAAGACGCCCGGCAAAATCAATTGCAATACAGTAACGATCTGACCAATCCGGTCTGGGTTCCCGGCGCGACGATGAAAGTCGCGCGCGACCAGATGGGCGTCGATGGCGTGGTCAATGGAGCATCCAGCCTGACAGGGGGCGCCGACAGCGCAACGAATACAATCTGCCAGGCCGCCAAAGCGTGGTTCCACGAACGTATATTTTCCGCCTATGTCAAGCGGATCAACGGCAGCGGCGTCGTGAACATGGCGACGGATGCGCAAACCATGGCCGGAACGAAGGCCACCTGGCGTACGATGACCATCACACCCGAGTGGACGCGCGTCTCATTCGTGCAACCGGGCATAACCGACCCGATAACCTGTTTTCAGATTACGACTCCCGGCGACAAGATCGCCGTGCAATATGTGCAGAATGAGAATGTTCCAAACGAGACGCGCCCGCTCGGCGCCACATCGCCCATAGCGACCACGTCCTCGCTCGTCGTCCGGGGCGACGAGATGCTCGTCAGCGAAAACCCGATTCTGCTCCAAGCCAAAGCCTTCGTGGTCGAAACCAGCGGTCAGCTACCAGCGACGGACATGGCTTTGCTTGGTCTCACCAGCGCCCGCGACGAGCTCGCGATCGGCCTTGGCGAAGATACCGACAACACGTTGTACAGCACCTTTTCCTTCCCTAAACTGTCCACGACCAACACTGCGATATGGAGCGGAACCAATCGCGCCGGCGTCGCCTGGGGCGACGAGCCGGTATGGAACGCCCTCTCGCTGAACGGCGGTCCCGTCGCCGCCGGGGACGGCGAACATGGCGTGCTGACGAAGATTTTCTGGGGTTCCGAACCTTTCGGCGGAAAGGCCTGCAATTGCTTCATCCGATCATGGGCTGCCTACTCCTCTCTGACGAAAGAGCAGTTGTCCGCAAAATCGGTCGTGGGCGCGCCTTTTTTAAGGCGAGTCCATTAAAAGCGCGGGCGGTCCTGCGTCCGACCGCGCGGCAAAATTGATGTGTGAGCGAATTCCGTTCAACGCAAATTCGCATCGGGCGGGCGCGTTTCCCGCTTCGACGCATTGAGGCGTCAATTGGCGTCCAATCCTGACCACAGCGCAAATGATCATGACATATTTATAATAATAGCAATCGGTGCTCTTACACTAGAAGCTATCGGTGCTCAGCCGTGATCCCGGCAAACCGTTCAAAGCGTAATTATTGCATTGTGAAATGAAAAATCGAGCGGAGGTCAATGTTCGACGCCGACTCACGGCGATCATGGCGCGAAAGACGACCGCGCCAAGGCCCGATATTACGCCGACCGCAACCGTGCAGAGCGTCAGGAGCCATCAAGCGATTTCGCAAGGCTCTGCGATGTTTTTTTCTTGCCTAGCGTGCTTTGTGCTCGGCGCCATCGCGTCCAATCGCCTCTAGGCGCGTGTTTATCAAGCAACTGCTCTGACGCGCCTGACAAGTTGAAGGACCGCCGTCGCTCCTTCTCCTCGGCGCCCGGCCGCCGATTCACATTTTATCCTTCACCTTCTTCGCTTCCGCCTCAACGCTGCGCCAGGCATTCTTCCGCTTTGCCAGAAAAGACTCTCCCGGCGCTTTCTTGCAGTCGTCGATGATCATCGGCACGACTTTCTCTGTGCCCTCTATGTCCACGATGGAGTCGGCCTTGCCGGCCTTTCCTTAGCGGTCGCGAAATAGACGACTTTGGGCTGGAAGTCGCTCTCGACGGCGAGAAACTCCTCGCAGGTCCACTTGGAGACCGGCTTCTTGGTGTCGGCGACAGCCCCCTGGGCGGCCAGCAGGCAGGCGACAAAAGCGAAATAGCGCAGTTTCATGGGGCCTCCCTGATGGGGCGAGGACCGACGCGCGGGCGCTGAAGCCTGATCGATCTTTCGATGACCATTCGCCGCCGGTCCACACCAAGATTAGTAGAAAGTCGTGGCGTAAGGGGCATTCTGGCGTCTCAGGACCAACCCGTTAACGAAGCCCGTCTGGCCTTCGTAGCTGATCTTGCACCAGCCATAGAGCCAGCCTTGCGAACAATATGCGACATCGACCTTCTCGCCAGAGGGAACCACTGCGAGTGAGGGCCAGTTCGTGCCCGGCCCCTTACGCAGATTTACGTTATCGATCGTGACGATGGGGGCGACGATGACGTCATTGGCGCCCGAGGGCGCCAGCGCGCCGACCTGCACATATCCCTTCACTTTCTTCCACTGCACGGCGCACCAGCCGCCTTGCCAGCCGGAGTAGCAGCCGGAGACATTTACATCGACTCCCGCCGGTATTTTCGCGATGGCCGGCCATTGAATTCCTGGCCCGGACCGAACGGTCGCGGGGCTAACAAGAGAATGCGCGTCCGCTTCGCCAGCCGTCGCGGCGAAAAAGGCCGCTGCAGCCGCGAGAAGCGTCATCTGCTTGAAACTCATTTTGTTCCTCCTTGACCCCTTATTTGACCACACGCTGGAGATAATGACGACGCAGCAGGTGACCGTTTTGAGCGCCGCTGCGCCGGTCTCACGGTTCCATGGAAGCCGGTGGTCCCGACCCCAGTCGATGCGTTTCGCAAGCACGCGCCTGTCCATAACGCGGACACTGATCATTTTGGCCAGTCGGCGACTTGACGGCTTGGGTCGCGCGCAGGACAAAATGATGCGAGAAAAGCCCTGTCCCGGGCAAACCGGAGCGCAAGATGAATTTCACGAAACGCTTGCGCATCGATCCCGGCTCGAAGGTTGACCTCTCGTCGATCGACCCGGGGTTTCACGGAACTCACGCGAACGACGTCGAGGCTGCCGAGGAGCTGCAACATCATTTGCAGCGCATTACCAAGGCCCAGCGCGCCCTCTATGCGGAGCGCAACCATTCGCTCCTGATCCTCCTTCAGGGCATCGACGGCGCGGGCAAGGACGGCTCGTGCTGGCATGTGATGAGCGCCATGGACCCGCAGGGGGTACAGGTGACGGGGTTCAAGCAGCCGACCGCCGAGGAGCGCGATCACGACTTCCTGTGGCGAATTCACCCGCATGCGCCGGCGCGCGGAAACGTCGCGATCTTCAACCGCTCGCACTACGAGGATGTGCTGGTCGTGCGCGTGCACAAGCTTGCTCCGAAGGAAATCTGGAAGCCGCGCTTCGACTTCATCAACGAATGGGAAAAGCTGCTGTCGGTCGAAAACAATACGACAATTCTGAAATTTTTCCTCTACATCTCGAAAGAGGAGCAGCTTGCGCGCTTCAAAGAGCGCCTCGACGATCCGACGCATCAGTGGAAGATCAGCGCGACCGATTATACCGAGCGCAACAAATGGGACGATTATATAGAGGCTTTCGAGGCGGCGCTCTCGCGCTGCTCGACCGAGCATGCGCCGTGGTTCGTGATCCCCTCCAACCACAAATGGTTCCGCAATCTCGCTATGTCCGCGATCGTCGCCGACGCGCTGGACGACATGAAGATCGAGGCTCCCAAGCCAACGGTCGACATAGAGGAAATCCGACGGCTGTATCGCCAGGCGAGCGAGGCCGAGACGCGCAAGGGAATGAAGAAGAAGAAAAAGAAGCGCGAGACGGATGGAGAGGCCGTGCCGCCGGAAGCAGAAACGACGCCGGAGCCGGCGCAGTCTTGAGCCCCGCCCCGCTTCCCAGGGGGCCGCTTTTCGGGGCGATCGACCAGGCACCGATGAACTGGCGTCATTACATGCTGTGGCTCGCCGCCAGCGGCGGCGCCTTTCTGGGTGGCTTCACCGTCGTCGCGCTGGGCCTCGCCGTGCCGCTGCTGAAACAGGATTTCTCGCTCGGTCCGCTGGTCATCGGCTTCATGGGCGCCGCCCTCGTGGTCGGCGCGGCGGCGAGCGGGTCGATCGGCGGCGTCCTCGCCGACAAGTTCGGCCGCAAGCGCGTCATGGTGATCGACATGGCGGTCGTCATCCTCGCCGCGCTGCTCGGCGCCTTCGCGTCGGACCCGTGGATGCTCGTTGCCGCGCAATTGCTATCGGGGGCGGGGGTCGGCGCGGATTTCCCGGCCAGCGCCACCTATGTTTCGGAGACGATGCCCGCCCGGACGCGCGCCCGCATGATCGTCGCGACGATCGGAACCCAGTCCGTAGGCATGGTCACGGCCGCGCTCGCCGGCATGGCGATCCTGAAGTTTCACCCAGCGGCGTCGGACTGGCGGCTGCTCGTCGGCGCGAGCGGCGTCATCGCGTCTCTCTATTTCCTCGCGCGTCTACGCGCGCCCGAAAGCCTGCGCTGGCTGGCGACGAAAGGGCGCGTCGAGGAGGCGCGGGCGCTTCTGTCGCAATTGGGCGCGCCGGCCCGCGACGCCGCGATGCCGGATGTCGCGGCGGCTCCGGCGCAACCGACCGCGCCGCCGCCCGCGCAACCGTCCCTTCATGGGGCGGGGCTCGGGACGCTGTTCAGCGCGCGCTATCGCGCCCGCACGCTGCTCGTCTCGCTGCCATGGCTGCTCATGGACGTCGCCACCTATGGCGTCGGCCTGTTCACGCCGGTGATCGTCGGCGCCTTTCATGTCGACGGCGCGAGCGGCGGGCTGATCGCGTCGGATTTCACTGACGCCGAGGGCAGCGCGGTCGTCGATCTGTTCCAGATGGACAGCTTTCTCGCCAGCATCTGGGCGGTTCCGATCTTCGGGCGCATCTTCATGCAGATCGCCGGCTTCGCTGGTATGGCGATCGGCATGACGCTGCTGCTGTTCGCGGCGGTCGCCAATGACGGCCCCATGATGCACATGAGCTTCGTGTTCGGCGGCTTCGTGCTGTTCAATTTCGCTATGAACGCCGGCCCCAACGCCACCACCTTCACCCTCGCGCCGACGCTCTTCCCGACCGCCATCCGCGCATCGGCGAGTGGCTTCGCGGCCGGCGCGGCGAAGGTCGGCGCGACGGCGGGTGTCTTCGTCGTGCCGCAACTGCAAGCGGCATGGGGCCTCGACGGCGTCGTCGCTTTGATGGCCCTCGTCAGCCTCGCGGGCCTTGCGGCGACAGCCTGGTTCGCCCATGCCGTCAACGACGAGGGCGCGCTGGAGGAGGATTAGCAGCCGGGCGAAGTTCGCTGATTAAGACGGAAAGCACTGGAGAAGAGCAGGAAAGATGCGCAGTCTCAAGGAATATCTCGCGCGGGCGGGTGCGCTCGACATCGCGCTCACCATCGTGCTGGCCCTGGCGATCGTGAAGGTGGTGGATTCTCTCGTCGTCGACATCATCATGCCGCTCATCAGCCATTTCGCCGGCAACAACCGCGACATGGCCGACTACTTCATTCCGGTGGGACCGGGCGTGCACGCCGATATGAGTTATGCGGAGGCGAAGCAGGTCGGCGCGGTGATCGGCTACGGCCAGTTCATCATCGCCCTCGTTTGCTTCATCATCGCCGCGACGCTGTTCTTCCTGATTTCGCATGGCCTGCGCGAGTGGCGACGCGAGGATCAGGCCAGGGAGCAGGCCGAGAAATAGCGGCGCGCGGGATCGGGCGGTTTGGGCCATGGGCAAGGGAAAAACGCGGCTTTCGGACTGGCTTCGATCGTTTCAGGGGGCGGTGAGAGAGGAACTCGTCAGCGATTTCGAGCTCCTTCTCGAACATCGCTACCTCGTCATTGCGCTGGCCGCGACGCTCTTCGGCGTTCTGCTGTTTTCGAATCCGCCCCCGCCCGGTCGCATCGTGCTCGCGGCCGGCGCGCCCGGCTCGGCCTATCGCTCCTTCGCCGAGGAATATCGTAAATTCTTTGCCGAGCGCGGCATCCGGCTCGAGATCGTTCAGACGCAGGGCGTGCTCGAAAACGCACGGCTCATCGGCGATCCGGGAAAGAAGATTGACGCAGCCTTCGTCCAGGCCGGGCTCGTCGACCCACGCGCGGCGGACCGCATCAGATCGCTGGGCAGCCTCAATTACGCGCCCGTCTGGCTGTTTTTCCGCGGCTCGGACAATGGCGGCAAGCTTCAGAAATTCATGGCGCTGGGCGAACGCCGCATCGCGACGGGCCCGCCGGAAAGCGGCTCCTACGCCGCCGCCATGCGGCTCCTGGCGCTCAACAGGCAGCCCGTCCCGAAAAATCTGATCATCATGCCCCCGGCCGAGGCTGTCGCCGCGATCAATCGGAACGAAGTGGACGCCGTGCTTCTCGTCGACGGCGCGGATTCGCCGAACATCCGCTCGCTAGTCGGCAATCCCCAACTGCAACTGGCGAATTTCGCCCGCGCGCCGGCCTATGCGCGGATCGTCAACCATTGGCAGGCGCTGGTGGTGCCGATGGGCGGCCTCGACCTTGCGCGTAACTTCCCGCCGCAGGACGCCCACATCATCGCGACGACGACCGATCTCGTGGTCAAGGAGTCGCTTCACCCCGCCATTCAGATGCTGTTTCTGCAAGCCGCGGAGGCCGTCAATGGACGCCCCGCCTTCTTCGAAAAGCGGGGAGAGTTCCCGGCGTTCAAGAACGACGACATTCCGGAAAGCGACGAGGCGAAGATCTTCTACAAGAGCGGCGCGCCGTTTCTGATGAGATACATGCCGTTCTGGCTCGCGGAATTTTTCAGCCGGCTGTCGTTCTACGTCGTGCCGCTGTTTCTTCTGTCCTATCCGACGATCAAGCTCATCTTCGATTATCGGGTCAAGCAGGGTCGGATAAAGATCGGCGCGGTCTACAAACGTCTGGCCGCGCTCGAAAAGAGCGTCATCGACTCTCCGGGCGAAACGGGACGCGAGGCCTGGCTCGACCCGTTGAACGAGATGGAGCGCGCCGCGATGGCCCTGCGTCTGCCGCGCGAGCTTTCGGGCGACTATTTCGTCCTGCGTTCGCACATCGATTACGTCCGCACCTGTCTCTCACGCGGCGCGCCCTACGCAAAGCGAGAGTCAGCGTCCACTCCCGGCGTCACGATCGTGAAGCCAGGCGTCGGCAAGATTCCAGGCGACGGCGACGACGATCGGTCCCACGAAGAGGCCGATGATGCCATGCGCCAATATGCCGCCGATCACGCCGACAAATGTGACGATCATCGGCGTCGTGAGACCGCGCGAGAGGAAGAAGGGCTTGACCAGCGCGTCTGACAGGCTAACCGCGCCGAGGCAGATGGTGAGGCCCAAGGCGGGCAGGGGAGAAAGACTGAGCCAGGCCCAGATCGCCACCGGAACCGTAACGAGGCCGGGTCCGACTTGCACGATGCCGAGGATGAGCACGAGCAGCGTCAGCACGCTCGCGCCCGGCACGGCGGCGAGCGTCATGCCCGCGCCCGCGACGACCGCCTGAAGCAGGGAGACGCCGATGACGCCGCGCGATACGGCGCGGATCGTGTCGCCCGCGAGAGCGACGAAGCGCGCGCCCTGCGCGCCGTCGATCCGAGACGCGAGATTTTCGACCACGGCGACGAGAGGCTCGGCGTAAAGGAACAGAAACCCCATGACGACGACCGACAGCAGGAATTTCAGCGTGCCGACGCCGGCGCTGCTGACCGCCTCGATAAGCTTCTCGCCGAGCGGCTTCAATTGCGGGAGCAAAGGCGCGAGCGCGCTGCGCATATTGGTCGAGGCGAGTGACCAGAAGTCGTAGAGCTGCTGCCCGATGAGCGGCCATTCCTTCACCGACGCCACCGGCGGCGGAACGGCAAGCTTCCCCGCGTTGACGCTGTCGATTAGGCCCGTCGAGGCTTCGATCAGATCGAGGCCGAGCCAGGTGACGGGGCCGACGACCAGCACGAGGCTCATGCAGGTGAGCGCCACGGCGGCCAGACGCGGCCGGCCGCCGAGACGGGACGAAAGCCATGCGAAAACAGGATAAAGCGCGACCGCCATGATCACGCTCCAGGCGATGATCGGCGCGAATGGAAAAACGATGACCGCCGTCCAATAGATGAGGATGGCGATGAGCGAGAGCCGGATAGCGAGCTCGATCGCATTGTGGTCGCGTAGCGAGGCCCCATCGCCTGCTTCGGGCTTTCTTGCGCTTTTCCAAAAAACATCCATCCATCTGTGACTTCTGGGAGCGACGATCCGTTCGTCCGGTGGAGGGCTCATGGGGGGCCATATGTTGGAGTTGAGTATCAGAATACGTTGGCGCGATCGCGCGGCCAAGGCGACCGCCGCTCGAAACGAGCAGGGAACTCATTGACCGATCAACGACCGCTTTTATACTCCTGTCGTTCGGACAATCGCTCAAATTCGTGAGTTATTTTATGCGAGCGATTTTTTCCCGCCCTACAAAAGGAGCGCTTCCATGCTCGATCCAACCGCTGGATTGCCCACCGGGGTGTTTGGTCTCACTGCGAATGGCACGGTCATCGCGCAAGATGTCGCGCAGGCCCTTCTTCTCGCAAAGGCGGCGCCGGCTGGGGCGTCGGGGTTCATTCTCTTCGTGGATCCGGATCTTGACGGCTATCTTGCCGAGATCGTTTCTGCGCTCGAGACGGCCGCCGCAGCGAAGCCACCTCAGTATCGCCGTTGGGCGCTCGTTGTCCCCGACGACGCCGTCAGTGAAGCCGAACAATATAAAGGCGGCGGAGAGCCGACCATCTTCCCGTGCAGCCGCCGCCAGGACGCCCTCTCATGGGCGAGTGGAGAGTGAGCGCGGCGAGAGGGGCAACTGCTGCGCCGAACGCAATGCCTGGGAGATGTTGCGCACACTCTAGAGGGTGTTATGTACTTTGGTGATTGATTGTCTTAGTAGAATCGGATGTCTCCGATTCGCAAACCTTATCCGTCTGACGTCAGCGACGAAGAATGGTCGCTGGTTGCGCCTTATCTGACGCTCATGGACGAATGTCAATGGCGGGGACAAAATGTGCATGAAGGCGGGGTAAAAGTGTACCGGTCTGGTTTCGAGAAAAGGGCCGCACGGCCCTTGTAGTTTAGTTGACGCGCGCGTTGAACCGCGCTGCGCTACGCTCCGCGCGCCTCAACGCCCGCGTCAACTAGAGGGTGTTATGCACCTTGGATCATGAAATCTGCTGCGCGCTTGAGCATGAGACATGCGAAGGCGACGACGTGGAGTCCTGCGAGGGTCTGAGCATAGCGCTCGTAGTCTTTGACGAGCCGCCTGCATCGCGTCGCCCAGGCGAATGAACGCTCGACCACCCAGCGCTTGGGCAGCAACACGAAGCCTTTTTTGGCCTCGGCGAGTTTGACGACGCAAGGCTCGGCGCCCTGCGCCTTTGCGGCCTCGGACGCCTTTTCGCCGGTGTAGCCCTGATCGACATAAACGAGTTCGACGCTTTCGCCTGTCACATCCTGCACGGCTGCGATGAGCTTGCCGGCCTCGGCGCGGTCATCGACATTCGCCGGCGTGACATGCAACGCCAGCAAAGGGCCCAATGTGTCGACTGCCATGTGCAGCTTCGAGCCGCGCTTTCGCTTCGCGCCGTCATAGCCCGCTCGTGGGCCGCTCTCAGGGGTCGAGCGCAAGGTGCGGCTGTCGATGATCGCCGCCGTCGGCTCCGCCGCCCGCCCGGAAGCGACGCGCAACTGGGCGCGCAGATCCTGCGCAAGCGCCTCGAACACGCCCGCCGACAGCCAGCGCTGCGATTGCTGATACACGGCGAACCATGGCGGCAGATCGTTGGGCATGGCGCGCGCCAGGCGATGCCGTAGCGCAGCACGTAACGCAGGCCGTTGAACAGCTCGCGCAGCGAATGTTGACGCTGCGGCGCGCCTTCGTCCATGAGCGTCAGATAAGGCGCAACCAGCGACCATTCTTCGTCGCTGACGTCAGACGGATAAGGTTTGCGAATCGGAGACATCCGATTCTACTAAGACAATCAATCACCAAAGTACATAACACCCTCTAAACTACAAGGGCCGTGCGGCCCTTTTCTCGAAACCAGACCGGTACACTTTTACGCCGCCTTCATGCACATTTTGTCCCCGCCATTGACAACAGATTACGTTTACAAAATCAATAACTCGAACATGAATAGCCGATATCTGCCGAACTTTGACCCTGCACCTGACTATGCCTGCTGAGCCCGCAGCAAGCCCTGTTGTGCCTTTCGCAGACGCAGCTGGGCTTTTTGTACCTTCACCGCCTTCTTGTCGGCCTTGATCTTGTTCTCCTTGGTCTTGATGGCGATAGCCTGCGGGTCAACGGTCTCATCCACGGGAAGAATTTCAGCGATACGCATCTCAAGCCTCATACTCGACGAACACGGCTTCGGCACAGGCTTCTGCCAGCTCCTTCATCCGTTCGGCAACTTTTTGAACTTTTGGCGGTTGTTCGACCGAGGTGAGCAGATTGCTAGCTCGGCGGAGACGCATGGAGCAGTGAGCAAGCACTCTCGGACTTGGCTGGCGGTCTCGTGACCTCAAGCAATGCAGATAGCCGGCGTTCATGCCAAGCCAATTGACGCTGAAATCATTCGTGCTGCGTACAGCCCCAAGCTGCTTCAGTTCATTGAAAATGTTTTCGATAAATTGCCTGTTTTCTGAATGGGTCATAGGTCCTCCAATGAATTTTATATTGTAACTATTTATGCAATTTCAGCGTCCTTAAACGCAAGAATATCGCAACCAAAACTACATTGAGCGTATAAATAAACAAGCAACGGAAACAGGTGACGACATGAAGCCAATAGACAGAAAAACACATAGGACATCAAGCCAGAATGATCGGCCAAGGCACAACGCCAGCTACGCCAACTCGAAGACCATGCGAGTGATCGATTTTACCACAGCTAAAACCAAACGTGAGAAGGCCGAAAGGTTCTCGCAATACAAGATTGCTATGGCTCGGGTTTTATACGGCTGGAACAATGAGCCAGGGGAGAAATACCCCGAGACTTGGCGTCCAGAACGAAATCGCAGAGAATATCGGAATTTTTGATCTTTTTTGTCGTCGATGTGAGTCTCGTTGCTAAATAAACTTGTCAAGCGTCGTTCTCGGAGAAATGGGAGCTCGCGGCATCGAAATTGCCCTGCAGTGATATCGCCTTTGTTTAAATGGGGTTTTCTCTCATCTGCGCCTCGAGTCTCGCGCACAGCGTTCCAGCAAACCGGAATCGGAATGCTCACGCGAATTCGAGCAGAAATCAAAAGGATTAATTTACCGTAAAGCCGGAGCGCCATTGAGATAGAAAACGCCGATCGCGCAATTGGCTGATTGCCCGACCTGAGCAAGCGGAGAATTTTAATTCGGTCCTTTCGGGGAAATCAAAAACGGCATTCGAGCCTTGTCCATGACCTCCGCAGCCTCGCCCGTATCGAGGCCGACGGCGTCTGAAAACAAGGCTACCGCCCGAGTGTCACGACATTCAGCGTCCATCACTTCGTCGCCGCTAGGCGAGAGCGGCAGGGACGGTTCGAAACACGGGTCAATTGCTTGCGGAAATTTCCCGTTTCGCCGAGCCGTTTTCTCCGTGAAAATCGACGCTCGATCAAAGATGACGGGCTCCAGATCTCCTCATGACGATCACTGGACTGGACCTTCAATTTAATTCCGCCGCCGCCGCTTCCGCCACGGCAAGACGCAGGCTCGCTTCGTCGGGATCATGAGACAACCACGTGACGGACCAACCCGCGTAGGAAAGAACCCATTGCAGCAACCGTCGACGCTCGAGCCCCGCAGCTTCGGCAATCACGGTGGCTTGCCGCGCGAGGCGACCACCCGCCAATGCTAAGTCGCTGTCCGGATTGCAGAAGATATTTGCGTAATCGAATCCTCGCTCGCCGAGGCCGGGAATGGAATCGATCGCAAGCCAGCCTCGAGCGCCAAAATGGAGAATATTGTCGTGATGAATGTCGCCATGCAGCACGACAACGTCTTGCGGCGCTGCGAGCAAGTCCTTTGCCGCGGCGGCCGCCGTCACCAATATTCCCCCAAGTCCCGCAGCCGTTGATTCGAACCCCTCGAGGCATTTGTCTAGCGGCAGGAGCCCGCCCGGCGGATCGGGTCTGGGAGCATGGAGGCCTGCTATGACTTCGCACATGATGCGACTTGCCTCGTCATCTCTCCCGTTTCTCGCCAAGTCGGCGAGCGAGATATTGTTCTCGGCCCACTCCAGCAGGATTGCTGCGCCGTCTCTCGCTAGGACACGCGCCGCTCGGTCTCCACCCCACCATGACATGATGACGCCGCCGACCTTTTCGCGCTCGGTCAAAGCTATTTTGAGCATTGCCGCGACGCCATATCGCCTCACCGGCAACAATCTGCTGCTGTGAGTGACGACAGGCTCGCCGACAGGAGTCAGCTCCCATCGATCGAGGTAATCCGCAAACATGGCGCTAACCATACCACAATCCGGATTCGCCGGGAGCCCCCCCGCGGGGAAAACAGCCGGTTCGTTGATTTGATGCCGATTTCGGAACGCTTCTATCCGGGATTCGCCAGATGACCCCGGGTTCGGAGGTAAGCTTTGCGTCATTTGGACGCTTTGGCAAGTCCGAGGCGCGGGTCTGAGCAGCCTCAGGGGCGGATACGGGCCGGTGATCGACCGAACCCGCCGGGGACCAACCAGCACTGGCTGGATTTTCCATCATCGAGACGCACCTCTTCCGTCCTTTGGCTCGAACTCATGACGCGGAAACGCCCTATGCCGTTGACGACAAGGGCGGCGCTCGCAACGCGGCGATCATCCGCAAGATGTCAGCGAACGAGCTTCGCGGAATCGCGACCTCCGCCATCTGGAAGGCGACATAGCGAGCGTGAGCGACGACCTTCGCGCCAATCTTGATCAGCTTTTCCTTGAGCGTCGTCAGCGACCAATCTTTGATCGGCTCGGGCGTCGCGAGCGTGCGCAGGAAGTTGCCGAGGTTGTAAGCGAGCGCATGAAGCTGGAGACGCACGGCGTTGGCAGCGAAGGAGCGACAGGACAGCCGGGTCCAATTGATCGCCCCTTTGCCTTCCTTGATGTATTGCTCGCAAGTCCCGCGCTTGTTGTAGAAAGCGACAACATTCTCGGCGCGCCTCGCCATGTTGGTGACGATGAACCCGACGCGCGGATAAAGCTCGCCCACATGCCATTCGACTTTCGCGACGACCCGGCGCGGTTTCCTCCGGCTTCCAGCCTGATAGCGGAAGCTCGCATAGAAGCGCCGGACGGCATTCGGCGGGCGTCCCACGGGGCGCGTCAATAGATGTGCAATCCGCTCTTGCAAGACGCGGTTCGTCGGCAGGCGAATGGCGTATTTGAGGCCCTCGGCTTCGAGACAATCGTAAATCTCAGGATTGGCGAAGCCGGCGTCGCCGCGGAAGTAGATGCGCGAGACGCGACCTTTGTAGCGCGCCAGGACCGGCTTGAGCACGCTCTCCCAGCCGTCGGCGCTATGGACGTTGCCCGGCCGCAGCGCGCAGCGCTCCAGATCGCCGAACTGGTTGAACAAGAACAACGGATGATAGCAGGTACACTCGTAGTGCCCGTTCCAGCAGCTCTTTTCCTGTTCGTCGTGGGTAGGACTGACGCTCGAATCCATGTCGAGCAGGATGCCTCTTGGCGGTCGGCGGCTGTGGACGCGGTCGATCCATCTGCCTGAAAGATCGGCCAGGGCGGAGAGGTTCTTCTCGGCGGCGAGCCAGCGCGTCTCGAAGCGGCCGATTTGGCTTGGCGACGCCGCGCCGGAGATGGCGGCCCTGCCGCCGACGACCCAGCGCATTGCCGGATCACGCCGTAGCCGCTCGGCGTCGTTCACGTCCTCATACCCGGCGAGCCGCCCGAACACAGACTGTCGAAACATTCCGACGAGACCATGCCGGCCATTCTTTCCGGTGCGGGCGTCGGCGAGAGTCTCGCCTGCCAAGGCGCTCAGGCCAAGCGCGTCGTCCAGTTCGCGGTAGGCGAGCAATCCGGCATCGGAGGTCACGACCGAACCGCGAAACTGAAGCATCAATCGCCGGTCGAATTCGAGCCGGAGAACCTCGCGGTTTGATTCACCCGTCGGGTTCGCCATAGCCGCCTCGACCAATCGAGCACAAGATCCTGAAAATTATGCACCAATAGTCGGGTTCGTACAAGAAATTCGTGCGTCATCCGGCGAATGCGGGTTAAAGACAATGGATTGAGCGGTTGGACGGTCTGCAGAGGAGCAAAGGGCGAATTGACATATCGAAGACATGGACCAGACATCTGTTCTGAAGTCCGAGCCATGAGTGGGCTCTGTTGACTACCTGCAACCCACAGACCACAGCTGGTCGTTCGCATGGCCAGCTGCTCGGTCGCGTTTGAATAAAGTCTGCACATAATGGTCGACAGCCAAACCACCCCTACCTCGTAAAAGAGACTGTGCAATGCGGATGACCGACGCCTCATCAGAATGGCGATGAACTTTAGCCCCAAAACGGGGCTAAGTATGACCTGTCCTATCAGAATAGCTCATCGAGAAAATAATCAATGAAACAAAATCGCTATCGAGCTCGACTGATGCGAGTTGATCGAGCATCAAGAGCGAAGATAGCTGCATCCAAGCATCGAGCGTGGTGCATTCAGCTCAGACAATATCATCCCACACAGCAATCAATCCCAATCACAGAAAATCATATATGCGGCTGACCAAGGCATGATTTTTTGGTCGTTAGTCAGGTCATTGTGTTTCGAACAATCGATTTTTGGATTTCTAGTTCAGGACTTTTTGTGGGTGATTTTTACATCGATTTAGAATGAATAGATTCAATTACTTGTCTCATCTGAAATTCTTTTAAGAAGCTCAAAATGGATGGCCATCTATGTGCTGTGACTGATCTATTTTCTGGTCTTTTATCGAACAAAAAAATGAATTTTTCAGCTTCGTTTATTGAGCAGCTCGGACAGCTGAGATTACAATGTTAGCATAACACATTTTGGAGGTGACGAATTATGAATATTGAGATGT
Source organism: Methylocystis sp. ATCC 49242 (assembly GCF_000188155.2). Lineage (NCBI taxonomy): Bacteria > Pseudomonadati > Pseudomonadota > Alphaproteobacteria > Hyphomicrobiales > Methylocystaceae > Methylocystis > Methylocystis sp. ATCC 49242. The sequence continues at coordinate 3,351,436 of NZ_KE124774.1, forward strand.
TTTATGAATGCAAGGATATGTATAGAATTGTTGTGGTTCTTGGTGATGACGATGATGATGCAATAGACCGTGCTCAGGCGACCTGGCAGGATTACCGCGAAGTATGGCTTGGCGATGTAGGCACTTCGTTGCATGAAGCCTTGCTCTCCGCCGTCACTCGTTCCACGCATGAATATGAATGGGGAGATTCGAACTACTACTATATCGAGTTTCCAAACAAACGGACTGCAAATAGGGTTCTCAATCAGGCAGCTGCTACGGGCTATGAACTGATGGGGTGGATGCCCCCTCCACCCAGCATTGTGTGATGCTGGGTCGGCGCCGGGAGGCGCAGTTATGGAGGACGTGCATATGTCTGAAGTTCATGTTTTGGCGATCGATTTGGCGAAACGCAGTTTTCAGCTTTGCGGGACGGATCGCGGTGGGGCGGTTCTGTTCAATCGGACCGTGTCTCGTTCGAAACTCGAGCAAATCCTCCGGGCGCAGCCGCCCTGCATCGTCGCGATGGAAGCCTGCGCGACGAGCCATTACTGGGGCCGAATGGGAGTTGCTTGTGGACACGAGGTTCGTCTGATCCCGCCGATCTACGTCAAGCCGTTCGTGAAGCGTCAGAAGAATGACGCCGCGGATGCTGCGGCGATCGCCGAGGCCGCTTTGCGGCCGAACATGCATTGCGTGGCGGTCAAGAGCGCCGAACATCAGGCGCGGGCCGTCGCCTTCCGCGCCCATCAATGCTTCGTCGGACAACGCACGCAATTGATCAACGCGCTTCGCGGTCACCTGGCGGAGTTCGGACTGGTCGTCGCGAAAGGCCCCGCGAATTTGAAGTCACTCGTCGACATGATGAAGGATGAAAGCGTCGATGTCCCAGAAGCAGTGCGGGACGTCGTCCAGCTCTTCCTCGATCAGATCGAAGCGATTACTTCCAAGATCGAGGATCTGGCTCTGCGGCTCAAAAAAGCGACGAAGGAAAACGACGAGATGCGGCGTCTTTGCACTGTCCCGGACGTTGGCCCTGTGACCGCCGGAGCCGTGCTCGCCTTCGCTCCGGACTTGCGGGCTTTTTCGAGCGGCAGAAATTTCGCCGCCTGGCTCGGCCTTGTGCCACGCCAGCATTCGACAGGCGGGAAAACCCGACTGGGGGCGGTCAGCAAGATGGGGCAGAACGATATCCGCCGGTTGCTGATCGTCGGCGCCATGAGCAGGATCCGCTGGATCGTGCGCAAGGGCGTATTGCCCGACAATTGGCTTGGCCGCATTCTCGGCCGCAAGCCGAGGATGGTCGCAGCCGTCGCCCTCGCGAACAAAATGGCGCGCATCATCTGGGCCATGATGACCAGGGAACAGAATTACCGAATGGCGTGATCCGCGAAAGCCCAACCGGGCGCGAAGCGGAAAAGCGCTGACAGGGCCGGCGTAGCGCCGGTTCCGGCGAGGAGATCGACCGACGACATATGCGGCAAGGACTTCAATGTTCAGAATGGGGAAAGCCGGTCCCGGGGCTCGAGCCAACCAAGCTCTCTGAACCGATGTGGACCCTGTTCTTCGAACGGCATGCCGGCCCGTGACGCAAAGCAGGCCACGTCAAGAGGCCTGACACACGACCGATAGAAGCGCCGCGCTGAAATGTCGCCGAAGAATCACCTTGCCAAAACGGGGGCAATGGTATGGACCCCGCCCTTGGCCTAGGCTGGGATGTCGAACTGTCACTCGCAGAGCAGGAGACGACCATGCACATCGTCCGTATCGGCCTCGATCTCGCGAAATATGTTTTCCATCTTCACGGTGTTGACGAACGCGGCAAAGTCGTTTTGCGTAAGACTTTACGCCGCCCGGCCGTTGCGCTCTTCTTCGCGAATCTTCCGCCCTGCATTGTTGGAATGGAAGCCTCGAACGGCGCGCATTATTGGGCCAAGACGTTCTCCGAGCTTGGGCATGACGTTCGATTGATCAGCCCGCAGTTCGTCACGCCATACGTAAAATCCAACAAGAATGATCGGAATGACGCCGAGGCGATCTGTGAAGCAGTCGGCCGTCCGAACATGCGGTTCGTTCCGGTCAAATCCGCCGAACAGCTGGCGATCCAGGCTATTCATCGGATTCGCAGTCGTCTAGTCGCCAATAGGGTTAGACTTGTGAACCAGATCCGCGGCCTACTCGGCGAGCACGGCGTCGTTATTGCGCAGACCATCGGCAATCTTCGGCGCGCTTTGCCGCGGATCGTCGACGAGGAAAGCAACGGTCTGAACAGCATTGTTCGGGAGTTGATCGGCGAATTGCGGGAGGAATTGATCGACCTTGATAGGCGGGTCGCAATTTACGATCGCAAAATCCGGGAATTGTATCGAACAAGCGCAGCATGTCAGCGCCTCGGCATGGTCGAAGGAATTGGACCTATTACTGCGACAGCGCTGGTCGCAGCGGCTGGCGATGCAAAATGCTTCAAGAATGGACGGCAGTTCGCGGCATGGATCGGACTTGTCCCGAGACAACGATCGAGTGGCGGCCGATCGCGGCTGCTCGGCATCAGCAAACGCGGCGACCGATATCTTCGTACCTTGCTTATCCACGGCGCACGCGCCGCCTTGGGCCGGATACGAGGGAAGCAGGATCCGAGAAGCCTTTGGCTGCTCAAAGCGCGCGAACGCCATCATCCAAATGTCGTCGCCGTCGCGCTCGCCAACAAGAACGCGCTCTTCGCGGGCTCAGACGGCGGCGCCGAGAACTGGGCGATCGTCGCCTCGCTCATCGAAACGTGCAAGCTCAATGGCGTCGATCCGCTCGCCTACATGACCGACGTGCTCATCAAGATTGTCAACGGCCATCTCTCGAGCAAGCTCGACGAACTCATGCCTTGGGCCTACGCGCCGCCCGTCGGAATCAAAGACGTGGCCTGAAAACATCGGATACTGATCATCTGAACGAACTCATATTGGATCAGGATGTCTTTTGGATCGACCGTATGCTTAGGCTTGCTAGATTTCGATTTCGTCATGGGCTTCCCCGAGCGTTGAGCGGCTTGACGAAAATCATAAGCTGCTCAGAATGGCCAGCCCCCAAGTGCTCAACTTGAGCAGGGACCTCGCAGCGGGCAAATTGTAGGCAGAAGCAGACGCGTCCTTCGTTCATTATATCTCGCGCCAGGTGATTGCGTAGGTAGCGACTCGAAGCTGCGGCCGAGCCAACCGCCGTTTTGCTCCAACCGGAAGCAAGATTGTCGGTGCGGCGACCACTTCCGACCACACATTACTCGAAAAATCTCCTCGTCGGCCCCGTCTTTTACCCAGAACACGCTCCGTGGGGTTCTCAATTACCAAGTCTCATTCTAATGCGGCGGCATCCAGATCCATAAAGGCGGCGCGCTCGGGAAGTGGACGTCCTTGAGGATTGTTTCGTCGGAAACGTCGTCCGGCTTCAGATAGACGTAATAGTTGTCGTTGCGCTGGAACAACTCATCCTTCGGCGTGCTCTCAGGGCTAATCAACATGTTATTGGCGAAACGCACATGCATGTAGTGGGGAAGCAGTTCGGTGAATTTGTCGACACTTGCCTCAAGCGTAAAGCGATAGAGCTGGCGGCCCGTAACTTTCAGCACCGCCGCGGTCGCTTCCGCGATCGGCGTGAGCGGCGCCTCCTGCCAGCCGGTCCCAACCTGCACAAAGGCCAGCACGCTTGGCGACATGACATAGATCGGCGGGTCCTGACGGGTGTTTTCGATATAAATCGTCACCTCGAAGCGGTTAGCGCCGAGACTCGTGATCGAGGCAATATCACTGCGCAGGGTCGAGGTTGCGAGTTCCTCCAAAGCGGCGAGACGCGCGCGGTGCGCCTCAATTTCATACCGTTGGTAGCGAGCCACGCCCTCGTTCAGCAGGAACGCGAGCCCAAACAATACTCCGGCGACGACGCCCGCCCGCCGAACGCCCGCCCAGAGATTGCCGCCAAGCCTATGAAACGCCTGCGCGCCCTCGGTCGCGGCGACGATCGGTGGCTCATGTCGGGCTGGCGCAGGCAGCACAATTGGCGTAGCGAAGCGCGGCGGCGCCTCGATGCAGACGCCGCCGAGCGCCGTGAGGACGCCCTGCTGCATTTCCAGGACGCGGTCCGCGAGTCCGGCAAGGTCCCGATTGTGCGTGACCATCACCATGCCGAAGCCCTCTTCGGCCCGCAGCGCCTGCAGCAACGATACGATCTCCCGCTCGGTTTCTTCGTCGAGATCGCTCGTCGGCTCGTCGGCGAGAAGCAGGCGCGGCGCATTGATTAGCGCCCGAGCGATGGCGACGCGACGCTGCTCGCCGCCCGACATTTCACCAGGGAAAGCCGACAAGCGGCGAGACAGGCCGACTCGTGTCAGTAGATCATGCGCACGCGCGTAAACCTGCTCGGGCGGGGCATCCCCGCCGAGCAGCGCGGGAAGCGCCACATTGTCGATGGCGCGCAGATTGGAGAGCATGCTCGAAAACTGGAAGATGAAACCGATCTCTCGACGGCGGACGTCGGCGAGGCGCGTCTCGGGGAGCGACCAGAGGATCTCGCCACCGATGGCGATTTCCCCGCCTGTGGGCCGCGTGAGCGCGCCAATCATGGCAAGCAACGTCGATTTGCCCGATCCCGACCGGCCCACGATAGAAACGAACTCCCCCGCCTCGACCAAGAGATCGGCGTCCGCCACTGCGTCCACGCGCTTTTCGCCGTCGCCGTAGGACTTCTGCAAGCGTGTCGCCCGGAGGATCATGGCGCGCTTTCCATCTGAATCATGCGGGCCGGCTCCAGGCGCATCGCCTGACGGCTCGCCAACAGGGCGCCGATGAGGCCGAGCATGAGGCCGAAACACAGGGACGCGGCGCCCGCGCCGATGATGAAGCCATCCGGCGGGCCCTCGAAGGGCACGCCCAGCGAGGTGAAATAAAACCCGAGGGAGCGCGCCGCGAGGAAGATCAGGGATATGCCGAATACGACGCCGGCAACTCCTCCTATTCCGGTGATGAGGAGCGCCTCGAGCAAAGTGAGCGTGATGATCTGGCGGGGCCGCGCACCCATCGCGCGCAACATGCCGATCTCGCGATAGCGCTCCTGCACGATCGCCGAAAACAGCAGCGATACGACGAACAGCAGCGCCATCAGGAGCAGCGCGGCGAAAGCGCCGGCGCCCCACACGAGGGTCCCGAGCGATTGACGCGCTGCGGTGAAGATCGGATTGCCCGAAACGACCTTGATCGCCGGTATCTGTCCGATGGCGAAACGCGCCTGTTCGAGCGAGGCGCCCGGCGCCAGTTGCAGCAGAAAGGCGGAAACCCTTCCTGGCGCGAGGTCCGGCAGACATTCGGCGCCCATGTGGTGGTGATGGTGCGAATCGCCGGTCTCGTGCGGCGCCGGCGCGCCGTCTGGACGCATCTGTCGGGCCGCATCGATCAGCTGTTCGAGACCGGCGAAAGTGAGAAAGTAGGATTCGTCCACGGGACCGACGCCCGTATGGCCCAGCCTGCCATCGATCGTCAGGGTTCGGCCACAAACCGAGAGCGCTTCACCGGGCTTTTGCGTCACCCTTTCACCGACGAGCAGCCCGGTAGGGGCAAGTGAACGGCGTTGGCCTTGTGGCAACCACGGCTCGACCGTGAAGTCGGCGTCCGGATCATAGGCGATAAGCCGGATTGCACGACCCTCGACGCCCGCCTCGACGAGCCGTTGCGGCGCCACTTTGGCGACCCCGGGAATTTGATGAAGCGCCTCTCCGAGCTGTGTATCCAGTTCGAGTTCCGTCGGTTGCACTGTGAGAAGCGTGCTGGTGAGATTGACCAGCGTTCCCTGCGGCACGATGCCGAGATCGGCGCCCATGCGCGAGAAGCTGGTGACGATACCGTCCCGCAACGACCATCCGAGAATAGCCCCGGAAAATCCGACGCCAACCGCGATCATGATGGCGAGGCCGAGGAAGACGCTGCGCAGCAGCCGGCGGGCGACATTTTGCGAGGCGAGCCTCAGCAGAAGAAAGCGCGCGCGGGACCGGTATGACATGGGAGGCTCAGGGTTACGCGTAAAAGCGGCCCGACGTTGAAGTCGGGCCGCCGTTGTTGTCGGGATGCTTACTGATCCCTGAAGCAGGCGAGATGAAAAGACCGTCGTGACGGCTTCCCACTCACGCCATAGGTGCAGACCCGCATTTGCACAGGGTTTTCCAGGAGGCCAACCGTGCAAAAACCAGGCTCAACAGACTCATAAGCCACGCTACCGATGACACAGGAGAAATTCGTCTTCGCCGAGTTCTGGAGTGGGATCCCACAGCTCACGACATAGACCCCTTCACTCGTCATTTCGCATTTATCGATCAGATACCCGCGCGCGATCGAACCATCGGCGTTGATGACGCAAGCGAGACGATGTTCAAAAGCAGCCACTCAACCTCTCCTGCCTCAGACAGTCGTCGAGCGACTGTGGATCAGTTCCTGATTGTTTCTCGGAACAATCACGCAGTCATGGTGCCCGCCGAAGTTCGGGATGTAGCCGACAGGCTCGAGTGTATCTTGGGTGAAGATGAAAGTCCCGCCTTCCAGCCGCTGGAAGCCGCTGAAGATCGCCAGAACATATTTGCCGTCGTAAGTGACATGCATCGTCTGCGTGTCGACGCCGACATTCTCGAAGCGTTTGATCGTCGTCCAGCTCTTGGTGTCGACGACGACGATCGAGCTTTTTGCCGGCTTTTGATGCAACTCGGAGACGAACATTTTCGAGGCGTCCATCGAGAAGGTGATGTGGAAGGGACTCGGCGTCGATCCTGTCCAATGAGAGTCCTTGAAGACGGTGACGCGCTTCCAGTTGCGCGGATCGCGATCCTCGCAGTTGAACACGCCCATGCTGTTCTGACGGGTGTTGTTGGTCATGGTGAACCACTTGCCGTCGGGGCTGAAGCCGCATTCATGGCCCGAGGTCACGACGTTGTCGAGCGTCAGTTCCCAGATGCCGTCGGCGATCTTCTTGATGGGAAGCGCGTCTTTCGACGTGCCATCCGGTGAGGAAACCGCGGCGACCGGCTCCATGGTCGTGCGGTCGAAGACCACGCCGACAGAGAACATGCGAAGCGTCACGAGCGACAGCGGGTGGATCGGGTGATGCACGCAGTTGTCCGCGCCCGTCAGCGCCTTGACGTCGCTGCCGGGAAGCTGGCCGGTATAAGCGAGATATTCGCCCATCGGCACCATTTCCCATTCCAGCTTGTTGCCCTTGATCCCGCGATAATCATAGAGGCCGGTTTCGGGCGCCTTGACGAGGCGGCTGATGCGCACCTTGCCGCCCTTGAACCAGTTGTCCTGCAGCAAACCGTTGGACTCGTTGCCGATCCAGTCGAAACGGAAGGCGTCGATCACTTCGGTCTTGTTGTATCCGGTGGCGCGCTTGAAAAAAGCGACGATGTCCTTCTGACCGTCGGAGACTGAGAAGCCCGATGCATCCGGGAAAATCACCGTGTGGACGCCAAGGCCGATGCCCGTGGTCTCGGCGATATTCTCCAGCAGGTTCATCTGCTGGCCATCAAAACCAACGCGATAAATCTGGTTGCCTTGACCCCACAGCGGATCGAGCATGCCATGTTCGCGGATTTGTGTGGGAATCCCGTAGATGAGGACATTCTGAGCGCCTTGCGTGGAATTCAGGAATTCGAAGCCCTTCCGCGGATCAGCCGATGGGAAGGCGGCGAGATGGTGGGCGATCGGGCAGCTGTCGCCATAGTTCCAATATTCGATCCAGGCCATCGTCTTGCCGGTCGCGAGATCCTGAACCTGCGCGCCGCCGCCGAGTTTGGTCGGTGTAAGCCAAACGTAATCGCCCAGCGTGGCGAGACGGAGCGCGCTGGATTCCGCCGCGGAAGCGGAGGGAGCCAGCGGATTGGATTCTCCCATCAGCCGCGACAGGAGACCTCCCGCAGTGGCCGATCGAGCGCCCAGAATGCTCCCCACGATGCCGGTCGTCGCGGCGGTCAACAGCTTCCGTCGATCGATCGGGCCGCGCTGATTATAAAGACGCGTCACGTTCGGCGCGCTTGCGCCCGCTGCCTCTGCGCCCTTTTTCATGTTCTGATCATTGGACATGGCGTGCTCCAAATGGATTCTTATCGCGAGCCCCGGTGACGTTCTACCATCCGGGCGGACCGGCTTCCAACCTGACGGGCGTCTGAGACACGAAAATCCTCAATCGCGGAGGTTCAGTCAATCGGCGTGCTGCTCAAAGTGAGTGGCAAGAATTTGACAGACGGTCTTAGTTTAGACCTAGGTTTTAGATGGTGTTATGTACTTTAGCGATTGATTGCCTTAATAGAATCGGATGTCTCCGCTTCGAAAGCCTTATCCGTCCGGCGTCAGCGACGAAGAATGGTCGCTGGTCGTGCCTTATTTGACGTGCAAGGACGAAGCGCGCCGCAGCGTCAACATCCGCTGCGCGAGCTGTTTAATGGCCTTCATTACGTTCTGCGTTACGGGATCGCATGGCGCGCCATGCCCAACGATCTGCCGCCGTGGTCGGCCGTGTATCAACAATCGCAGCGGTGGCTGGGGGCGGGCGTGTTCGAGGCGCTGGCGCAGGATCTGCGCGCCTTCTTGCGCGTCGCTTTCGGGCGCGCCGCGGAGCCGACGGCAGTGATCATCGACAGCCGCACCTTGCGCGACTCCGGAGAGCGGCCCACGAGCGGGCTATGACGGCGCGAAGCGAAAGCGCGGCTCGAAGCTGCACATGGCAGTCGACACATTGGGCCATTTGCTGGCGTTGCATGTCACGCCGGCGAATGTCGACGGCCGCGCCGAAGTCGGCAAGCTCGCCGCCGCCATACAGGAGGCGACCGACGAGAGCGTTGAGCTGATTTATGTCGATCAGGGCTACACCGGCGAGAAGGCGGCAGAGGCTGCCAAGGCGCAGGATGTCGAGCTTTGCGTCGCCAAATTGGCCGAGGCGAAGAAGGTCTTCGTTCTCTTGCCCAAGCGCTGAGTAGTCGAGCGTTCATTCGCCTGGGCGATCCGATGCAGAAGGCTCGTCAAAGACTACGAGCGCTATGCTCAGACCCTCGCAGGACTCCACGTCGTCGCCTTCGCATGTCTCATGCTCAATCGCACCGCAGAAGATTTCATGCTCCAAAGTGCATAACACCCTCTAGGTCCTGTGGACACTTACCTTAACCAGAGGACGATGGCTGCGACTGTCACAACTGCGAGGTAGTTTTTCGCGGTTTTTTCATATCTCGTGGCGACGCGCCTGAATTGCTTGAGCTTGCTGAAGGAGCACTCGACGAGGTGACGCTGCGCATAGTGATGCGCGTCGAGCGGATGCTTTATGGCCCGGGATGGGTTGTTGGGAATGACGGCCGTCGCATTTTTGGCTGCGATCGCTTTGCGGAACGCATCGGAATCATAGGCTGTGTCGGCCATGACGAGGTCCGCTTGCAGACCTTCGACAAGGGCGAGGGCTTGCGGCGCGTCGCCCGACTGCCCGGCGGTGAGGCGAAAGCGAACAGGACAACCGAGCCCGCGCACGGCGAGATGGATTTTCGTGCTCAGGCCACCGCGCGAGCGGCCGATGGCCTGATTTTGAGCCCCCCTTTTGCGCCGCTGGCGTGCTGATGCGCCCGGACGATGGTGGAGTCGACGATCAGATATTCAAAGTCGGGATCGTCAGCCAAGGCCTCGAACAACCGAAACCATACGCCCTTCTCGCTCCAGCGGCTGAAACGCCGAAACACGCTGTTCCATTCACCAAAGGCTTCGGGAAGGTCGCGCCAGGGCGAACCCGTGCGCACCAGCCACAGAACCCCTTCAACGAACATGCGATTGTCGCGCCCCGTGGACCCACGCTGATCCGGGCGGCCAATGATCAAGCCAGATATCCGAGCCCATTGCGGATCCGTAAGAACCAGTCGCTCCGAGACGCCCAAGGCTTCCTCCTCAAAAGAAAGCCTTGAATCATCTCGACCCCGATTCGGGAATCCCCCCAAGAGTCCACAGGACCTAGCGTCCACGCTCAGCGGACAAAGCGGCGGGCGCGGACGTCTGCAAACGTTTGTCCGCCGAGCGGATAGGCCTTAACTCAGTATGGGTGGCGATCTTTCTTCGCCTGCCAAGCGCGGTATGCTTTGAGGTCGGTGTCACGTTCGAAGTTGGGCGTTTGTCAATGGCGGGGACAAAATGTGCATGAAGGCGGGGTAAAAGTGTACCGGTCTGGTTTCGAGAAAAGGGCCGCACGGCCCTTGTAGTTTAGTTGACGCGGGCGTTGAGGCGCGCGGAGCGTAGCGCAGCGCGGTTCAACGCGCGCGACGGCGATCAGTTCGTCGTGTCGGCGCCTCCTTTGTCGATTGCGGGCGCGTCGGGGAGATCGCGGTTTCGCCGTTGCGCTTTCTTTGCGGTCGCCAGCCGATAGCTCTCGCCGTTCATTTCCAGAATGTGGACATGATGGGTGAGCCGGTCGAGCAATGCGCCGGTGAGACGCTCGGAGCCAAACACCGACGTCCATTCATCAAAGGGCAGATTGCTGGTCACCAGCGTCGCGCCGCGTTCGTAGCGCTGGCTGAAGACCTCGAAGAGCAGCTCTGAGCCGACCGTCGTGAACGGCGCATAGCCCAGCTCGTCGACGATCAGCAGTTTGACGGTGTTGAGATGCTTTTGCAGCGCGCGCAGGCGGCGCTCGTCGCGCGCCTCCATCAGTTCGTGCACAAGAGCCGCGGCGGTCGTGAACGCGACGCTGAACCCCTTCTGGCAGGCGGCGGAGCCCCAGGGCGAGCGCGACGTGGGTCTTCCCCGTTCCGCTTGGCCCAAGGGCGATGCAGTTCTGTCGCTTCTCGATCCATTCGCACCGCGCCAGCTCCAGCACGAGCGGCTTGTTGAGTGAAGGCTGGGCGGTAAAGTCAAATGTGTCGAGGCTTTTGACCTGCGTAAAGCGCGCCAGCCGGATGCGGCGCTCGACATTGCGCCGCTCGCGATCAATGCGCTCCAGTTCGCACAGGCGTAGCAGATAGCGCGGGTAATCGGCGCGGTCCTGCGCCGACTCCAGCGCCACCTTCTCATATTCGCGCGCGAAGGTGGGAAGCTTCAGCGCCTTGAGATGATTACCCAGCAGCACCTGCGGCGCGACGATCGTCTGCGAACCTGGCTCATGCGAGATGGTCATGCCGGCCCCCCCGCGTTCGAGTCCATGACGCCCGCGATGACGCTCGCGCCGGCGACGAGCCCGAGATAGGCGCGCGGATCCGTCGCGCCGACCGTAGCCGCCGGCAGGTAGGGGTAGAATGTCAGATCGAGCCGCGCGGGCCGGTTCTCCAGCCTGGCCAGCAGCAGCATCTTCACTGCGTCAAAGCTGATCGCGCCAAGACGCAGCGCCTCCGCGACCGCCTGTTCGACCTGATGCTGATGAAAGTCCTCCATCAGCCGCAGCACCTGGATGAACTCGCGGCGCCCGCTATTCCCCATGCGCGCCTCCATCAGCCGCCGCAGACGATGCACGCAGTCGGCAAGCCGCCAGTCGTCGAGCGGCGCGGCCTGATCGAGCGCGCGGCTCTTGTGTTCGAGTAAAGCGAGATAATGCAGCGGGTTGTAGATGAACTCGGCCTTGCCGTAGCTGCGCGCATGCACGGCGATGGTCTCCCCGCCGCAGACAATCTCGACCCGATCGACATAGCCCTTGGCCAGCGCCTCCCGATGGCCGAAGCGCATCGGGACCGAGTAATCGTTGTTGCGGTAGCGCACCAGCGCCATCGACGACACGCGCGTCGCGACCTTGTGACAGGCGTCATAGGGAGCCGGCGGCGCCGGCAGGAATGCCGCCATATCCGCCTGCATGCGTTCGCCGATCGGCGTCGACTGGCCGCGCAGGATCGCCCGCCGTCGTTTCGTGCAGGCGTCCAGGAACCTCGCGTTCAGCGCCTCGAAACTCTCCGCCACGGGCAGTGGCGTCATGAAGTTGCGCCGGACATAGCCGACAAGCCCCTCGACCTTGCCCTTGTCATTCCCCTTGCCGGGCCGGCCAAAGCGATCAGCAAAAAGGTAATGGCTCTGGAGTTCCGCAAACATTTGCGAACGCAGACGCTCTCCACCCTTCACGATCCTGGCGACCGCGAGACGCGTATTGTCGTAAAGAATGGACTGGGGGACGCCGCCAAAGAAGGCGAAGGCCGCGACATGGCCGTCGCAGAAGGCTTCCGCCGTCTCCGCCGGATAGGCCTTGACGAAGCAGCCGTCCGAATGCGGCAGGTCCATGCAAAAATAATGAAAGCGGACCTTCCTGCCGGCGATATAGGCGTCCGCCTCGCCAAAATCCGCCTGCGCATTCCCCGGTCGATGGCTGAGTGGAATAAACATCTCGCGCGACCGCAACTGCGCCTGCGCGACATATTCCCGGACGATCGTGTAACCGCCGGAAAACCCTTCTTCGTCCCGCAGCCGTTCGAATATCCGCTGTGCCGTATGACGCTGCTTGGCGTGAACAAGCCGATCATCCGCCAGGACCTTGTCGATCCAGGCCATATACGGCCCCAGCTTCTTCGAGATCGGCCGCTCCCGACGCCGATACCCCGGCGGAACCGAATATTGAAGCATCTTCGTGATCGTATTGCGGTGCACGCCGAAGCGCCTGGCCGCTTCCCGGCGGCTCAGCCCTTCCGCCATCACCGCGCGTCTCACCCGGGCATAGAGTTCCACTGTGAACATCCTTTCGGCCTCTCCATGCCAGTCGATGACATCGAGTTCGGCCTATCAGGACCGGTACACTTTTGCGCCGCCGTCAAAGCAGCCCCCAAAGCCGGTTCAGTGGTACACTTTGCCGCCGCTGTTCATAGTCGACTGGCTCACCAGTACATGCGTGTATGCGCATCGCCATCCTATATTGCGACGAGAGGGGTTCCAGTTAAGCTGGGCGATCTCTCGACACACACGGCCGTTCTATACGGGAGAGGCAGTCAGGTATTGCCTTGGCAATTCACACGTCGCCACGGAGACATCGCCACCGTCACGCCGCCGCACAAGCTGCGTCTCGACGACCTCGGCGCAATTCGCGACGCAGTGATTGCTGGAGCCGGTCTTGCATGGCTGCCTTGGTGGCTCGTGAGAAATGATCTAGCTGAAGGGCGCTTAGTACCCGTGCTCGATGCTTTAACATCGCATGTGACCGATACGCACGCAGTCTGGCCTGAAGCTACTCACCTGCCGCTGCGCGTCCGAGTTGCCATTGATGCGCTCGCTGCGGAACTACCCCGAGTGACAGAGATGAACGACTTTAAGACGTAGGTCTCGTCACCTTAACGAGTCGCTGCTCCGACTTGTAGAGGAGCAAGTCTAGAGGGTGTTATGTACTTTGGTGATTGATTGTCTTAGTAGAATCGGATGTCTCCGATTCGCAAACCTTATCCGTCTGACGTCAGCGACGAAGAATGGTCGCTGGTTGCGCCTTATCTGACGCTCATGGACGAAGGCGCGCCGCAGCGTCAACATTCGCTGCGCGAGCTGTTCAACGGCCTGCGTTACGTGCTGCGCTACGGCATCGCCTGGCGCGCCATGCCCAACGATCTGCCGCCATGGTTCGCCGTGTATCAGCAATCGCAGCGCTGGCTGTCGGCGGGCGTGTTCGAGGCGCTTGCGCAGGATCTGCGCGCCCAGTTGCGCGTCGCTTCCGGGCGGGCGGCGGAGCCGACGGCGGCGATCATCGACAGCCGCACCTTGCGCTCGACCCCTGAGAGCGGCCCACGAGCGGGCTATGACGGCGCGAAGCGAAAGCGCGGCTCGAAGCTGCACATGGCAGTCGACACATTGGGCCATTTGCTGGCGTTGCATGTCACGCCGGCGAATGTCGATGACCGCGCCGAGGTCGGCAAGCTCATCGCAGCCGTGCAGGATGTGACAGGCGAAAGCGTCGAACTCGTTTATGTCGATCAGGGCTACACCGGCGAAAAGGCGTCCGAGGCCGCAAAGGCGCAGGGCGCCGAGCTTTGCGTCGTCAAACTCGCCGAGGCCAAAAAAGGCTTCGTGTTGCTGCCCAAGCGCTGGGTGGTCGAGCGTTCATTCGCCTGGGCGACGCGATGCAGGCGGCTCGTCAAAGACTACGAGCGCTATGCTCAGACCCTCGCAGGACTCCACGTCGTCGCCTTCGCATGTCTCATGCTCAAGCGCGCAGCAGATTTCATGATCCAAGGTGCATAACACCCTCTAGTCCTGTCGCATAAATCAAGAATTCCGCAACACGGGCCGACCTCCCGAAAATCAGGGCTTTGCGAGGTGCAAGAGTTTGTTGCGAAAGTCGGGTGAGTGCGGTTCGATCGGAGCCGTGACAATAGCCGCCTTGGGTGATGTGCAGAACTAAAGCGTCCCGCGCCACCTGTTCACCCGCCCTTACAATCGCCTCCCCGCGATTCAACAAGGAGCGTCAGATGCGGATGAGGGACGAGGCAATGCGAAATGAACGGCCATCGCGCCGTCGGGATGCATTCGCGGCGTCGGCGCGGCATTCCCGTGCATTCCCGGTTCTGCAGCACAGGCCCGGAATTCCGCACGCCGCCGCGCGGCGCCCGTTGGAGCAGTTCTGAAGGTTACACTCAAGCTGGTGCCAAAACCCGTCATAAAATAAGCTGCTTGGGTGACTTGACGGGGACCACCGGACGGGCTGGAACGACGAGCCTTTAGGCCGATTGCACAAGTCGCACATTCGACGGAAAGCGACTTAGGAGGCATTCAAATGCGTCATGGCTTGCGACGAGCATTTGCTGTTGTTGTTATTGTGCTGTTTTCAACTTCAAGCGCCTTGCCATGCACGCGCGTTCTCTGGAGCGCCGGGGATGGGCAGGTGTTCGTCGGCCGGACGCAGGACTGGACCGAGAAGGCCAGTTCCGCCTTTCGCATCTATCCACGCGGGATCGAGCGAAAGGGAGCTGTGGCCGAGAATCCACACAAGTGGACCTCCAAATATGGAAGCGCGGTCCTTTCGGCCTATGACATCGGCACCCATGAGGGGGTCAACGAGAAGGGCCTGAGCGCTCACGCATTATATCTGGCCGTCGAAGCCGCCTTCGGCGAACGTGACCCGAAGCGCGAAGCGATCGGCATCATGCAATGGGTGCAGTATTACCTCGACAATTACGCGACGGTTGCTGAAGCTGTCGAAGCGCAGGAGTCATTCACGTTTCAAATCGAACCGCTGATTTTGCCGAACGGCTATCCGACGCTGGTGCATGTTTCGCTCTCAGACAAATCCGGCGACTCGGCTGTGATCGAATACATCGACGGCAAGGCTAGGATTTATCACGACAAGCGGTTCACCGTGATGACCAACGAGCCGACCTACGACAAGCAGATCGAGAACCTGAAGCAGTATCGCACGTTCGGCGAAGACAAGCCCTTGCCCGGCGAGCGGACCCCGACGGACCGATTCGTGCGGGCGGCGTATTACGCCAACGGCCTGCCAACGCCAGCCAGCCGCGAGGAAGGTGCGGCATTCATGTTCAGCGTCATCCGGAATGTTTCGGTGCCCTTTGGCCTTGGCGACCCGGACAGGCCGAATGTCGCCAGCACGATCTTCCGGACGGTGCAGGACCTGACAAGAGGGCGCTACTACTTTGAGAGCACTTACGCGCCGAACGTGATCTGGATCGACTACGCCAAGCTCGACTTCAGCAAAGGGATGCCCGAGATGGAACTGCAGGTCGAGAAAAAGATTTTCTCGCTCGACGACGACGTGACCAGCCAATTGGCGAAGGCAAAGCCGTTCATGTTCGGCATGAACAAACGCTGAGGCTCATTCTGGCCTCAGCGTCCGAAACGGGCGTCAGATTCGAGTGGCCACTTCGGGTCATAAGCGCCCCTTCGAAGATAGCCGCTTTGCGCCATTTCCTGACCTTCGGGCAGATCTCTCAATGCAGCTTATGGGCTCCTACTTGACGGTCACGCTATAGAGAACGTTCGTCGTGATCTTTTCGCATCCATCCAAGAGCACGAGATTCCTCGTGCGAACCCGAGCCAAGGTCGCAGCGTCAAGTTGGGCGAGGGTGCCACGATAGCCGCTGCCCATGGCGATCAGCCACCAATCGAGGGGAGAATTGAGCGGGTGGCTTCCGGCTTCCGCGACAACTTCGGTCTTCTCGATTCCTGCCTCGCCGAGCATCTCGCGCAGCCCCGCAGGCGTCGAAATCCGCTCCCAAGGGTTGAAGCCCTTCATAAGGTCGGGGCGTTCCGTGCGAATGGCTTCCCAAAAGGCGCTATTGGCGGGCTCGAAGAGGTCCGGCCCCCATGTTGTGATTGCCAGCCGCCCGCCGGGGCGTAACATGCGCCACAGCTCCTTGGTGGCCGCCGCCATGTCGGGAACGAAGAAAATCCCGAAGACGCAGACCGCCACATCGAAGCTGGCGTCGGGGTAGCCGAGCGCCAGCATATCGCCCGTACTGAATTCGATATTGCCGAGCCCCTTCTCGCGCGCCTTCGCCGCCCCCAAGGCGACAAGCCGCTCAGCGAGATCGACCGCAACAACTTTTCCTTTCGGACCGACGAATTCGGCAGCGGGCAAAGCCGACCCGCCGCTCCCGCAGCATACGTCGAGAACGGTTTCACCCTCGCGCAGGTCTAGGCGCTCCACCGTCCGCCGTCCGAAGCGGTGCCAGAAGGAGCTGACAGGATGGTCAAAATAGTCCGCCGCAGCGTTATAGGCGGCGGCGGCCTTGGCTTTCGCCTCTTCCATTTCACCCATGGGATCTAGCCAATCCCCTCGACGATCCGCCCGGTTCCGTCGCAGCGTTCGCAGGGCTCCGCCGTGGGCTGGCCCGTCTTTTTGTCGACCTGTTTGCCGGTCCCGTGGCATTCCGGGCAGACATCTTCCCCGGTGCCAGGCGTGCCGGCTTCCGGGTCGTCGTCAGGCGTGTGATGGCGAAGCGGGTTTTTCGACATTTCAATTGCCTCGTCTGAGCTAGGGGTTAAGCCGCTTTGTGTTCATACCATCCACGCGAGCGGCGGACGATATGGACGACGGAGAGCATGACCGGGCGTCTCGACGAGCACGCGACGACCGTCGCCAGGGCCGCGCCCGACTGGAAGCCGAACAGCGCGATTGCCGTCGCGACAGCCAGCTCGAAGAAGTTGCGCGCCGATCAGCGCCGGAGGCCCGGCGACGCGCCACTCGACGCCAAGGGCGCGGTTGAGCAGATAGGCTGGCCCCGAAATGAAATAGACCTGAATCAGGATCGGCACGGCCAGCCGGCCGATGACGAGCGGCTGGCGTATGATCTGTTCGCCCCGCAGGCTGAAGAGGATGACGAGGGTCAATAGCAGGGCCGAAAGCGACAGCTGGCCGAGCCGCGTGAGAGTCTTCTGCAGGGCGTCTTGCCCGCCTTGCGCTAGCAGCGCCCGCCGCCAGAGGTGCGCGATGATGACCGGTTCGACGATGTAGAGCACAATTGACAGCAGCAGCGTGTTCCATGACACACTGATGGACGAGAGGCCAAGTAGCAAAGCGACAATCGGCGCGAAGGCGATCACCATGATGCTGTCATTGAGGGCGACCTGCGACAGCGTGAAATGCGGCTCGCCCTCTACGAGGTTTGACCAGACGAAGACCACCCCGGCGACGATGCAGAGCGCGACCCAGAGCGTCAGGTAACGCTCGAATACGCCCATGGCGGGCGCGGGAGGGTTGAGGCTTCACTCATGGCCGATACTCTTCCTCTAAAGCAGGCTTAGGCCGGTTCTCTGACGGGCGCGGCCAGTTTGAGAAGGCGCTCGACGCCGACTGGCTCTTCTTCAAGCAGCGGCACTGCGGCGTAGCGGCGGGCGTGGACCGTCGCCACCTTCTTCACTTCGCCCAGCTCGTTTTGAGCGCGCTTGCGCAAGAGGGGCGAACGCGGCCGCGCCGCCGCCACGCTGTTATTGATGACCCATGCCCAAGGTTCGATACCGGCGCGCCGCAGATCGGCTTGCAGGTTGACGGCTTCGAGGACGGGTGTGGTTTCCGCCAAAGTGACGAGAAGGACCTTGGTGCGCTTCTCGTCCTGAAGCTGCATCATCGGGGTGGTGTAATGCGCGCCTTTGGCGTCGAGCATGCGCGCGACCTCGCGGTGATAGGCTCCGGTCGCGTCCAGCAGCAGCAGGGTGTGGCCGGTCGGCGCCGTGTCCATGACCACGAATTTTTCGCCAGCCTCGCGGATGATGCGCGAGAAGGCCTGAAAGACGGCTATTTCCTCGGTGCAGGGCGAGCGCAAATCCTCTTCGAGCAAAGCGCGCCCTTGGGAATCGAGGCTCCCGCCCTTCGTCCGCAGCACTTCCTGCCGGTAGCGTTCGGTTTCGGCGTGCGGGTCGATACGGCTGACCGCCAGATGCTCCATGGAGCCATGCAGCGTCTCAGTGAGATGCGCGGCGGGGTCGGAAGTAGTGAGGTGAACCGGCAGCCCGCGCCGCGCCAGTTCGACGGCGACGGCCGCCGCCAGCGTCGTCTTGCCGACGCCGCCCTTGCCCATCAGCATGACCAGCCCATGGCCGTCAGCGGCGATGTCATCCACGAGATCGGAGAGGCTTGGCGCGCGCAGATCAACCGGCTCCCCACTCGCCGCGTCCGGCTGGGACCAGGTTTCCACAAGGAGCTGGCGCAAGGCATCGAGGCCGACGAGGCTGAACGGCTTCAAAGGCAAATCATCGCGGGGCAAGGCGCGCAGTTCGTCCGGCATCGCGGCCAAGGCCGCTTGCTCGCGTCCGTAGATCGCCTTGGCGAGCGGATCGAGCGCCGCTTCCTCCTCGGGCAGCAGCCCGTTGACGATCAGGAATTGGTGAGTGAGGCCGATTGCCGCCAGCTCGCCATGGGTGCGCGCCGCTTCGCGCAGCGCCGAATTCTGGGGGCGGGCGACAAGGACGAGGCGGGTGCGTTGCCCGTCCGCGAGCGCCTGCACGGCGGCGTTGTATTGTGCGCGTTGTTTTTCGAGCCCTGCCAGCGGCCCGAGGCATGACGCGTCGCCTTTCCCAGCTTCAAGGAATCCTGACCATGCGACGGGCAGCTGCAGCAGGCGGATGGTGTGGCCGGTCGGCGCGGTGTCAAAAACGATATGATCGTAAGCCGTAGTGATTTCCGCATCAGTCAGCAGGGCGGTAAATTCATCGAAGGAGGCGATTTCCGTCGTGCAGGCTCCGGAAAGCTGTTCCTCGATGCTCTTGACCACGGGGGCCGGCAGCTTGCCGCGCACCGGGTCGACGATACGGTCGCGATAGGCTTGCGCCGCCGCTTCCGGGTCGATTTCAAGCGCAAACAGCCGGGGAACGTCACTAATCGGTGTGATGTTGTTTCCGATAGAGACCCCGAAAACCTGCCCGACATTTGACGCCGGATCGGTGCTGACCAGCAGCACCCTGCGTCCTGCTTCCGAGAGCTGGATCGCGGTGGCGCAGGCAATCGACGTTTTGCCGACGCCGCCCTTGCCGGTGAAGAAGAGGAAGCGGGGCGCGCCTTCGAGGAATTTCATGGCGTTCCTTCAGCAGCAGGAGGTCTTGCCGCCGCAGCATGAGCCCTGTTGCGGCTCAGTCGCTTCCTTGACGCCCGCCCAGCGCGCCAGCTCGGCGCGGTTCGGATAGCGCCCGGCTAGCGCAATGTCGCCATTGACGAGGATCAGCGGCAGCGCCTCCTGACCGGAGCGCTCGAGAAAGCCTTTCACCGTGGCGTTGTCGGCAAAGGCCATAGGTTGCTGCGCAAGGTTGAAGCGCTCGATATGCGCGCCGTTCGTTTTCGCCCAATCGACATCCGCCGCAAAGCTGACAAGCGCCTGATCGGCATCGACGCCGCAGACGCCGCTGCTGCAACAAAGGGCGGGATCGAAAACGTGAATGGTGGCCATGGGAATCCTTTCAGGCTTGGGGTTGAGCGCCTTGCGGGTGACAACTTCCCCATCTTCCTTGGTGAAGTCGCCAATGTCCGGGTTGGGCAGAATATCGAGCACGGCCTCGGAAGGGCGGCACAGCCGCACGCCTTTCGGCGTCACGACAATAGGCCGGTTGATAAGGATCGGATGTTCGAGCATGAAGCCAATCAGCTCGTCTTCCGTCCAGTTGGGATCGGCAAGGCCGAGCGCATCATAAGGCGTGCCCTTCTGCCGCAGCAGCTCGCGTGCGGTAATGCCCATGGCCTTGATCAGCTCGACGAGCCGTTCGCGGGTGGGTGTGTCTTTCAGATATTCGACGACGACCGGCTCCTCGCCGCTTTGTCGAATCATCGCCAGCGTGCTCCGCGAGGTGCCGCAAGCCAGATTGTGGTAAATGGTGATCGTCACGACTAGGCCTCTGTTTTATGGCCGTGGATTACGACTTCCGCGTCGCCGATTTCTCGAAGGCGGTTGCTCAGCGCCAGCTTGTCGAGGCGGTGAATCGGCGTCGCCAGCAGCAAGGAATGCGTGTCTTCGTTTAGCGGAACGATCGCGCGGTATTGCCGCCGGCGCAGAGAAAGAAGACATTGTAAACGTGCTCGTTCATTTGTTGGCTCCTGTTCCAGAACAACAAACGGCTTCAACGACAGGCGCAGGTTTGGAGCTGCAGCAGGGGGAGGCCTCCACCTTCTCGCGACTCGTGCGGAATCCCACCAGCTTTTCATCGTCGCCGTAAACCGTGCTTTCGCCGGTCGTCAGGAACGCCTCCCACAAAAGCCCTTGCGGGTCCGAGGTCCACGCTTTCTCGGAGTTGGCGTAGCAGCAGGTGGTCGCGCCTTCTTCAAGCACAGGCCGTTCAGCCTGTTGCAGCCGGCTATAAACTTCTCTCAACTCTTCGGGCGTCTCGACCTGAATTCCGAGGTGATCGACGCCCGCCTTTCCGCCCCGCGCCGAAATCGCGAAATTAACGCGCGGATCATCGAGCATCCATTTTGCGTAGTCGGGTTTGGCGACGGTCGGCTCAGACCCGAAAAGCGCGCTGTAAAAGTGAACGGACCCCGCAAGGTCATCAACGGAAACGTGCAGGTGCAGGCGTTTCATGGCTTCCCTTTGGCTGGCAAGTTGGAGGAGCAGCGGCTTCGCATGAAGCGATTGCGCCCTGGCAGCAATTCTCTGTCATGTAAGCGAGCAGTGCGTTCATGACCGGATAGGCCGCCGTATAAATCAGCGATCGGCTTTCGCGTCGGAACGTCACGAGGTCTGCGTGTTTGAGCTGGCTGAGATGAAAGGACAGCGTTGCAGGCGGGAGCCCAAGCTGCTCGCCGATTTTCCCCGCAGGAATTCCCTCGGGGCCGGCCTGCATGAGCAGCCTAAAAATATCGAGCCGCGTCTCGTGCCCGAGCGCGACGAGGGCCGCGATGGCTTCTTGTTTTTCCATATTTCTAATATGGTGGAAATATAAGACGCGTCAAGCCTGGACACGGACAGGGTAATCTTGAAATTCAAATCGGTTGCGGCCTCCAAACGATAGGCTCGAAACTCGAGCGCCATTCCGTCCCCGGCCTTTGGTGGATGACCGCTTCGGGTGAGAAATGGTAGTTCAAGCCAACCACTAATCGGCAGAGCACCGTCGATGTTTGGCGATTCTGACGACATCTAAGGCTGAGCGGCTGCGGCCCCGTCCGCCAATTTCGTATGGCTCTATGCATGCGCACGTACGAAAGGAAAGCGCTTCTGCGGCTTTTGGCCCGACAGGAGAACCTCAAAATCGGCCGCAAGCGTAAACCATGCCGCGCCGGTCAACGCGCCGGCGTCCATCTCCACCAATCGCCCGGCGGCGAAGCCGATTATCTCTCGCGACATATCGGCGTCTGGCGGGCTTCTCCACGAGCGCGCGCAGGTTCATCATTTCGTCGGTCACCGGCGGTTCCTCGGTTGCGTTGGACTTTCGCAACCTGATCCCACCGGCGAATCGCCGATAACCGCCGCGAGCCGCTTGCTCACATCCAGCTACGCCACCCCGGGGAAACGACCGTCATTCGTAGCGCAGCGCCTGGATCGGATCCAGATGAGCCGCCTTGCGGGCCGGATAATAGCCAAAAAATATCCCGACTGCGGCGGAGAACAGGAAACCGATTGCTATCGCCGACAGGGAGACCGGCGACGACCATTCCGAAAATAGGGAAATGACCAGCGACACGCCGACGCCCGCCGCGATTCCGGCGACGCCGCCGGTCACGCTGATCAGCACGGCCTCCGCCAGAAACTGCGTGAGGACATGCAGGCGCCGCGCGCCGACGGCCATGCGCAGGCCGATTTCGCGTGTCCGTTCCGTCACGGACACGAGCAATATGTTCATGATGCCGATGCCGCCGACAACGAGCGAGATCGAGGCGACGACAGCCAGAAGAACCGCCATCACCTTGCTGCTGCTTTCGGCCGTCTCTGCGATCTGGCTGAGATTACGGATATGGAAATCCTTCTCGGCGCCCGGCTTGACGCGGTGCCGGCGCATGAGGACCTCATTGATTTCGTCGATCACTGGCCGAATGCGATCGGGCGACGAAGCCTGCACAAAGATCTGATTCACATAGCCTGTCAGCCGAGGCTTCAGATTGAAGGGATTGGGCGGCGGCGGATAAGCGACGGTGAGATTCGTCTGCTGCGCCGGCGCGGCGACGCCAAGAACCTTCTGTTCGGCCGTTCTGAAAGGGATCATCACCAGATCATCCTGGTCCTGTCCCCACATGCTCTGGCCTTTCGCCGCCAGCACGCCCACGACCTGCACCGGCGCGCCCTTCACCAGGATCGACGCGCCGAGCGGATTTTCATCACGCGGGAACAACTCGCGGTAGACGGTTCGTCCGATCACTGCGACCATCGCGGCGCTCCTGTCGTCCTCCTCGCCGAGACCACGCCCCGCCTGGATGCGCCAGTTGGTGACCGGCGGATAGTTCGCCGAGACCCCCTGCACAATCGTCGTCCAGTTCTTGTTGGCGTATTGCACCTGGCCGGACTGGCGCGTGAGGTAGGCGACGAGCCCGGCCGACGCCGCCTCGCGGCGGATCGCCTGGGCGTCGGCCACAGTAAGCGTCGATGCGCTGCCGAAGCCCGCCCTTGCGCCTCCCGAAGTGACCGCGCCGGGGACCACCACGACGAGGTTGGTGCCGAGGCTCTGGATTTGTCGACGCACGGCCTCATTGGCGCCCTTGCCGACCGCGACCATCGCGATCAGAGCAGCGACGCCGATGAAGACGCCGAGCATGGTGAGCGCAGAGCGCAGCTTGTTGCGGGCGATCGCCTGGATGGCGGCCGAAATGACCATGGAGCCGAAGGCCGCGGCCGAGATGCGCGCGACTCCTGCCTGCGCGGGCGCGCGGGCGGAGTCGAAAAGCGCCGCCGCTGCGCGCCGGCCGGCCTCCCGCATGGGCGAAGGCGCTCCGGACGCCAATGCGGCGCCGGGCCCGCGGCGCTCGTCGGAAATGATCGCCCCATCGCGCATCGTGACGACGCGGTCCGCATAGGCGGCGATATCGGATTCATGCGTGACGACGATGATCGTCACTTTCTGGTCGCGATTGAGCGCCGCCAGCGTCTCCATGATTTCGTGCGACGTCTTCGTGTCGAGATTGCCTGTCGGCTCGTCGGCGAATAGGACGCTCGGCGCATTGATGAGCGCGCGCGCGATTGCAACCCGCTGCTGCTGGCCCCCCGAGAGCTGCGAAGGCGTGTTGTTCTCACGATCGGCGAGGCCCATCGAAGCAAGCGCCATGCGCGCCTTTTCGCGCCTCTCCCGTCCATCGCTTTCGGCGCCGGAATAGAACAGGGGCAAGGCCACGTTCTCGAGGGCGCTCGTCCGCGCCAGCAGATTGAAGCTCTGGAAAACGAAGCCGAGTTTCTCGCTGCGGAGGCGGGCCAGCTCCGGCTCCGTCGCCGCGGCCACGTCAGCGCCCTCGAGCAGATAGCGCCCGCCGCTCGGCCGATCGAGGCACCCCAGGATCGCCATGAGGGTCGACTTTCCAGATCCGGAGGCGCCCATGATCGCTACGAATTCGCCCCGCGCGATTTTCAGATTCACCCCGCGCAGGGCCTGAACCTCGACTTCGCCGACAGTGAATGTCCGCGTGACATTTCGCACTTCGATCACAGCGTCGTTCATGGTCTCGACCGGCTTCCTTCTGGCGGTCAGCGACGCGATGAAGCGCGGGCCGGCGGACGGGGAGACTCGGCTGTTTCCTCCTCGCCGATGATCACCTCGTCGCCGACCCGGATTTCGCCCTCGACGATCTCGGTAAAGGCGTCGTCGTCGAGTCCGGGCAGAACGACGACAGGCTGCGGGCGTCCATCCCGCAGGACCCAGAGCCGCGCGCGGCCCTCGGGAACCTCGCCGGACGCGGAGAGCGTTGCGAGACCGCCGGGGGCGTAGCGAAACGCCTGATCGGCCACGCGCAGGACGTCCTTGCGTTCATCGACAGTGATGCGCGCGGTGGCTGTCATGCCGGGCTTCAGCAGTCCATCGCGGTTCGGCGCGCTGATGACCGCGTCATAGGTCACGACGTTCTGTATTGTCTGCGGCGATTGCCGCACCTGTGTGACTTCGCCGTGGAAAACCCGCTTCGGGAAGGATTCGACCGTGAAGGACGCCTTGTCGCCGAGCTTCACTTCGCCGATGTCGCTCTCGGAGACATTGGTGTCGACCTGCATGGCGGTCAGATCCTCGGCGATCAGGAAAAGCGTCGGCGTCTGAAAGCTCGCGGCCACGGTTTGACCTGTCTCGACGCTGCGGGAGACGACCGTTCCATCGACGGGCGAAATGATGCCCGTGTATCCGAGATTGATTTCCGCCGCGCGCAACTCCGCTTCGCGCTGAGCGACCATCGCCTCGTCCAGCCCGACTTGCGCCTGCGCCTGGTCATAGACGCTTTTGGCGTTGTCCACGACATCAGGGGAAACGGCTTTCGTCGCCGCCAAACGACGGCTGCGCTCGTAATTTATGCGCGCATAGGCGAGACCTGCCTTGTCTTTGGCGAGCTGAGCGCGGGCGACGGCGAGGCTGGCTTTGTTTTGATCGACGACGATCTGATAGGGGCGCGGGTCTATCTTGGCGCAAAGCTGTCCTTTGACGACGCGCGTGTTGTAATCACAATAGCGCGCCTGGATCACGCCGGAAACGTAACTGCCGATCTGCACGGTAATGACCGGATTGATGGCGCCGCTCGCCGTCACCTTTCGCGTCACCGGCCCGCGCGTAACCTTGCGGGTCACGAAGCGCGTCGCGCCGTCCGCGCCCAGCGTCCAGTAAAGCGCCGCCCCCGCGACCGCGGCCGCAAGCGCGAGGATCGCCAGCGCGAGCCGCCATGGCCGACGTCGCCCCACGGCGCTTGCCGGCGCGGCGCGCCTTGCTCCCCACTCCGCCTGTTGCTCAGGAGCGTTTGTCTCAGTCATGTCTCCCGACATCCGGCCTGCTTCACGCCTTGACGCGGCCACGATAAACGCGAACTCTGTCGATGGCGAGCGGTTCCGGCGTCGCCCCCCCTTTGGCGCGCGGGCATGCCTGACGGCGCGGCCCGGTCGCAACCGAAAGGCGGCGAGGCGTCCGCGAGTCTCTCCTCGCGCGGCCTTGTAATTCGAGCGACTGTCTTTACTTCTACCACGATGCGGCGGAACGCAAGAGTGGGATCATAATGCTGGAACGGCCGAAGTCTCGCCTCGCATGTCTGATCGGGGGCGCAGCATTGCTGTTGGGGGGCTGCTCGACGGGCCAACAATATGCGCATTACCTTGACTATTCACGCGCGACAGAGCCAAGTTATTCAGGACCGCCCGAGTCCTATGGCGCGGGCGCTCCCGACGTCGAACCGCCGAAAGATGAGCGGGACTTCGGGGCTGCGCCCGGCGAGACATTGGATCAGGAATATGTCCCCGACGCCGAACCGCGCGCGACGCTCCCGCCTCGCGCCAATCCGCAGCGCAAGGTCCGCGTCGCCGCGCTTCCGCCCGACGCTGATCCGGCCTATTCGACCCCGGTCGATCTCGACGCCGACATTGATCCGACCGCGACGACGCGAAACTTCGTAGACGATACGACCGGCCAGCCCCCGGGAACCGTCACAATCAACACCAGAACGCGCAAGCTTTATCTGTCGCTGAAGGATGGTCAGGCGATCGAATATGGCGTCGGTGTGGGACGGCAGGGGTTCGAGTGGAAGGGCGTGGCCGAAATCGGCCGCAAAGCCTTTTGGCCAGGATGGACGCCGCCAAAGGAAATGCTGCTGCGTCGTCCCGACCTGCCGACGCATATGGATGGCAGCCTGGAAAATCCGCTCGGCGCGCGGGCGCTTTATCTGTTCAAGGGTGGCAAGGACACGTTGTTTCGCATCCACGGCACCAATGAGCCCGACACGATCGGCAAGGCGGTGTCCTCGGGATGCATTCGCATGATGAATGCGGACGCCATCGATCTTTATCGCCGCGTCTCGAAAGGAACGCGGGTCGTGGTGCTCTGAGCGGCCTGATCGGGATAGGCCGGCTCAATCACGAAGCGCTTTCACCCCCGCGAGGGGACGGCAGAATCGCGTTGCAACCATGGCTGGCGGCAAGTCGCATGATCGACGCGCACGCCGAACTCTCCTGATCGCTTGCCGGAACGCGCAAAAATGCTGAAGGGTTGTATGAACAGCGGCGGCAAAGTGTACCACTGAACCGGCTTTGGGGGCTGCTTTGACGGCGGCGCAAAAGTGTACCGGTCCTGATAGGCCGAACTCGATGTCATCGACTGGCATGGAGAGGCCGAAAGGATGTTCACAGTGGAACTCTATGCCCGGGTGAGACGCGCGGTGATGGCGGAAGGGCTGAGCCGCCGGGAAGCGGCCAGGCGCTTCGGCGTGCACCGCAATACGATCACGAAGATGCTTCAATATTCGGTTCCGCCGGGGTATCGGCGTCGGGAGCGGCCGATCTCGAAGAAGCTGGGGCCGTATATGGCCTGGATCGACAAGGTCCTGGCGGATGATCGGCTTGTTCACGCCAAGCAGCGTCATACGGCACAGCGGATATTCGAACGGCTGCGGGACGAAGAAGGGTTTTCCGGCGGTTACACGATCGTCCGGGAATATGTCGCGCAGGCGCAGTTGCGGTCGCGCGAGATGTTTATTCCACTCAGCCATCGACCGGGGAATGCGCAGGCGGATTTTGGCGAGGCGGACGCCTATATCGCCGGCAGGAAGGTCCGCTTTCATTATTTTTGCATGGACCTGCCGCATTCGGACGGCTGCTTCGTCAAGGCCTATCCGGCGGAGACGGCGGAAGCCTTCTGCGACGGCCATGTCGCGGCCTTCGCCTTCTTTGGCGGCGTCCCCCAGTCCATTCTTTACGACAATACGCGTCTCGCGGTCGCCAGGATCGTGAAGGGTGGAGAGCGTCTGCGTTCGCAAATGTTTGCGGAACTCCAGAGCCATTACCTTTTTGCTGATCGCTTTGGCCGGCCCGGCAAGGGGAATGACAAGGGCAAGGTCGAGGGGCTTGTCGGCTATGTCCGGCGCAACTTCATGACGCCACTGCCCGTGGCGGAGAGTTTCGAGGCGCTGAACGCGAGGTTCCTGGACGCCTGCACGAAACGACGGCGGGCGATCCTGCGCGGCCAGTCGACGCCGATCGGCGAACGCATGCAGGCGGATATGGCGGCATTCCTGCCGGCGCCGCCGGCTCCCTATGACGCCTGTCACAAGGTCGCGACGCGCGTGTCGTCGATGGCGCTGGTGCGCTACCGCAACAACGATTACTCGGTCCCGACGCGCTTCGGCCATCGGGAGGCGCTGGCCAAGGGCTATGTCGATCGGGTCGAGATTGTCTGCGGCGGGGAGACCATCGCCGTGCATGCGCGCAGCTACGACAAGGCCGAGTTCATCTACAACCCGCTGCATTATCTCGCCCTGCTCGAACACAAGAGCCGCGCGCTCGATCAGGCCGCGCCGCTCGACGACTGGCGGCTTGCCGACTGCGTGCATCGTCTGCGGCGGCTGATGGAGGCGCGCATGGGGAATAGCGGGCGCCGCGAGTTCATCCAGGTGCTGCGGCTGATGGAGGACTTTCATCAGCATCAGGTCGAACAGGCGGTCGCGGAGGCGCTGCGTCTTGGCGCGATCAGCTTTGACGCAGTGAAGATGCTGCTGCTGGCCAGGCTGGAGAACCGGCCCGCGCGGCTCGATCTGACATTCTACCCCTACCTGCCGGCGGCTACGGTCGGCGCGACGGATCCGCGCGCCTATCTCGGGCTCGTCGCCGGCGCGAGCGTCATCGCGGGCGTCATGGACTCGAACGCGGGGGGGCCGGCATGACCATCTCGCATGAGCCAGGTTCGCAGACGATCGTCGCGCCGCAGGTGCTGCTGGGTAATCATCTCAAGGCGCTGAAGCTTCCCACCTTCGCGCGCGAATATGAGAAGGTGGCGCTGGAGTCGGCGCAGGACCGCGCCGATTACCCGCGCTATCTGCTACGCCTGTGCGAACTGGAGCGCATTGATCGCGAGCGGCGCAATGTCGAGCGCCGCATCCGGCTGGCGCGCTTTACGCAGGTCAAAAGCCTCGACACATTTGACTTTACCGCCCAGCCTTCACTCAACAAGCCGCTCGTGCTGGAGCTGGCGCGGTGCGAATGGATCGAGAAGCGACAGAACTGCATCGCCCTTGGGCCAAGCGGAACGGGGAAGACCCACGTCGCGCTCGCCCTGGGGCTCCGCCGCCTGCCAGAAGGGGTTCAGCGTCGCGTTCACGACCGCCGCGGCTCTTGTGCACGAACTGATGGAGGCGCGCGACGAGCGCCGCCTGCGCGCGCTGCAAAAGCATCTCAACACCGTCAAACTGCTGATCGTCGACGAGCTGGGCTATGCGCCGTTCACGACGGTCGGCTCAGAGCTGCTCTTCGAGGTCTTCAGCCAGCGCTACGAACGCGGCGCGACGCTGGTGACCAGCAATCTGCCCTTTGATGAATGGACGTCGGTGTTTGGCTCCGAGCGTCTCACCGGCGCATTGCTCGACCGGCTCACCCATCATGTCCACATTCTGGAAATGAACGGCGAGAGCTATCGGCTGGCGACCGCAAAGAAAGCGCAACGGCGAAACCGCGATCTCCCCGACGCGCCCGCAATCGACAAAGGAGGCGCCGACACGACGAACTGATCGCCGTCGCGCGCGTTGAACCGCGCTGCGCTACGCTCCGCGCGCCTCAACGCCCGCGTCAACTAAACTACAAGGGCCGTGCGGCCCTTTTCTCGAAACCAGACCGGTACACTTTTACCCCGCCTTCATGCACATTTTGTCCCCGCCATTGACACCATTCTATGTCGGGCCGAGCAAGCTAATGGCGACGCGATGGCGCATAGCCTGCGCCTGCACTATGATCCCCATGACTTCGACGTTGGCGCGGCATCCAGCCAGATGGCGCAACTTGTTCCGATACTCTTGCGCCGCTTTGACTTTGGTGGCTGGACCCCTTTTTGGGAATGCCTTGGCTGCAGCCGCCGCCGATGGGTGCTTTATGGACCGCTGGACAGTTCGTTTAGATGCTCCAGCTGTCATCGCTTGAGTTACATCAGCGGCCTTATCTCCAAGCCTAGACAGGCCGAACGGCGCTACGCCCAAATTCGAAAGCGCCTCGGAGCCCAGACTAGCGACTATCCCAGGCGAAGGCTCGTGCCGAGCGTCCCGCCGCCGCCGCCGCGCCCCAAGGGGATGCCGAAGCAGGACTATGAGGCAGCTGAGCGGGTCGCACTCAGGTTGGAAGACCAGCTCTGGCAATACAGAGAAAAGCTAGTCGCGAGGCTGTTTCGATGATCAGCGCGATGCGGCTTTGCTGGGTGGATGAACGGCTAGGGCTGGACGCTGATTACATTGTTTGGCTTAACGACGTATTATGCGCGCGGCGGGAAACGCCTGGGATCTTTGTGCTCGCTACCTCCTCACGCATGTGTGGACCAGCATAGTAACGGATTGCTGAGATGTCGCCTCTTTCGGCTCCGTGCGGCCACGGACGGGCTTCATTCACTCCAGATATAGCTTCACCAATTCATGACGGCGCTCGGCGCGCTCTTCCTTCAGGTAGAAGTCATGAGCGTTAGTGCGGCGGCTATGCGAGTATGGCGCAATCAGCATCAGTCACTCTTGGTCGCCCGAAGCGTTCGCATGGTGATGGGCCGAACACGAATTCATGAGGTTGATCCGATGCCAAAAAAGCCGGCGAAAATTGCGAAGAATCCCACTACTTCGAGGCGAAGCAAGCGTCCGCAAGTAAACTATGACTCAATTTCGGATTATGCCAAGAATTACCAAGGACCGAGGACAAATTCGACATTGGGTCCCGAGGACTTTGCATGGATTGGCAAAGACGGCACGTTGGACGGTGAAGCGCTGCTGGAGAATGTTGGCTATGAACCAGAGGGGCCGCTTCGGCTGATTTTAGGCGCCATCATCGCTGCTCATCCCACCGACGAGAAAAGAACCAACGAGGACCGCCTACTTGAAGCTGAAGCGGCGTTGCTGGGCACGCACCGAAAGCGTGGGAATCGCGAGAGCGACGACGAGGAGCTCCTGCACGAAATCGGCAATAGGTTTTTCGAAGAGTGGCTCAAAGACACAAACGCCACAATTGATGTCGGTCCAATAGTAAGGAAGGTTCTGAACGATCGTGAGATCCGTTTTCGCATGGTCACTGAAGAGTCGGTCGTGCGAAGGCTTCAACGAAAATTTGATAAAGACCGCGACCGAATTCTCGCCCGCGTGACGAGGTCGTTGAAATGGTATTTGCTCGATTTCTACAAGCGCCTTCTTCGTGTCATTTCAGACCTTCAAGCACTGGGAGTCGAGGTGGACAGTTCACTGCTATGGCGCCGCATCAATCCCGGGGAGCCAAAAGCGCACGAATAACTACGTGGATTTTCTGACCGAAGCGCCGTTATTTAGCTCCACGGAGAGATTCCAATGAAAGCACCGATGCCGATGGACGCAGATCACACTACTCTGGATGCCAGCAACTCGCTAGTCCACAAACTCGATAAGCTGCGCACGTTCCGCGAGGCCGCTGAGCTGAGCGGACTCAAATATCATGTGATTCAGAGAGCCGCAAAGAAAGGCTTGCTGAAGACATACTCGCTTGGGTCTTCGAAAAAATTCGTGACCCTGAGGGGCATCTATAGCGCCGCGACGAACGAAAGCTAACGCCCTCGGTCGGCCCAACGGCCCCAAAAATTCAGTCTCAACTCCGCTAATTCCTAACGCGCGGCCACCGTTTGCGCGCACGGGATCGGCTTCTCTAAAGGAACCGGAAATGAATGAGGCTCCGGACGTTTCTCAACCGTCGCCGGCTTGCTGCTGTTGCCCGCTCCGGCCGCAGTGTAACTTCATGCGCCCTTTCGCGAGCTGGTATACCGCGCGGAGCGCGCCCGTCTCCACTTTGGTCATTCGCGTCAACGAGCACGACATGGTCGATCACGACCAGGATCATCTGCTGCGCGATTTCCAGGAGTGGCGCTCATGACTGCAAGAATATTTGCGGAACACGCGCCGCTTTATCGCGCTGCCGGCTTTTGGCCCCGTCCTGTGTCGCTCGGTTCGAAAGCCTGCCACGTGCGCGATTGGCAGAAGCCCGACGGCGAACTGCCGCCCGAGACGCTGCAGTCGTGGCTGAAGTCGCATTGCTACTTGGGCATCGGGCTCCTCATGGGGAGCCCGTTTCCGGACGGCACGACGCTCGGCGCGCTCGACATCGACCATGACGCCTACACGCGCGTCGGCCATGCTCTGCTCGGCGATCCGCCCTGCTGTCGGTTTGGCAGAAAGGGAATGGTCGTCTTCGTCCGTGTCCGCGGCGAGCCGCGCAATCTCGAGTTTCGCGTCAAGGGCGATGTGGGCAAGCGCTTCGGAAAGGTCGCGGAGTGCCTGTTCTCGAAGAAGCTCTGCGTGGTCCCGCCGACCATCCATCGCGAGACAGGTCGGCCATACCGCTGGGTTGGCCAATCGTTGCTCGATGTTGACTTCAACTCCCTCCCCCTCGTGGAGATATAGACAATGCAACACTCCGTAGTCGTATCCATCGGGATGATCAAAGCAGTCTTCGAGAGCGAGCATGTCCCCGTCCTCTTGCAAGGAGAAGCGACACATGACGCCGCGACGCGCTTCGTTGCGCAGCTCGTCCGCTTCACTGCTGACGAAGGTCGCATCCTCGCGCTCGTCGCCGCCACCCTACCAGAGGATTACGGTGGAAACACCCTGAACGAGGTCCCCGCTATGATCGCTGGAGCGCTTCAGAAGGGTTTCGATGCGCATCCCAAAGCTGGCGTGAAACGGAAGCTCAAGCCCATTGAAGTGCTGATGGAGTGCTTTGACGCCGTGGGCCCCGAGCTCTTTCAAAGCCCGCTACGCAACGCCTTCATCGCCTTGCCAGTGAAAGGCGGCGACGGCGTCGTCAACGTCGGCGTCCCTTCACGAGCCTGCAAGCTGTTCCTGCGGGAGCTTTACTTCCGCAACACCGGTCGGGCTATCCCGACGCGCGATCTGGACGAATTTCTTGAACTCCTCAAAGCGCGCGCCGTTTTCGATTCGCCGATGCGCGACGTGTTCATCCGCGTCGGCGGCGACCACAATCTGGTTTGCCATGACCCCGGCCGTGAGGATGGAGCCGTTGTCGAGATAACTGCCGACGGCTACTCGGTCACGCACAGACCGAGAATCAATTTGATCCGCTCCCATGGCATGCGCCCATTGCCGCTTCCGCGAGCCGGGTCCACGCCCTATTCCGGCTTCGAAATGTTCAAGCGGCTTGCCAGCCTCGACGAACGAACTTGGCCGCTTGTGTTGTCCTTCCTCATTGGCGCAATGCGGCCTGACGGTCCTTTTACATGCTTGGCCGTCGAAGGCGAGCAGGGCAGCGGTAAGAGCACGATCTGCGAGATGTGCAAGCGCGCGATAGACCCTTCGATCCCTATGCGATCAAACCTGCCGGATAGCGCCCAGGATTTGATGATTGTCGCGCAGCATCGGCACGTCGTCGTTTTCGACAATCTGTCCGGCGTCAAGAACGATATGTCGGACGCGCTCGCTGCGCTGGCGACAAAAGCCGGGTTCGAGAAAAGGCAGCTCTATACGGATGGCGAACTCTATACGATCGAGGTGGCGCGGCCATTCGCGCTGAATGGTAATGGCGACTTCATCCATCGGCCCGATCTGATGGATCGGGCCATCCCGCTCCTGCTGGAAGCCCTGCCCGCCGGCGCTCGACGTACCGAAGAGCGGATTTGGTGCGAATTGGAGGCGCTGCTTCCGGAGTTTCTACACGACCTCTATTCTGCGGTATCCTGCGCCATTCGCAATCTTGTGACGACGCCCGCGCCTACAACGCTGCGCATGGTGGACGCGGCGCATTGGATTGCCGCCGCAGAGTCAGCCACGGGACTCGCGCCGGGAACGATGCTAACGGCCCTGGAAGAAGCTCAGGCTTCCATCCAGGCCGATCTCGCGATGAATGATTCGCTGTTTTCCGCGCTGGAGCGGGTGTTGCTCAGGGGCCCATTCGAAGGCCGCGCCTCCGAGCTGCTAAATTTGCTCTGCGAGGACGAGAATAGGCGCTTCGACCGCTTCTTTCCGACGACGCCGCAGGCCTTGGCTACGAAGCTCAGACGCATGCGGCAATCGCTCGGCAAAGCCGGCGTCATGGTCGAGTTCCTGCGGCGAACGAGAGAAGGACGCAAGCTGACGGCATAATTGACCGAGCAAGCCGCCGCAGCGGCGGCGGAAGCCAGGAAAAACGAAATGACGCATCTCAGTGACTGGAGCCAATACTGATGGACGGCGCCAACAAACCGTGTGACGATGTGACGAGCGTGACGGCGATTCCCCCTACCTTGCACACAAAAGAAAAAAGGAGAGGTGGAGGTGTCGTGGGCGTCGACGTGTCCGGAAGGTGGCCGATTCGTCGTCACGGTCGTCACATTGTCACGGGATGCCTCTCGCGCCGCACATGCGCGACCCCCAGCTATGCCAGCGGGAAGCTAGGCAGCCTCATCGCCTGACCAGCGCCTCTTCCCGCCCGTGCGGCAACGTCGGTGCTCGGCTTCGTGAACGCTGCACCGGGGCTTCTTGCGGTCGTGGTTTCACATGCGGTTACACCCGCGACGCCGAGAGGCCGTCTCCAATGCGCTCAAAAAATTGTTGACGTTTCTAACGCGTGTTTTCGTTTTGGCAACGCACTCGGAACGAACTGACATGGCTCTCGACATCAACATCACCAAGCGCCTCCGCCACCGCAAGCTCGCTTCCGGCGAGACGGTGGAGCAGCTGCGCTACGTCCTCAACTGGCGTGATCCGCGCACCGGCGCGCGCGAGCAACGCTTCTTCGAACGCCAGAAGGATGCCCAGGAGAAGCGCGTCGAACTCATCGCTGCATATGAGCGCGGGACCTATAGCGCCGAACGAAAAACGCTCACCGTCGCCGACGCCGTCGCAGCCTGGCTCGACGCGAACCGCGACGCCGTGCGGCCGAACACTTTCGCCAGCTACGAATTCCAGGCCCGCTACGTCACCGGCCCGCTGCTGCCCGCCGCGGCGCGCCTGGCGACGAAGCAGTCGGGCGTCGGCGCGAGGCCCAACGTTCGTCCACTTGCCCTGCTTGGCCATGTCAAAGTCCAGGAGCTGACCACCCGGCAGATACGCGCCTGGCACAGGCCGGTCTCCGAGGAGGTGTCGATCTATTTGGCGAACAAGGCGATGGCGATCCTGAAGGCGGCGCTGGCCCTCGCTGCCGAGGACCATGAGTTCCGCTCGCCAGCGATGCCGACGGGCCTGCAGCGCCAACGCGACAAGGCGCGAAAGGCTGTGCTAACCCCCGATGAGGTGGCGCGCCTGCTCGACGCTGCGCGCGAAGATCACGACAAGGGCGTCTACATCGCCTTTCCGTTTCTCGCCGGAACGCGTCCGTCGGAGCAACTGGGGCTGTTGTGGGACGACGTCGACTTCAGCGCCAACCTCGTCCACATTCATCGCATTCAGTTGAAGGACGGAACGCTCTCCGAGGTGACCAAGACCGCCGCCGGCGCGCGGTCGATCCTGATGTCGCCGCTGCTGCGCGAGATGCTACTCGCCTGGCGGCTGCGCTGCCCGCGCAAGGATGGCGCGTTGCATCGGGTGTTCCCGACGCTGGGCAAGCGTCGCGCCTGGCGGCTGCTGCGCGAGAATGGCGGCGGGGGCGCTACTCTACAACAACTTCCGCGCTCGGATTTGGGCGCCGACGCTAAAGCTGCTGAGCCTGGCGGCGGTGGCGCCGCACTCGGCGCGTCATTCCTTCATCTCGACGCTGCAGGCGCAGGGCGTTGAAGTCGGGCTCGTCGCCAAGCTCGCTGGCCACAAGAGCGCGGTGGTGACGCTGTCTCACTACACCCATGCAATGCGCGGCGGCGAAGACGCGGTGGAGGCGCTCGATCGCGCCTATGGGGGAGCGGCGAGATGACCGCCATATATTCGTCGATGCGTCGGAGCGTGCATCGCTCGATCAGCGATGCGCGGCTACGAAGTCGTCCGAACATGACGTCGCCAAAGCCTGAGCGCAGAAGCTCTCGAGCGCTAGAGGGTGTTATGTACTTTGGTGATTGATTGTCTTAGTAGAATCGGATGTCTCCGATTCGCAAACCTTATCCGTCTGACGTCAGCGACGAAGAATGGTCGCTGGTTGCGCCTTATCTGACGCTCATGGACGAAGGCGCGCCGCAGCGTCAACATTCGCTGCGCGAGCTGTTCAACGGCCTGCGTTACGTGCTGCGCTACGGCATCGCCTGGCGCGCGCCATGCCCAACGATCTGCCGCCATGGTTCGCCGTGTATCAGCAATCGCAGCGCTGGCTGTCGGCGGGCGTGTTCGAGGCGCTTGCGCAGGATCTGCGCGCCCAGTTGCGCGTCGCTTCCGGGCGGGCGGCGGAGCCGACGGCGGCGATCATCGACAGCCGCACCTTGCGCTCGACCCCTGAGAGCGGCCCACGAGCGGGCTATGACGGCGCGAAGCGAAAGCGCGGCTCGAAGCTGCACATGGCAGTCGACACATTGGGCCATTTGCTGGCGTTGCATGTCACGCCGGCGAATGTCGATGACCGCGCCGAGGTCGGCAAGCTCATCGCAGCCGTGCAGGATGTGACAGGCGAAAGCGTCGAACTCGTTTATGTCGATCAGGGCTACACCGGCGAAAAGGCGTCCGAGGCGGCGAAGGCGCAAGGCGCCGAACTGTGCGTCGTCAAACTTGCCGAAGCGAAGAAGGGCTTCGTGTTGCTGCCCAAGCGCTGGGTGGTCGAGCGTTCATTCGCCTGGGCGACGCGATGCAGGCGGCTCGTCAAAGACTACGAGCGCTATGCTCAGACCCTCGCAGGACTCCACGTCGTCGCCTTCGCATGTCTCATGCTCAAGCGCGCAGCAGATTTCATGATCCAAGGTGCATAACACCCTCTAGAGCGGGCGCCTATTCGCTCCAGGGAAATTCGAGCTTCGACGTATCGTAGCCCAGCCGCCGCGTGTGGTTGACGAGCTCCGTCAGCTGCTTTCGTGATGGAGGTTTGCGCGTAAAGATGAAGACATTGTCGAGCGTCGGGCTGGCCTCGATGAACCAGCTATAGTCCGGCGCGTGGTCGACGATGTTGTATTCGACAGAGAGAAGCGGATTGTAGCGCACCATCAGCTTCGAGTTGACGCCCGGATCGAGAATCTCCGCCTCGCCGTTCAGCACGGTCTCCTCAGCGCCCTTGCGGCAGGCGTCGCGCAGGAGAATGCGGTTCAGCGCGGCCGTGCGCGTATAGCCCGTCGTGCCCTTGATGCAGCCATCGGTAATCCACATCGGACGGCGCGCCACTTCCAGCCATGTTCCCCTGTAGAAGCGAGCCGGATCGATCCGGCGTGCGGCGTGCTCCTGCGCCAGCGCGTCGACGCCAACGCCAAAAGCGAAAACCGCGACAAGCGCGGAAAGCGGGCGGACCATCTGGCTTTTCATTTTTGCTCCTCCAACGCGACGGACGATCAGCGCGACAGGCGCGTCCAACTGATCGATTTGCAAATAATGCCGGCCAGCACGCAGCCGCGCGTCTGCATCGCCTCCGGCCCGTAATCAATCTCCAGGCTGTAATTGAGCTTGCGCTGCGGATCATAGGCGGTGCCGGACATGGACGAGCCGGCGCCCGAAACCTTCATCACCAGGCGATCGCCGACATGTTCGCCGCTCGACGGGTCTCGGATCCAGGTGTTGATGGCGCAGAGCGCGCCGCCGCAGGGCGCGATTCGCACACGCGCATTGCCGTCGCCGCGCGCCCAATTGCCGACGATGCCTTCGCTCCTCGCCGGCGCAGACAGAAGTATCAGCGCCGATGCGACAAGCGTGGCAAGGGCCCCGACGGTGAGACATTTGCGCATCGCTTCCTCCCTTCTTCACGCATGCGAAAGGCGATACAGTCCGACATCAATGGCTCCGGCGCGGAACCCGCCCTCGCAATAGCAGAGGTAATAATCCCACAGCCGCCTGAAGGACGGATCGAAGCCCAGCGCTTCGATCTCGTGCCAGTTCGCATGGAAGCGACGCCGCCAGTCGACCAGCGTTCGCGCATAGCCCTCGCCGAATGCCTCGACCACTTCGAGGCGCAGGCCGGCGCGCGCCGCTTCGTCCTGGAGCGCGCGCGGACAAGGCAGCGCGCCGCCGGGGAAGATGTAGCGCTGGATGAAGTCCGGCGTGCTCATATACTTGTCGAAGCGGCAGTCCTCGATCGTGATCGCCTGCAGCACGATATGGCCGCCTTTCGCGAGTCGATCGCGCAATGTCGCGAAATAGACCGGCCAATAATCGCGGCCGACCGCTTCGATCATCTCGATGGACACGATCCGGTCGAAGACGCCGCCGACGTCGCGATAGTCCTGCAGCCGCAGATCGACCTGCGCCTGCAGCCCGTGCTTTGAAGAGACATCCCGCGCATTGGCGAGCTGCTCCTTCGAGAGGGTCAGGCCGGTGATCGCGCCGGCGCCGGCTTTCGCCATTTCCGGTGCCAGACCGCCCCAGCCACAGCCGACCTCGAGAACCGTTTCGCCCTTATGGGCATCGAGCAGTTCGACCACACGGTCGATCTTGTTGCGCTGCGCCTGCTCGAGCGTGTCGTCATCCGACCGGTAGATGCCGGAGGAATAGAACATCTGCGGGTCGAGCCACAGGCGGTAAAAGTCATTGCCGAGATCGTAATGCGCGGCGATGTTGCGACGGCTGCCCGAGCGCGAATTGGCGCGCAACCTATGCATCAGCCAGTTGGCGAAGCGCGCTGGCGCGGAGCCCTCCACCGCGCGCATGAAGGCGTCGCCATTCACCGCCGCGACTTCGATCGCCGCCGCGAGATTGGGGCTGCTCCATTCGCCGCGAACGAAGGCCTCGGCAAATGCGACGTCGCCCGAGAACAATAGGCGGCGCAGCGCGGACGTTTTGTGAATGATGATGGTGGCTTCTGGTCCGCCTCGCGCGCCGCGGCAGTCGACGCGCGTTCCATCGGGAAGGACGAAGGTCAGCCGACCCTTTTCCATGGCCGCCATCACTTTGCGCAGAACGA
This sequence comes from Methylocystis sp. ATCC 49242, assembly GCF_000188155.2. Classification (NCBI taxonomy): domain Bacteria; kingdom Pseudomonadati; phylum Pseudomonadota; class Alphaproteobacteria; order Hyphomicrobiales; family Methylocystaceae; genus Methylocystis; species Methylocystis sp. ATCC 49242. The sequence goes on from NZ_KE124774.1 coordinate 3,389,873, forward strand.
GCGCTGCGAGCCCCATGCCGCTCCCGGCGATAACGCTGGAGAGCGAAACGGATGGCGTGCCGGGGGAAATCAGATCTGACATGAAACGCTTTCCTTTTCCCTGTTCTTGTTGGCGACGGTGACAGCGTGGCCGGGCGGCGGCGGCCGCACGTGCAGCGCGACTCCCTTGAGCCAGATCAGCAACGCTTCGTAATGGATGCCTGCGATCACTTTCAGCGTGAGCAGCGGATGCGAGAGGAAGACCCGCATCAGCGCGCGATCGTCGAGCGCCTCGCGCGAGAGATGCTGCGTGGCGAACAGCATGTCGCCGTCTTTGTCGGCTACCGAGATCGAGACGGCGTAGGCCTCATCCGGCGGCTTGATCCGAAAGCTGTAGGTCATGTCCATCGCCATGAAGGGCGAGACATAGAACTGCTTCGCGCAGGCGTGGCGCAGCGTGCGGTCGTCTGTCCCGACCGGAAAGAGATAGCAATGACGCTGGCCGAATGTGTTGTGGACCTCGTAGAGGATCGCCTGCAGCGCGCCATCGACGCGATAGCAGAAGAAGATGCTGAGCGGATTGAAGCCATAACCGAGGATGCGTGGCATCGTCAGCAGGCGGATCGCGCCGCCTTTGGCGTCAAGACCGGCGTCACGCAGCAACGCCTCGACCTCGCCGCGAAGATCGCCGCTGCGCGCGAAGAGATGATCCTGAGGGCGGAAACCGAAAAGATTGAACCGGCCGAGCGAAAACAGCCGAAGCTTGCGATCGAGAGCCGGCAGTTCGTCGAGATCGAGCAGAAGCGCAAAAACGCGATAGCGCAGCCGATGCGATTTCGGCCGAATCCGCCGGTGCGCGACCGAGCCGACATAGAGCGCGGATTTCATTGTCATAATCCGCTCCTATGTCGTTGGCGCGGGGCCGACATGAATGCGGCTGGATTCATTTTCGACGGTCCATGGCCGGCGCACGCCGCCGAGCTGCTCGGCGACAGCGAGGCCCGCCTGTAGCCCGTCCTCGTGAAAACCGGAACCGAAATAGGAGCCGCAGAACCAGGTGCGGCGCACGCCCTGCAGTGACCAGAGTTCACGTTGCGCGTCGATGGCGGCGAGATCGAAAATCGGATGCTCGTAAACGAAACGCCGGGAGACGAGATCTTCTCGAGGCGCCGCCATCGCGTTCAGCGTGACAAATAGCGGAGTCGACGGCGACAGCCCTTGCAATCGATTCATCCAGTAGGTGACGCAAAGCGGCGCATCTGGTCCCGAGGCTAGATAGTTCCAGCTCGACCAGATGGAACGCATTTTCGGCATCAGCCGGGCGTCGCCATGGAGGATGGTTTCGTTGCGGCTATATTTGAAGCAGGACAGCAGGCGCGTTTCCTCTGCCGATGGATCGGCGAGCATGCCCAGCGCCTGATCGGCATGCGCGGCGATCACGACATGATCGAAACGCCGTGAGCCGCCGGGCCATTTGACGGTGACCCCATCGGCGTCACGCGTTACGCGCTGGATCGGCGCATTGAGCAGTACGCGCTCGCCGACCGGGGCAATCAGCTTCCTGACGTATTCCCGGCTTCCGCCGGCGACCGTTCGCCAGACGGGACGCCCGGCGATCTTCAGCAGACCGTGATTTTCGCAAAAGCGCGTGAAGGCCCTCGCCGGATAGGCGGCGATGTCCCGGGCCGGCAGCGACCAGATCGCCGCCGCCATGGGATAAAGATGATCCTCGCGGAAGGGCGCGCCATAGCCGTGCGCGTCGAGATAGTCGCCGAGCGTCACGCCGTCCATTTGCACGATATGGCCGGGGGCCTCCGCGTAAAAGCGCCGGATGTCGAGGAGCATAGACCAGAAGCGGCGACTGACAATGTTCTTCTTCTGCGCAAAGAGCGTGAAGAGGTCGTTTCCTGCATATTCCAGCGCGCCATTCGCGATCGACACCGCGAAAGTCATCTCGGTAGGAATGGTCGCCACGTCGAGATGGCGGAAAAGACTGGTCAGGTTTGGATAGGCGGGCTCATTGTAGACGATGAAGCCGGTATCTACGGCGATGGCGCCGTCCCGCCCCATGACATCGACAGTATTGCTGTGTCCGCCGGGGTAATCGCCCTGCTCGAAGACGGTGACGTCATGGGCGTCCGATAGCAGCCACGATGCGGAAAGCCCTGCGACGCCGGCGCCGAGCACGGCGATTTTCAGCCGCTGATTCAGGCCACTAGCCGCCATACGCCGCCTCTTGCGAAAAGTCTCTCTGGCACGCCGTCACAATCATGTCCTTTGCAAGTCATTTTGTTATACGCTCGGGCTCGGCGCTTGGATCACTGGCTGTGTCTTTGCGGAAAATGGCGAAGCTATGATCCAAATTTGCTGGCCGACAGTATAAGGGAGCATGATTGGCGCCGTTGCTGCAGAAACGATCGAGACCGCTGAACGGAGATGCGCGCCGGGAATCCCCGCGCGCAGAACGCCGCCGATGAATGTGCGGACGGCTCCCGTCACAGTTTCCGCCGCAGAGGCGAGCAGCCTGATTAGGAAGATCGCCAACGCGCATGATCGACAGGCCTTCGCGATCCTCTTCGCTTATTATTTTCCGCGCGTGAAGGCATACATGCTTCGCGTCGGCGCGTCGCCCGCCGCGGCGGAGGAGCTGGCGCAGGAGACGCTCCTGCGCGTCTGGCGTAGAGCTGCGAGCTTTGATCCCGCCGTCGCCGCAGCCTCGACCTGGATATTTGTCATCGCCCGCAATCTGCGCATTGATCGCCTCCGCGGCGAGCGTAGCGCCGACGCCTTCGATCCCGATCCGAGCGACCAGCCTGACTCTCCGCCGACCGGCGAGGCGCTCGCAATTCTTAACGAACGCCGTTCACGCGTGCGCGGCGCGCTTGCCGCGCTCTCCGCGGAGCAGGCGCGCATCATCGAACTTTTTTATTTCGAGGAGCTTCCGCACTCGGAGATCGCGCGAATTCTGGACCTGCCGCTCGGCACCGTTAAGTCGCGCGTCCGGCTGGCGATCCAGCGCCTGCGCGCGGAGCTCGAGGATCTCGGATCATGATGGATCTCAGCCGCGCGCCTGAAGACCTTCTGCTGCGCCATGCGGCGGGCGCTCTCGACCCCGCATTTGCGCTGCTCATTGAGACGCATCTTTCGATGTCGCCCGCCTCCCGGCGGCTGCATGGGCAGTTCGAGGCGCTGGGCGGCGCGTTGCTCGACGAAATCGAACCCGCTGATGTCGATCCAGCCGCCCTGAACCGCGCGCTCAATGCGCTGGAAGATGCGGAACCGGCGATCGCTGGCCATGCAGGTGCGCCGAAGGCTGCAAAGCATCCCGACATGCCGGAGGGATTTTCCTTGCCAGCGCCGCTTCGCGCCGTCGACATTGGCCCATGGCGCTGGATTGCGCCGGGCGTGCGCTCCGCGCGCATCGCTTTGCCCGTCTCATCCGCTACACGGGCCTTCATGCTGGAGATTGCGGCTGGGGCCACCGTTCCCCGTCACGGCCATGAGGGCGATGAAGCAACATGTGTGCTGCGCGGCGGCTTCCGCGATCGTGACGCGCAGTTCGGACCGGGAGACATCGCGCAGGTCGATGAGACGATCGAGCACGACATCGTGGTAGATCCCGGGGTTCCATGTCTCTGTCTCATCGCCATGGAGGGACGCACGGTGCCAAGCAGCTGGTTCGGCCGGCTCTATCAGAAGTTCAGGGACATATGAACGTCAGCCTTCTCTTTGTCGCGACGGCCTGCGGCCTTTCCGCGCTGATGGCCTTTGCGTGGCTGCTTCAGCGCAAGACCGGACAGTCGGGCTGGATCGACGCGACCTGGTCGTTCGCCATCGGCGCCGCGGGCGCCTTCCTCTCGCTTGCGCCGATTGACGGAGAAGGGCCCGGAGCGCGGCAATATATCGTGGCTGCCTTCGCGGTCGCGGGCGCCGCACGGCTTGGCCTCCACATCGTGGCGCGCAGCATCAATGCGGGCGAAGATCCGCGCTACCACGAGCTTGCCCTCGAATGGGGCGCGGATTTTCCGCGACGCTTGTTTGGCTTCCTTCAGATTCAGGCGGCCTGCGCGTTTCTCCTGTCTCTCGCGGTCTTTCTCGCGGCTCGCAATCCGATCGCTTTTCCGGCGCTCACCGACTTTGCCGGCGTCGCCATTCTCGTCGCGGCGATTGCCGGCGAAGCCTGGTCCGACGCGACGCTCGCGCGCTTTCGCGCGACGCAGGGTCCGGGCAAGAGCGTCTGCAGAAGCGGGCCATGGGCGTGGTCGCGGCATCCCAACTACTTCTTCCAGTGGCTGAGCTGGGTCGGTTTCGCGGTCATCGCGATGAATGGCACGGGCGCTTGGCCTCAGGGTTGGCTAGCCCTCCTCGCGCCAGCCTTCATGTATTGGCTGCTCGCGCATGTGTCCGGCGTGCCGCCGCTCGAAAAATATATGCTGGCGTCGCGCGGCGCCGCGTTCCGCGCCTATCAGGCGCAGGTCAATGTCTTTTTTCCGGGGCCGCAAAAGCGCGCGTGAAACCGGTTTTCTGGAGGATAACGCCATGTCACTGATCGCTTCCGCCGTCAGCGTCGTCGAACGCGCGCCGCTTCCCGACGCCGTCTTGCGCATGGGCGTCGGTTATCTCGTCGGCCGCACCCGCGAGCGTCTCAGCGCCGCGCCGCCAACCTCTGTCGACGCCTTTGCGCGGGATATGGCCAATTATCCCATCGCCATCCATACCCGCGAAGCCAACGCCCAGCATTACGAAGTGCCGGCGCGCTTCTTCGAGTTGGCGCTCGGTCCGCGCCGCAAATATTCCTGCTGTTTTTACGAAAGGCCCGAGACGACTCTGGCAGAGGCGGAAGTGCGCGCGCTGGAAGAGACAGTGCGGCATGCTGACCTCGCAGATGGCCAGAGCATCCTCGAACTCGGCTGCGGCTGGGGATCGCTCTCCCTCTCCATGGCGCAAACCTTCCCCAAAGCGCGCATTACCGCCGTCTCCAACTCATCGAGCCAGCGCGCGCATATCGAAACCGAGATCGCGCGGCAGGGACTCGCGAATTTGCGCGTGATCACCGCCGACATGAACGACTTCAGGACGGAGGGGCCTTTCGACCGCATCGTGTCGGTCGAGATGTTCGAGCACATGTCCAACTGGCGCCCGCTTCTTTCGCGCGTCCGTGAATGGCTTGCGGCGGACGGGAAGCTGTTCATCCACATCTTCACCCATCGCAATCAGCCCTACCGCTTCGACCACAACGAGAAGGCGGACTGGATTGCGCAGCACTTCTTCACAGGCGGAATCATGCCCAGCCGCCAGCTCATTCACAGCTTTGGCGACCTCTTCGAGGTCGAGCAGGAATGGCTCTGGAACGGCGTACATTACCAGCGCACAGCGCTGGACTGGCTGCGCAATTTCGATGCGCGGCGCGACGAGATTGACGCAGTCCTGCGGGACGCATATGCCTCCGACGCCGCATTGTGGCGCCGGCGCTGGCGGCTGTTCTTCCTCGCGACCGAAGGCCTCTTCGGCGACAGCAATGGCGAGGAATGGGCGGTGAGCCATTATCGCCTGCGTCCATCGCGTGGCTGATTTCGAGGCCCTGTGGCGGCGTGTGCGGGATTACGTCGCCGCCCCCGACCCGCTGACGGCGACGTCGAACAGGCTGGCGCTGATCCTCGCGTCGAACCAGCCTTTTTACCCATTCTATGTGAGCTGGTCCACCGGGGACGCGAGCCCGCTTCTCGCGCTGACGCTCTTGTCGACGCCGTTCTTCCTGGCGTCGCCTTGGGTCGCGCGACGGCTGCCGGACGTCGGGCGATTGTGGTTCCCGGCCGTCGGCGCGGCCAACACCTTCTTCTGCGCTTTCGTATTCGGCCAAAGATCCGGCATCGAATTCTTTCTCGCGCCCTGTCTCATCATCGCCGCCCTCTCCTGCCGTCGGGCGCATATCCGCGCCCTTGCCGGTTACGTGGCCGCGTTTCTCGGCGGTTACCTGCTACTGCACGGAAATTACGGTTCACCGCTCTACCCGCTGGATGCGCGCCAGCAGGACGCTCTCGGCTCCCTCAATTTCTATAGCGCCATGTCATTGAGCGTGATCGCAGTGTGGATGTTCCTGCCGGCGCGGCAAGACTCTCTGCGCATCACGCGGTGAAACGTTTATTATTGCGGCGTCTAGCCGCGAGATAGCCGGCTGTGGCGGCGACTGCCGTGAGCAACGCACCCCAGCACAGATCGATGAGCGTCACCAGCACCGGCCAAAGCTTCAGCGTCGCCTGATTGGTCAGATCATATGTGCCATAGGCCACAAGGCCCAGCATGGCGCCGTTTAGCGCCGCCTTTCGCCAGTCGTCTTCCTCCAGCGCCGGCGCCGCAGCAAAATAGACGACGCCGCAAAGATAGAGCGCATAGAAGGCGATCGCCGGCCCAGCCCGGAACTCATCAGCAAGCAGCGGCCCAAGTTGCGGGCGATAGAGCCTCTCCGCCATCGACGACAGCCAGATCGCATCCAGCGCCAGCATGCCGAAAGCGGCGCCCGCGTAGGCAAAGACGAAGCGGAACATTGTTGCTCCTCAGGACCTTGATGCTGTTTACGAGCGTGACCGCGAAACGGATCAGCTAAACCAACTTAGAGCGCTCGTTTTTTTATCCTTGCGCCAGGCCCGGTCCCAAGGTCAGCAACTGGGGCATCGGAGATATGGGGTGACAGCGGACAGTAGCCCGTTGCAAACTTTCCCCGGATCGCTAATCCTACGCCCATAGGCACGCAAATCGTTGCACCGGATGATGGAGGCCGATATCGCCTACACGACGCAGCGTTCATCATTGCGCGTATGCCTTGTCCGAGCAACCGGAACGATAGGCCGAGCGACGCTGCGCGCGCTCCTGACGCGCGGACATAGCGTGGTTTGCTTCATTCGCCCCGCTTGCGGGCGGTTGCCGGTCCCTCTTGCCGGAGAGCAATAAGGCGCTGTTCGATGGCGCCGCCGTGAGATTCGTCGATGTTTCGAAACTCGCATCGTTCGTGAAAGACGGATTTCGGGGCGAACGGTTCGACGCCGTCATATCCTGCATGGTCTCCTGAACGGGGGCGCCCAAGGACGCCTGGGCGATCGATCATCAGGCGCATTTGAATTTGCTCATTGCAGCGCAGGAAGTCGGCGTCTCCCATTTCGTGCAGCTCTCGGCGATCTGTGTACAAAAGCCGATCATCGAATTTCAGCACGCGAAACTCGCGTTCGAGACGGCCCCCATGGCGTCAGCTATTCGATCGTAAGGCCGACCGCATTTTTCAAATCGCTCTCAGGACACGTTGCGCGTTTGCAGCGCGGGGCCCGGGGGATGCAATCACGCCAAGGCAGCAGGGAGAGTTCCTTTTTGCGCTCCTGCGCCGTCCGCCTCTGTTTCGCAGCGTTCCGCTCGCATTGCTCGACGGCATTGTCGGGGCCCTTGGCATGGCTGCCCGGGTTGCGCCTCATATTGCGGAAAAGGCCGAACTCGCGCGGACCGGCCGTTATTACGCTATCGAATCCATGCTTTGGCTGAACCCTGAGACCGGCCACTACGACTCGGCCGGCACGCCGTCGACAGGCACCGAGACACTCTTCGACTTTTACAGATCGGTGATTGCTGGCGACCAAACGCCAAGCGGGGAGATCACGCCGTTTTCTGAACGCGCAAATTCCGGGAAGAATGTCCGCTTTTGGCGCATCGCGGCCCGACTGATCGTGCTCTTTTCCGAACTTGTAACCACGCGGCTCCGCTCACGCCTCCTCTCATTCGCCCAAGAGCGGCGCTTGCGTTTCCCGATTGCACGAGAGTGCGCGACCGTTCACCTCCGTCTACCGGAAATTGCAGGAGAAAATGGTACCGCCACCCCGGCTCGAACGGGGGACCCCCAGATCCACAATCTGGTGCTCTAACCAACTGAGCTATGGCGGCCCAACGCGGCGGAACCTAAAAGCAAGCGACGACGATTGCAAGCCTGTCCGGGCGCTGAAATTCACATGACGCCCGCCCGTGCGCGAGAGGGTCCGCCCCTTTGCTCCCGCTGCCCGGCGGCGCGCCGGAACGCTGCGGCGCGAGGAGCTATTTCTTCGGGCGCGACGGGGCGAGCGCGTGCTCCCCGAGTCTCACCAGCGCCGCGCGCAGCCCCTCCTCCTCGATGCCCTGAGTCGCCGCCTCGGCGCGGGCGTGGACGCCGGGATCGGTCGGCGGCGGCGCCCTGCGGAGGCTGCGACCCTGCGGCTCGCGCTGAAGCGTCTGCTGGCGCAGAACGATCCGTGAGACGCAGCGCCAGCCCAGATGCGCGTTGACGCGATCGACGATCGCCGGCGCCAGATGCTGGATTTCGAGGCCGAAGCCCGGCTCCACGCGCAGCACGAGGGTCGCCGGCTCCTGCGGCTTGTCGGGCGCAGGCTTCTTCGCGCGGGGCGGCCATTGCAGGCGCTCGGGCGCGCAAATGTCTGCGATGCGCGGGCCGACGATCTCGCGCCAGCGCATGAGGAGCGACGATTCGCCGAAGCCCTGCCTGGCGACGAGCGGGTCGATCTGGCGCAGGACATAGTCCGCCAGTGGCCGCGCCCACGCGCCCTTGCGCGGCGAAACGCCCATGCGCCTCTCTCCCTTGCCTGAACGGGGCCGCGCCCCTAATGACCGCGGGATGATAAAGACCTCCCGCCCCGGGCGAAAGCCCGCCGCCGCGCTGCTCGCCTGGTACGACGCGCATCGGCGCGAACTGCCCTGGCGCGCGCGGCCGGGGGAGGCGGTCGACCCCTATGCCGTCTGGCTTTCCGAGATCATGCTGCAGCAGACGACGGTCGCGACGGTCAAGGGCTACTTCCTGAAATTTCTCGCGCGCTGGCCGAGCGTCGAGGCGCTCGCCGAGACCCCGCTGGAGGAGACGCTCGCGGAATGGGCGGGACTCGGATATTACGCCCGCGCCCGCAATCTCCACGCCTGCGCGGGAGTCGTCGCGCGCGAGTTCGGCGGCCGCTTTCCGGCGAGCGAGGAGGCGCTGCTGGGCCTGCCCGGAATCGGGCCCTATACGGCGGCGGCAATTGCGGCGATCGCCTTCAACCAACCTTGCGTCGCCGTCGACGGCAATGTCGAGCGCGTCATCGCGCGGCTTCATGCGATCGACACGCCGCCGCGCCGAGCGAAGCCGCTCATCCGCGAGACGACGCAGGCGATGCTGCCGCCCTCGCGCGCGGGCGATTTCGCGCAGGCGCTGATGGATCTCGGCGCAACCGTCTGCGCGCCGCGCGCGCCGGATTGCCCGGCCTGTCCGCTCGCCGATTTCTGCGCGGCCTGTCGCGACGGGACGCAGGACCGCTACCCCGTAAAGGAGGCGAGGGCAGAGAAGCCGAAGCGGCGCGGCGCGATTTTCATCCTTCGGCGCGGCGACGAGGTGCTGCTGCGCCGGCGCCCGCCGAAGGGGCTACTGGGCGGCATGAATGAATTTCCCTCGACGCCGCTGACGCAGGACGTCGCGCCGAAAGAGCTGCGCGACCACGCGCCCTGCGCAGCGCCTTGGCGCGCTCTCGAGGAGCCCGTGTCGCATGTCTTCACGCATTTTTCGCTTTCCGCGACGGTTTTTGTCGCCAAAACGGCCGCGGCCGCGCCGCCGGCGCATAATTGCCGCTGGGCGGCGTGCGACAATCTCGATAAAGAGGGATTGCCGACGCTGATGCGAAAGGCGGCCATTCGCGCAGGTCTCGTCGAAGGTTGAAGCATCTTCCGCCGGGCAGGCGGAGAAAATGCGTGATCAGTTTCAGCAGGAGGCGATCATGGCCCGTCGCGCGAGCGCATTCGAGGTCGAGGTCACGGAAGGCGCCATTCGCGTGCGCCACGGGGGCCGCACGCTCACCATTCCCGCCGCCCCGCCTGACGCCGAATCGGACGAGGACGCCGATTTCATCGTGCGGCTCGACGACATAGAGCATTGGGACGCGCCCGACGACGAGACGCCGATCGACATCGTCGAATTGCAGAAGATTCTCGACGCCGTCGAGAAGCAGCTCGAGAAGCACGGGCTGAGCGTCGATTTCGACTGAGGGGCGTTCAGGAAAAGCGCGAGCGATTTTCCGTCCGAACGTGCGATATTTCAAACGCTTCAGCCTTCATGCCGCCCACCCCAGCGAGCGCTCCACCGCCTTCTCCCATGATGCGACGAGGCGCGCGCGCTGCTGTTGCGTCATTGTCGGCGCGAAGCGGCGCTCCGCGCTCCAATGCGCGGCGATATCGTCGACGCTCCTGAAAACGCCCACCGCAAGGCCGGCGGCGTAAGCGGCGCCAAGCGACGTTGTTTCCAGATGGCGCGGCCGCACGACGGGCGCGTCGAGAATGTCGGCCTGAAATTGCATGAGCAGATCATTGGCGGCCATGCCGCCGTCGACTTTGAGCTCGGATATTGCAACGCCCGAATCCGCAACCATCGCGGCGAGCACTTCGCGGGTCTGGAAGGCCGCGGCCTCCAGAGCGGCGCGGGCGATATGGCCCTTGTTGGAGAAGCGCGTGAGCCCCGCGATGATTCCGCGCGCGTCCTCGCGCCAGCGCGGCGCATAGAGCCCGGAGAAGGCCGGCACGAAATAGACGTCGCCATTGTCCTCGACGCTTTTCGCCAAAGCTTCGACCTCGGCGCTGCTGTCGATGATGCCGAGATTGTCGCGCAGCCATTGCACCAGCGCCCCGGCGATGGCGATGGAGCCTTCGAGCGCATAGGCCGGTTTTTCATTTCCCAGTTTATAGGCGAGCGTGGTGACCAGCCCTTTTGTCGAGACATGAGGCGTCTCGCCGGTGTTCATCAGCAGGAAGCAGCCGGTCCCGTATGTATTCTTCGCCTCGCCAGGCCCGAGGCAGGCCTGACCCAGAAGCGCGGCGTGCTGGTCGCCGAGAGCGCCGGCGAGTGGAACCCCCGAGAGCGCGCCGACGCAGTCGCCGTAGATTTCACTGGACGACCGGATGTCCGGCAGGCAGGCGCGCGGAATATCGAAGAGGCGCAGCAGCTCGTCGTCCCATTGCAGCTTGCGCAGGTCCATGAGTTGCGTGCGCGAGGCGTTGGTGGCGTCGGTCGCATGGCGGCCGCCGGTCAGGTTCCAGATCGTCCAGCAGTCCATCGTGCCGAAGAGCGCCTCGCCCCGCGCCGCTTTCTCGCGCGCGCCGGGGATCGTGTCGAGGAGCCAGCTCAGCTTGAGCGCAGAGAAATAGGTCGCAAGCGGCAGGCCGGTTTTCGCGCGCACGAGGTCGGCGACGCCTTGCGCATTGAAACGCTCGACGAGCGGCTGCGTGCGCGTGTCCATCCACACGAGCGCATTGTGCAGGGGCGCGCCTGTTGCGCGGTCCCACAACAGGCTTGTTTCACGCTGGTTCGTGACGCCGACGGCGGCAAGATCGCGTGGCCCGAGCCCCGCCGTCGCCAAAGCGCCCTCGATCACCGCCTGCGTGTTGCGCCAGATCTCCGCGGCGTCATGCTCCACCCAGCCGGGGCGGGGACAGATCTGCGCATGTTCGCGCTGGTCGAAGGCGCGGACGTCGCCGCTCTCGTCGACGATGACGAAACGGGTGCTCGTCGTTCCCTGGTCGATTGCGCCGATGAATCGGGACATGTCGCGTCTCCTGGAGAAGGCCCAATTCCGGCCATGCGATGAACAGGCGTTTCAGTATCCATTCAGCCCGGGGGCTTCAGCCTGATTCTCATTGAACAACAGGTCTGTGAAAGGAGAATGAGCGATGAAATCCGACACCGTCAAAGCAGCGCTCGCCACGCTCGTCGTCATTGGCTTCTCCGGCGTCGAAAAGACGCGCTGGGTGTGCGGGCCCTACCGCTGCTGGCGGCGCCCAAATCATTTTTACTATGGCGGCGGGCCGGCGAATTACGGCTGGAGCGGCTATGGGTGGGGCGGCGGTTACGGCGGCTGGGGCGGTTACGGCTATGGCTGGCGCCCGCGCCCCTATTGGTGGTGACGATGATGTTTGCCGCGGCGCTAGGCGCGCTGCGGCTTTTTTGATCGGGGAGATTGCAAGTCCCTGACATCGACCAAACTTACAAAAGTAGGCACGCCCCTTGCGATGACAGCATGGGCGGCCGGTCCATTGTCAGGAAGCCGACAATGCCGGTTGCGAAAATGGGGGAAAAGTTGTAACCTACTGATGTAAAAGGTAGTTTGCAACCTTTCCAAACTAGGCGAAGGTGATGATCGTCTGTTCCTGCAACGTCCTGTCCGACCGCGACGTCCGAGATTCCCTTGGCGGGAGGGGCGACCGCCCGACCGTCGGGGCTGTCTTCCGGCACATGGGTTGCGAGGCGAAATGCGGGCGTTGCGTGCGCAGCATCGTCGCCATCGTCGACCAGCATGCCGCATCGAGACTGGACGAATGCGCGGGAAGCGGCGATTGTGACAGCTGCCGCGCCGACGATCTCGCGGCGTAAGGTCGGCACACGGTCATGGAAAGGATTTGCACATGCGCGGTGACGCAAAGGTCATCGAATATCTCAATCGCGGGTTGCGCGCCGAGCTGACGGCGGTCAACCAGTATTGGCTGCATTATCGCATTTTCGACAATTGGGGCTTTCTCGAACTCGCCAAGAAATGGCGCGAGGAGTCCATCGAGGAGATGCGCCATGCGGACCACTTCGCAAAACGCATCCTGTTCCTCGAAGGTTTCCCCAATATGCAAGTGCTCGATCCGCTGCGCATCGGCCAGACGGTCGAGGAGATCATCAAATGCGATCTCGCGACGGAGCTGGACGCCCGCGCCATGTATATCGAAGCCGCGGCCTACTGCCTCTCGATCAACGACCGCGTGTCGGAGGAGCTGTTCAAGGACATCATCAAGAGCGAGGAGGGCCACATCGACTTCCTCGAGACGCAGCTCGAGCTGATCAAGCAGCTCGGTGTGCAGCTCTATTCGCAGAAGCACGTCGGCGGGCTGGACTCCTGACGGATCGTTCCGCGGCCTGAAGCGTCAGGCGGTGGGATCTCTTTCATTCACGAGAGCAGGGCGGGCGACCGGCGTCGTTCGCCTTTCGTCTTTTATGACGCCATTGCGCACCGCCGCCGCGACAGGAAGGGACAGCAACAGTCCCGCGCCCGCCATCGCGGCCATGGCAAGATAACCCTGCACGCCGAAAGCGGCGTTCAACGGCCCGGAGAAATAGAGAGAGGCGCTCAGCGTCACGCCATTGGCGGCCGCGAGCCAGCCATGCACCCGCGCCGTATAGGCCTTGCCGCCCAGCTCCGCGATCAGATAGGCGGGCCCGAGCGTCAGCGCCGCGCCCGAGAATGGCTGCATCAGCAGCGCCGCGATGATCCCGGCCGGGCCAGGGTCGCTCGCGAGCAGCGCCCAGCGCAGCACTGCGCCGGCGGCCCCCGCCGCCATCAGCGGCGCCGCGTGCCTTTCGCCGCCGAACCAGCGGGTGGCCGAAAGAAAGAACGCCACTTCGGAGAAGGCGGCGGCGCTCCAGGCGATGGAGATGAAAGTGGCGTCGAACCCTTTCGCCGCCCATTGCAGCGAACCGAAGACGGTGATGAATCCGTGACTGCCGTGGACCAGCGCGGCGCAGGCGATGATCAGGGCGAGGAGCCCGGGACGACGCAGCGGCGTCGGGTCGTCGATGGGCCGGGCGGGCTCTCGCGGCCGGCCAGCCTCGAAGCCCCGCAGCAGGAAAAAGCTCGTGACGAGCGAAAAGACCGAGATCGCCGCCATGATCAGGATCAGCGCGTCGTCGGGCATGGCGCGTGCGACGGGCCCGGCCCCGAGCATGAAGACCAGCACGGCGCCAGCCGCCCATGCGCGCACCCGCGCGAGCCGCAGGGCCGGCAAACCCGCCTCGCGTCGCCGCCGCGCTTCGTCGAGCACGAGGCCGTCATTGAGCGGTCCGATCGGCCCCTGCACGAAGCACAAAGCCGTGTGGCCGGCGAAAAGGGCGAGGAAGCCATAGGCGAAATCCATGGCGATGAAGATCAGCGCGACGCCAAGGAGATGCAGAAGGATCAGCCGCCCATAATCGCCGCGGCGATCGCCGAAATGGGTTCCCGCGAGATTGGACACGATGCGCGCGGCCGGCGCGGCGGCGAGCAGCGTCGCGATTTCCCCGCCGCCGAGGCCGCGCGCCCCGAACCAGATCGGAAAAAATGCGACCTGCACCCCGCCGATCGCCGAAATGGCGGCGGCGAGCATCGACAGCCGCCGCTCGGCGTCATCCTTGACCTTGGCCATTAAGCCTATTCCATCACGGCGGCCTTAAGAATGCACACCATCATGGCCTGCGCGGGCGTCGCGCCGAGATTTCTGATCACATGGGGCCGGTCGCAGCGGTAGCGCAGCGTCTCGCCCGCCTTCACGGTTTCCTTAACGCCTGCGACCTCGACCTCGAGTTCGCCTTCGCGCACGGAGAGGCTCTCGACCGAGCCGCGCTGATGGGCGTCCGACTCGAGCACGCCGCCGGGATCGGCCGAGAATTCGTAGCATTGCAGCCATTCGACCGTCTTGATCCAGCCTATGATAGCGAGCCGGCACTTTCCGTCGTCCGACAGCAGGATCGGCGTGTCGGCCTTTGTGACCTTTTCCAGAAAGGGCTCGTCCTCGGTCGTCTGCAACACGCGCTCGATCGAGACGTCGAGGGCCTGCGCCAGGCGCCAGATGGTCGCGAGCGTCGGATTGGTCTCGTTGCGCTCGATCTGGCTGATGATCGATTTGGCGACCCCAGACTGCTGCGAGAGCTCTGAAAGCGAGAGATTATAGGCCTTGCGCAGCCGCTGAACGGTCGCGCCGAGCTGGCCGGAAAGCGCCAGAGCTCCGGCCTCGAGGATTTTCTGCTTGTCGCGACCTTCGACGCCCATGGCCTTCGGCGCCCTTGCGGCGCCCGCTCCTTCGATTCGAAACCGGACGGCACACTAGCCGATTTCGTTCGAAATATCGAACGCAACCGCGGACGGCGATCCGGCCCCGCTGTCATCGGACTGTGACGTGAATCTGGTGAATGTCCTTAAGCGGCGAAGGCGGGAGGCGATGACGCTCATGCCCGAAACGAACTCAACGGAATTCATGACGGACGATATGACGGATATTGCCGCCAGGCGGTATCGCACGATTTTCCTTTCCGACCTGCATCTGGGAGCGCGCGGCGCGCAGGCCCACCTTCTCCTGGATTTCCTCAAGCACAATGACGCCGATCAGATCTATCTCGTCGGCGACATCGTGGACGGCTGGAAACTGAAGAACGGCTGGTACTGGCCGCAGGCGCACAATGACGTGGTGCAGAAGCTGCTGCGCAAGGCGCGCAAGGGCGTCCGCGTGATCTACGTGCCCGGCAACCACGACGAATTCGCCCGCGACTATGCGGGTTTGACTTTCGGCGGCGTCGAGGTGATCGAGGAAGCGGTCCACGAAACCGCCGACGGGAAGAAAATGCTCGTCATCCATGGCGACCAGTTCGACATCGTCGTGCGCAACGCCCGCTGGCTCGCCTTCCTCGGCGACTGGGCCTATGACCTCGCCATCGTCGCCAACACCTGGCTCAACCGCGCGCGCCGCCTGTTCGGCGTCGGCTACTGGTCGCTCTCCGCCTGGGCCAAGATGAAAGTGAAGAACGCGGTCAATTTCATCGGCGACTTCGAGAAGACATTGGCCGCCGAGGCCGGGCGCCGCGGAGTTGACGGCGTGATCTGCGGCCATATCCACCATGCGACGATCAAGACGATCGAGGGCGTGCTTTATCTCAACACCGGCGATTTCGTGGAAAGCTGCACGGCGATCGTCGAACATGACGGCGGCGGCTTCGAAATCATTCATTGGCGGACCACGGCCGCGGAGCGCGAGGCTGCGCTCGCGGCGAGGAGAGTGAAGGCGTTGCCGCCGCCTCGGGCGGCGGCGGCCTGATGCGCATTCTCGTCGCGACGGACGCCTGGCGCCCGCAGGTCAATGGCGTCGTGCGCTCGCTGGAGTCGCTGTCCCAATCGGCGCGGGCGCTCGGCGCGGAGATCGACTTTCTGACGCCGCGCGACTTCATGGCTTTTCCGATGCCCAGCTATCCGGAGATTTCGCTGGCGCTGGCGACGCCCCGCGCCGTGCGGCGACGGCTGGCGAGCGGTTACGATCATGTGCATATCGCCACGGAAGGGCCGATCGGGCTCGCGACGCGCGCCGTCTGCCTGCGCGACGGAAGGTGCTTTACGACGAGCTTCCACACGCGCTTCCCCGAATACATCCACGCCCGTTCCAGACTTCCGGTCGGCCTGTCCTACGCCGCCTTGCGCCGCTTCCACAACGCCGGCGCGGGGGTGATGGTGTCCACGCCGAGCCTCGCCCGCGAACTCGACGGACGGGGCTTCCGCCGCCTGCTGCGCTGGTCGCGCGGCGTAGACCATGGGGTGTTCTCTCCCCGCGCGGCGACGGCCCTCGATTTTCCGCGGCCGATCTTCCTCTACGCCGGCCGCCTCGCGGTGGAGAAAAACATCGAGGCGTTTCTCGCGCTCGATCTGCCCGGAACGAAGCTCGTCGCCGGCGACGGCCCGGCCCGGGCTTCGCTCGAAGCGCGCTTCCCCGACGGGCATTTTCTGGGCCTGAAGAACAGCCGTGAACTCGCGGCGCTTTACGCGTCATCCGACGTCTTCGTCTTCCCCAGCCGCACCGATACTTTTGGCATGGTGCTGCTCGAGGCGATGGCCTGCGGCCTGCCGGTGGCCGCCTATCCCGTGATGGGGCCGCTCGACGTCGTCGGCGCGAGCGGCGCCGGCGCGCTGGACGAGGATTTGCGCGCGGCGGCGCTCGCGGCGCGCGACATTCCACGCGCCGCTGCGCGCGCCCATGCGCTGAGCTTCACCTGGGAGAATTGCGCGCGTCAGTTTCTCGACAATATCGCCTATGCGCGCGGCGCCGCCTCCCTCGGGGGAGTCGGCGTCGAGGCACTGCGCAATTCAGGCGAAGAGCGACATCCGGTCGACAAGCGGCAGCCGATCCAGCCATAACAGCGCCTCGAGACGCGGATCGACCGGCGCGGGTTCTGGCGCCGCCTCGGGCTCCGGCCTCGCATCCATCGCCATGATCGGCTCCGGCGCCGAGGCGAGCGGCTCCGGCTGCGCCGCGGGCGCGGCGATCGGGGCGACGGCGATTTCAGGCGCAGCGCTCCCGGGCTCTTGTGCCGCCGCGCGTTTCCGCGCCGCGCCGCCAGCCCCATTGAACTCCCGCGCCAGCGCGTCGATCTTGCCGCAGACGAAATCCTCGACGCCGCGTTCGCGAAGCGACCAGGAGAGTTCGCTCAGGCGTTCGGCGATGCTGAACGCCTCCGCCGGCGCCAGCGCGTTCTGCGCCTCGAGCCGCGCCTCCAGCCGTTCGATCGCCGCCAGCATGCGCGCGCTCTCGGCGTCGCGCACGCGTCGCGCATATTCGGCCAGAAACCAGCGGCCGCGCGCCGTCTCCATGACGGCGGCCTCGATTTCTTCATAGTCCTCCGGCTGGAGGCCGGACGGCGGAGCCGCTATGGTCATCAGGGAAAGCCGACCTGCTGTTCTGGGCGCGAATCAACGTCTTCGCAGCATCGCCGGGCTGACGTTTTATGCAAGCGCCCTGCGCGCCGAGGATTGAATGAGCCTTACCAGCGAGGAGATCGAACGCTACGCCCGACATCTGGTGCTGCGCGAGGTCGGCGGTCCCGGCCAGCAGAAACTGAAGCGCGCCCGCGCGCTCGTCGTCGGCGCCGGCGGGTTGGGGGCGCCGCTGCTGCAATATCTCGCCGCCGCCGGGGTGGGGACCATCGGGATCGTCGACGACGACGTCGTCTCACTCTCCAATCTGCAGCGGCAGGTGATTCATGCGACCGACGCCGTCGGGCGGCCCAAGGTCGAGAGCGCGCAGGAGGCCATCGCGCGCCTCAATCCGCATGTCGCGGTCGAGAAACATGCGCTGCGGCTGAACGACGACAACGCCCGCGGGCTCATTGCGCAATATGACATCGTCGCCGACGGCTCCGACAATTTCGCCACGCGATATCTGGTCTCGGACGCCTGCTTTCATGAAAAAAAGCCGCTGGTGACGGCGGCGGTGGGGGGCTTCGACGCCTCGCTCACCACGCTGCGGCCATTCGAGACGGCCCCCGACGGTCGGCCGAACCCGACCTATCGCTGCCTGTTTCCCGAGCCGCCGCCGCCGGGAACCGTCCCGAGCTGCGAGGAGGCGGGAATTCTCGGCGCGCTGACCGGGGTCGTCGGGGCCATGATGGCGCTCGAAGTCGTGCGCGAGATCGTCGGCTTCGGCGAGGGCCTCGTCGGCCGCCTCCTGCTGATCGACACGCGGGCAATGCGTTTCGAGACGCTGCGCTACGCCTACGACCCCGACAATCCGCTCTCGGGCGTCACTTCGCAGCGATGACGGCGATCTCGACCTTGTAGTCGGGCGTGACGAGCTTCGCCTCGACCGTCGCGCGGGCCGGCGGGTTCTGCTTGTCGACCCAGACGTCCCAGACGCTGTTCATCTCGGCGAAGGTCGAGATGTCGGAGAGATAGATGGTCGCCGAGAGGATTTTCGCCTTCTCGCTGCCGGCTTCGGCCAGCAACTCGTCGATCAGCGCGAGAATTTCGCGGGTCTGATCGGCGACGGAGCCGCCCTTGGTCTTTTCCGCCACCTGGCCCGCCGTATAGACCGCGTTGCCGCGCACGACCGCCTTGCTCATGCGCGGACCCGCGCCGATTCGCCTGATATCGCTCATATCGCCTCCTGTTTCGGGCGCGGGTTTAGGCGATGCGCCCGCCGCCGGCAAGGGCGGGAGCCGGGGAGTCGCGGCCGGCGGCGGACAGGCAGGACGAAAAATGCCTGTAGCGCGACAAAACAAATGGCAGTTCGCGACAAATCATTTGGCATAGCCCCTCAGCCTTGGCCGTCTATGCCCTGAAGCCGCGCCCTGACTGCCTCTGGCAATCGGTCTTCGCAGGCCTTGCGGGCCTCCGCGCCGGTGAGGGAGACGCCGGTCCCGCTGTTGGCGGGCGCGCCATCCGGCCCGATCTGCACGAACCACGCCCATCGCCCGTCCTGCGGGCCTCCCTTCAGCCGGTAAAGCCGGGCGAGGGAGAGGCCGCCGTCCGAGAGGCTCCAGTCGTCCTCCATAACGTCGATTGAGCCGTCGAGCCGCTTGAATGCCGTTCTGCGCCACTTCATGCCGCCTCCGATTCGCCCCCGAGGATGAAGTTTTAGGGCGGCTGGAAGGGGCTTTGAAAGGCCGTTCAATCGGGGCTGGGGCTACGCCATCCCCAGCGCGGAGAGGTAGAGGTCCAGAATTTCCGCCTCCTCGTCGCGCTTGGCCCGGTCCTGCCGCCGCAGGGAGACAATCTTTCGCATCACCTTTGGGTCATAACCCGCGCCCTTGGCCTCGCCGTAGACGTCCCTGATGTCGTCGCCGAGCGCCCGCTTCTCTTCTTCGAGCTTTTCGACCCGCTCGATCAGCGCCTTCAGATGGCCGCTGTCCACTTCGCTCATTGGCTCAACCCTCCCTCACGAGAAAAACCCAGACCACCGTCAGCATCACGACGCCGCAGGCGACGCCGGCGGCGCTCGCGACAGCCAGCGCGCAGGCCAGTTCGGCGGGCCCCACGCCGGCGAGATGCTCGAAGAGGGCGCTCACGGCGCCAGCTCCCAGTCCTCAGCGAGGATGTCGTCGTCGTGCCGGTCCCACCGCCAATCCGAACCTTCCCGGTAGTAGCGTTCCCGAAACGCGCCGCCGCAGGGATAGGCCCCGGCCAGAAAGATTTCGGTCCTGCCCTCCCAGCTCCGCCGCCGCACCGCCTTGCCTTCCTTCAGCAGCGCCAGAGCCCGCCCGAAGCCGAAGGGGCCGCTTGCCGCAGCGGCGGCCAGCTCAGCGCGCGCCTCCGCTACCGCCTTTGCGAGCTTCTCCTCATGCTTCCGGAGAGCGTTCCTCATCCCTTCTTCCCCTTCTGATCGTCGCCCGCCTTCACGGTCACGGTGGTCATGAAGCCGCCGCGGGCGTCCCATGTCTTTTCGACCGTCTCTGCCTTCCAGCTCCCGTCGAGCGGCTTGCCGAAGCCCGAGACCGTCACCTGCGCCTCGGCGTGGGCGCGGGGCAGGCCGGGGCAGTCGAAATGCCCGCCGGCCGTGTCATTGCCCATCTCATAGGCCTGCGACTCGGCGGCCGCCTTGGCCTCGTCCTCGCTGCGGAACGGATGCGGCAGCATGTGCAGCGGGCCGTCGCGGCCGGTCTTGTGGGTCTTGGCCTTGCGCTTGCCGGCCTTCTCGTCGTGCCAGTGGGCCTCCACCTCGCCGACCTCGGGCCGGGGCTCGATCTCCGCCTCATAGGCGAAGCACTCCGCGCGGCGGATCGTGATCGGCGTCAGCTCCTTGCCGGAGGCGCTCTTGCCCGAGCCGCGCTTGACGGCGATGAGCTTGCCGCCCGCGGGCTTGCAGATCGCCCCCACATGCTCGGACAGCTCGGTGAGGCAGTCGATGTGCGACTGCCGCCAGCGCAGCCAGTAGGGGATTTTGACCTTTGCCACGTCCTGGTCGACCTGCGCCTTCAGCCCGACCTTCTTGGCGATGTCCTCGACGATGTCGCCATAGGTCTTGTCGTCATAGTGCTTCGAGGCGTGCGCCTTCAGCTTGTCGACATAGTCGGCGGCGCGCAGCTGAATCGTGATCGTGTCGCCCGACTCGGCGTCGCCGGCGCAGACGATCTTCTGGACCGTGAAACGGCCCTGCTCGACCGGGCCTTCGTCCTCCCAGCCGCCGAGGATCGTGAATTCGTCGCCGCGCCCCGGCAGGCCGAACCGGCCGGGCGGCCCCACCATCACGATCTCGGCCGTGTCGCTCTCGCCGCCCGCCTGTTCGGTCACGCGCGCCGAGATCCACAGGCCGGCGAGGCCGGGCAGGATATTCTTGCCGGAGCCGTTGACGATTTGCAGGACAGGGCGGCGGCGCATGTCAGGCGGTGATGTGCTTCACCGCCCACATCACCGCTTCTTCGATCTTCGTCCGGGCGATCGAAAGCTCGCGGCTCTGGCCCAGCGCCTCGATCTGCCCGAGGAAGGCTGCGCCCATGTCCTTCACGGCCAGCATATCGGCCTTCTCCTTGTCGGAGAGCACGCGATACTGATGGCGCACGGCGCTGTTGACGGTGCGGGCGTCGGAAACGGAATCGACCTGAGACATTTGCTTCACTCCCACGGGTTGACGGTCGGGACCGCCGGCGGCGCGGGCGGCGCGGGGATTTCAACCTCGCGCGGCGCCTGCAGATAGGGGCCGCCGTCGGCGAGCCCCGGATTGGCGTTCAAAAGGGCTTCGAAAGCCCCGTCGCCGGCCTTGCCCATCGTCTCGGCGGCCAGAATGTCGAGCCGCAGCGGCTCGGTGATCATGCGCTTCAAAACACGCCTCCCGCCGTCTCGCCCACATAGAGCAGCTCGACCGTGAACTCCCATCGCCAGCCCATGCCGTCGGGGGCGATGCGCTGCTCCTCCTTGGAGACCGTCTCGACCGCGACGAGGCCCTGATAGCCGCCGACGAGGCCGCTCATGCGGATGAAGGGGACGGGCCGGCGCTCGCGGCAGGCGCGCTGCAGGGCGCGGTAATTGTCGAGCCCGCCCATCACATGCGGCCGGCAGGCGAGATGCAGCGTCTCGCGGTGCTCGCCGCCGCCGACCGGCTGGTAATAGGGCTCGCTGTCGAAGACCATGTGCCGCGCCCAATTGGCCTCCATGGTCTCCGCGAAGCCCATCGGGCTTATCCCGATGACCTCGCAGGTCGCTGCTCCGATGAGGGCGAGGGGCTGCGACATGGGTCAGGCCAGATCATGCAACGCGGCGTCGCGCGACGAGCGGATGCGGCGGGCCTCCAGCGCGGCGAGCTGGCGATACATGGAGCGGGCGTCGCGCACGCCGTGGAAATGCGCCTGCGCGATCTGCACGCCGCCGCGCCCGCCGGCGCGGGCCTGCTTGCCCGGCGTCGTCGCGGCCGGAGCCGCCGGAGCGCCCCCGCCCGTCGAGCCGCCGGCGCCCCGCCCGCCGGTGAGCGAGGGGCCGACGCGGATGGCCGCGCCCGGCGCGCCGAAACTCGAAAGAGCCGCCCGCACCGCCGCCCCGGTCGCCTGCGCCTTGGCGACGAGCGCGTCCATCGCGGCCGAGGCCGGGCCGATGTTCACGCCGGGCGTCACTGTCGTCGAGAGCTTCTGCAGGGCGTCATAGAGGCTGTTCGCCTTGGCCACGCCGTCGGCGACGGCCGTGTCGATCTGCTTCACGTCGATATGCGGCGACGCGCCCTCGATCTGCTGGAACATGGGCTTCGGCGCGGGAGCCCGGTTGAGCCGCAGCCGCGTCTCATAGGCCGAAACCGACTCGCCCACGGGCGTCGCCATGGCCCGCGTCGCGGCCGAGCGCTGCGTGGCCTCGCGCCAGCGGTTGGCGGCGGCCGCCCATTTGTCGGAGACGCTGTCGAGCCACGGCAGCACGATCGGCTTGGCCGCCTGCGCCGCAATGTCGAGCAGCGCCTGCTTCAGCCTGTTGAGCTTCGCCTCGGTGGTGCCGAGGTCGATGTCCATGGCCTTCTGGATCGAGCCGTCGAAGCCGCCCTTGGCCAGCGCGTCGCGCAGGCGGATGAGTTCGGGCAGCGCCTCCTTCATGCGCAGGATTTCGTCGAACCATTCGCCGCCGCCGATGTCGTTGGCGATCTTGACCGGGTTTTTGGCCTTGCCGAGCCGGTCCAGCAGATCGACCATGGTTTGCAGCGCATTGGCCTGCATGCCCTGCTCGACGCCTTCGGCGGAGAGCCCAAGCTCCTTGAAGGCCGCCTGCGCGTCCTTGGAGAGCGTGGAGGCGCGGCGCAGCTTCGAGGAAAACTGGCCGAAGAAGCGCGCCGCCACCTCGTCCTGCATGCCGACGCCGCGCAGCGCGGTCATCGCCACCATGGCGTCGTCATAGGTGACGCCCGCGGCCTTTGCGCCCGCCGAGGCGCGCTGCCACATCACCCCGATGTCCTTTTCGGCCGCCGCCGAAATGTCGCCCAGAAAATTCACCTTGTCGGCGAAGGTCTCCAGCTCGCGATTGTTCCATCGCGTCTGGCCCTTCACCTCGGTCAGCATCTGCGCGGCTTCCTTCGCGCCGATGTCCCATGCGGTGGCGACCTTCGCGCCGAGCATGGCGAAGCCTTCGAGGTCCTTGGTCGCGACGTTTCCCTGCCCGCCCTGGGCGAAGATCGCCGCCGCCTGCTCATAGCTCATGCCGATCGAGGTCGAGACCTTGGCGACCTTGCGGTCGAGGTCTTCCCAGCTCTGGCCGGCGTCGAGGTTCACCTTCTTCTGGATTTCCGCGAAGGCCTTGTTGCGCGAGATGGCCTCGCGCGTCGCCAGCGCCGCCGCGCCGAGCCCCGTCGCCGCCGTCGCGCCGATGGCCGCCCCGGCGATCACCGCGCCGCCCGCGCCGATGAGATAGCCCTCGGGGGAGAGGCGCGATGCCGCTTCGGCGAGCCCCTCCTTCATCGCCCGGCGCCGCCGCGCCGTCGCGCCGCCGGCGGCCCCGGCCGCGACAGCCGCGCCCGCGCCGAGGCCCTCGCCGCCGCCGGCGAAGCGACCGCGCGCGTCGCGCAGCCTGCGGTCGGCCGCCGTCGTCGATTTCGCCAGCCGGTCCACGGCGGCCCGCGTGCGGTCGATGTCGCGCGCCTCCGCGCCGATGCGGTTGAGCGCCCCGGCCGTGCGCGCGGCGGCGGAGGCGCTCTTGTCCAGCGCCCCGCCGAGCTTTGCGGAGGCCGTCCACGCCCTGGTCAGCGAACCGGAGAAGCGGCCGGAGGCGGAGCCCGAGAGCTTTGCGCTCGCCTTGCCGAAATCATTGAGGGCGCGCGCCGCGCCCTTGAGCTGATCCTGCCCTTGCGTGAGGAATTTGAGCCTTACCGCGACGTCGAGATCAGCCATTGCCGCCACCTGTCAGAGATTGGACGAGCGCGTCGAGCGCCCTGATCTGCGCCCCCGCGCCCTCCTCGGCCTCGATCTCCTGCCCCTCGAACACGCCGAGGATCACCTCGCCCAGCGGCAGGCGCAGCACGCGCGACCACGGCTCGTGCAGAAATCGGCAGGCCAGCAGGCCGACTCGGCGCAGCTCGCCCGGCTCTATGTGGAGGCGCTGTCCTCCCCGGCGCGGGGCAAGAAAGGGAGGCAGGCGTCCGTCAGCCTGTCGGCGTCGCCGGCCTCCATGCCGCGGATCACCGCCGCCGGCAGGCCGGTCATGGCGGCGAAGAAGTCCATGTTGGTCACGGCGCGCCCCGCGGCCTGCGCCCGCTCCGACAGGCGCAGCGCCTCGCCGAAGGAGAGGCGGCGGATCGTCACCATGCGGACCTCGCGCCCGTCGAGACGGAAGGGGAAGGCGAGGTCGACCGTCGCGCTCATGGCGGCGGGGTCGAGGAAGTCGAGCGCGGCCGCCTCCTCCGGGGCGTCGGCGCGGGCGGGCGCGCCGGGCGCCTCGCCCTCCGTTCCCTCGGGCGGGAGCGGGAAGGCCGAAAAATCGGCTTTCGGGGCGCCTTCAAGAGAGTTTGAACGCGGGCTCAAAGCGCCGTCCCTCCGCTGATCGCGAGGTTCGTGGCCATCTCGGCGAAGAGGGCGACGCCGCCGACGATCGTCGCGCCGGGGCCGGCGAACTGGTCGAAGCGATGCGTCACCGCGCCGCCCGTCACGTCCTCGTAGCGCACGATGGTCGAAAACTCATATTCGGTGCCGCTCGCCTTCACGCCCTTGCGCGCGTCCGGCTTCACCGAATTGAGCAGCCCCTTGAGAAGGATGACGCGGCCGCGGTTCGTCCCGTCGCGGAAGCTGCGCAGGTTCTCGTAATAGGTCGCAGTCACATAGGCGCCGGGCTCGCGCCCGCAGAGCCCGCGCACGCGCGGGTCGTCGCTCTTGAGCTTGATGGTCGCCTTGAGCGGCTGCATCTCCTCCGGCCAGGCGACTGCCATGTTGTGGCCGCCGGGGACGAAGTCCTCGGTGTTGAAGGTCAGCTCGGGGAGCGTCACCTCGTCGAGCACGCGCCAGGCGTTGAGCGCGTCGAAATACCAGTTCCCGCCTCGGACGATGTAATCCATGGAGCCCTCCTCAGACGGTCAGCTGGCCGGTGACGTTGTATTGCGCCATCGCCGCCTGAATTTCGGTGGCGAGAATGTCGAAGCTCGCCTCGCGCCGGCCGGTGTAGATCTGCAGATCGACGAGCGCCGGGCTCTCCTCCCAATAGGCGGAGAAAACGAGCCCGCCGACGCGCATGACGGCGTTCGAATTGAGGTCGCGGTCCCAGCGCACCTCGTAGCCCGGCAGGATCGCGGGCTCCGGAAGCGACGCCAGCTCGCCGAGGAAGTCGAGCACGCTCTGGCGCAGCACGACGGCGAGATGCGAGCCGATGTTCTTGCCGATGTATTTGACCAGCGTGCGCGGGATCACTTCGCGGATCGCCTTGCGCGTGCGCACGACATTGATCATGCGCCACAGCGGATCGTCGCTGCTGTTGAAGAAGCCCCAGAAGATTTTCCCTTGCGGCGAGTTCACGCTGCGCGAGGTGCGGTTCTTTTCGAGCTGCACGATGCTGTTGACGCCCCGCTGCAGCAGCCAGTTGGCCTCGCTGTCGGGGTCGGAGATATTGACGCTCACGGCGCGCGAGGGTCCGAGAATGCCCATGAGCGGCTGATTGCCCGGATTGTAATAGGGCCCGCCCATGGCCTTGTCGGTCTTCACCATCAGCGCCGCGACATAGGGCGACGCCGCACGCGTGATCGGCAAACCATTGAGCGAGACGCGCACGCCCTGGCCGACGGGGATGACGTTGAGAGTGTCCGCCCAGTCGGCCGCCCATTCGACGGCGACCGTCTTGTCGGCGGAGGGCGTGTCGGCGACCACGACCGGCGTGATGAGCCGCTCGCAGATGGCGTCGAAGGCGGTGACGATGGGGTTGGCGGCGTTCCCCGGCCGCAGAGACGAGAAGTTGGGGGCGATGAGGATGTCGGGAACCGAGCCCGTCTCGGCCTGCGCCTCGAGCAGCGCCCACGCGCCCGTCTTGGCGGTGGCGTCGCCGACCATCTTGGTCATCGACTGCACGACGGTGTCGTCGGCCAGAATGTCCGGCACGACCGCGACGATGGAGGCGACGACGCCGGAGGCGATGCAGGCGTCGATCGTCTGCTTCAGCGTGCCCGTGCCGGCCGCCGCGATCATGTCCGCATCGTCGGTAGTGAAATGGACCGGCGTGTCGACGGGGAACTTCGCGCGGTCGATGCCCGTGCCGGGCGTGAACACGCCGCCGATGGTCGACATGTCGGCGATGAGGAACGGGACCTTGTCGATCCTGTCGAGAAACGTCCTTACGCCGACGTTCGGGGTGGTCGCTGGCATTGAGCAAATCCTCGCTTGACGCGCCCTTGAGAGAGCTTCAAGCTACGTTTGCCCCCTGAAAACATTGCCCCCGAACGCATTCGGCCCGCTTGCCCGCGCCGCGCCGAAAAGTGCGAAGCGGTTTTCGGATGCAGCGGCGCGAAGAAAAAGCTGCGCGGCGCTTTTCGGATGAAGCGGCGCGAAGCTACTGCGCCGGCGTCACCGTGATCGGCGCGACGGCGGCGCGGGCGGCCTCGGCGGCCTGCGCCTGCTCATAGCTCACGACATAGGTCATCATGCCGTTGATCAGCCCCTGCGAGATCGCGCGCATCAGCTCCTCGCCGGTCGGCGGGCGCATGACGGCGGGCGTCGGCGTGCAGGGCTGCGGCGGGTCGCTGGCGAGCATCTCGTGGCAGTCGACCGCCGGGCTCGCCTCCACGCCGTTCGGGAAATAGGCGGCGGCATAGGCGGCGACGATGCGGCCCATGTCGGCGTCGGGCACATTGACCGTGATGGTCGTCGGCGGCTGCGCCCCGATCTGGCTCGTGAGCTGCAGCGAGCCGGCGAGCGCCGGCAGGGCGGCGAGGGCGAAGGCGAGGGCGAAGGCGAGAAGCCTAAAGAAGCGCATGGGGTCTCCTGTTAGTCGATGAGCCAGTTTGCGCCGTCGCTGTAGACCGGCACTTTATTTGAGCCGCCGCCGGTAACAATGGCGCCGTGGTCAGCGGCGAGGGTGCCCGTCGCGTCGGTGACGAATGCTCTCGCGCCGGCACCGGCAGTCGCAGCGGATGGCAGAGAGGCGACGGTAGTTGGAGTGGTGACGATGGCGCCAAAGCCGTTAGCGCTAGCGCCGCTAACGATCTTCACCACCCCGGTTGTGACTCGACCAAGCGCGGTGTCTACCGCGCCATAAAATTCAGAAGTGCCCGTCCAGATGTATCCCGCGGAGGAACTCACGCCGAAGCCAGAAATTCCAGCAGAGTTGTTTTTCACACCTTGCTTATTGCCCGAAAGTGCAATGTTCGTGTCATCTCGAAGGCCAATCCAGGCTGCCATCGAATATTGACTTGTCGCCGTCGCTATTATTTGAGACCCGCTGAAGCCAGTTTTACCCAGTGTAATTGCACCTGGCTGCATACCGAGTGCATTTTCGCCACCGACTACAAACTGGATGTTCCTCGCCAGCCCCGTTCCGCCCTTTTCGGTTCCGATACGCAGGACATTAGCGGTCGCCTGCCAGTCGAAGACGCCGCGCTCGTAATTCGCGGCGTCGGTGTAGGAGGCGTAGACGATCAGGCGCTGGGCGTTGGCGCCGTTGCGCAACTCAGTGACATTCGGCGCAGGCGCGTAAATCGTCGCATTCGGGCTCGCAAGCGAGCCGCCCAGCGAGAGGGACGACGTCAGTTTGAGAGCGCCGCTCGCATAGGCCAGCGACGCCCCATCGCCGAGCGACAACGTCGAGCCCGACAGCGTGAGCCCCGCGCCGATCGTATAGGTCCCCGCCGCGCCCGCGTCGCCCCTCGGGATCACGAGATTGAGCGTCTGGTTCGGCGTGGTCCCGGTGATCGTCGCCGCCGCCGCCGAACCCGGCGCGGCGGTCGTCACCGTGCCGATCGTCAGCGTGTTCGCCGGGCCAGCATCCCCGCGCGGGATGGTGAGGCTCAGCGTCTGGTTCGGGGCGGCGCCCGTAATCGTCGCCGCGGCGGATGAGCCCGCCGCGCCGGTCGTCACGGTCCCGATCGTCAGCGTGTTCACCGGCCCAGCCGCGCCAGCCGCGCCCTGCGGACCAGCGGGCCCCTGCGCGCCGGCAGGCCCCTGCGGCCCCGCCGGGCCCGGCTCGCCCTGCGGGCCGCGCTGGCCGCGCGCGAGCATGGTCATCACGGTCTGCTGGCTCGCCCCGGCGATGTCCTCCACCGGCCCCCAGGCCGGCAGATCGTCCCACGCCGGCGCGGGCGGCGGCGGGGTCTGCGTCACGCCCTTGCGGATGTTCCAGGCGAATGACCCGAGGTTCGCGCTCTCGCCGCCATCGGCGTAGACCAGATCGGCGACATAGGCGCCCGAGAGCGCCTGCATCTCCGCCTGCGAGGCGAGCAGCGTGAGCACGACGCGCTTGGCCGGCGCGTCCACCGCCGTCACGCGCAGATTGCCGATGGCCGTCGACCAGGAATGATCGAGCGGCGCGTCCGGCCGGCGGCGCAGATCGAGCCGGAACACGCCCGCCGGCGGCATGTCGTAGCCCGGCATGGCGACGGTGATGGAGCGCGCGAGGTTGGCGTTGTTGACCGCGCTCACCTCCACCGGCGCGGGCGCCGACGCTCGCAGCGGCCCCGCGACGAGCGCGACGATAACGGCGAGGGCGAGGGCGATGAGCTTCATGACGTCACTTCTTCATCAGCACGCGCAGGCTCGCGAGCGTGCTCACGCGGATTTCCTTGTTCTCTTCGAGCGCCAGTTCTTCGGGCGTGAGCGTGTAGAGCGTCACCTCCTTCGTCTCGCTCCCCAGCGCGATCAGCTGCTCCATCACGGCGGCGCGGGTCGCGTCCGTCTCGGTCGCGCGCAACTTCATGATCGTCGCCTGCGGGGCGCGCAGCGCGTCGCGCAGGGCCTCGATATTCTCGGCGATGGCGAGACGGACATTGACGCTGAACTTGAACGCCTGCGGCACGGCGCTCTTCTTCGCGCCGTCCTCCACCGCCACCGTCGCGCCATCGAGCTTACCGAGGGCGTCGGTCAGATCGAGCATCTCATTGACCGAGAGCGTGAAGCTCTTCTTCTCGGCAGCCTGCGCGAACATGGGGGCGAGGCAGGCGAGGACGATCATCAGTTTACGCATCATGCATTTGCTCCTTTGGTTAAAAGCCCGGCACATAGCGGTTCGCGCCGCCCGTGCCCTTGATCACGATCCACTCCTGCACGCTCGCGTGCGCGCCCGCCGGCCCGACCGAGCCGAGCGTGGTGGCGACGCTTCCATTGGCGGCGACGGGAGCGGTGATGCTGGTGTCGATGACGATGTTGTGGCCGTAGATCGTCGACCATTGCGCGAAGCTCGATCCAAGCGTGCGGGCGTTGTCGATCTGCGGCCCGAAGCGGACGGCGTTCCAGAGGTAAAGATTGCCGCCGTTATAGGTGCTGAGAAAACCGCTGTGCGACGCGGCCACGCGCAGGAACAGGTTCTCGCCGTCCGAGTAGATGTCGCCGGCGTTCGCGCCCGCCGGGCCGCTCCAATGGAGCGACGCATTGGCCTTGCCGCTGATGGCCGACGTCGGCATGTCGAGCGCATAGCCGAGCCCCGTCCCGTCGAGAGACGTCGACAGCGAACCGTCGCGGAACACGATGCCAGCGAGGAAGGGGGTGCTGTTGTTGAAGATGTAGAGCGCGCCCGAGCATTCGTCGCCGCCCGCCGAACCGCCGCCGCAGCCGAGCGTCAACGTCGTCGTCACATGCGCGAAATTTGCCGTGTGAGGGGCGATGCGATGCGCGCCCCAGCCATTGTAGATTTCGAACTCGCCGAATGTCGCCTGCGCGGTCGGGCCGTCCGCCGCGGGCATTGCGAATGTGACGCCGTAGAGGCTCCACAAATGCACGTCTTCGCCATTGATGGCCTTGTCGTCGCCGACATTGAAGAGGCGCAGCACATGATTGTCCTGCACGGCGCCGTCGCTCGATCGATGCGCGAAGATCGGCCCGCCGATGCCGCCCGGCAGGCCCGTCACGATGAGCGGCGACGAGGTCTGCGGATTATTGCCGACGAAGCCCGAGAAATAGCCGTTGAGCCAGTTCGCGCCGTCCTTCGACGCGCCGCCGATATAGGCGGCCTGCGCGCCGAGCGTGTTCACGCGCACCGTCGACGTGGACGAATACATGTCGCGGCGGATGTTGAGGTTCGCCGTCTGCGTATCCGCCGGGGCCGACATGCCGGGCGGGGCCGGCGGGCCGGCGGGCGTCCATACGGCGGCGCAGGTGATCGTGATGCTCGTCGACGTCTTGGCGACGATCTGATTGCGCGCCACGCCATGCGGCACGATGCAGCCCGGCACGACGAGCGTGTAGCTGTTGCCCGAGACCGTGACGCTCTTTCCGCCCGTCACCTCGTCGCCGATGTTGAGGCCCGTCGTGTCGATATTGTCGATCGTCGTCGAGCCCGCCGTGAGATCGCCGGTCCGCACGACGCGGCCGAGGATCTGCGGGAAAAGGCTCGTGCCGATCGTCGTGACCGGGCCGAAGAGGGCCAGCGCCTGCGACGCTGACGTCGCCGCCGCCGTGGCCGCCGTCTGCGCCTGGTTGCGCGCCAGCTCCGCCGCCGCGCGGGCGGTCGCCGCGCCGTCGCGGTCGACGCGGGCGCGATTGGCGAAGCCCTGCGCCAGCAGCACCGGGCTCATGGTGAGCGGCGCGCCCCACTGGCCCAAGGCTTTCGGGCCCCACACCTTGCCGGCCGCGGCGTCGAAGGCCCAGTCGCAATCGCGGCCGAATGACGGGGCGGGCGCGCCCGTCGTCGGCAGCACCGAGCAGCCCTGATCGCCCTTCGGCCCGCGCGGCGTGATGCTGTTCGGGAAGGTCGGCGCGTTGGTGTAGCCGCCGGCCTGCGCAGCCGTGGCGAGACCGAGAAAAACGAGCGTGGCGAGACGGCGGATCACGCAGTGGCTCCCTGAATGGTGAGGGTGATGATGGCGACGCGGCTCCGCGCCGGGCCGAAGGGACCGCCGCGCGGGCGCACATGGATAAGGTCGCCGACATAGTCGCCGGCCGGGGCCTGGCGGATTTCGTCCTCGGCAGCGCTGAAGGAGAGGGAGAGCTTCCCTTCCTCATAGGCCCCGAGGGTGAGGTTCGGGACCGAATAGGCGGAGGAGAAGCGCAGGAAGGTTTGAACGTCGCCGCGAACGCGCTTGAAGGCGATTTCAAAGACGCTTCCATCGCTCTCGGGCGTCTCGGCTCCGCCCGGGCCCGGGGCCGAGCCCCCGCCTTCGACGGCGTAGTCCATCGGCACGTCGATCGTGAGGTCGAGCGTCTCGCCCTGCACGACGGTCCAGGCATATTGGAGCGGCGCCGCCATCAGAACCTCGCGGCGAGGGCGGCGGCCTCGGCCGGGCACGGCGGCCAGTGCGAATTGAGGCCATAGGTCGCGTCCTCCTCCGCGATGAGGGTGGCGCAGACGGCTCGCATCGCCGCAACCCATTCGACGCCCGCGACGAAGGCCGCCTGCGCGGCTTCCGCGTCCGCCTCGCCGGGCCAGCCGGCGGCGGCGGCGGAGGCCATGTTGCGCTGGGCCACCTCATCCGCGACCGCGAGGATGCGCTGCGCGCACATCGCCTTGACGAAGCCCGGGGCGAAGGCCGCCTGCGCGCGCGGGGCCGGGGCCGCCCAGCCGCCGCCGTCGAGCGGGCGCGAGCCGATCACGATCCCCTCGACGCCCGTCACGTCGCGAACGTCATATCCCTCGACGTCGGCCCATGCGGGACGCTCGTCGAAAAGCTCGCGGACCGCGCCGTTCATGATCAGTGCAAACATCTCAGATCACCCGATTGCGAGAAGGAGGGCCGCGCCGTGCTTGCCGGCGCCGGCCTGCGGAAAGAGGCCGAAGGTCGCGCCGGAGGCGGAGCCGCCGCCGCCGTAGAATTCGCCGGGGCTGCCTTCGGTCTGCGACGAGATGAAATGCGTGAGGCTCGGCGGCATGCAGAAGGACGCGCCGCCCGCGCCGGCCTGCCAGGGCGCGCCCTTGCCGCTCTTGCCGCCCGGCACGCCGAAGCCGCCGAGGCCGCCGGTTCCGCCGTCGACGGCGGGCGCATAGGTCGCCGTCGCCGAGCCGATGCCGCCATCGCCGCCTATGGCCAGCACGAGCGAGCCGATGGAGGTGCTGCCGCCCGGCGCGCCGTCGCCCCCATTGTTGGGGCTGGGCTGCCCGCCCGCGCCGATCGCGACCGGCAGCACGTCGCCCGGATCATAGTCAACGCCCGCGACGAGCACGCCGAAGCGGCATTCCGCGCCGCCGCCGCCCGAGCCCGCGCCGCCATTGTTGCCGCGCCCGCCCGCGCCGCCGCCGGCCCAAGCGATGTAGAAGATCGCGCGCGACCATGTCGGCGTCGCATAGTTGAAATTGCCCGGCGTCTTGTAGGCCGAGAAGGCGCGCGAGAGGTCGGGGGTGAAGAGGTCGCGCAGCGAGGCGAGCGTGAACTTCTTGTAGCTTGCCGGCGTCTGCCCCACGGCCGGGCGCAGCAGCGCGACGATGTCGGTGAGAGCGGGGGTCGTGGTCGCGAGCGGCTCATAGTCGAGATTGACCGTGCGGTTTTCCGCGACGCGCACGCCGACGCCCGATGCATAGGTGAGGATCGCGTTCTTGACCTGCTGGATGGACGGCCACGGGAACTGAAACACGCCCGGCCCCGCCGCCGCCTGCCCGGCCGCGAATTCCGCGTCCGTCGCCTGCCGCCCATAGCCGGTGAGAGCGGAGGTCGCGGCGCGGATGCGATAGAGCACGTCGAGCCAGCCGTTGGACAGCATGGTGTCGACGCGTTCGAGCGGCAATTGCACGCGCGGATGATGCGCGTTGATCATCAGGATCACGTCGAGGATCGTCGCGAAGGCTGCGCTGGGCGGCGTGAGGATGACATTGCCGTTCGAGACCTTCTCCGCCGCGATCCATGCGAGATCGGAGAGGCCGCCATTGGCCGAGACGAATTTCGCCATGGCCGTCGTGCCCACGAGGCAGACGTCGCCGTTTTCGTCGGTGATGGCGTATTCCGTCACCCAGAAGGGGCCGATCTCCTCGCCGCTCCCGTCCACCGCCGGCACGACGCAGAGGATGTCGACCTGGGCGGCGTCGGTCGGGTTGACCGTGACGCCCTGCACCCATGAGCCGCGCCCGACCTCGTGGATCACGCCGCCGGCGGCGAGGAGGGCGGAGATGAGCGGGATCTCGCCATTGCCGTCGCCGACGATCACCTCGCCCTGCGTGAAATTGACCGGCGTCCCGCCCGCCTGCGCGGCGGCGATGCGATTGAGGTAATGCTGCGTGGCCTTGGTCGAGACCACCACCGTGCTGATCGTCGGCAGCGTCATTGCGGATTGATCCTGATCTGCGGGAGGAAGCGCGCGCCCGCGCCGTGGAAGAGGTTGCGACTGCGCGGCTCGACGGTGCGGATGCGCACCGAGAAGAAGCTCGCGGAGCCGTGGAAGAGATTGCCGTTGGAGTTGCGGTAATGCGGGCGGACCTTCGCCGGCCAGTCGCGCACATTCTTGCGGCGCATGACCGAGCGCATCACGGCGTCGAGGTTCGGCGGCTCCTCGCCGGGATAGACGAGACTCTCGACGATGATATCAGGCCATTCCAGCTCGCGGTCCTCGAAATATTCGACGATGCGAACCTCCTGCCCCGTGTCCCGCGCAATCTCCTCTTCGAGTTTCGCGGGCGTGCCATAGGCGAGATGATCGTCGAAGCTCTCGGCCGTGCGCGCGCGCTTCGCGGCGAGCCCGCCGGCATATTGGTGCACGCTGCGCTCGGCCGCGAGGAACGGCAGGAAGGCGGCGTCGCACCGCGCGGGGTCGCGCTCGCGGCGAATGACGGCCGTGTCGGTGTCGAGAATGCGCGCCGAGGTTTTCGACTGCGCCTGCTCCCAGGCTGTCGCATTGCCGGGCAGGAGGTCGTCCGGTTCGTCGCTCATGCCGCCCGCCAGTTGAGCCGGATGCCCGTGCAGACCGGCGCGTCGAAATGGCCGCCGCCGATGACGGGCGGGTTGGCCGGGTTGAATGTCGTGAAGGGCGCGCGCATCTCGACGCCCAGCACCACGCGCGGGTCGTCGTGGCCGATTGCGTCGAAGAGGCCCGAGGGCGTCACCGAGCCGCCGATGAGCCGGCGCATGGCCGCATATTTCTGGACCGCCGCATATTGCGCGTCGCGCACCACCTGCGCGTCCGCGCCGCCGGGCAGCACCAGCGTCGCGTCGACCTCATAGGGGACGATCCGCGCCGCGCGCACGACGATCTTGTCATTGACCTTGCGCGCGTCGCGCGACGCGAAACGCGCGCGCACGCGATCGAGCAGCGCGGGCGGCGTGCGGCCGAGCGGCGAATTGCCGAGCACGACGATATGCACCTCGCCCTTCGGCACGCCGGGCGCCTCGTGCCCATAGACCGCGACGTCGAGAATATCGACCGGCGCGACCGAGCGCGCCTGATATTCATAGCCGCCATAGGAGCCGCCGATGGAGAGGTTCTCCCAGGCGAGGATGGCGCGCAGACGCAGCGACGCGTCGCTCTCGCCCGGCGCGCGAATGGTGTTGTATTCGGCGGCCCGCGCGTCGAGATCGGCGCCCTTGGCGAAGAGCAGAAACGTCGCCAGCACCGCCTCGTTGACGCGCTGGCGCACGAGCCCCTCGCGAAAGGCGTCGACCTGCTGGAGGATGACGGCCGGGTCGCTTTCGAGCAGGGCGACCGTGAATTCCGGCGCCCCCGGATCGTCGCCGTGGGCCGCGTTCCAGTATCGCAGGAAGGTGTCGAGCCGCGCGGCGAGAATGGCCTCGAAGGTCCATGTCTCCAGCGCCGCTGGCGTCGCGACGGCGGCCGGGTTGACGGGATCGAAGCGGCGGGTCGCGAGGATCGTCATGCCGCGCCCCGCTTGATGAGGGCGAGCGGAATGTTGAAATTGGCCGGCTCCTCGACGGCGTAATTGCCGTAGCGCCCCTCGGGGAAGTAACGCCCTTCGAGATAGATCGCGAGGCCGCCCGTCCGGTCGACCGAGACGAGCTGCATGCGCACGATGCGGAACTCCGGCTCCCATTTATGGATAGCGGTCACGAGGTTGCGATAGAGATGCGCCGCGAGCTGCGGCGAGATGTTGCGGCCGAGCCGCCGCGCCGGGTCGAGCCCGAAGTCGAGCCGCATGACGCGCTCGGTCGGGATCGTCATGATGATCTTGTCGAGCGACTGCGCGAGATGCGCATAGCCGGAGAGCGGAGCGCCCGTCGTCGACGAAATCCCGGTGCGGTAGCGGATCATTCAACGGCCCTTTCAGGCGCTTTCAGAGCTGCTTTCGGGCGCGTTTTTTTTTGCGCGCGGCTGGGCGAGGACGATCGTCTGCTGGGCCAGCTCATATTCGGCCTCGGCGTCCGTGAGACGCAGCTCGTGGCCGACCGTCGGGCGCGCGGGCTTGCCCTCCTCATAGACGGGCGGGATGCGATGGCCGGCGACGACGAAGCCGGCGCGCTCGGTGGTGACGTAGGTCTTCTTCTCGCTCATGGTTCTTCTCACGCGCTGGTCGGCAGCAGGGCTTCCTCGCGAATGCGAAAGGCCTGCCCGCCGACGATGAATTTGATCTTGTCGATGCTGTCGCCGTGGACGTAGCTCGTCTTGCCCTTGAGACGCGCCTCCTCGCCCTCGATCGATGCCTTCTTGTCGGCCTTGACGCTGATGTCCTTCTCGGCCGTGACGCTCACATCCTCTTTCGACTGCGCGATCGAGGTCTTCTCGGTCGTGAGGGCGAGCGAGTCCTTTTTCTGCGAGATGCGCGTCTTGTCGTATTCGCGCGCGCTCTCGTCCTTGTCCTGCTGGGGCCGCTTCAGCTCGTCGTCGAAGGCGGAGGGCACGGCGTAGGAGGCCGCGCCGACAATGCCCGAGGGGCTCATCATGCGCATGCGGTCGCCCACGGCCGGGAGCGGCGGCGAATATTTATAGGCGCCCGCGCTGTTCGAATGCGGCTTCATCCAGGGCGAGAGGATGGGCTTGTCGTCCTCGTCGCGGCCGATCTCGAGCCGCACCTTCCACTTCTTTTCGTCGCGCTCGGCGACAATGCCCTCGACATGCGAGAGGGCGAGCCGGCGATTGACCCGCACCAGCTCGCGGCGCGCGCGGCGAAGCTCCTGCGCGGCGAGGCTCATGCGTCGTCTCCCGTGAAGAAGGACGCGTCGGCGACGGCGTAGAGCGTCTGCTTCCACGTCACGGCGTAATAGACGCAGCCCTGCGCGAAATCCCTCGCGGTGAAGAGCGGGGCGGCGCTTGCCTCGCGGGCTTCGCCGATGTTCTCGACGCCCCAGCGCGCGAAATCGTCGTCGGTGAGCGCCTTCAGCAGCCCTTCGCAGATCGCGAGCGCCATCTCGTCGCGCTCGACGCGGCGGCCCGCGACCATCAGATCCTCGGCGACGACATAGGCGGTCATCTGCGCCTCGAAATCGTCGGCGCCCGAGAGCCGCCCGTCGGGCAGGATGCGCGTCGCGGCGACATAGACGCCGGGCGCGTTGAAGACGCCCTTCTTCATCACGTCGGAGATGTCGAGCTTGCCGTAATGCGCCTTCACCTCGATGTCGGCGAAGCGCGCGGCGAGGGCGGCGACGATCGCGTCGCGCAGCGCATGGACGCGGGCCTGATCGATAAGTGAGGCGCGGGTGAAGGCGGTCACAGCATCGCCCTCATGAAGTCGGTGACGAGTTCTTCGATTTCCCGCGCGTCATCGGCCGAGACGCCGACGAAGGGGCGCGCCGGGATCGTCACGCTTTTCGCGAAGACGCGTTTAGGCCCGAGCATGAAGGCCAGCCGCTCCGCGTTTTTCGGCGTGATGGTCGCGCCATCTTGATGGACGTGAGCGAATTCCCAGCTGTCGCCCCATTCGCCGCTGCTCCCCGACGACGAGGAGGCGACGTAGTAGCGCAGATGGTCGCCCGTACGCATGAGGATCGGCGTGCCGGTGAGGTTCGGCGGCCAGGCTTCGCCGTCGGGGCCGGGGCCGCCGCTCTCGATGCGCTTGCGCGTCTGGTTTTCGCCGAGGTCCACGATCTCCGCGACCAGCTCGCCCGCGTCGAATTCCGTGAGCCGCGTGACGAGCGCGTTGACGCGCGCCAGATCGGCCATGTCGATCTCGATGCGGACGCCGATGTCCATCACCAGCCCCCCATATTGTCGCGGGTGAACTGGCGCGGCGGCGCGATGACGATGGCTTCGCCCGGCGACGTCGTCGGCGTCGCGCCGTCGACCGAGCCGCCGCCGGAAAGGAAGGTGAGCCCGCCGCGGCCCTTCACGATGCCTTCGAGCCGCGCGACGGCGGTGTCGTAGCGCGCCTTCATCTCCTCCGAGCCGCGCGCGAAGGAGAGAGCGACGCGATGCATGGCCATGTCGATGGCGAAGAGACGCAGCGCGCCGAGCGACTCCTCGTCGAGATCGTCGATCTGCGCGCGCGTGTAGCGGCCCTGCAGGATGATGCGGATTTCCATCGACACGTCGGCGAGGGCGGCGTCGAAGCGCGCCCAGTCCGGCAGCCGCGTCGCCTCGTCGGCGCAGACGAGCTGCGCCTCGTTGGGATAGCGGGCCTGCACGTCGTCGATGGTGGCGAAAGGTGTGGCGGCCATGATGTCTCGCGGGATGGGGCGCCGGCCTTCCACCGGCTTGGCGCTTGCCGCTGCGCTAGCGGGATCGTCCGGCGGGTCTCACGCCCGCTCCCGATAAAGGCGAAGCCAGAACCGGGCGCTGCACGGCATTGCGGACGAAACTGGATGCGGGGGCTGGATTTGAACCAGCGACCTGCAGGGTATGAACCTGCCGAGCTACCGGGCTGCTCTACCCCGCAGAAAACTCACTTCCACTCGCCTTCGATCGCGCCGAGAGCGGAGAGCGTCTCCCATTCGGCGCGGGTGAGCTTCGCCTTCTCGCCCGGCGCGAAGGTTCCCGCGCTCGCGACGACCTTGAAGACGGCGGCGAATTCCTGCGTCTTCTCCTTGGCCGCTTTCGTTTCGGCCGCCGGCTCGGCGGGGGACGTCGCGCCCTGTTCGGCCGTCGTCGCGGCGCCCTGATCTGTTCTGGCCATGATGCGTCTCGATGCTTGAAGGAAAGATGCGCGCCCGACGTCCGGGCGCGCGGTTTATTGGAGCGATCAGCTCACCGCATTGGTGATGAGCGCGCCCGCGTCCTTGGCCATCACCAGCTCGGTGATCTTCTCGCCGACGCGGATTTCCTCGCCGCCCTCCAGGCCGACGTCCGAGTCCATGACCGAGCCCGCGATGCGCTCGCCGAACTGGGGCGAGAGGCCCCACGTCACGCCGCCGTCGGGGCGCGCCGCGCGGTCGATGTAAGTGAGCGAGATGTGCTTGCCCCACACGCGCTGGAGACTGGCCGCCTGCCCCTTGCGCGCGGTGTTCACCCAGCCCTCGCCGACGAAGAGGTTCTTGATCTCGAAGAAGTCGGCGAACTGCTTGCGCGTGATCATGCCCTCGCCGGAATAGCTGTTAGCGATGGCCTTCACGAGCTTGGGATGCGAGCGCAGCTTCTGCCACACCGCAAAGCCCATCGTGACCGTGTTCGGCCGATAGATGAGCGTCGAGTCGAGCGCGGCGTTGATGACGCCGATCGGGTCGCTGTTCGCATAGTCCTCGAAGCGGGCAGTTCCCGTGAGCGCGGTGATGCGCGCCGGGGCGTAATTGGCCGTATTCTGCATCATGGCCGCGACGCGGACCTCGCGGTCGAGCATGAGCAGATTGGTGAGCCAGTTCACGGCATGCGCGCGCGGGTCATAGCTGGAGATGCCGGCGCGGCGCTGCGCCTCGGCTGCCTTGATGTCGGAATTGGGGATCACGTCGCCGAGGCCATAGCTGTCGACGGCGCCATTCTGCTCGATCGCGCTGAATTCGACGAGCGGAACGCGGCCCTTGCGTCCGACCTTGGTGTCGGGGAGCGAGAAGCCTTCGGCCAGAGGGTATTCAAGCCATTTGAAGCTTTCGCCAGCGACCGGCACGCGCGGCAGCACCTGGTCGGCGATGAGCGTGAGGTCGGGGTTGGAATAGCCGATCGCATAGCCGGTGAGCACCGGGTTGACGACGAAGGGGCGAGCAGGAGCAGCCATGATTGCCTCGATTGCGAAAGAGGGGCGTCAGCCGGTCAGCCGGCGATGACGCCCTTGGAGACCTGGAAGGGGATGACGTCACCGGCGACGCCCGAAACGAGCGCGAAGCCGATGACGTGCTTCATCTGGCCGGAGGTGAAGGTCGCCGCGACAGCCTTGCTGTTGGCGTCCGACGTGAGCGGGTCGCCGGCGGCGACCGTGCCGCCCAGCGTGACCTCGTGGACGTCGTCGATGGCGACGTCGACCATCTGTCCGGCCCCGGTCGCGCCCATGTCGATGACGCCCGCGATCTTGTCGGTCGCCGCCGTCGCCGGCGCGACCTCGCCGCGGTTCGATGTGTATTTGACGATCGTCTTCGCCGCTGCGGCGGCGGTGATCGAGAAGCTCTTGAAGCAGGGGCTGGCGCTCATCGCTTAAGTCCTGTCGTTAGCGGAGGTCAGGCCGTGGCCTGATATTTGGCTTCGAGGGCCGCCATGGCGGACATGAAGTCGGGAGCCTTGCCGGCGGAGACGAGGCCGCGCGCTTCAGCGGCGAGCTGCGCGCCGGTCGGGACGCCGCCGCCCTCCGGCGGCTTCTTGTCGTCGAGGCCGGAGCCGGAGAGCACGGGCGTCTTCGCCGAGAGCAGCGCCTTCACCGTCTCCAGGCCGGCGTCGGTGGCGCAGAGCCGCGCATAATGCTCGCGCTCGGCGGGAACGATCTTCTTTCCCTTCACCGCGTCCTCGAGCAGCGCGTCGACCTGCGCCTTGCGGCCCGCGGCCTTGATGTCGGAAAGCTCCTTCGACGTCGCGGCGAGCTGCGCCAGCGTTTCGTCGTGAACCTTCTTCTCCACGAAGCCGGCTTCGAGAGCCGTCAGCATGGCGGCCTCATTGGCGCCGGCCGTGACGCCGAGCGCGCTGGCGAGTTTGTCCATCATGTTCTCCTGGGAGGATGCGGCGGCGAGCGCCTTCTGATTGCCGAGCGCCGGGGCCGTGACGAGCGCGACCGATCGCAGCCATGTCGGCCTGCGCTCCGGCGTGTGGAAAAAGTCGGGGGAGACGAAGCGGTATTTCCGCGCCGCGAGCAGCGCCTTGCCTTCGTCGAGCCATTCGACGCGGCCCTGCAACGCGCCGCCGTCGACGCGAAGCTCCCTGATCCAGCCGATCGCGTCGGCGCGGGAGCCGGTGAGCGCGGCGTGATGCGTGGCGTGATTGACGTCGACCGGCAGGTCGACGCCGTCCGCATTGAAGCGGGAGACGAGCAGCTCGGGGTCTACATCGAAAGACCTCCCGTCACGGGTGTCGACGCGACCGCGCTTTGCGAAGATCGTGATCCACTCCGGCGGCGCGTCGCTTTCGGGAAGCACGGCGGCCAGAGCGTGAAATGCGAAATCGGCTTGCGAAGCGGTCTGCATGTCGGCAAGATGCAATTGCCGGCCGGGAGCAATGGCCCCGAACATGTTCGGCCCGCCCCGAGAGGCGCAAGCGCGAACCGCGCGCGACCCCTTCAGATAAAATCGACGTTAAAAGGGTATTGAAAGCCCTGGACGCGCGTTTTCAGCCACAATGGCCGAAGACAGCGGAAATCGCATTCGACGCATCAGCGGCCGTTTCTGCGGCCCGCGCCTTTCCTCTCTGGCAGGCGCTCCAGAACGAGTTTCGAATAGCCCGCGTCGTCGCGCCAGTGCTCCAGCTCGGCGAAGTCGCCGCAGAGCAGCCGCGCGAGCTTCGTGGCCTTGAGATCGAGCGCGCTGCGCATCGTCGGCGGCATGCGCTCCCAGTTGGGCGCGCCGCGCATAAGCTCCTTGAGCGACTGCTCCAGCTCCGCGACCGCGCCGAAGTCGCCATGCGTCGTCTCGCGCGCGGCGAGCAGCGGATCACGCGGGGTCTTTCGCATCGTCTTTCCCGAAGCTCAAAATCTGCAGCAGGCGCGACAGCGACAGCCGCCAGCGCGTCCTGGCAATCAGCGCGCGCAGCGTGAAGCCGCGCGGCTTCTCGCCCGCCTCGCGCTTCGCGGCCTCGTCGATCACGCGCTGCACGAGCGGAAGATCCTGCGCGCGCACGCGCGGCCTCTTGCCCGTGAGCGCGCCGCTCGGCGCGGTGACGATCCTGCCGTCCATCACGGCGGCGGGAATGTCGAAGCTCGCGCCGGGGATCGTCGCGAGGAAGCGCGGCGCGGGCGAGGCGACGAATTCCGCGATCGACTTGCGTGCGGCCTCTTC
This sequence comes from Methylocystis sp. ATCC 49242, assembly GCF_000188155.2. Lineage (NCBI taxonomy): Bacteria > Pseudomonadati > Pseudomonadota > Alphaproteobacteria > Hyphomicrobiales > Methylocystaceae > Methylocystis > Methylocystis sp. ATCC 49242. Next base: position 3,431,171 of record NZ_KE124774.1, read on the forward strand.
GCCCGCGTCCGCGAGCCGCGCCGAGAAATTCTCGACGAGCGTCCGGGCGCGGGCGAGGCCGGGGTTCGTCTGCCAGCCGGGGTCGATCCCGACGGGCACCTGCGTCACCTCGCCGGTGCGGTTATTGACGAAGGTCGTCGTCTCCATGGACGGCCGGTCGGTCGTGTAGCCGTCCTGTCCGTCGAGCCGCTGGAATTCGAATTTCGTGATCTGCCGCACGGCGCATTTGCAGCCCCAGCCGTTGGGCGGGAAATGCGTCTTCCAGAAATCGTCGTCCACGGGCAGGATCACGCCCGCCCAGACGAGATGCTCGGGCCGCGGCTCGACGCTCGCCGTGCGCACATAGAGCAGATAGGGCAGGCCGCGCTTGGTGCGCTGGATGCGCTCCCACTGCCCGGCGGCGCGCGCGGCGCGGACATTGTGCCAGAAGATCGTCTGCAGCCGCGCGGGCTTCGAGAAGTCGACGATCTTCGACTTCCACCGCCCCTCGGGATCCGCGACCTTGCGGCGGCCATACCAGCCGAGCCGCTGCAGCTCGGGAACGATCCCCTGCCGCCACGTCTCGAAGCCCTGACCGTTTTCGAGCGCCTTTTGAATGGAGCTTTTGAAGAGGTTCAAAAGCTCGAGATCGACGGCCTTGGCGACGGTGAAGGCGTGGGCGTGCTCCTCGCCGTAAACATCCTTCCACGAGAAGGAGGGCTTCAACCCCTTGTCGGCGAAATAGCGGATGACCTCCGGCGGCGTCTGGAAACCGCGCTGGGCGGGCGGCTTCACGTCAGTCTCTCACGTCGCCGAGGCCGCGCGATTTCGCGGTCGCCTTCGCCAGCGCGTCGACGAGTGGGCCGCTGTCGATCTGCGCCGCGGCGAGCTTCGCCAGCGCGTCCTCGAAGGACGTCGCCTCGCCGATCGCCGAGAGCAGGCCCGCGAGCAGCGGGTCTCGGATTTCGCGCCAGTCGGAGAGCGCATCGTCCGTGATCGCGTCCGTGTCGTCGAGCGCCGTGAAGCCCTGCGCCGGATCGTCGGCGGCGAGGCGGGCGGTTCGCGTCTCGCCGCAATTCGGGCATGTGCAGCCGAAGGCGGCGAGATTGGCCTGGTCGCTCCCCGGCTTCTCGTTCTTGGCGCGCGCCGCCCCCTTGTCGCCGTCCTTCGGCTGCTCCGCCGCATTCGTTTCGTCGCCAGCGGCGCTGTCTTCCCCGCCGCTCGAAACATCTGCGGCGGGCTTCTCGCCCATAAGCTCGTCGTCTTCGTCCGGCTCCGGAATCGAGGCGCGCTTGCGCACATATTTCTGGCCGACCTGAAGACCGAGCGGGATCGTCTTTTCGAGGAAGGTCGCGAGCGCCGCGAGGTCTTCGTTCTCCGCCAGCTCCATCTCGACGATCGGATAGACGTCCTGCGGGCCGAAGTTCATGGCCACGGCCGGGCGCACCAGGTCGCGATTGATCGTCGCCGCCGACTGGCGCAGGTCCGCGCGGGTGATGTCGGTGCGGACATTCTCCTGCACCTTCGCCTGGGCGAGCGAGCCGCCCGACGACGAGACCTCCGACGTCATCGTCTGGCCGAGAATGATGAGCGACACCTTGCGGTCGAGATAGTCGATGAAATTGCCGAACACCGCCTCGCCGCGCGAGCCATTGACCTCGTGGAATTCGATCTGCGTCGCCTCGGGAATGATGGCGGCCGCGTCATTGGCGATCGAGCGCACCGCGCGCAGCAATGTCGCCTTGTCCCGGTCGGTCGCGGAGGCGTGATATTTGCCGACGCGAAACGGAAGGCCATAGACCTCGCAGAAGGCCGCCCAGTCCTGCAGCGCGAAGGTCTGCATGACGAAGGCCCATGCGGCCGAGCGGGCGTAGCCGCGCCGCACCGGCGAGCCCGCGCGCAGGAAGGGCTCGTGCCGGATGAAATAGGGCGCCGTGATCTCGGCGCCGGGAAGCCCCGAGTCCTCCAGCAGGCAGAGCGTGTCGAGCCCCGTCTCGTCGTAGCGGAACCAGCGCGCGTCGCGGTGCTTGTATTTCACCGGCCGCAGCGCCTTCTGCTGATATTCCCAGATCGGCTCGACGACGGAATAGCCCTTGCCGACGCCGTCCTGCAGGGCCGAGACCATGTCGGGGAACATCGGGTCCGCGATGAGGCTCTCGACGAAATCGACGGCCTCCGGCTTCACACCCTTGGGCGCGGAGACCGAGACCGTCGCGCCGTCGAGCGCGAGGCGGCGGGTCTGCAATTGCGAGGCGTAATGGAGGTAGCGCTCCTCCATGTCGATCGCGAGCGTGAGATAGGGCTTGGCGTGCCCGAGGTTCGCGCCCTTCATGATCTCGGCGAGGCGCTGCGGCGTGAGGCCGGAGGCCTCGGAATAATAGACCAGCGCCCGCGCGCCCTGCTTCTCGGGGCTCGCGATCTCGCCGGTGAGCAGCGGGACTTCGATCGGGCGGCCGTCGGGGCCGAGGATCGAGGATCGGCGGGTCGCTACCATAGGGCGCGCTCATGGCTGGAGGATTCGGGAAAGAGCCAGTCGCCCGGCTCGTCGCGCCCTTTCGACGCGGGGGTGTAATCGATCTCGACGACGCCTGTCCGCGTCGCCGCATAGGCCAGCATCAGGGCGACGGCGGCGTCGCCGTGGCGGTCCTTCTTGACGCCGCTCTTGAGCGCCGGCACCTGCGGCACGCCGTTCTTCACGACCAGCAGGCGCAGGTCGGAGGCGATGTCGGCGTCGGCGGGGATCTCGATCCAGTCGTCTTCAAAGGCCGTTTTCAGCGGCTGCGCGTTCTCGCGATACCAAGGCACATTGAGCATCACGGCCTCGGTCCGCAGCTCGCCATAGGTCTGCACGGCGAATTCGGCCGTCGACATGCCGAGGCCGGTGGCGTCGTGCTTCGACGCCGAGAAGCGCGGCAGGCGGTCGCAGATGAATTTGAGCACCTGCCGCTGCTGGTCGAAGGGCATGTTGCGCATCTCGACGACGAAGGGCGTCACGCGCTTGAGCGTCTGCGTCACGGCCAGCGGCCAGAGCACGGTGAGGTCGGAGACGCGGCCATAGTCGCCGCCGAGATAATGCGCGCGGGACTTGTCGAGCGTCGCGAGCAGCGGCGCCAGCTCCGCCTCGCACCATTCGCGCACGTCGCGCTCGCGCAGCTCCGCGCGCCAGTGCGTGAAATCATTGGGCCGCGAGAGGCGCAGCACGGGGACGCCCTGCCGCGCGCGCGCCTCGATGAGCGGCGCGGGCAGGAAGGCGCCGTCGCCCTCCGAGGGGATGCAGAAAAGCTCCTCGTCCGCTGCGTCGCCATAGAAGGCGATGACGTCGTCGCGCCATTTCGCCTCGCCCTCGGGGCTCCACGCCTCGCCGCTCTTGAGCATGATGCGGCGCGCGAGCCCGTCGTCGAGCGCCTCATCGAGATCGACGCGCAGCAGCGCATATGGCTTGTCGCCGCCGCGCGCCGCGCAGCTCCTGATCAGGCGGTTATAGGCGTTGTCGACGCCATTATGCGTCGAGATGACCAGCACGCGGCCGCCCCACATCAGCAGCGCGAAAGCCGCTTTCAAAAGCTCTTCAAGGTCGTCGTGAAAGGCCGCCTCGTCGACGCAGACGAAGCCCTGCATGCCGCGCAGAGAGCGGGCGCGCGAGGGCAGCGCGACGATGTGATGGCCCGAGGCGAAGGTGATGCGAAACGCCTTGATGGCCTTGTCGGCCTCATCGTCGAAAAGGAACTCCTCCACCGCGCTCGCGGCCTGGTCGAAGTGTTTCGCCCATTCGGCGCAGGTGTCGATCGCCTCGCGCGCCATTTCGAGATTGTAGCCGATGTAGAAGCAGTCCATGCCGCCCGCCGCGGCGGCGGAAATGAGCACCATGGCCGCGCAGCCCGCCCAGGTGACGCCGGTGCGGCGGCTCTTCTCGACGACCGTCACCTTCTCGCTCATCGCGAGTTCCACGAGCCGCTTCTGATAGGGCAGCAGCACGTCCGGCGTCGCGCCCTCGTCCGGCAGCGGATGCGCGCGGCGATGCGCGATCCATTCGTCGCGGGTGATGAGACGGGGGCTTTTGGCCTCGTCGGTCATGCGTCGCCCTCTATGTTGGCGCACACGTCACGGGGATCGCCGCCGGCGGCTTTGAAGCCTTGGCAATAGGCGGCGATGTAGGAATAGTCCGCCTCGCCGCCGCAATTCGCGCAGCGATATTTCGCGATCCAGTTCGCTTCGAGCGACGGGAAGCGATGTTCGACGCAGGAGCCGAGCCTGCGCCTGTTCTCGCTGATTTCAGCGACGATCCTTTGCGTGTCGGGCGTCACGCCGTCGCCTCGAATCCGAACGCCTTGAGCGAGCCCTCGGGGATGTCGTGGCCCGGCCCGACGCGGAAGACCTTCTCGCCCGTGTTGCGCACATAGGAGACCGGCCACGGGCCGCGGCGGTTCACGCCGCCGCCTTGCTCCACGGCCTCGCGCGAGAGCTGGATGCAATGGCGCGCATAGCCGAGGCGATCCCTCCCCGCGCCGACATTGGCGATGATCTCCTCATCGCTCATGCCCGCTTTCACCATCCTCTCGACTCTTTCCCGCAGCGTGTAGTGATGGCTCATTTCTTGATCCCCAAAATCTGCGCCTTCAATTCGTCGACCATCTCCGGCTTCAGGCCGCGCGACTTCGCCACGGCGTCGACCGCCACGGCGGCCTTGCTCTGGAACTCCGCGACGAGCTTCGCGCGGTGCTCGCTCGATTTCTTCTGGCCCTCGATCGCCGCCTTGTAGCCGCTGGCCAGCTCCATCGCGCCCTTGGGCGAAATCCTGCCCGCGCCGGCCGAGATGATCTCGGTGATGAGCGTCTTGATGAATTCGCCGAGCACGATGTTGCCCTCGTCGATCGACTCGGGCGTGAACTGGTCGGCGATGCCGGCGAAGAGCGCGCGCTGCTCGGCGATGCGCTGGCTCGCGGCGTAGGAGCGCACCGCGCGGCGGTTGAAGGCGCTCTTCGAGATCGGCGCAATGCCCTTCGCCGCGAGGCGGTCGTTCAGCTCGAAGAGAATGTCCGCCTGCGTGCGCTGGCGCCGGTTGAGTTCGTCCATCGCCCAGCAGACGTCGTCCTGCCCCTCCTCGGGGATCAGGTCGATCGACGACAGCCGGCCGCGGCTCTGGCGATCCTCCACGTCACGCCTCCGGGCTGGGGCGCTTAACGCCGGTGATGATCATGCGGCGCTCGACGTGATCGAGGCCCTTGGTCGTCAGCGAGGCGATGAGCACGCTCGATCTTTCGATGATCGTGACGGCGCCCATGGTCTCCAGCCAGCGCAATTCGTCATGCACCCATTCGCGCGGCCTGTTGATCGCCCAGCGCAATTCGAGGTCTTCGCGCAGCGCCTCGCTGTTCCATCGCCGGTCGGGCTGTTCGGCCAGGTCGCGCAGGATGATGAGGCGGGCGTGTTCGCGGATGATGTCGGTCATGCTCATTTCCGGTCTTCCCTTTCGGCCAGACGGTCCTGCGCGCGTTCGTTCTGCGAGATCAGCGTGTCGATCTGCCGCGACAGCGACTCGAACCGCGCTTCGAGCGTCGCGGCGATGCCGGTGATCTTCACGTCGATGCGATGCACCTCCTCGCGAGTCGGGAGATGCTTGATCTCCGTCTCGACGGTCGCCATGCGCTGCTCGACCTTGTCGACGCGCTCGAAGAGGCGGGCGTCGTCCTTGCGCAATTCGTCGATGTCGTCCCTGATCGCGCTGAGCGTCGCTTCGTCGCGCCGCGAGAAGGCCGCCCACAACGCAATGAGCAGCGCCGCAGCCGACGATACCCATGGTGCGACCCATTGCGCGATCGAGCCCCATTCGACGCCGCCGTGATCACTCACCAGAACCTCCCCTCGAAAAAAAAACGCCATGAGCGCGAGGATCGCGGGCGCGGCCGCGATTGCGCTGATGACGGCGACGCCGAGCGCGTCCTTCGTTTTCCTATGCATGGCGCCGCGCCTTCAGCTTCCAGAGCCATGCGGTGAGCGCCACGGCGCGCATCAGCGTGCGGGCGATCATTGCGCGCCCCCGCATTTGCGCCTGTAGTTCTCATTGTTCGCGGCCACGTCGCGGATGAAGGGCGCGAGGTCGGCGCAGATCGTGTTCGCGCTGGCCTCGCCCTTCGGGCACTGGCTCTTGAGCCATTGCTTCAGCGCCGGGCTGGCCTTCGCCGCGCGCATCGTCTCGCAGGTCGAATCGACATAGACGGGCCCGCCCATGGCGAGCGCCTCAGAGCCGATCGACAGCGTCGTCAAAATCACCGCGATCGATCTCATGGCGCGTCTCCGCTGATCTGGCTGCGTCCGTCGCCCGGTCGCGCGCGGCTTGCAGGTCTTTTTCGAGCTGTTCGGCCTTCGTGGCCTTGGCGACGGTCTTGCCGTAGCGCGCGAGCAATGCTCCGCCGGCGACGACGATGGCGAGGGCGATGAGGGTGAAGATCGGCATGGTCAGACGCCCTTGGTCGGAACATAAGGATCGTCGACCAGCCCCTTCGTGATCACGTCATAGTCGCCCGACCAGGCGTCGAGCGTCGCGATCATGTCGCGGCCCGAGTCGTCCCAGTCCTCATAGACGCCGTCCTCCGCCGCCTGGGCGATGCGCGCGGCGTAATGCTCCAGGCGCCGATTTGCTGCGGCCAATTCGCCTCGCAGCACGAGGAGCTGCAGGCCGATCAGCCCGACCGAGAAGGCGATGAAGGCGAGAAGGATTTCGATATTCGTCAATGTGCGCTCCTGATGATCGAGGGGGCTCACGCGGCCAAAGCGCGCTGACGGCGGCGTGCGCATTCCCGCGCCTGTCCGCGAGCGCGTATCTCACGCAGGGCCGCGCCGTCGTAGCGTGAGCGCTTTGGCGCATAGTCTCGCCGCGCGGTTCCATGCGCGACACGGTGCAGATCGCGGGTCGCGAGGAGAGCGCTCATCATCGTGTTTCTCATCGACAACGCTGCAAAGGCCGAGGCCATGAGAGAAAAACGCCCAGAAAACATTTGTTGCTCCTGATGATCGAGGGGAACGCCGGCCGCGTGTTGCGGCCGGCTTGAAAGCGGCTTTAAACGCCGACCTTGTTGATGGCGCTGCGCGCAGCGCCGACGCCCGCTCCGGCGATCATGGTCATCACCCAGCTCGGCACCTCGTAGCCCAGCGCCTGAAGGCCGCCGACGACGAAAGTCGCGAGCATCACGAGATAGGTCTTCTTGCCGTCGAGCACGGCCATCCAGTCTTTCATTGCTTTCTTCCCTGTCTGCCCGCGAGGCGGGCCTTGCTTACTGGGCGAGTTCCCAGCGCATTTCCTCCGCGACGGAGAGCCCGACGCGAATGATGAGGTTCGCGCCCATCGCGACGACGGCCGCCGTCATGAGCGCGTAAATGAAGCCGCGAGGATCGATCATGGCTCACCGTCCCGTTCGCGGATTGACGATTTTCTTGACGACGTAGCCGCCGATCATCAGCGCGTCGCGCGGCCCCTCCGGGCTGGCGCAGCCGGAGAGCGCGAGGGCGACGATCGCGAGGGCGAGCGCGGCGCGTCTCATGCCGGATACTTCGCCCAGGGCAGCTGGAAATGCGGGCCGTCCTTGAGGCTGCGCCAGTCGCCGCCCCATTCGATCGGCACGCCGACGGCGGCGGCGGCCTTTTTCATGTCCGCCGCGAGACGGGCGTAGAGCGGCCAGTCCCAACGCACCTTTCCGCCCACCTTCACGGCGAGGTCGATGGCGTGGCCGGTGAGATGGCGGGACTTCAGCGTCTTCGACGCGCCGGCGGCGACGAGCGCCTTCTGCCGCTCCATCGTGCGCCGGCCCTCGGTCACGATGAATTCGATCTTCGAGTCCTTCGCGCATCGCCGCACGACCTTTGCAAGATCGGCGTGCACGCCGTTGAGACGGGATTCGCTGCGGGTGTCCATGGGCATGTCAGCCTCCAATCCTGACCGACACGCGGGCGACGCCCGCGCCGATCATGCCGATGCGGGCGGCGGCGCCGCGCGCGAGGTCGAGGGAGCGGCCGGTCCAGGCGGCGGGGCCGCGATCATTGACGCGCACCGTCACGCAGCCATGCAGGCAGACGGTGAGGCGCGTGCCGAAAGGCAGGCTGCGATGCGCGGCGGTGTAGCCGCCGGCATTGAAGCGCTCGCCGGTCGCGGTGTGGGCGTTGAGGCGCTCGCCGCCGCCGTAGTAGCTCGCGACCATGCTGCGCGCGCCCTCTGGCGTGACGAAATGCGCGCGCTCGATCTGGCGGCGCAGATGCGGGCGGCGCCAGCCGGTGTTGGAGGGATGCAGCGCGGCTTCCTGCGCGCCGAATATCTCGTCGAGAAAGCCCGCATGGGCGGGCGCGAGCCACAGCAGCGCGAGCGCGAAAGAAAGCGCCGCGATGAAGGAGCCGATGATTTCGAGTGATGATTTGCTCATGCCCCGCAGGCTATGAGCAGGGCCGTCCCGCAATAGGCCCGAACGCGTTCGGGCGGGCGCTTCGCCGTCGATTCAATATGCCGCCGAACGCGGCTTAAAACAAGTTGCCCTGCCGATTGTCGCGCAGGCGCAGCCGCTGGCGCAATTTCTCGATCGTGCGCAGATGCAGGCCGGAGGCGCGCGCGGCAGCCGGGTTGCTCGCGCCCGAAAGCAGCATGTCGACCGCGCGGCGGCGCGCCTTCGCGACGACGCTGGTGACGCCGAGCGGGATGACGATCTTGAGGCCGTGATGCGAGGGCTCGGCGTCGCTCGGCATGTAGCAGGCGTAATGCCGGCAGATGGCGTCGGCGGCGGTGCGCCCCACGCATTGCACGAGCCAGTGGCCCTCCGGCGCCCGCGCGGGGATATAGACCGCCTGCCCGCCGCGCGCCTCGGCGAGCTTCAGCGCCGCGTCGAGACCCGCGACCTCCGCGATCTCGGCGAGCTGCTGCGGGAGATAGGCGAAGTCGTCGCTCATGATTCCCTCGGGGAGAGCACCGTGACGACGTTGAAGCCGACGACGCGGTAACGCACGCCCTCGGCGTTGATCACATAGGAGCCGCCGCCGATCCCCTCCGCCGCGTCGGCCGCGCGCAGCAGCCGCTGGCGCATGTCCTCGCGCAGCCGCTCGATGTCGACGCCGTGGATCCGTTCGATGTAACGCAGCACGGCGTGGTCGGTGACGTGGAGCGTCATTTGCCGTTCGCCTCCTTCGCGCGGCGCTTTTCCTGCGCCGCGATGATGCGGTCCATGATCGCCTCGATGTGCTTCTCGAACAGCTCACGCTGCGACGGCGTGAGGCGCACCCGGCCATGGGCGAGATCGATGGCGGTGCGCAGCGCGGAGAGCTGGCTCTGGTCGCTGATCATCAGCGCCTCCACATGGTTTCAAAGGCCGTTTCAAAGCGCGTGACAGCCGGCTTGCAGCGCAGCGCGATGAGCGAATTGTCCTGCCGCGTGAGGCCCGAATGGGAGAAATTGCCGGCGCCCTCGCGCAGCAGTTCGCCGTCGATGGCGTAGGCCTTCAGATGCATGAAAGGGGCGGGCTCGGCCTTGTAGCGGATCTCGACATTCATGCGCGCGGCGAGCCGGTCATAGGGCGCGGCGAGCGCGCGCGGCATGGGCTGGTCCGCGCCGTCGCGATAAAGCCGAACGGCGACGCCGCGCGCGGCCGCCGCGTCCAGCGCCTCCACGACGCGAATATTGGTGAGCACATAGGCCGCGAAGTCGATACGGCGGCGCGCCTGGCCGATGAGCGCGACGTCGATCGCCTCCAGATTGTCGGCGGGCGCATAGGCGAGCCGCTCGACGCGGCAGCTCGCGGGAAAGGGCGGCTCGTCGACGGCGCCCAGGGCGAGCGCGCCCGCGCCGAGCGCGGCGGTGAGATAGGCGACGAAAGCAGTTTTCGCGGCGGTCATCTGGCGGCTCTCTTTTTGTTGCATTTCACGCAGGGCGGGCCGTCGGCGCGGTCCTCGGGCTCGCAGCGGATCATGCCGCTCTTGAGCCCGCATTGATGACACTCGAACCAGGCGACCGACTCGCCCCGCACATTCCAGCCGGCGTCGACGAAGCTCATCCTGATCTCGCGCGGCTTCGAGACGCGCTTGAAGAAATCGAGCTGCAGGGTCATGCGGCCGGCTCCTCCCGCGCATCGCGACGCGCGAGAGTCATCAGCCTGCCCGCTATCGAATTGGGAGCGCGGCCGAGGGTCCGCCCGATCTCGGAATAAGATGCGCCCTCGGCCTCCAGTTTCAGCAGCAGGGAATCTTCGACGGGCGTGAATCGGCGAACGACATGATTCCCCCTGACCATGGAGGCCGGCCCTTTCACACTCGACCAGCATTTGGCGACGACCGGCGGCTCGACGCCCATCTTCAGACAGTAGTAGGAGATTGAATTCCCGCTTATCCCGAAGCGCTGGCCAATGCGGGCGTATGTCCATCCGGCTTCCCGCAATTCCGCGATTTCCTGCATGTCGCGATCAGAGAATCGACGCCTCCTCGTCATGCGCCCCTCCTCTCAAACCCGATAGACGCCGTCCGCGCCCTTGCGGGCGTCGATGGCGCCGCCGTAATGCGGCAAGGCGGCGGGGGCGGCCGTGCGGCGGATGGCCTCGCGCGCGGCGCGTTTCACGGCGGTCACGGCGCGGGCGGCGAGGTCAGCGGCGCGGTCAACGTCCACGCCATAGCGACGCAGGGCCGCGCGGGCGCCGGAGGGCTGCGCCTTCACGGCGACGGTCGCCACGGCCTTCGCGGCCTTCGCCTCACGCCACGCCTCGCTGATCGCCGCGCCGAATTCCATGCCGCCGGCGCGCAGCTCATGGGCGCGGCGCATCACGGCCGCGCGGTCATAGTTCGATTTACGTTGCTTCTTCATCGTTTCTCTCCTTTGCAAAATGGCCGTCACGCGGCCTCCTTCTTCATCGCTTCGAGCCGCACGCGCAGGCGCTTGCCGAGCGCGCTCGCGAGCTTGTCCCAATGCTCGCCGGTGTAGAATTCGAAGCTCGCCGGATTGCCGACCGCATAGCCATAGCGTTCGAGATTGGCGTCGACGGTGTTGTTCTGGCCCTCGCGAATGAATGGCCTGAAGCAGCCCGTCTCGATGCAGCGCGCCGCGACCGCCATGGCGACCGCCTTCTTGATGTCGGCGGGCGAATCCGTCTCCGGCCAGTCGATCTTCGCGCCGCGCGAGACCATGGATTTGAGCGCCTCGATCGCCTTCATCGCGTCGGCGGGCTCGGTGAGGAAGCGCGTGTGCGAGAGCTTCGTCTGCCGCTCGACGAAGGCGATGAGCGCCTTGTCGTCGCGCGAGCGCACCAGGCCCAAATTCCACGCGCTGATCCACAGCGCGCGCAGCTTGCCGGCATAGGGGCCGGAGGCCGTGTCGCTGGCGCGGCGCACGCGGGCGTGACTGCCCGCGAGAACCTTCAGCATGTCGATGAGTTTCGCGGCCTGCCGTTCCGAGAGCAGCGACGAGGACGAGACGGAGAAATTGTCGCGCAGCAGGGCGCGATAGTCGTCATCCGTGAAATGCGCGACCTGCTTGCGCAGCGAATGAATGGCGCGGGTTTGCGCGGCGGTGGTCATGATCAGCCTCCCCTGTGTCCGGAGCCGCCGCGGCAGGCGCAGCCAAAGGCGATGAGCAGCGCGACGCCGCCATGGCCGATGAGCGCGAAAAGCGCCGCGAAGCCCAGTGATCCGCGCCACAGGCAGAAGCCGGCGCCCGCATAGGTCGCGAGCATGAACATGCCGAGGGCGATGAGAAAGATGCGCTCTGTCGGTTTCATGCGGCCTTCTCCAGTCTGTAGCGACGCGCCATCTGCCGCCTGAAGGCTTCGGCGTTCGAGAAATTGTGAAAGGTGAGAACGTCCTTCCCCTTGGCGAAGGCGAGCCAGCTTTCGCCGACGCGGGCTTCGACGACGAAGACCAGGTCGACGAATTGCGTGTCGACGGCTTCGCCCTCGCAGAGAAAGCGGACGCCGCGCGTGCGCAGCTCGGTGACTCTCGGGTCGACCCTTTTCATGCCGCCTGCTCCATCTGCTCCGGCCGATGCAGCGCATCGACGTCGACCGAGAAGGTCATGCGATTGGCGGCGCGCACCAGCGCGCGGCCATCGACGACGGCTTCGAGCGTGGCGAGGACATGCGCCTCGCCGTCGCTTGTCTCGACGGCGAAGGCCACCGTCTCTCCGATCTGAAGGGACTCGCGCATCACTCCGCCCCCGTCAGTTCGGCCTCGAAGGGCTCGACCGAGAAATTCTCGCCGGCCGTGCCGATGGTGACGCCGGCGATGAGGCGGGCCTTGTCGGGCTCGCGCAGCATGGCTTCCTTGTCGATCTCGGTCTTCTCGCGCAGGAACAGCAAGAGGCCGAGCGTGCGGATGCGCGCGATGACCTCGTCCACGCCCTTGATCGTCACGCGCGGCGGCGCGAAGCGCCATTCGATGCGGCCCGTGCCCAGCTCCGCGTGCTTGCGCTTGCCATTGTCAGTGAGGCTCACGCGGTTCGCCTCCGCCCAGGTGCGCAGGCCGTCCGTCAGCTCCTCGATGCGCGAGCGATAGGGCAGCGCATTCGCCTCCGCCGTCTTCTTGGCGAGGGCAATCTCGTCGTTCATGTCGGCCTCGATGCGCGCGATCGCGCGCTGCGCCTCGCCGATGTCGTGGATGAAGCGCGCCGCCTCCTCGCGGCTTTGCGGCACCGGAACATTCGAGCCGCGGGTCTTCGCCTTCGTTGCAGCCTTAGCCATTGGTTTCTTGCTCCTTGCGAGCGTTGTCCGGAAATCTCTTTGAAAGCACGTTCACGGCGCGCTGGTAGCGCGCCTGCGCATCGCGTTCGGCGGCGGTGTATTCGGCCCGCCGCAAGATGTCGGCGGCCACGACGAGCGCGCGAATGTCGTCGTCGTCGACGCGATCCCGCAGACTGTCGATCGCGCGGTCGCGCAGCTCCCGCAGATTGATCGAGGGGCTGCGCCGGTAGCCCGCCTCCAGCGCGAGGAAGTCTCTGACGAGCGTCGACAGCGCGACCGGCGGGGCCGGGACAAGGACCGGCGCCGGCGCACCGTTCTCTGTCTCGAAGTCATGCGCGCTGATCAGCGCCTCGCACAGTTCGAGCACATGGTCGGGGGAGACGCGCATCGCCGCGCGTCGCCCCCCCGCCATGATGCGCCGCGCGAGATCGTGCGGGACGATCGGCTCGACGGGCGCGGGCAGGACGCCCCGCCCGCGCATCATCGAAAGCGAGACGCAGGCAAGCTCCAGCGCATAGACATGCTCCGCGAAGGTCGCGTCCTCCGCGACCCGCGCGGCGATCCTGTCGCGGCCATGCAGCACGCTCGTATGATCGCGCCGCATGAGGAGCCCGATCTGCGGCAGGCTTTTGTCAGTCAGTTTCGCCGCCAGATAGGCGGCGATGTGCCGCGGCTCGACGAGCCTGCCCGTGCGCCGCGCCGACCGGATGTCGGTCTGCGTCACCCGATACTGCTCGCAGACAACCTCGATGATGTCGGAGATATGGACGGGGGCGCTCATGCGTCACCTCGCATGACGGAACACCGCGAAAACCCGTTCCCGAGGTTCGTCATCAGGGCAGACAACGCATTGGCGCGATGCTCCGGCGCCAACATAGCGATGAAGGACATGATGGTCGCGTGGACGTTCGCCTCGATGGCTATGCTCAGATCATCGACCGTCGCGCCGCACGCCGCCTTGAGAACATAGAAGCGATGCACATCGTCGAAGGTGACTGCGGCCATCTCTTCGGTGAGGTCGGTCTTGGTGGAGGTCGTCATGCGGCGTCTCCCGGGTCGCGGTCGGCTTCGATCTGCGCGGCGATGTCGGCGGCAAGCGCGTCGGCCATGTTTTCCTGCATCTCGCGGGCGAAGACGCCGCGCAGGTCGATGACCTTGCCCGCGCATTCGGCCTCATGGATCGCGATATTGCGCAGCGCCTCGCCGACGTGATCCGTCGATTTCAGCGCCGCGATGCGCGCATCGGCGGCGGCGAGATGCGTGGTCGCGCGCCGCAGCCCGTCTTCGAGCATGCGCGCCTCGCTGGCGAGCAGATCGAGCGAGCGCGCGAGGTCGATCGCGCTGGCCCGCGTGAACTCGCAATTCTGATCGACGATCATGCGCACCCAGCCGGCGAGCGCCGATATGTCGCGCGAAAGGAAGGGGGGATGATCAGACATCCGCGCCTCCCTCGTTGCGGATGCGGGAATGCGGGCAGCCGTTGCGGCATTCGTGATAGAGCGCCGTGCGCGCGGCCGATGAGCCCACGAACTTCTTGCCCTGCTCCTGCAGGCACTGGTCGCGGCCGATCTCGCCCAGGACGGGGCAGATCACCATGGCGCCCATCAGCGCGCCGCGCACCGAGCCTTCGACGGAGGCGATGTCGCCCGCATATTTGCCTCGGCAGATGCTGGTGACGACGCTCGACGAATAGCCGATGCGCTTCGCGGCCTGCACGCCGGAGGTCTGCGAGGCGTATTTCGCCAGCTCCTCCACCCAGTCCGGCAGCGCGTCGCCATAGGCCTCGCGCGCCGTTGCGAGATAGTCGGTCTTCAATTGTGTTTTGACGGCGGTCATTGACGCGCCTCCGTGACGATGGCCGCGCCGAGGACGCGGGAAGAGTTGGGATCGAAGACGAAGCCGGCGTTGCAGACCTTGGGCGCCTGCGGGCCGGTGTTGGCGGTCTTGAGCAGGCGATAGACGCCCGCCGTCGCGCCCTGCGGCGCGCCCGAGGCGCTCTTGCCGCTGGCCCGCGCGGGCGCCGTCACCACCTGCAGCACGCCCGCCTGGACGAGCTTCTGCACATAAAGCTCCGCCGCGCGCAGCGAGACCGGGCGCTCCTCCGTCGCGGCCGCAACGGCAAGCTCCCGCGCCGTGAACTGCGACAGCGTGCGGATGGCGTTCCACATGGCGTCGCGCGCGGTGAGCGGGCGCGACGCCGGGTCCGGCCGCTCGATCGGCGCCTTCGTCTGCCGCTTCTTCACGGCGTAGACGTTCTGCGTGGCGTAGCCGTCGAGCTTCTTGCCGATCTTCAGGACATAGCCCTGCTTTTCGAGAAACCAGACGTAGCGCTTGACCGTGTCATAGGCGACGCCCTCGGAGGCGAGCGCGATGGCGCGGATGGTGAAGCCCTTCGCGCCAGCGGAGAGCATCGCCTTCCAGTAATGCGCCGGGCCCGAGGGCATGGCGACTTCGATGTGGATGGGCTTTCTCACGCAGCCCTCCCGCCATTCGCCTTTGCGGCGTTGATGCGGATGGAGCGCGCGCGGGGCGGCTCGCCGGTGTAGATCGCGCCCGTGTAGCTCTCGCGCGTGACGGTCTTCGCGCCGTTGTTCTTGGCCCAGTTGGCGACGCCGTCGAGCGAGGTGGCGATGCGGCGCGCGCGGCCTTCGCCCTTCACGCGGATGTCGTCGAGCAGATCATCGCTGATCGCGACCGGCGCGAGCAGCAGATCGGCGAGCGCGCGCGCGTCTTCGAGATCGCAGGGCTCGGCGCCATACCAGTCGAGAATGCGGTTATGCACGCGCTCGACGCGGGAGAGCTTTTGCGGCAGCAGCTCCTCGCCGATGAGCAGCACGGGCACATTGGAGCCCATGGCGATCTCGCGCACGAGTTCGATATAGCCCTTGTCGCAAATCTTGTCGGCTTCATCGATGAACAGGGGGCGCTTCAGCTCGCTCGCCAGCTCCGCGATCACCTGCTGCGACAGCTCCGAGATCGAGCCCTGCGGCCGCACGACGCCGCATTCCTGCAGGATCGCGGTGAGCAGCGTCTTGCGCGTCCAGGTGTCGCCGACTTCGACGCGGATCGCGCGCGTCCTGTTCTGCGCATAGATCGAGGCATAGGTCTTGCCGTAGCCGGAGTGCCCGTACATCACGCCGATATTCGGCAGGCTCGGCGCGCGGTCGCGCACGCGGAAAACCAGCTCCAGAAAGGCGGAGACGTTCTTGAGCGCGCCGATCGTGCCGCGCGGTTTGACGGGAGGTTGTATCTCTGTCATTATTCCCTCGTGCTTTTTGATGATTGAGGGGCGCGTCCGTTGCACCGGGCGCGCCTCTCGCCTTTTCGGGCGACGGCTATTTGAGCGCCGCCTCCCCGAATTCCTCGAACATCTCCTTCATCGCGAGATATTCAGCGCCGGTCTGGTAGCCGACGAGCCAGCGCATCTCCTCCATGTCGATGCGCTCATTGTTCGCGAGCCGCGCCTCCAGTTCGCGCGCGCGCCGATAGCGCTGCTGGCGCGTCTCGGGCAGGCGATGGACATGCGTCTCGATGGCCGTTGCAGCCGGTTTGGCGGGCGCTTCAACGGGCGTTGAAGCGTCGCTCACGGCCGCCTTCGCGGCCTCCAGCCCCGGCGTCGTGTAGCTCTCGACGGGCTTCGGGAACTCGACCAGCTTGCCCGCGTCGCGCGCCGCGTTGCGCACGATCACGTCGACCATGTCGCGCGGCTTGATCTTCTTCATGTCGGCGCGCAGCCGAGCGGCGTTTTCGTCGAGCAGCCGTTTCTGCTGCACGCGCGCCTCGGCCACGGCGGCGGCCGGATCGACGCCCGCCAGCTCGGGACAGATCGCCTCGCCGAGGAACTCCGCGCCGTCGTCCGAAAACAGCCAGGCGCGGCCCATGTCCTCGGGGTCCATGCGCACGAAGACGCGCGTCTCGGGCAGCACATTCGGCGCGAGATAATAGGAGCCGTCGATGCGGACGCCGCGCTTGGTGACGATACGCGTGCCGTCCCCGGCCGCGATCGGCGCGAGCAGCAGATCGAGCGCGCGAATATCGTCGATGCGGCGCACGACGCCGGCAAAGGCCGCCGCGGCCTGAAAGGGCGTCGCGCCATTGATCCCGGCGTGCGGGCGGTTGGCATAGCGGCCCGCCGCCCAGTCGTCGCAGATGGACTGCAATTCCTTGGCCGTGAGTTCGGCCTTGAAGGCGCCCGCGTCGTCAATCCCGAGCCGCTGCGCAAAGGCGCGGCGCTCCTCGATGACCTTGCGGTCCTTGACATTGTGCCCGATGAAGCCCGGCAGCAGCGGCGTGAGATCGTGCTGGAACGTCTTCACCGCGCGCTCGATGTGGCCCTTCTCCTCTGGCGAGAAGGACGCGGAGGCCTCGACCTCTATGCCGAGCGCGGCGAAGAGCCGCTGCGTGCTCTTGGCCTTGAAGTCCGAGCCATTGTCGGTCTTGACGCGCTCCGGAACGCCCCAGGCGACGATGGCGCGGCGCATGAGCAGCTGCACGGCCTGCGCGCGCGGCGTCTTCGACACATAGACGATGAGCCGCCGCGAGAAGATGTCGACGCAGAGATAGACCGAATGACGGCCGTCGACGCAGAGCGCGTCGACTGGCGAGGCGTCGATCATCCAAAGCTCATTGAGCCGCGAGACGGGGTGCGAATTCGTGCCCGACAGGCGGTATTTGCTCTTGTAGGCGTCGGGGTTGGTGACGCGCGTGAGGAGCACCTTCTCCTCGCGCTCGATCTTGGCGCGCATGCGCTGGAAGCTGCGCGGCGACACATCAGCGAGCGATGGGAATTGCGCGATCGTCAGCAGGCGCAGATGATCACTGGAGAGATGCGGCTGTTGGGCGATGGCGGCGAGGAGGAACGCTCTTACCTTTCCCTCCTCGCCGGACTCGAGCCTACCCTTACCGCGACGCGCGGCGCCCTTGTCGACGCCGAGCCTTGAAATTCCTTCGGTCGATTTCAGCGCCCGCCAGCGCGCCAGCGTGCGCGGCGAGAGCTTTCTGACCGCCGCCCGCACCCATCCTTCGACCTCGATGCGGCCCATGTTGTAGAGCCCGGCGAACATGCGGTCGGCGTTGACGCGAGAGAGCCCGCCGTCGCGCGCCAGCCGGTCGGCGGCGGCGATGATGGAGAGACGCGCGTCGCGCGCCTCCTGCGCCGTGATGGTCTGCGCATCGTCGAGCGCGGCCTCCTCTGCGTCGGCGACGGGCAGATCGACGCGCCCGACATGCTTCGCGACATAGGCCGCGAGCGTCGCGGGCGGCAGCAGGTCGATGTGATATTGCAGGCGGCCGCCGCCCACGCCCTTCACGACGCGCACCAGCGGGCGCCCGTTGGCGTCCCGGCGCTCCAGCCAGCCCTCGCGCTCGGCATAGTCTGTCCATCCCCGCTTGGTGGCGGGGAGGCCCGGCAGGCCGAGACCGGCGAGGTCGGAGGCGGAGAGCCAGTCGCGCATGGTCAGGCGCCCTCGCCGAGACGTTCGAAGCGATAGGCCGCCGGGAGGTCGGCGTCGCGCCAGTCGAAAGAGTCGGCTGGGACGCCGATGTGGCGCAGAAAATCGCGCCGCCGGGCGGCGTCGAGCCGGCGGAATAGCCAGACAATCTGTACGCCGAGCAGAGCCTGATAGAGGCTTTCAACGTCGGCCGAGGTCAGATGATCGAAGTTTTTGCGCACATAGCGCAGCAGCGCGTCGGCGTCAGTCTTTGACATGTTCCAGCACCAGCTTCTTGAGTTCCGACCCCAGCGTCTGGACGATCGTGATGCGCGTCAGCTTGCTGCTGCGCCCCCAGGCATCGAGGACGGTCGCGCAGTAGCGCGCCTGCGGGTCGTCGGTTTTTTGCTTGTCGAGCCCGATCACGACGCGGGCCTGAGCGATGTTTTTCGCCTCACCGCGCTTGATGGCGGCGGCGGCCTCGCGGCGCTTCCCGGCGGGCATATCAACGAGCTGCTTCAGCTCATTCTGATTGTCCGCGACCATAGTGCCGCGGATTTCGTCCACGGCGTCCGCCTCGATCAGCCGCTCAGCAATTTGCTTGGCCAGCTTCACTTGCGTTTTGGACAAGCCGACGCGCTCTGCGGCGGCGTCGGTGAAACGCTCGGAGGAAAAAAGGCCGAACTCCGGCTCTTTTTTATCCTCTTGAAGCTGCTCGATTTTCGATTTACGACCGCGCGTCTCGCCTTTCTTCGCCCGATAGGCTTTCCATGCGTCATAGATGAACAGCGAGCGATCGAGCTGCGTGAGACCGGCGTTGGCGAGGTTCTCGAAAAGCTCGTCCTCGAACGCCGCCTGGTCATCCATCTCCTTCACATTGACTTCGACGCCGACGCTCAGCGTCTCGAAGCCGATTTCCTTGAGCATGGCGAGGCGATGGCCGCCTGTGACGAGCTTGTAGCCGCCATCGATGGGGCGCACCGTGATGGCCTGGATGAGCGGGCTCCACCCCTCAGCGATGCGCTGCTCGGCGATGGCCGCATAGGCGGCGACGGTGTCGGGGTCGATCGGGCGCTTGCGGTTTTCAGCGTCGATGTTGGAAATCTTGATGGTCTTCTCGGTCATTTAGGCGCTCGTCTGAGGATGGGGGAAACAGGGGATGGCGCGCGGCGCTGGCTGAAAGAGCGGCGGCGGGTCGTCGCCGGCGTCGGCGTCCTTCAGCGCCGCGCGCAGGCGGGTGCGAAAGGCGTCGTAATCGTCGCCATGGGCGAGGGCCTCGATGAGCAGGCGGCGGATCGTCTCGGCGGTCATTGAAAAGCCTCACAAGGAAGAAAAAGCGCTGCGGCCGGAGGAGCCTGGGAGGCCGGGAACACGGCCGCAGTGCGAGTTGGGGCGGGGAGTGATGTCGAGGCCCGCCCGGATTCGGGGTTACGCCGCCAAGTTGCGCGGTCTGGACGGTTGAAACCGCCGCGCGGTAAGGTCGCGCGCTGGCTTGGGGATCGGTCGCGTGGAGATGATTTTCCCGTCCACGTCGTACCACTGCGGCCACAGCAGGTGCACAGGAACGCCAATGACATTGGCGATGGCCATATTCGCCTTGGGGTTCGGCTTGGAAAAAAGCGCCCAATACATCGTCTGCCGTCGCAGGCCGATGCTCTCGCCGATCCGGGCGAGATTGGTCCCGGCCTTGCGGACAGCCGCGTGGATGTCCGCCCGATGCCAACCGTCCGTGGTGGCAAAATCCATCTGCATCGCCTCACCTAACTGCAAATCACCATTGATGGTGAATTTACAACCAAGGTTGGCGCTCGGTCAACCATGGTTGGTGAGGCGCGATGACAAAAATGCGTCGTAAGGTCCCGCCCGAGCACCTGGCCGAGTTCGCTCGCCGCGTCTGCGAGCTGACTGACCCGCTCGGGTCAGTCGCTAACGCCGCGAGAATATTGGGTGTTCCGGACAACACGCTGCGCCGCGCGCGAGCCGGAGAAAATGAGCCGCAGGCGCCTCTGCTTCTCGCGCTCTCTGAAAAACTCGGCGTCTCGATGAGTTATCTGCTGGGCGTCGACGATGATCCGACGCCTCAAATCGCCACGCATGGTGAAAAGCGGGCGCCGGAGACGCAGTTCGCCGTCGTGCCGCATCTCGACGTGCGCGCCGCTGCCGGCCCCGGCTCCGTCAATCACATCGTCGCGGTCAAGGAGCGGCTGGCCTTCCCGGCATGGATGCTTCACAAGCTCGGCGCGGCGAAGGCGAAGCTCGCTTTCATGCGCGCTTCGGGCGACTCGATGCTGCCGACGATCGCAGACGGGGCGCTTTTGCTGGTCAATGAGAGCGAGACCGATCTGCCGCCGCGCCCGCCCCCACGGAAGTCGGATTGGGACCATCCCGACATTTACGTCTTTGGTGATGAGCCCCGCGTGAAGCGCCTGCGCCGGAACGGCAAGGGCGAGATCGTCGTGATCAGCGACAATCTCGCCTACGACCCCGAAATCCTGCGCGGCCCAGAGCTGAAGCGCTGCATTATCCACGGCCGGGTGATATGGTGGGACAACCGGCTTTGAGGGAGGATTTCGATGCGTCGTTTTCTGGTGGCCATGGCTGTTTTCGCGCCGCTCGGCGCGTCGGCGTTGACGACCGAGCAGGGGAATTTCGCCAAAAACTTGGCCATTCTTCTATATGCCGAGAAGCGATGCCCCGAACTGCGCATGAATATGCTGGTGATCGTCCAGGCGATGCGCGAATTCGGCCTCCCGAAAGACGCGCTCGAGCCGGGCGGCGAGATTGCCCAGACGGCGCGCGCCGAAATGGACAGGATCGACGCAACCTTCGGCTCGCAGGACAAGGCGACCCTTTGCTCGTGGATGGAAGACGGCTTCGGCCCCAGAGGATCGATCGCCTCGGGCTTTCTGAAACGGCGTTGAAAGCCGCTTGAAACGGCCTCCCCGGTTCCCTCTTTACAATTTTGGTAGACTATTCGCTATCGGCCGCAACGCCAAGGAAACCGGGGAGTTATGAATTTTTTGAATTTTTGACGATCGGGCGCTTCCAGTTCCCACTCCGCCAGATCGGCAAAATGAAAAAGCCCGTAAATCCGGGCGTTTCGGCGAGGCGTCGGCCGGATCGGCCTCGGCAAATGTGCCATTTGATTTGTCGCGCCGCGCAGCCCGCTCGGCCCCGCGCAGTTTGCCCTAAAGCCCGGT
This sequence comes from Methylocystis sp. ATCC 49242, assembly GCF_000188155.2. NCBI lineage: Bacteria > Pseudomonadati > Pseudomonadota > Alphaproteobacteria > Hyphomicrobiales > Methylocystaceae > Methylocystis > Methylocystis sp. ATCC 49242. The sequence continues at coordinate 3,452,471 of NZ_KE124774.1, forward strand.
TTTCAAAGCCCTTCGCCCACGAAATCCCGCCAACCCCCGCCTACGCCCGCCTGTGCCATATGATCTGTCGGGTCACAATGCCGGCGCTCGAAAGCAGAAAGTCGGCGCAAGAGGTCTGGACAAGTCGCCGCCCGCTTTCTATAAGCCCCCTCAACGCGCTGCGGCGCGGGCCCAGGTAGCTCAGTTGGTAGAGCATGCGACTGAAAATCGCAGTGTCGGTGGTTCGATTCCGCCCCTGGGCACCACTCCCCCGTTAATAGCAATTTCCTGCGATCAAAACTGCGCCAGCGGCGCAGGGTGGCCTTTGCGGGTCGAAGGCGCGCAGATCTCCGGGATGCTGAACGCCCGGGCGGCATATGACGAAAACACATTTCGTGTTGTAGTCGCCCGCGCCGGCGAGAGCTTGCGCCCTCGATTTCGCGATTTCGCGCGACGTTCTATACCCGGCGGCAAACCGCGCTGCGCAGGCGTAACCGGCCGCGCGCCCCGCGCGACAGCCGCTGCTCGAGGACGGATGACATGCAAATCAGGGAATTCGGGGTCGAACGCTGGATGTATCTCTACGAGAACGATTGCCAGCTGAATCTCGCCGAGACCTGCGTCGAATCGCTGACGGTCGGCGAGCTTTTGAAGATCGCGGGCAAGGAGGACGCTTTCCTCGGCGAGATTTTGCCGATGAAGCTCACATATGGCGCGATCGACGGCACGGAGCGTCTGCGCGGCGCCGTCGCGTCGCTATACGAGAATCAGGGCGCCGAGAATGTGCTGATTACGCATGGCGCGATCAGCGCGAACGCGCTCGTCTACGAGACGCTCATCGAGCCGGGCGATCATGTGATATCGGTCTTGCCGACCTATCAGCAGCATTATTCGATTCCCGAGAGCTACGGCGCAAAAGTCGACGTTTTGCGACTGCGCGAGGAAAATGCGTTCCTGCCCGACCTCGACGAACTGAAACGAATGATCACGCCGGCGACGCGCGTGATCGTCATCAACAATCCGAACAATCCGACCGGCTCGCTGATGGAGCGCGCGTTTCTGGAGCAGATTGCGCAGCTTGCGCGTTCATGCGGCGCTCATGTCTTGTGCGACGAGGTGTATCGCGGCGCGGATCAGCATGGCGACGGTTTCACGGCGTCGATGGCGGACCTCTACGAGAAAGGGATCAGCACGGGCAGCATGTCGAAGACATGGTCGCTCGCGGGCCTGCGCGTCGGCTGGATCGTCGCGCCCGCCGAGGTGATTGGCCGCGTGCAGATCCATCGCGACTACAATACGATCAGCGTCGGCATGCTGAACGATCTGCTCGCGTCGATCGCCCTCGAAAATCGCGGCGCGATCCTGAAGCGCAATCATTGTATTCTGCGCACGAACCTCGCGCTGCTCGACGAATGGATCGCCGGAGAAGCACGCCTCTCCTATGTGAAGCCTAGGTCGGGCACGACGGCCTGGGTGCGCATCGACACGCGGATGACCTCGCGCGAATTTTGCGTCGCGCTGCTCGAAAAGACAGGCGTGATGTTCACGCCCGGCAGCGCGATGGACAGCGAAGGCTATGTGCGGATCGGCTATGCGAACAACCGTGACGTGCTCAGGGCGGGGCTGGCGAGAGTGTCGGATTTCATGCGTCACATCGCGCGATAGGACGCCGGCCGAGCCTCCGCCGGGAAATTGCCGGCGAACCCGGCGCGCCCGTTAAGCTCGACCGTTCGGCGTCAAACGGGGGGTCGTGAATGTTCGCCCGGGCTTCGGGAAAAGGCGAAGCGTCGCCGTTCGGATTCCGCTGTCCTGAGGGGGAACATGTTGCAAGCACGACACCAGTGCGGGCGCGGCGGTTTGCGAGTTTCTTTGCATTGCAAAGTCGCGCGCCAAATTGTGACATATCGGCAACAGATATGAGTAAAAGCTGAAAAGCGCTTACCGAGCCTATAGCCCTTTCCGTCCCTATCGGTCAATTTGCAGCAACAAGGTCCGTTTGATCCGGGGACGATCAAAATGCGCATTAAACAATCGGCCGCCACCTCCGTTCTCGCACTTCTCGCCGCCGGCTGTTTCAGCGAAGCCTTCGCTCATACAGTATCGCTGCCGACGATCGACGTCGGCGGCCATCGCAGAATGGTCTCGGTGCCGCACGAACATGCGCGCGCCGCGAGGCAGCCGGTGACAGCCGCCCGACCGTCGTCCCCGATCATCGCCGCGGCGCCTGCTCCCGCTCCCGACAAGAATGATTCTTTCGGCTCCTCCGCGCAGCAGAACACGGCGCTTGGCCCGAGGATCAACTATCCGGCGCCGCCGAAGGAAATGCCTTCCTCGAGCGAGCGTTTCTTCACCGGCGGACAGGTCAACACCATCCCCGCATTCAGACCCGGCGAAGCGCTGGAGATCGTTCCGGGTCTCGCGGTCACGCAGCACAGCGGCGAGGGCAAGGCCAATCAATATTATCTGCGTGGCTTCGATCTCGATCATGGCACGGATCTGGCGCTCTATCTCGACTCCATGCCGCTCAACATGCGCACCCATGGTCATGGCCAGGGATACGCGGACGCCAATTTCGTCATTCCCGAAATGCTGGCCTATATCGACGCGCGCAAGGGGCCCTATAACGTCGAAGACGGCGATTTTTCCAACGCCGGCACGATCCGGATGCAATATCTGCAGAAAGTTCCGGAGGGCGTCTTCTCGTCGACGGCCGGAGCCTTCGGCTACGGTCGCCAGTTCGGCATGAAGTCCTGGGAATACGCCGGCGGCGACATTCTCGGCGGCGGCGAAATCTCCACCTATCAGGGGCCGTGGATTTCCCCGAACAACGCGCGCAAGATCAACACCGTCCTGCGCTGGTCGCGCGGCGAGGAAAACAACGGCATGTCGATAACCGGCATGGCCTATGCGAATCGCTGGAACTCGACCGACCAGATCCCGATGCGCGCGATCGACACCAACCAGATGTCGCGCTGGGGCACGCTGAACCCGACGGACGGGGGCGACACGACACGCTTCAGCCTTTCCGGCCGCTGGGCGGAGGAGACGGAGAATTACAGAACGAAGGTCGAAGCCTTCGCGATGCATTCGACGCTCAATCTCTACAACAACTTCACCTATTACCTCGTCAATCCCGTGCTGGGCGATCAGTTCCGCCAGTTCGACCGGCGCACGATGGTCGGCGGCAACGCCTATCACACGCGGAAATTTACACTTCTGGACAAGGAGTCCGAACTGAAGTTCGGCTTCCAGTCGCGCTACGACGATATTCGAATCGGTCTGCAGGACACGTTCCTTCGCAGCCCCTACGACACGATCCGGAACGATCATGTCAGCGAGGGCAATATTTCGCTGCTGACGGAACTCAAGACCAAATGGTCGCCGTGGCTGAGAACGATCGTCGGCACGCGCTGGGATTATTTCTGGGGCAGCAATTACGGGCTCCAGACCTATTTGCAGGCGCCTATCGCCGGAATCGGTCTGGACCCTGGCGCCAATCTGTTCCAGAACGCCTTCCGCGTGTGGACGGGGCCTTTCAATAACGGGGCGTCGAACGCCCAGCTGATCAGCCCGAAAGCCTCGGTCGTCATCAATCCCTGGGATGACAAGACCGATTTCTACATGAACTTCGGACGCGGCTTCCATTCGAACGACTTCCGCGCGACGACGCAGCGCTTCAACGCTTCCGAAGTCACCGAGGAATTCGGCTATGTGCCCGTCCAGAGACAGGGGCTTCTCTCGGCTTCGACCGGCGCGGAAATCGGCGTCAAGACGAGGGCGATCGACAAGCTCGAAAGCGCCGCGACGCTGTTCTTCATCCGGACGAATCAGGAAAACATCTTCGCCGGCGACTCGGGCAATACGGAAATCGCGCGCGGCGCCAATCGCGTCGGCATCGAATTCACCAACCACTACCGCCCGCTGTCATGGATGGCCTTCGAGGGCGACGTGACGGCGACCTACGCCCGGTTCAGAGGGTATAATCAGGATCAGGCCGATCTCTATTGGGCGCTCCTGCAGCCCGGCGCATTCGAATGGGGCGCCTGGGCGGGCAACGCCCCCGGCAATTATCTGGTCAATGCGACGCCGATCGTCGCGACCGGCGCGATCGAACTGGGCGAGGCGACCGGATGGTTCGCCAACGCCAAATATCGTTATATCGCGCCGCGCGCCCTGACCGAGGACGGCTACTTCAAGAGCCCGGCGATCGGCACGGTGAACCTGCGCGTCGGCTATCGCTGGAAGGAAGGCTGGAAGCTTCAGCTCGATGTCTTCAACATGTTCAACTCGCGTTCGCAGCAGATCGCATACGCCTATGGATCATTCCTGCCGACCGACCCGCTCTTCAGGGCGTGTAACGGCCTTTCCGGCCTCCCGACGACGCCGGATGTCTGCGGCGTCGGTCAGATGGGCGTTGTCGGCCACCCGGTCGAGCCGCCGTCATGGCGTCTGACCTTTGGCGGACCGATCGAGTTCGATCCGTCAATCAAGAAGGGTCCCGACCTGACGGAGCCATTCCAGTTGGTGAAGTTCTGGGAGTGACGAAGAACGACGGCCGGAAATCGGTTTACGGCAAGCAGGGGACCGCTACGTTGGACGTAGCGGTCCTTTCCATTTCTGCGCCGGCTTTCGTTTCGACAGGCGCCGCGCCGGAGGCCCTGTGATTTCTCGCCGCTGGTTGCGGAACGGCGCGCGGCCGGGCGGCGCCGGCAAGATCGCCGGGATGCGGCGACGCTCGCGCCCGATCCGGAATCGGGCCCGCGGCGCAATGACGGCGGATCCATGAGGGTCCGAACGACGCCCGTCTTCGCGCGTCCCTCCCGCAAACAACCGGGTTCTGTCCCCAGCGTCCAAATGACGCCGACGCCTTTGCCGAAGCGGGCTTCTTGAAAGAGGCGCGAAGGGGTTAGATTTGGTTGGGAGACAGGAAGCGACCATTCTCGCCGCAAGGGGACGCTTGCGCCGGCGGATCATGACGATGTCAGACGTTAAATACCCTTCCCTCGACCAGATCAGGGCCGGCGCCCATGTGGTCGTGCGCGAGCTGCGGGCCGATCGGGAGCTCAACGGGCGATTCATGCTGCTGGGGCTCGCGGTCGGCACGGCGGCGGAGGTTCTGCAAAACCCTTTCCGGGGGCCGATGCTTATACGCGCGCGCAACACTCTCCTCGCTATCGGCCGCGATGAAGCCCGCCAGATTATCGTGGAGGTCTCCCAGTGAGCGCAAGCGACCCCAATCGCGCGATGACGATCGCGCTCGCCGGTCAGCCGAACGTCGGGAAATCGACGATCTTCAACATGCTGACCGGTCTCAGCCAGCATGTCGGCAATTGGCCCGGCAAGACCGTGGAGCGCAAGGAAGGCGTGTTCATGCATGGCGGGCGGGAGATCCGTATCCTCGATCTCCCCGGCGCCTATGGCCTCACCGCAAGTTCGGAGGAGGAGAGAATTGCGAGAGACTTTATCATAAGGGAGCAGCCGGACGTCGTGATCATGGTGGCGAACGCCGCGGCGATCGAGCGCAATCTTTATCTTCTCGCCGAATTGCTCGCGCTGCCCGCGCCGGTCGTGCTCGGGCTGAACATGATCGACGTCGCGGCGGATGAGGGCGTTCATATCGAGCCGGCGATGCTGGAGGCCGCTCTCGGCGTGCCCGTCGCGCCGATCGTCGCCACCCGTAATGAGGGCGTGGCCGAAGTCGTCGAAGCGGCGATCCGTCTGGCGGACGATCCTCGCTCGTTCCATCCCGTGCGTCCGCAGATCGGCGCCGGCCACAAGCGCGCGCTCGCCGATTTGCGCGCGTTGATAGGCGATCACGCGCCGCGCCCCTATCAGGCGGAATGGGTCGCCACCAAGTTGCTCGAAGGCGATCGCGAAATAAGCGCGCTGGCGCAAGGCTGGCTCCCGGAGAAAAGCTGGGAAAAGGTCATGACGCTTCTGGCGCAGCATGAGGACGCCGTCCTCGACGTAGCCGGCGGCCGCTACGAATGGGTCGGCCGCATGGTCTCGGCGGCGGTGGAGCGGCCCCGGCTCGAGGCTGTCAACGTCACCGAACGGATCGACCGGATCGCGCTGCATCCGCTGTTCGGCATGGCGATGCTCATCTGCGTGCTGGGCCTGACTTTCTGGCTGACTTTCGCGATCGCCTGGCCGCTTCAGCGGATGCTCGAAACCGGCGTCATCGCGCCGTTGCGGGAATGGGCCGGAACGGCGCTCACAGGCGCGCCAGCGGCGTTTTCACATTTTCTGACGGACGGCGTGCTGGGCGGCGTCGGTCTCGTGATGACCTTCGTTCCGCTGCTTCTCGTCTTCTACGCGATTTTCGGCCTGCTCGAAGACACGGGCTATCTCGCGCGCGTCGCCTATCTCACGGACCGCTTCATGCATCTCATCGGTCTGCACGGCAAAAGCTTCCTGCCTTTTTGCCTCGGCTTCGGCTGCAACGTGCCGGCGATCATGGGCGCGCGCGTGATCGAGTCGGCGAGCGGACGCCTGCTCACCATCCTTCTGGCGCCGCTCGTGCCGTGCAGCGCGCGTTTCGCGGTCCTCGCCTTTCTCGCCCCCGTGTTCTTCGGCCAATATGCGGTCTGGGTCTCCTGGGGGCTCGTCATGCTGAACATCGCCGTTCTGGCTGTCGTGGGCGCCGTCCTCAATCACACGCTCTTTCGGGGCGAGCGCGTGGCGTTCATCATGGAGCTGCCGCTGTATCATCGGCCCAATATGCGCTCCATCGGGCTGTTCATGTGGAATCATACATGGTCGTTCCTGCGCCGGGCGAGCACGATGATTCTCGCCGTGGCGACCGCGGTGTGGACGCTCGGCTATTTTCCCACCGGCGATATCGAGCAAAGCTATCTGGCGCAGCTTGGACGCGTGATCGAGCCGCTCGGGGGTCTTCTGGGCTTCGATTGGCGCCTTACGGTCGCCCTTCTGACGAGCTTCGTCGCCAAGGAGAACGCCATTTCGACTCTCGGCATCCTCTACAAGGCCGAAGGCGGCTCGCTCGCCGACGCGCTTTCGACCTCGGTGACGATGGCGTCGGGCCTTTCGTTTCTCGTCACCACAATGCTCTTCATTCCCTGCGCTGCGACGGTCGCCGCGATGAAGCAGGAGACGCGCAGCTGGGCGTGGACGCTTTTCAGCGTCGCGCTGCTCTTCGTCATAGCGGTCCTCGGCGGCGCGCTCGCCTATCACTCGGCGAGCTGGTTCACAAAGGCGGCGTAGACATGCTCGACAATGTCCTTCGTCTTGCGGCGGACAAGGGCGCGTTGACGATCGACGCGCTCGCGCGCGAGATGGCGGTAAGCCCGGCCGTGGCGGAGCAGCTTTTCGAGGAGCTCGTGCGCCTGGGCTATCTGGCGGCGGTCGCGTCGCAATGCGCGGCTCCCTGCGGGCATTGCCCGGTGAAGGAGAGATGCCGTTTCATTCGCCAACCCCGTCTTTGGGTGATCACCGAAAAGGGCGACCGCGCGTTCCGTCGCCTGTCCGGCCGCGACGGCGGCGCCTGCCAAGGCCAGGAGGTGTGATCCCCTGATCGCTCTTTCGCCCGCGCGCCGCATGGCGTAAGGGCGAGGCAGTCTCCCCCGGTTCCCGTGAGCACATGATTCGCCTCGAAAACATCAGCAAACAGAACGGCCACCAGATCCTCTACATCGAGGCTTCCGCGACGCTCCTGAAAGGCGAGAAGGTCGGCCTCGTCGGGCCCAACGGCGCCGGCAAGACGACGCTCTTCCGGATGATCACGGGGCAGGACCAGCCGGACGAGGGGCAGGTCGCCGTCGATCGCGGCGTCACCATCGGCTACTTCAATCAGGACGTGGGCGAGATGTCGGGCCGCAGCGCGGTCTCCGAGGCAATGGACGGCGCCGGCCCGGTGAGCGCCGTGGCGGCCGAGCTGAGGGAGCTGGAGCAGGCCATGGTCGATCCCGACCGGGCGGACGAAATGGACGAGATCATCGAACGCTATGGCGAGGTCCAGGCGCGCTTCGAGGAACTGGACGGCTACGCGCTGGAGGGACGGGCGCGCGAAGTGCTGGCGGGCCTGAACTTCACGCAGGAGATGATGGACGGCGACGTGGGCGCGCTGTCAGGGGGCTGGAAGATGCGCGTAGCGCTCGCGCGCATCCTCCTCATGCGCCCCGACGCCATGCTGCTCGACGAGCCGAGTAACCATCTGGACCTCGAAAGCCTCATCTGGCTGGAGGGGTTCCTCAAGGGTTACGAGGGCGCGTTGCTGATGACCTCGCACGACCGCGAGTTCATGAATCGCATCGTCACGAAGATCGTGGAGATCGACGCCGGCGCGTTGACGACCTATTCGGGCGACTACGAGTTTTATGAGCAGCAACGCGCGCAGAGCGAGAAGCAGGCGCAGGCCCAGTACGAGCGTCAGCAGGCGATGCTCGCCAAGGAGATCAAGTTCATCGAGCGCTTCAAGGCGCGCGCCTCGCACGCCGCGCAGGTGCAAAGCCGTGTGAAGAAGCTGGAGAAGATCGAAAAGGTGGAGCCCCCCAGGCGCCGCCAGACGATCTTGTTCGAGTTCCCGCCGGCGCCGCGGTCCGGCGAGGACGTGGCGACGCTGAAGAACGTGAGCAAGCGCTATGGCTCCCGCAGCATCTATGAGAGGCTCGACTTCCAGGTTCGCCGCAAGGAACGCTGGTGCGTCATGGGAGTCAATGGCGCCGGCAAGTCCACGCTGCTGAAGCTGGTGGCCGGCGCCACTGCGCCGGACGACGGCGCGGTCGATCTCGGCGCCAGCGTGAAGATGGGCTATTTCGCGCAACACGCCATGGACCTGCTCGACGGAGAGCGGACGGTTTTCGAGTCGCTGGAGGATTCTTTCCCGCAGGCGGGGCAGGGCTCGCTGCGCACGCTGGCCGGCTGTTTCGGTTTTTCCGGCGACGACGTCGAGAAGAAATGCCGTGTGCTCTCGGGCGGCGAGAAGGCGCGGCTCGTGATGGCGAAAATGCTCTACGACCCGCCGAACTTCCTCGTGCTGGACGAGCCCACGAACCATCTGGATCTCGCGACGAAGGAAATGCTCATCACCGCGCTGTCGAATTACGAGGGCGCAATGCTTTTCGTTTCGCACGACCGGCATTTCCTGGCTGCGCTGTCCAATCGTGTGCTGGAGCTGACGCCCGAGGGCGTTCATCAGTATGGCGGCGGCTATACGGAATATGTGGCGCGCACGGGCCACGAGGCTCCCGGCCTGCATGGCTGTATGAAGCGGACAGGCGCCTGACCGCTTCACGCAATCGTCGGCGCCCCCAGCGACAAAGAGAGCGCGCGGCGATCGCAATGCAGTGCGAGATCTCGGACGGGCGCCCGCTCATCCCTGTGACGTGATTTGATGACTTCGCAGGAATAGTTGCGACAAGAGCATCTGTTTGTCGTCGCCTTCTCAGGCTGGCGAAAGATACGCGCGCCGCTACTGTAAATCGTTAGTGCGATGACATCACGCGAATTTGCAGCCGATGTCCAGCGGAACAAGCTGCGGAATCGCAAGAAAATACATAAAAAATGTAAAATGCGCACATTCTAATGTAATGTAATTATCTTTCAATGGCAACGCTTGCACTGGCGAGCGCATTAAATATGAATAACTACATCTACACATTCAGGGGCGGGCTAAATGCGATATCGTGCGATAACGCTGCGGATGGCGGCTGCGGCGTTCGGGTTCTTCGCCTGCACGGCCTACGCCGCGACAGAGACAACAACCTTCAACGTCCAGATCGTCATACAGAGCGCCTGCACATTATCGGCGACGACTCTGGACTTTGGCTCGTCCGGCGTTCTCTCGGCCAATGTCGACTCGACGAACACCATCACCGTCACCTGCAACAACGGTCTTCCCTGGAGCATCAGCCTGAATGAAGGCACGGGCTCCGGCGCGACGCTGGCTGTGCGCAAGATGACGGGACCGGCGTCGGCCACCGTCGATTATACGATCTACAGGGACCCGTCCCGCACGGAGGTCTGGGGCGATGGCGTTTCCTCGACCTTCACCGTGAGCGGAACCGGGACCGGCACGGGGCAGGCTCAGACAGGCTATGGCCGCGTTCCTTCGCAATCGACGCCCGCCGCCGGCACATACACCGACACCATCACGGCTACGGTCACATTTTAGGGAGGGCGGGCTTGCGTTCGCGCTTGTTGATCGCCGTCGCCGCAGCTTTGCTGGGCCAAGCCGCCGCACAGGCCGCGTCGCTCCGGGCCGCTCCGGCGAGGCTTGATCTCATCGCTCCCGACGCCGCCGCGACGCTCAGTCTGCGCAATGAGGACTCCAGGCCCCTCAATGTCCAGATCCGCGTCTTCCGGTGGTCGCAGGAGGGAGGGGAAGAGATTCTCGAACCGACGGGCGACGTCGTCGCCAGTCCGCCGTTGACGACGCTTCCGCCGGGCGCCGATTATCTGGTTCGCGTCGTTCGTGTGACGAGATCTCAGGTCGAAGGGGAGGAGAGCTATCGATTACTCGTGGACGAACTGCCGGACGACTCGCGACGCGTTCCCGGCGCCGTCACCGTCGTCGTTCGCTATTCGATCCCGATATTCATCACGAGTCGCGACGCCGAGCCGCCGCAGGTCGTGTGGACCGCGGAGCCGTCCAAGGCCGGAATCGAGCTGAGCGCGAAAAACAATGGCTCCCGTCATTTGCGCGTCTCCGATCTGAAACTGTCGGACGGCGGCAAGACCGTCGCCGTCCGAAACGGACTGGTGGGCTATGTGCTGCCGGGCGCCGTCATGCGCTGGTCGATTCCGCGCATGAAGGGCGGCGCTATCTTACGCCGTCCGCTCACGCTCTCCGCCAAAGGCGATTCGGGAGCGATCAATGCGACGGTCGCGGTTTCTTCCGGCCGCTAGCTGGCTCCTGCTCGTGGGCGTGTCCGTCGTCACTCCCTGCGCGGCGCGCGCTCAACAAGTCCCTGATGCGAGCGGCTTGTCGAATGGAGTCGCGATCACGGCCCGCGAACTTCAGCTCGAAGTTTTCATCGACGGGGCTCCCATTGGCCTCATCGGCGCCTTCAGGCAGCTCACCGACGGCTCTCTCGCGGCGACGCGGGAAGAAACGCGGGCGATCGGTCTCGAGCCAAGACGCGAAGCCATCGGGACCGACAAGCTCGTCCACATCGATCGCCTCGCGGGCGTGCAATATCGAATCGACGAGGCGTCGCAGCGGATTTTCTTTACCGTCGCGGAAACCGCGCGCGCGCCGCGCGTCATCGACCTCAGTCCGAGGCGGACCGCGGAAAATCCGATTCCGCTGACGAGCTTCGGCGGCGTGCTCAATTACACGCTCTTTGCAAATTCCGACGGAACATTCTTTCGCTATCCGCTGAATCTGCGCGGCGTATCGGGGAATTTCGACGCGCGCGTCTTCAGCCCCTATGGAACATTGAGTCAGTCCTTCCTCGCGAATTCCGCGGTTCGCCAGCTCGGCTTCGTGCGCCTCGACACGCGATGGACCTATTCCGACCCGGAAAGGCTGATAACCTATCGCGTCGGCGACACTATTTCCGGCGGTCTTGCCTGGACTCGGCCCGTGCGCATGTCCGGCGTTCAGGTCCAGCGCAATTTTGCGCTTCGGCCGGATCTCGTCACCTTGCCGCTTCCGGTTCTGTCCGGCAGCGCGGCCGTGCCCTCCACCATCGACGTCTATGCGCAGAACGTGAAGACATATTCCGGCGCGGTGCCGTCCGGGCCGTTCGAGATCACGCATATGCCGGTTGCTAGCGGCGCAGGCACGGCGCAAGTCGTGCTGCATGATTCTCTCGGGCGTGAGACGGTCGCCACTTTGCCGTTCTATGTGTCGAGCAAGCAGCTTGCGGAAGGGCTCTATGATTTTTCCATGGAAGCCGGTTTCGCGCGACGCTTCAGTGGAATCGAATCCAATAATTATGATCGCCGGCCGATCGGATCCGCCAGCGCCCGCTACGGTCTCACGAACTGGCTTACGCTCGAGGGGCATGGGGAGGGCGGCGGCGGCGGATTGATCAACGCCGGGGCGGGCGCGGCCTTCACGCTCGGCTCCTGGGGCGCCGCCTCCCTGGCTTTGGCTGGCAGTCGTTTCGGAGGATTGACCGGCGGGCTTTTCAACGCGAGCTTCGAGACCAATATCCGCGGCGTCTCGATTTATGCGCGCAGCCAGCGCACATTCGGCAATTATCTCGATATTGCCGCGGTCACCGCCAATTGCACCTTCCTGACCGGAAATGTCTGCGCGGTTCCCCAATGGGGAACGCCGGCATTTCCGCCTTCCATTCTCGGCGGTTTCGCGGTGACGAATATTCTGCCGCCCAGAGCCATCGACCAGTTCGGCCTCGGAGTCCCGATCCCTTTCGATTCCTCGAGCTTGAGCGTCAATTTCACGCAATTGCAGAATGCGCTGGGGAACCGGACGCGCGTTCTGGGGTTCTCCTACAGCCGGCCGATCATCTTTGGCGGCTCGGCGTTTCTGTCCGCCTTCAAGGATCTCGCAAATGAACGCAATTTCGGCTTTTTTGCCGGACTGTCGTTCCCCTTCGGCAATGACATTACCCTGTCCACCGGCGCCGAGCGCGCGCCCGACGGCGTGAGATTCATTACGAGCGCGGTGAAGGCGGAAAAACGCGAGGAGGGCAGTTACGGCTGGCGCCTGCGCAATGGCGAAGGCTATCGCACGGACAGATTTGCTGGCGCCAGCTACCGCGCGTCATTTGCGCGCGTCGAAGCGAATGTTCAGCAATACGCCAATCAAACGCGCGCGACCGGCCAGGCCGAGGGCTCCATTGCAGTCGCAGGCGGCGGCGTTTTCTTCGGAAACCGGATCGACGACGCTTTCGCCGTCGTCGACGCGGGCGCGCCCGATGTCGAGGTGCAATATGAGAATCGTCCCATCGGGCGAACGAACCGCCAGGGCAAGCTGCTGGTGCCTTATCTGAATTCCTATCAGAAAAACAAGCTGTCGATCGATCCGAAAAGTGTGCCGGTCGACGCGGATGTGACGACGACGAATGAAATTGTCGTCCCTGCCGACCGCAATGGCGTCGTCGTAAAATTCGGCGTGTCGCAAACGCCGAAGGCGGCGCTCGTCGCATTCGTGGACAGCGCGGGCAAGCCATTGCGCGTCGGCGTCAGGGGAAGGCTGGAGAGCGATGGCCAGCCCTTCGTCATCGGCTACGACGGGCAGGCCTATATTCGCAATCTGTCCGATCAGAACGCCGTGCGCATCGACGTTTCCGAAGAAGGCTCTTGCGTTGCGGAATTCGAATATGCCCCGCGCGCGGGGGAGCAGACGGTCATAAGGGGCGTCATATGTCGATGATGCGACGTTCGCGATATTTGTGCGGGTGGATATTCGCCTTCCTGGCGTCGCTCATCGCCACGAACGCCCTTGCGCAGCACGCCTGCAGCTGGAGCGTGGATAATGTGGCCTTTGGCGTGGCCGATGTCCTCGGAGGCGGCGCCGTCGACGTCACATCGACGGTGAACATCGATTGCAGCGGTGGGCTTGCAAGTCTCGTTGTTCGCGCTTGCCCGAATATCGGGGCCGGCTCCGGCGGAGCCACGTCGTCGACGCGACACATGAGCAATGGCTCGAATCTGCTCAATTACCAGCTGTATCAGGACGCCGCCCGCACAACGGTCTGGGGCTCCAGTTTGTGGGGTTTCGCCGACCCGCCGCCGACTCTGACGGTTCCACTCGGACTATTGGGCAGCGGCTCGCTGACGACGACGCTATACGCGAGACTTCCGGGCGGGCAGTCGACGGCGCCGGCGCTCTCCTATCTTTCGTCCTTTTCGGGCGTCAACGCGCGGCTCAACTGGACCTTTTGCCTTCTCGTCATTTGTCCTGCGTGCAGCAGCTCAATGGAGGGCTCCAGCGATACGACCTTCACCGTCAGCGCGACAGTCGCGTCCAATTGTCTCGTCTCCGCCACGACTCTCGATTTCGGGTCGACTGGCGTGCTGAACGCCAATGTCGACTCTACGAACACGATCTCCGTCACCTGCACGAACGGCACGCCCTGGAACGCCAGCCTCAGCGCGGGAAGCGGCGTCGGCGGAACTGTCGCGCTGCGCAAGATGACCGGGCCCGGCGGAGCGACGATCGATTACACCATCTATCGCAATGCCGGTCGCACGGAGGTCTGGGGGGATGGAACTTCCGGCACTTTCACGCTGAGCGGGACGGGCACGGGGCTCGCGCAGGCGCAAACGGGCTATGGCCGCGTGCCGGCGCAATCGACGCCTGCGGCAGCGACTTATACGGACACGGTGGTTGTGACGATTACTTACTGAACGGCCTGATCCGGAAGGCGTCATTGAAAGCGGGAGCCAAAGGCGCAGATAGAGAAGGCGCCCGGGCCGGGATGGCTTGCAAGATGGCTTGGCGGGAGGGCGCGTCGGGCGTAATTCGAAGCGGATAGGGAAAAATCGGGCGCCGGGGCGGCGCGAAAAAGTGGCGGTGAGACATGATCGCCGAAGACCATGAGGAGCGAGCGCCGCAGGGCCGCCCGTCCGGAGGGGATCCTCCGCGCCAATTCCAGACGCCGCCTCACCGCAAGATCATTCATGTCGACATGGACGCGTTCTTCGCCTCCGTCGAGCAGCGCGATAATCCCGATCTGCGCGGAAAGGCCGTCGCTGTCGGCGGGTCGAGCGAGCGTGGCGTCGTGGCCGCCGCAAGCTATGAGGCGCGGAAATTCGGCGTGCATTCGGCGATGCCGTCCGTGACGGCGCGACGCAAATGTCCCGATCTCATCTTCGTGAAGCCGCGGTTCGACGTCTACAAGGCGGTGTCGACGCAGATCCGCGAGATCTTCGCGGAATATACCGCGATCATCGAACCTCTGTCGCTCGACGAGGCCTATCTCGACGTCACCACAAATCTCAAGGGAATCGAAACGGCGACGGAAATTGCGCAGGAGATCAGGGCGGCGATCCGATCGAAAATCGGCCTGACAGCCTCGGCCGGCGTATCCTACAACAAATTCCTCGCAAAACTCGCCTCCGACCATCGCAAGCCCGACGGTATGTTCGTCATCACGCCGAGGATGGGTCCGGCCTTTGTCGAGGGCATGGCTGTCGAAAAATTCCACGGCGTGGGGCCTGCGACAAAAGCGAAAATGAACCGGCTCGGCATTCACACCGGACGCGATCTTCGATCACAGGCGCTTCCATTCCTCATCGAGAATTTCGGAAAAGCGGGCGGCCACTTTTACTGGATCTCGCGCGGGGTCGACCACAGACCCGTGCGCGCCGATCGAATACGCAAGTCAGTTGGAGCAGAGCAGACATTCGCTCTGGACATGACTGATCTGGCGGCGATGCGTGAAGCGCTGGAGCCTGTCATCGACAAGGTATGGCGCCATTGCGAAACGACCGGCGTGCGTGGGCGAACCGTGACCCTGAAGGTGAAATTCTCCGATTTCGATCTCATCACCCGCAGTCGGACCTTGCCGCACGCCATCGACACGCGCGCAGAACTTGCGCGGAATGTGTTTGAAACCCTCACCGGAGCGTTTCCGTTCAGGAAGCCGGTTCGCCTGCTCGGCGTATCGATCTCCTCGCTCGGCGCGGCTCAGGCTGGCGATCAAGATCAGTTGACGCTCGGGCTTTGAATTGGAGCGCGGTTCGGGCGAAACCGGCGCATTGCTCACCGACCTAGTCGGCCATTTTTGTGTGTCTGGGGAATTGGTTCAAATCCGGCGCCGAGTAGTGGAATGTCGCGTAACGGATGACGAGCACGGCAAGAGCGAGAATCAGGGTGCCTCCTGCGAGGATCAACACGCCGAAGTCCGGCACGCTGTCCGTTTGCACATAGACGATGAGATGACGGGTGAGCGCGGTGATGCCGACGTAGAGCAGAAATCGCACCGGCATGTGGTTGGTTCTGAAATATATGCCGACCATGGAGCCGATTTCGAGATAGATGAACAGGAGCAGCAGGTCTTCGATCGACGCATGCCCCTTTTCGGACATTGCGATGAAAGCCTTTACCGCCGACCAGACGGTCGCTCCTCCAATCGCAAAGAGGCCAAGAAAGTGAAACGCCTCGGAAAGGAAGTGGCCGACCGGGTCAACAAGAGCGCGCATGCGTCTTGCGCTTTCTTCTTCGATAATGGTCTTGTCGCCCATGCGAGGCCCCGTTTCGTTCGTTGACCGGAATAAAAGGCCCCGCGCCGCCGGGCAGGTCAATCGAAATCTGCTTTATCGTCTTGGCGAAGCGGGCGATCGAATGCAGCCATGATGAGACGAATTATCGTCATGCTTTACCCGAAATCATTGAGCGACAAGGATCAGGCGATGATTCAGAGGCCCCGTTTCGCCGGCCCTCCTTCGACCCGCGCGAGCGAGCCGAACTCCTCGACCAAATTGGCGAGGTTCGGGCCGGTGATGGACTGACCGAACTTGGTCTTGATCCGCAACCCGTCGGCGAACTTCCCGGCTTGGTAGAGGTCGCAGGCTCCCGTGCCCCGGCGCATGTATCCGGTTCCATTCTGAACCTCAATTCGACGCAGCCAGAGCTGCTTCGTGCGATTTTCGAGCTGATGGAGGATGACCTTTTCGGCGTGGAAGGACTGCTGATGATTGGCTGTGGAGGTCGCCAAGGGGCGATTCCGCCTCCCGGTCAGGCGATATGACTGTATTGCCGCCTGAACGAGAACGTCGCGCCGAGGACAAATTCGTAAGTCTTTGAAATTTAAAGGCAAAAAATGGTGCTGCAAGAGAGGATTGAACTCTCGACCTCTCCCTTACCAAGGGAGTGCTCTACCACTGAGCTACTGCAGCATTGGTTCCTGCGCCACCACTCGCCGTGGTCGCCGCGAAACGAGGGCCTTGTGCCACAGCGCGACGCGAGTCGCAAGCGGGAGGTGCGGCGAGTTTTGCGTGGCCGTTTGGCGAAATATGAAGGTCAATTCGGCTCGCGGCAAATTTCAGGCGAAATGTGGACAGGTTGTATTGCAAAAATATACAACCAAAGGTAGTGTCTATCCAAGCGTTGCGCGAGACGTCGCGGCGCCTTCGTGAAATTTTTAGTGAATCGGCGAAGCGTTCGCAGACCGAGAGCGCTTCCGAATCTCCGATCACCACGAAAGGCGTCAGCATCGCGCAGAACGCTCGAGATGGAGGCTGGCTTGACCGACAGATATATCTCCGACGAGCTCTGGACGGCCCTTGCGCCGGTATTGCCCGGAAAAGAGGGCGATCCCGGGTGCACGGGGCGCGACAATCGTCTGTTCCTGGAAGCGGTGTTCTGGATCGCAAAGACCGGATCGCCCTGGCGCAATCTGCCGGGTGAGTTCGGCAAGTGGTATACAACCTATACGCGATTCAACCGCTGGGCGAAAAAAGGCGTCTGGCCGAACGTTATCGCCGCCATGGAGGAGCAGGGAGTCACCGACTTCTCGTTCGATCACAGTGGCTTGCACTGGACGCCCTTCCGCGGCGCGCCGGCGCGGGATCAGGTTATGGAGGCGAGCGGCGACCACGCCGCGGCGGCCTGAATTGCCGATTTACGCCCCGCGCGTCTCACGCGGGGCGTTTTTTCATGATTGCGTCTGAACCTGCGCCTGAGCATTGGTCGGCGCGACCCGCACCCTGACTTCCATGGTTTCGCCAGCGCCGCCGATCCGCGCCCCGCGGATGGGGGCGGCGCCGAGATAATCCAGCGCGGCGGCGAGACGCACATGACGCTCACCCGGCGATACGCCATGCGCCGGATCGAACCCGACCCAGCCGAGACCCTCGACATGGGCCTCCGCCCATGCGTGACCCGCCACCTGATCGTCGCTGTCGCTCCGCAAGTAATAGCCGCTCACATATCGCGCCGGCGCGCCGATCGCGCGCGCGCAGGCGATAAAGAGATGGGCGAAATCCTGGCAGACGCCCTTCTTGTGTGCGAAGGCCTCTACCGCGGTCGTCGCAGCATGGGACGCATCGGTGTCGAAGCTCATCGTCTCGTAAAGCGCGCCGAGCAGCGCGTGCAGTCGGCCGAGCGCTCCATTCTCGCCCGCTGTTGTCGCGCGAGCGAAATCGACAATCGCGCGGCTCGACGCGGTGAGCGGCGTCTGGCGGAAATACAGCGCGGTCGGGAAGCGCTCGACCGCGCCTGACGCGACGCCGGCGGTGTCGAAGGTAGTGACCTCGCCTTCGACCATCGTCGAGATCGATTCGAGCGGCCCGTCGGCCGTGAAGCGGTTCACGATATTGCCGAAGGCGTCTTCCGACTGGCTCAGGCGGCAGTCGCGATCGACGTCGATGCGCCAATGCGCGACATGCTGGCCATCGTAGTTGCGCGGCGTCAGCCGCAGCGACTGGATCGCCGATCGCGCCGGTTCGCTGTAGCGGTAGATCGTCTCGTGGCGGATGCGAATGCGCATGTTTTCCCGTCAGAACAGATATTGTTCGGAGATCAGCGTCCCAAGCTGATTGTTCTCGCCGATGAAGCCCTGCACGAATTCATGCAGGCCGCCCTGAAAGACGCTCTCCATCGTCAGATTTTCCAGCTTGCCATAGACGCTGCGCGCCTGCCGCTGGGCCGCGCCCTGACGCCCATGCGCGCGGGCGAGATAATCGAGATTGCGCACGATGCTCTCGTAGCAGGAAATGAGCGAACGCGGCATCTCGGGGCGCAGGATGAGCAGGTCGGCGACGAGCCACGGTTTCATGCTGGTGCGATAGACCCAGTGATAGGCGGTGTGCGCCGAGACCGCGCGAAGGATCGCGGCCCATTGGAAATAGTCGAGCGAGCCGCCGACGACCTCCTTCTCCGGCAGCAGCACGTGGTATTTAACGTCGAGCAGGCGCGCGGTGTTGTCGGCGCGCTCGACGAAGAGACCGACGCGCGAGAACCAGTAGGCGTCATTGCGCAGCATCGTGCGATAGGCGCCGCCGTCATATGTGAGGGACGTCTGTTTCACGAATTCGAGAAAGCGCGCCAATTCGTCGGCGGAATGGGCGCCGCGGCGCGCTTCGAGCGCTTTCATTTCGAGATAGGCGCCGTTGATCGCCTCCCACATCTCGACCGTGAGCGCGGTGCGCACGGCGCGCGCGTTGGCGCGGGCGTATTCGATGCAGTTGCGGATCGACCCCGGATTGTCGGGCGCGAAGGTGAGGAACTCCACCACATTCGCTTCGTCGAGCGGACGCCCGGAATCCTCGAACGCCTCAGATGCGCCCGACGAGAGAAGCACGCTTTCCCATTCCGATTCGGCGCCGCCGTAGGTCTTGGGCAGCGAGGCGAGACGACGCGACGCTTCTATCGCGCGCGCGAGAAAGTCGGCGCGCTCCATGTAGCGGGCGAGCCAATAGAGGTTGTCGGCGGTGCGTGAAAGCATGTGACGTTCCGGTTGCGCGCGCTCGCGCCTGAATTTGTCTGCGGCCTTTGCGAGGGGAACGACGGGATCGGGAACGGCGAAAGCCTCTTCCGGATGCGCGATTCCGTGATGTTCCTCGAACGATTGGAAGCTATCGAGCATCAGGCCTGCCCCATGAGCGCGTCATCGATGATCCAGGTGTCCTTGGTGCCGCCGCCCTGACTCGAATTCACGACCAGCGACTTCTCTGTCATGGCGACGCGGGTGAGTCCGCCCGGAACGACGCGCACGCCATTCGCGCCCTGAAGCACGAAGGGCCGCAGGTCGACATGGCGCGGCGCGACGCCCTGCGCGACGGAGACGGGGCAGGTGGAAAGGGCGAGGGTTGGCTGGGCGATGAAATTGTCGGGATGGGCTTTGAGCTTGGCGCGGAATTCCTCGATCTGGGCCCTGGTCGCATGGGGGCCGACGAGCATCCCGTAGCCGCCCGAGCCATTGACCTCCTTGACCACCAGCTCGTCGAGATTGTCGAGCACATAGGACAGCGCCTCCGGCTCGCGACAGCGATGGGTGGGGACGTTTTGCAGGAGCGGCTCCTCGCCGAGATAGAAACGGATGATGTCGGGCATGTAGGTGTATGTCGCCTTGTCGTCGGCGACGCCTGTTCCGACTGCATTGGCGAGCGTCACATTGCCTGCATGATAGGCGCCCATGAGTCCCGCGACGCCGAGCGCCGAATCCGGCCGGAACGCCAGCGGATCTAGGAAATCGTCGTCGATACGGCGATAGATGACGTCGACGCGGCGCGGGCCTTCCGTCGTGCGCATGTAGACCACGTCGTCCTTCACGAAGAGATCGCGGCCTTCGACCAATTCCACGCCGAGCTTGTCGGCGAGAAACGAGTGCTCGTAAAAGGCGGAATTATATTGGCCCGGCGTCATCAGCGCGATAGTCGGATCGCTCGACGCGCGCGGCGGCGCGACGGAGCGCAGCGTCGCGAGCAGTTCGTCGGGATAATCCTCGATCGGCGCGACGCGATGCATCGCGAAAAGCTCGGGAAAGAGCCGCATCATCACTTCGCGGTTCTCGAGCATGTAGGAGACGCCCGACGGCGTGCGCGCGTTGTCCTCCAGCACATAGAAACCATGGTCGTCCGTGCGCACGATATCGACGCCGGCGATGTGGACATAGATGTCGTGCGGAACGCGGCGGCCCGCCATTTCCGGGCAATAGCCGGGATTGCGATAGACGAGATCGGCGGGAATGATCCCGGCCTTCAGCGCCTCGCCGCCGTTATAGAGATCCTTGAGAAACATGTTCAGCGCGGTGACGCGCTGCACGAGGCCGCGCTCCAGCGCCGCCCATTCGCTGCGCGCGATGATGCGCGGCAGAATGTCGAAGGGAATGAGCCGTTCGGTGGCGTCCTGAGCGCCATAGACGGCGAAGGTGATGCCGATGCGCCGGAACAGCAACTCTGCCTGCTCACGCCGCGAGGCGAGAAGGTCGGGGGTCGTGCCCGCCAGCCATTGCGAAAGCTTTTCGTATGGCGCGCGCGTCGCCCCGTTCACGCCGCCCATTTCATCGAATTGCGTCACACGCAGATCCACTGTCGGCGCTCCTCGTATTTTCGGGCCGAGCCTGTATTCACAGGGGTTCCGGCCTTTGAGACTGCGGTCGGGAAGAGCTTCGCAAGAACTGCGCCAGAAGTTCGAAAAAATTGTCATATTGTCTCTGTAGGACTCTGCCGGGCTGGCGTAACCTGCGCTTGCCGACATATGATTCATCGGGTTTTCGGTTTTGCCGACGCGTCGCGAATATGTGAGAGAGGCGCGAGATGGCGCGCGCCTGCGACATGCGCTTTCGAGCCCCGCCAGTTCCCGGCGAATGGGCGCAACCGGGTTTGCCTTGCTTTCGCTTCTCGCCGCGCCGGCGGCCCGCGCGGAAGCGCCGCCGCCGGTGTTCAACTGGGTCGGCATGTATCTCGGAGCGAGTCTCGGCGCTGCCTTTCCGCTTCACGGCGGCGAGCGGTTGCAGGCGGGGAGCGGCTTCGGCTCGCCCGTTTACGATCTCTACCCCGCAGGCGCGACACGGCCGGGCGTCACGGTTGGCGCGCAAGTCGGCTACAACTGGCAGGACGGGCCCTGGGTCTGGGGCTTCGAGACGGATTTGAGCCTGCTCGACGGCCGCCGCGGCCCGAACGGACTATTCGCGTCTTCGGACGCCTATGCGCCGGGACTACCCGTTTACACATTGCATCCCGGTTCGAGCGCAAATTATTTCGCCAGCATTCGCGGCCGCGTCGGCTTCGCCTACGACCGCGCGCTCCTCTATCTGACCGGCGGCGTAGCGGCGGGCGGCGCGCGCGGACCTGAAACGCTTACGCTCGGCGCCGACGGCCCCGATGCGATTTTCGAGGCGCCCTGGTCGCAATCCTCGCGGATGAAATATGTTTTCGGCGCCGGTTTCGAATACGCCTTCGCAGATAATTGGTCGGCGCGCGCGGAATATCTTTTTCTGAACCAGTCGCTGAACACGCAGACTTTCGACAATGGCGCGGGCTATCTCTACGCCTCGCGCATCCGAAATGAAAACCAGATCCTGCGCTTCGGGCTGAATTATCATTTCGGCGCCAAGAACGAGATCGTCGCTCCGTTGCAATACGGCGGAATAAACGGCCACGGCGGAAATGGCGCGAGTGGCGAGAGCGGCGAAAACGCGCCGGAGTTTTATAGCGTGCACGCCCAGACCACCAATGTCGTGCAGGGCTATCCGCGATTTCGCGCGGCCTATGACGGACCCAACAGCTTTCCTTCCGGCGGAAAGGCGAATTTCGGATCGACGACGAACATCTTCCTTGGCCTGCGCCTGTGGGAAGGCGGCGCGGTCTATCTCAACCCCGAGATCGATCAGGGCTACGGACTCGCCAATTCGGTTGGAGCCGCCTCTTACGTCAACGGCGCGGTCGCCAAGGTCGGCGCCAGCGCGCCCTACATGCGCTTTCAGCGTTATTTCCTGCGCCAGATCATCGGGCTCGGCGGCGGCGACCGCGGGCATGATCCAGACCAGGGCTCGCGCAGTGAAGTGCTCGAATCGACGCAGAACCAGATCTCCGGCAAGGTCGATCGCGACCGCATCATCATCACGCTGGGCAAATTCGCCGTGGGAGACGTCTTCGACGACAACGTCTACGCGCACGATCCGACGACAGGCTTCATGAATTTCGCCTTCAACACCATGGGCGCCTTCGATTACGCGGCCGACTCATGGGGCTACACGCATGGCCTGGCCGTGGAATGGAAACAGAACTGGTGGACGGCGCGCGGCGGCGTGTTTCAGCTCTCGACCGTGCCGAACGGGCTCGAGATCGAGCCAGAATTATTCCGTCAATATATGGCCGTCGCAGAGTTCGAGGGCCGCTACGACCTTTTCGGCCAGCCGGGAGCAATCAAGTTTCTCGGCTATGGCGACAATGGCAATCTGAGCAAGATGGACGATGTGGTGCGCTACGCCTATCTGACAGGCGAGTTCCCGCCGCGCGTCGACTCCTTCCGCAAGCGCGCCGTCAAGATGGGCGGGGGAATCAATGTAAAGCAACAGCTGGCGCCGAATCTCGGGTTCTTCCTGCGCGCGAGCATGGCGGACGGTCGCTATGAGACAGTGGATTACACTGACGTCGACCGGTCCGTGTCGTTCGGACTTGTCGGCGGCGGCGCCTTGTGGGGGCGCGATCACGACGAGATCGGCGTTGCGGCCGCCTTCAGCGGACTTCATGGCTCACGCGTGCGCTATTTCGCGCTTGGCGGAACGAGCGTCTATATCGGCGACGGCGCGCTCTCCTATGATGGCGAGAAGAATCTGGAGGCCTATTACAAGGTCGGCTTCGGCAGGAATTTCGACGCCACTTTAGATTATCAGCTGCTCGTCGATCCCGGGCACAACAGCGCGCGCGGGCCGATCAATGTCTTCGGCCTGCGGCTGCGCGGCGCGTTCTGACGTGATCAGAAATAGGCCGGCAGCGTCTTCTCGAAGTCGGGAAAATAGCGCGAGATGACGCTGACGTCGAAACGCGGGAGGATCATTTCCTTCGGCTCGCGGTCGAGGAGGAAGCGGAAGGAGGCTTCGATCATCGCCTCCGCATTCGCTTCGCCGGCGAGGCGGGCAAGGTCATCTTGCGAAAGCGTTACGCGATGGCGTGTTTCGCCATTCGCTTCCCGAACCGTCACGTCGAAGGACATCGGATCGCCCCCGCTCACGCGCAAGACGCTTATCGTCGCGCTCACAGAAGCGCCTCGATGTCTCTCTCGATCGCCTGCGGCGTATCGGTCGGCGCATATCGCTTCACGACAGCGCCATTGCGATCAACGAGAAATTTCGTGAAATTCCATTTGATGGCCTCGGAGCCGAGCAGTCCCGGCGCCGCATGTTTCAACAGGCGATAAAGCGGATGCGCCTTTTCGCCATTCACGTCGATCTTGGCGAACATCGGAAAGGTCACGTCGTAATTCGTCGAGCAAAAGGCGGCAATCTCGCTTTCCGAACCCGGCTCCTGCGCGCCGAACTGGTTGCAGGGAAAGCCGAGAATGACAAACCCCCTGTCCGCGAATTTGCGATAGAGCGCCTCGAGCCCCTTGTATTGGGGGGTGAAGCCGCAGCGGCTCGCGACATTGACGACGAGGAGCGCCTTGCCCGCGTAATCGCGCAAGGATCTGGTTGCGCCGTCGATCGTCGTGGCCTCGATATCATAGAGCGTCGTCATGCGCGCCTCCTTTTACAATAGGCTCGCATAAATTTCTCTCTCACGCCACCAGGCTGTCGGAGGGCTTGGCCTCGGATTCAGCGCCTTCGTCGAGGCCATATTCCTTCATCTTGCGATAAAGCGTCGAACGGCCGATGCCGAGCCGTCGCGCAATCTCCGACATCTGGCCACGATAATGCGTCAGCGCGAAACGGATCGTCTCCGCCTCCAGATCCTGGAGCTTGCGCATCTCGCCATTGGCGCCGAGCATGGAAATGACGTTGGGATCGCGGATTTCGACATGCACGATCTCGCGCTGACGCGGCGCGTCGGCCGCGGGCGCGAGCGCCGGCGCGGGCGGCACACGCACGTCATATCCGTCGACATGGGCGGCGATCTGCGGAAATTCGGCGACCGTCAGTTCATCGCCGTCCGCGAGCACCACGGCGCGAAACACGGCGTTTTCAAGCTGCCGCACATTGCCGGGCCAGTCATAGGTCGTCAGCAGCGACAGCGCTTCGGCCGTGACCCCGCGAATGTTGCGGCCCTCTTCGGCCGCGAAACGCGCCGCGAAACGCCGCGCGAGATCGGCGATGTCCTGACGGCGCGCGCGCAGCGGCGGAATGCTGATCGGAAAGACGTTGAGACGGTAGAACAGGTCCTCGCGAAACTGCCCGCGCTTCACGAGTTCGATGAGATTCTGGTTCGTCGCGGAGATCAGGCGGATATCGACGCGCACCGGCCGCCTCGCGCCGACGGGGTCGATCTCGCCCTCCTGCAGCGCGCGCAAGAGCTTCACCTGAAT
Organism: Methylocystis sp. ATCC 49242; assembly: GCF_000188155.2. Classification (NCBI taxonomy): domain Bacteria; kingdom Pseudomonadati; phylum Pseudomonadota; class Alphaproteobacteria; order Hyphomicrobiales; family Methylocystaceae; genus Methylocystis; species Methylocystis sp. ATCC 49242. The sequence continues at coordinate 3,477,294 of NZ_KE124774.1, forward strand.
GTCGAGGGGCAGTTCGCCGATTTCATCGAGGAAAAGCGTGCCGCCATTGGCTTCGAGAAACTTGCCCGAATGCTTTTCGGTCGCGCCGGTGAAGGCGCCTTTCTCGTGGCCGAAGAGTATCGACTCCACCAGATTGGCGGGGAGCGCCCCACAGTTCACAGTAACGAAGGGCTTGCCCCTGCGATCGGAGCCGCCCTGAATGGCGCGGGCGACCAGCTCCTTGCCGACGCCGGATTCGCCCTCGATCAGCACGGGTATGGACGAATGCGCGGCGCGTTCGCCGAGACGAATCACGCGCGCCATGTCATCGCTGCGCGAGACGAGATCCCGGAAGGTGAGCGCGCCCGAGGCGCGGCGGCTGATGCGGCGGATTTCGCCGGCGAGCGCGTCCGCCGACAGGGCGTTCTTGATGGAGATCTGCAGCCGCTCGGCGCCGACCGGCTTCACGACAAAGTCGTGCGCGCCCGCGCGCATCGCCGAAATCACGGCCTCGATCGAGCCATGCGCGGTCTGCACGATGACGGGCGTCGCGATCTTCGTGTCGCGCATGCGCGTGAGCACGCCCATGCCGTCGAGATCGGGCATCACGAGATCGAGAATGAGCAGCGCGATCGGCGGCGCGCCGGGCTGCGTCAGCCGCGCAAGGGCCTGTTCGCCGCCCTCCACGGTCTCGGCTTCGTAACCGAATCGCCGCACCATGGCCTCGAGCAGGCGGCGTTGCACCGGATCGTCGTCAGCAATGAGAATTATGGAAGTCATCACGCCCCTTTGTCCCGCCCCGCAGCCTGCGGCCGCACCCTCGTCGCATCTGCGCCGGGACTGTTTGTCGGCGCGCCCATCGTTGCGAAACAGGGTAAAGGGCGGGTTAATCCGGCGCGGGGGAAGGCGCAACGGCGCGTTGTAAATATGCGCGAAAAATCGAAAATTCGAATTCGCGCCCCCAATTCCCGGCGATTGTCGACGTCGCGGATCGGGTTGATCGCGCTTGGGCTTTGCCCATATGTTTGACCATTCGCCTCGCGGCGTCCGCAACTCGAAACGGTTTTCGCCATGCTCTTCACAACGCGCTCCACCCGCGCCACGGCCGAGGCCGCGGCGGGTGCTTCCGAATCGCTGCCCGAATGGAACCTCGCCGACCTTTATCCGGGAACCGATTCGCCGCAGTTGAAGAGCGATCTGGCCAGAGCGGCGACGGAGGTTGCGCAATTCGGCAAGGACTATCGCGGCCGCCTCGCTGAGATGGCGACGGGCGCGGACGCGAGCGTCGCGCTCGGAAAGGCGCTCGCACGCTACGAGGCGCTGCAGGATCTGCTCGGGCGCCTCATGTCATTCGCCGGGCTGCTTTACAGCGGCGACACCACCGACCCGGCGCGCGCGAAATTCTACGGCGACGTACAGGAAAAGGTGACCAACGCCTCGGCGCAGCTCCTCTTTTTCCAGCTCGAACTCAATCGCCTCGACGACGAGACGCTGATGGCGGCGGCCGGCAAGGAGCCGCTCCTGCGCTGGAGGCCCTGGCTCGAGGACATTCGCAAGGAGAAGCCCTACGAACTCGAGGACAAGCTCGAGGAGCTTTTCCACGAGAAATACATCTCGGGCGCCGCGGCGTGGAACCGCCTTTTCGACGAGACCATCGCCTCGCTGCGCTTCAAGGTCGGCGGCGAAGAGCTCGCGATCGAGCCTGTACTGAATCTGATGCAGGACCCCAACGAGGCGAAGCGCAAGGAGGCGGCGCTGGCGATCGGCGCGACGCTGAAGGCCAATCAGCGCGTCTTCTCGCTCATCACCAACACCCTCGCCAAGGACAAGGAAATCTCGGACCGCTGGCGCGGCTTCGAGGACGTCGCCGATTCGCGCCATCTCTCCAACCGCGTCGAGCGTGAGGTGGTGGAGGCGCTGGCCAAGGCGGTGGAGGACGCGCATCCGCGCCTCTCGCACCGCTATTACAGGCTCAAGGCCAAATGGTTCGGCAAGGACGCGCTCGACTACTGGGACCGCAGCGCGCCGCTGCCGGCGACGCCGAGCAAGCTCTACACCTGGCCGGAGGCGCGCGCGATCGTGCTCGGCGCATATAAAGGCTTTGCGCCGCGCATGGCGCAGATCGCCGGGGACTTCTTCGACAAGAAATGGATCGACGCGCCGGTGCGGCCGGGCAAGGCGCCGGGCGCCTTTTCACATCCGACCGTTCCTTCGGCGCATCCCTATGTGCTGCTCAATTTCCAGGGCAAGACGCGCGACGTCATGACGCTCGCGCATGAGCTCGGCCATGGCGTGCATCAGGTGCTCGCCGCGCGTCAGGGGGCGCTGATGGCGCCGACGCCGCTGACGCTCGCCGAGACGGCCTCGGTCTTCGGCGAGATGCTGACCTTCCGCGCGCTGCTCGCGCAGGCGACCGACAAGAACCAGCGCCGCGCGCTGCTCGCCTCCAAGGTCGAGGACATGATCAACACGGTGGTGCGACAGATGGCCTTTTACGCCTTCGAGCGAAAGGTTCACACCGAGCGGCGCAACGGCGAACTCACCGCCGACCAGATCTGCGACCTGTGGATGAGCGTGCAGGCGGAGAGTCTCGGGCCGTCCATCCGGCTCGGGCCGGGATATGAATGCTTCTGGGCCTATATCCCGCACTTCATCCATTCGCCCTTCTATGTCTACGCCTACGCTTTCGGCGATTGTCTCGTCAATTCGCTCTATGGCGTCTACCAGAAGGCGCACGAAGGTTTTGCGGAACGCTATTTCGCGCTGCTCGAGGCCGGCGGCGCGAAGCCCTACAACGAGCTGCTGAAGCCCTTCGGGCTGGATGCGCGCGATCCGGCGTTCTGGAACATCGGTCTTGAAATGATCGAGGGGCTGATCGCGGAGCTGGAGGCGATGGAGGAGGCCTGACGGATCTGCTCCCGAAAATTAGAACGCCGGCCAGAGGCCGGCGTTTCGATGCTCGGTTTGCGAAGCGCTTACTGGACGCCCGCGCGGATCAGGAACTTCTCGCTGCCGCAAACGACTTCGCCGTTGTAGACCTTGCCGTTTTCATTCGGCTTGCCGGTCCAGACGCAGTCCTTCTTGCCGTCGGTGCGGTCGGTGAGGTTGAGCGTCATGACGCCGCCTTCGACCTTGCCGTCGAGCTTGTAGGTGACGACCGAGCCGTTATCGAGCTGCATGTCGGCCTTGCCGCTCACCTTGTCGCCTTCGGTGTTGAGCGTCCAGGTGCCGTTGGCGCGCTTGATGCCCGACGAGGCGATCTCGGTGACGCTATAGCCGGCGGCGAAAGCTGAGGCGCTGAAAGCGACGACGGCGACGGCCGTGGTCAAAGTGAGCTTGATCATTCGTTTCACTCCCATAATTTTCGGCTGAAAGGCGGCATTGTCGGCCGCAGGGAACTGGGGCTTGAGACAATGCGGCCATCAAGCCTTCCCTGTTCCGCTCCCTCTTCCGAGCGGGAACTGCGGCACTTCGCACGAAGAATCGCTTGAGGTCAAATAGTTTCGAATGTCGGCTCGGCAAGCGCCGGCCGATCCGGAGGCGGTCTGATGATAAAACAATGGCAAGCGGTCGACGATTATATCGCGGGCCGGCTGATTGCTCGGCCCGAGCAGCAGCACGAGACCCTGGACGCGAACAGGCGATCGGGTCTGCCGGCCATCGACGTCTCGGCCCCGCAGGGGAAGCTCCTCCACATTCTCTCGCGAGCGCTTCGCGCGCGCCGTATTCTCGAAATCGGGACTCTCGGCGGTTTTTCGACGATCTGGCTGGCGCGCGCGCTCGAACCCGGCGGCAAGGTCGTCACCGTGGAATTCGACCCCCGTCACGCGGAGGTCGCGCGCGCCAACATTGCCCGCGAGGGCTTGACCGACCGGGTCGATCTGCGGGTCGGCGCGGCGCTCGATATCCTGCCGAAGATTGAGGCGGAAGGGGCGGGACCTTTCGACCTTTCCTTTATCGACGCGGACAAGACGAACAACGCCGCCTATTTCAACTGGGCGCTGAAAATGTCGCGGCCCGGCGCGCTGATCATCGTCGATAATGTCGTCCGGGACGGCGCGGTGGCCGATCCCTCGACCAAAGAGGACAGCGCGCTCGGCGCTCGCGCCTTGTTCGACGCAGTCGCCGACGAATCGCGTGTGACGGCGACCGCCATCCAGACCGTCGGATCCAAGGGGTGGGATGGCTTCCTGATCGCCATGGTGAAATAGCGCGGGCTGGACTGCGCCGCAGCCGGCTCGCGCGTGGCAATCGCTTCGAAGCGCGACGAGCCGCCGCGCTGATGGCGCCGCACACAAAAAAAAGACGCGAGCGAATTTCTCGCGCGCGTCTTTTTGTCTGGCGCTGCCAGCGCCGCTTTTCAGCTCAGGCGCCTTCCAGCTGCCGCTTGCGGTTTCCCGCGGGGCTCGAGATCAGCGCGCCATCCGCGCCGAAGAGGGAGGCCTCCACGCGTCTGCCGCTGTCGTCGTAGCGCCAGGCGATGCGGGCGGCCCCGAGATCCTTGCGAACCGTGGGCTTGCCCTCGGCGTTGAAATAGGCCTCCTCGACCTGGTTTCCCTGAGCGTCATAGGCGCGCGCGACGCGCGCTGCGCCGAGACTCTTGCGCTTGATTGGCCGCCCCTCCGCGTCGAAATAGGCCTCGACGACTTCGACCCGGCCTTTCTCCGGCGCCGGCTCGGGTTTGATCCGAATGGCGCCGTCAAGCGCCGCGGTTAAAGTCCCGTTCTGCGAACAGCGTCGCTCCCGGGAGGAGATGCGCGCAACCGTCTTGATCGGCTTTCGCGTCCTTTGAGGTTTCTGTTCCATGATCCGAAGTCACTGAACGCGGTCCAGTCGGATGGCTGATCGATCCTCGGCGCAGCGGCGTCAAAGCCCTGTGCAATCGAAGGTTTTTTCAAGGGTCAACTTCCGATGGAAACGCGAATCTGAACCGGTCTCGGCTCGCGAGGGCGAGCCGGACGACATGCGCCGCTGGCCGCGGCGGGCTTCAGATCAGGGCAGGGGGCGCTCGGGAGCCGAGCGGCGGAGTGGCGGCGTCCGAGCGAAGCTGCGTCCCATCGAAGGCGAGCTTGATCTCGATATAGGACAGCGACGGCGGAGGTTCGCCCACGAAGGGCGAGGGCGTCGCCGCGCCGCCCAGCGACACGCTGTGAAATACGCAGCAGCCGTCATGCCGGGAATGCCGCGCCGGGGCCGCCGGATTATTGTCGAGGGGGCCGGAACTCTTGCTCAGGCAGATCGCGTCGGCGAACAGACCGGCACCCCGAACCCCCGATGACACGCCGACCGCAAGGCCTTGAAGGACAAGCAGATAGGCGACGAGCAGCGTAACTGCCGTCGGTCCAAACTGCCAGCTTCTCGCCTCGCTCCGCGGGTTCATAACTCTCGAAGCTAGTCATTACGGGCGGCAAGGTCAATGGCGCAGCCGTAAGCGATCGGGTCTGGGACATCGGCGCTGTACGCTTTTTTGAAACAGTTTTGCTGGCCCGCCGCTTGCGCCCGAGGCCCCACGAAGCTGCAACATGGCAGTTTTCGAGACCGTGCCTGATGGGGGGCGTATGAGTAAACTCTTGAGAAGTCTGTGTCATGCGGGGCGCTTGCGCTCCGCGTCGCTTTTTTTGCCGGCCGTAGCGGCGATCTCGCGGAAAGCGCTTCACGCGCGGGGCGCTTTGAGAGCGTTGCTGACAGTCGGCGGCCTTTGCGGAATGACGCTTACGGCGCAGGCCACCTGTTCCATTTCGGGAACGGGTGGGGTCTCTTTCGGCGTCAGGACCGATTTGACCGCCAACAATACGGCGACAGGCTCGATGACGGCAAACGTCCTGTCGCTGTTGTCTTCGTGCCGCATAACCTTGAGTTATGGCGCCAGCGGATCGGGAACGAGACGCTTCTTGACGGGTCCGGGCGGCTACAAACTGGAATATAATCTTTATCAGGATTCCGGTTTTTCGAAAATCTGGGGCAATAGCCTCGGCGTAGATTCTGTCTCCGTCGGTCTCGGATTCAGCAACAGGACCGTATATGCAAAGCTGATAGACAAAACGGCTCCGGTCAACGGTACATATACGGATACGATTACTGCAAGCATATTCTACGGCAGCTTGCGGATGAAAAGCATTACGTGGCAGGTTTCCGTTACGACTGGCGAACCGCCGCCCAGGCCTGAAGGCCTGAAGGGCGTCGCCATTCCCACGCCGTCCAATCTTTACGACTTTGTCGCGAACAGGGAAGCCGCGATCGGTCTCGGCAAGGCGCTGTTCTGGGACATGCAGGTCGGCAGCGACGCCGTGCAGGCTTGCGCCTCCTGCCATTTCCACGCCGGCGCGGACAATCGCAGCAAGAACTCGGTCAATCCGGGTCTTGCCCGCGCGTCTTCTCCCACGGTGGCGTGGCCGGATACGACTTTCCAGATCGGCGGACCGAACCATCAGTTCGTCGCCAGCGACTTCCCCTTCTTCCAGCGGCAAAACCCGGATGACCCGAATTCGTCGGTCACCCGGGACTTCAATGACGTCGCCAGTTCGCAGGGCGTGTTCAATTCCCGTTTCGCTTCGGGGCCGCCCGGCCAGTCCTGGGACAATTTCTATTTGAGCTCCGACCTCATCTTCAAGGTCGGCTCGCTCAACACCCGCCGCGTCGAACCCCGGAATACGCCCACGACGATCAACGCGGTCTTCAACTTCCGCAACTTCTGGGACGGGCGCGCGCAATTTATCTTCAACGGGGTCAATCCCTTCGGCGCACGTGACGAGAGCGCCCGGGTGTTCAAGAACGTGGGCGGGACCGTGACGCCGGTGCAGGTGCGCATCGACAACGCCAGCCTCGCGTCGCAGGCCGTCGGGCCGCCGTCGAGCAATTTCGAGATGAGCGCCGACGGCCGCACGCTGATGGACATCGGCAAGCGGCTTCTGACCGCGCGTCCGCTCGCCCTCCAGAGGGTCGCGCCGGACGACAGCGTGCTCGGACCCTATGCGAGCCTCTCGGGCAAGGGCCTGACTGTCGAGAGCTACGCCCAGGCGATCCAGGTCGCGTTCAAGCCCGAGTGGTGGAACGGCTCCCAGGCCGTTCAGGTCGACGCGGCCGGAAACAAGACGGTGATCGCCATGCCCGGCTCGCTGGCGGCGAACCAGTACACGCAGATGCAGGCCAATTTCAGCCTGTTCTTCGGTCTGGCGATTCAACTCTACGAGTCGACGCTGGTCTCCGACGACTCGCCCTTCGACCGCTACATGGCGGGCAACAAGTCGGCGATGACGTCCTCGCAGACGGCCGGCATGAACCTGTTCTTCGGAAAAGGCAAATGCGCCAACTGCCATGGCGGCGCCGAATTCACCAACGCCAGCGTGCGCAAGACCCTCAAGGAGCCTCTGCAGCGCATGGTGATGGGCAACGGCGGCGTCGCGGTCTATGACGAGGGCTTCTACAACATCGCCGTCACCAGGACGTCGGAGGATTTGCTCAATGGCGGCCGAGACGCCTTTGGCAAGCCCCTGTCGAACACGGCGATCGCGCAGCAGTTCGGATCGTCCGGCTTCCAGCAGATGATCGGCATTTCGCCGAATATCTCTGTGGCGCCGGGCGAACGCATCGCCGTGATGGGCGCGGCCAAGACTCCGACCGTCCGCAACGCAGAACTCACGCAGCCCTTCTTCCATAATGGCGGCGTGTTGAATCTGCGGCAGCTGGTGGAGTTCTACAACCGCGGCGGAAACCACAAGTCATTCAACATCAATGACTTCGATGCTGATATCGAGCGGCTTGGCTTAAGCTCTGCCGAAAAGGCCCAGCTGATCGATTTCGTGAAGTCGCTGACCGACGATCGCGTGCGGCGTGACGCGGCGCCGTTCGATCACCCGGAACTCCTGGTCCCGAACGGGCATGTCGGCGATACGATCAGCGTGCAGCAGGAGGACGGTCACGCCAAGGACGCCTTCATCCAGCTGCCGGCGGTCGGCAGGAACGGCGTCGCCGGCGCCGCGCGGCCGAACTTCCTGGGGGTTGTCGAATAGCGTCCCGCGCCTGACGGAAAGACGAGACCGGGGGTCGGGAGATCCCCGGTTTTTTTCACCGGCGTATGACAGCGTTTGCGCCGATCATTTCGATAGCCGCGCGACGGTCTTCGCGGCCACGCCCGTCGCGCATTTCATGGTGTAGACGAAATCGACGAAGTTTCCGTCGCCGCCGTCTTCCCAATTGTAGGTCGCGCCCGCATCGTCTGTACAGAGACCGCTCTGTCTCATGAAGGTGGAGGCGTTGGCGGCGTCGCTCCACAATTCGACCGGATTGACGAGGGCCCCCGAATATTTTTGCCAGTCCTGATAGACGACCATGCCGACGCCGAAAGTCGAATATAACGGCACGGTGAACGTCAGGCTCCATGAGCCGATCGCTGGCGTGGTGACCTTGCTCCCGTTCGACGAGTTGTAACGATAGGTGAGCACTGTTTGCCTTGAAACGACCGTGCCGGCGGCGTTCTTCGTCCAGATGAAAATGTCCTTCGAATAGGCGCCCTGGGCACTGGTCGGCTTGAAGGTCGCCGTCACGATCTGGGCCGGCAGGGTCGCTTCCGAGTGGGAGTGCAGTTTTATGGCGCCGAGGCCGGCCATCTTCAGGAAGTTCGTCGCGACCGAAAAATCGGCGTCGCCGACGAAAGTCACCGCTCCCCCTGTCGCAACAGACCTGGTCAGGGTGACATTCGTCGCCGCGCCGCCGGGCGACATATTCGAGTTCAGATATCTGGCGAGCTGCCCGGAATCCGGATTGCCGCCCTTCACCGCGGCGGAGAGCACGCCGGCGTCCAGCGCTTGTTGGAGATTCGATCTGGCGCCGATCGCGCGCGAGTAATCGACCGCTCCGCCGATGAGAAGGACCATTGGCAGAGTGGCGAAGGCGAAGATCACCGCCACGGCGCCGTTGCGGTCTCGCAAAAGCGTCCGCAATCGGTCGCCCGCGGCGGGCTGCGAGTTTTCCCAAAGACGTGACATTGGCCTGTCCTTGCGCAAGGGGTTTCCTTCAGGGCTCGCATCGAAGCCGCCTCGAAGTCCCGTCATTGCACGGACATTGGGTCCAGGCCTTGCAAAAAAATGTTAAGGCGCTGGAATTGCTTTTGTTTTCATTTACGCTCGCTTGTCGAAATTCAATAATCCCGCGGATTTTTCCGCTTCTCCCGCAGTAGTTATCAACATCTTCGCTCGCGGAGAGACGAACGGACCCCCGATGAAGGGCCCGGCGGACTCCATTAATGCCGTGGAAGCTGCCTCACGGCCGCCATTCGGCCGGCGTTTCCGCCGAGCGCTCCTGCGCGCGCGATTCATCGATGGCCGCGCCGACGGCGCGCAGCGCCTCGGTCACGCCGGCGCCGGTCGCCGCCGAGACCGTCAGCACCCCGCCCCGCGCTTCCGGCGGCGGTCCGGCGCGGGCGATGGCGCGCTTCAGGCGTTCGCGCTGCTTCTTCAGGTGCTCCGGATCGACGATGTCGATCTTAGAGAGCGCGACGATCTCCGGCTTTTCGTCGAGCCCGGCGCCATAGGCGGCGAGTTCGCCCCGCACGGTCTTGTAGTCCTTGCCGGCGTGTTCGCCCGAAGCGTCGACGAGATGCAGCAGGACGCGGCAGCGTTCGACATGGCCGAGGAAACGGTCGCCGAGGCCGTGGCCCTCATGCGCGCCTTCGATCAGGCCGGGAATGTCGGCCAGCACGAATTCGCGTTCGTCGCGGCGCACCACCCCGAGGCCGGGATGGAGCGTCGTGAAGGGATAATCGGCGATCTTCGGCTTTGCGGCGGTGACGCTGGCGAGAAAGGTGGACTTTCCGGCGTTGGGCAGGCCGACGAGGCCGGCGTCGGCGATGAGCTTCAGCCGCAGGATGATCGTGCGCTCCTCGCCCGACTGGCCGGGGTTGGCGCGCCGCGGGGCGCGGTTGGTCGAGGTGGTGAAATGGGCGTTGCCGAAGCCGCCATTGCCGCCCTTGCAGATCACGACGCGCTGGCCGACCTCGGTCAGATCGGCGATCAGCGTCTCCTCGTCCTCCTCGAAGATCTGCGTCCCGACCGGCACCTTCAGCACGGCGTCGGCGCCGCGTCCCCCGGCGCGGTTCTTGCCCATGCCGTGCATGCCGGTCTTGGCCTTGAAATGCTGCTGGTAGCGATAGTCGATGAGCGTGTTCAGCCCGTCGACGCATTCGGCCACGACGTCGCCGCCACGGCCGCCGTCGCCTCCGTCCGGTCCGCCGAATTCGATGAATTTTTCGCGCCGGAAGGAGACGCAACCCGCGCCGCCGTCGCCGGAGCGAACATAGACCTTGGCCTGATCCAGAAATTTCATTTGTCGCTCAGGTGGATGTGAGTTTCGGGCGGCGCGCGCCGAAGGCGGTGTGCGCCGCGCCGCGGGTGAGGCGCGTGCGTTCGACCGTCACCTTGCCGCCGCGCGCCGGCGCGTCGATCTCGATCTGACCGAGGCTCGTGAAGCCGAGCTTCTCCTGCACGCGGCGCGAGGCGAGATTGGCCGGCAGCGCGTCACAGGTGATTTCGCCCAGCGACGACACGCCGAAGATCAGGTCGACGAAGCCGCGCGCGGCCTCGGTCATCAGCCCCTGACCCCAATATTCCCGCCCCAGCCAGTAGCCCAGGCGCGCGACGCCTCGAAAGGATGAGCCATGCGCGCCGATCACGCCGATCGCGTCATTGGGCTGGCGCTTGAAGGCGAGCGCGAGAACGAGCCCTTCGCCAGCCGAATTTTCGGCCCGGGCGCGCAGGATGAACTCCTCTGCGTCGCGAATATTATAGGGGTGGGGAATAGTCGCGGTCTGCGAGGAAACCTCGGGATCGCCGAGAAACCGCGTGAAGGCGCGGGCGTCGGCGGCGCGCGGCCAGCGCAGCCACATGCGTTCGGTTTCCAGCCTGAAAACGTCGTCATGCGTGATTTCAGGAAACATCGAAAGCTCCAAGCGAAAGACCGAATTTGGCCCCGGATCGAAAAAAGGGGAAGCGGCGCCCGCTTCCCCTATCGACCCAGTTGGGCCTTTTCCGGACATTTCGCTCAATCGGAGCTTTCTGCTCCTCGCGCTGGTCGAAACGACCATTGTCCGCCGGGGAATGGGGCCGGCGGAGGGTCGTTACCGATCCGACCGCCTTACTCTGCGGCTACCGCCGCCGGCACGACGGATACGCTTGCGCGCCCGCCGCTGGATTTAAACAATACGACGCCGTCGACGAGCGCGAAGAGCGTGTGGTCCTTGCCCATGCCGACATTGCGGCCGGGATGCCACTTCGTGCCGCGCTGACGCACGATGATGTTGCCGCCGACGACCGATTCGCCGCCGAATTTCTTGACGCCGAGACGGCGGCCGTCCGAGTCGCGGCCGTTGCGCGACGAGCCGCCCGCTTTCTTGTGAGCCATTGTCCTGCTCCGACTTTACTTTCCTGCGACGCTCACGCGCCGCGTTGAAATCTGGTTGGCGCTCGACGCCTATCGAAATGATAACGCGCGGCGCCCGGTTTCACCAAGCCTTTTGGCGCGAGAGGCTCAGCCCTCGATCGCCGTGATCTTGACGAGCGTCAGATCCTGGCGATGACCGCGCTTGCGCTTGGAGTTCTGGCGGCGGCGCTTCTTGAAGGAGATCGACTTGGCGCTGCGCGTCTGCTCGGCGATCTCGCCCGAAACCTTGGCGCCGGCGACCGTCGGGGCGCCGATCTTCGGCGTATCGCCGCCGACCATCAGCACTTCGTCGAAGGTGATCTTGTCGCCCGGCGCGCCGTCGAGCGCCATGACGGTGATAATGTCTCCGGCGGACACGCTATACTGCTTGCCGCCGGTTTTGATGACTGCGAACATCGTTTTTTCCTGTGTTCGTCCCGACTCTGGCGTTTCCGCCGGCCGGCTTTTTGACAGTTGAACCGGTTGCGCTTCGCTCTCCTGCGCGGTTGGCGCAAAAGAAAAACGCGGCGAAACCGCCGCGCCGAAGCGAAGGACGACCTAAACCGCGCGAGACGCTTTTGTCAATGCTCGCTGCGCCGAATGGCCGCTTACTGCGTGCAGCCGCTGGCCTGCATCTGCGCCAGCCAGATGGCGCAATTGGCCTGGGCGCGCGCCGCGCGTCGCTGCTGCCGGTAGACGCGATACTGATAGTCGTCGTCGTAATCCCCGCCGTTCCAGCCGCCGCCCCCATAGCCGCCATAGGACCCCGGACCTGCGTTGTTCCAGCCGTGGCGCCCGCCGCCGCGCTGAAACTGGCGCATGCAGTTGTTGTAATTATTGGCTATCGCGAAACACAGCGGCACATTGGGCGCGGCCTGCGCCGAGGGAGCCGGCGCCAGCGCTCCGACGATGGCGGCGAGGGTGAGATAATGAACAATTCGCCGCATTGCGGCCTCTCCCGGTTTCGGCGCGGCGGCGCCGCGCGACTGATTCAATCTCGCCGATCAGAGCTGAAGCTTGTGTGAACGGCTCACCAGCCGGCGACGCGGCGGCAGGACGCGCCGCCGCCGTCGAACTCGTAATGGTCGCCGCAGGCAAAGGCGACGGGCGGCTCTCCGGTGCGCTCGAACAGATCATAGCCCTGTTTCAGATTTTTCCAGAAGCTGGTCCACTGCGCATAATTGCCGCCGCCGCCGACGAAGGCGAGCCAGCCGCCGCCCGTCTCGCGGGCGATCGCCGCGTCCGTCATGCGGAAGGGAAAGATGTGGACCGCGATTTCCTTCTGCCCGGCGCGCAACGCCGCCTCCACGAATCCGTAGATTTCCTCGATGCCGCGGTCTGTCATGGCGAAGCAGCCGACGGACTTGCAGGCGCCATGGACCATGACGAGCCCGCCGGTCCGTCCGTTTTGCCGGTCGAAGGCGTTCGGATAGCCGACGTTGAAGGCGCGGTGGTAGTTGGAGTGCGGGTTCAGTTGGCGCGCCGAGACGCTGTAGAAACCTTCGGGCGACTGGTAATCGGCCTCCTTGATCTTCGGCCCGAGGCGCCCCGACCATTTGCAGATCGGAAATGTCTTGTAGAGGTTGAACCGGCCATTTTTCCTCAGCCAGAGTTCGAGCTGCCCCTCCTGCTTGAAGATGCGCACAAAGACCTGGTCGCCCATGCCGAATTTCGGCGGCGGCTGCTGGAAGGCGTCCTCGGGCGCGGGCCGCAAGGCCGGCTCCGGCAGGCGGGCGACCTGCGTCGTCGGCGCGGCGGCCGCCGGCGGAGCCGGCGCCGCGGCGGCGGGTTGAGCGGGCGTCGCCTGATCGGCCGGCGCGGCGGCGACCCGCGTCGAAGCCGCGACGCCGGCGAGTTCGCGGGGCCGGGTCGGCGGGAGGGGAGCGTCCGGCGCGGGCGTCCGCTCGGGGGTCTGCGCCGCCTCGCTCGCGGGCGGGACGGGTGCGACGGAGGGCGATTCAGGCGCCGGCGCCGAGGCGGCCGGGGGCGCTTCGGGCGGGGGCGCGGTCACTGCGGCAAGCCGGTCCAGATCGCCCGGGCGGCTCGGCGGCAGGGGCGTCTGGGCCGCGATTTTCGCCAGATCGGCCGGCCGGCTCGGCGGCAAAGGCGGCGCGGCGGGTTGCGGCGGGAAGGAGACATCGCCTTCCACATCCGGATTTTCAGCTGCAGGTGAAGCTTCCGGCGCGACAGCGGTGGGGAAGGGCGGCGTTTGCGGCGGCTCCTGCGCTGCCGTCGCGACCGGGGCCGCGGGCGCGAGGGCGGGGATCGTGACCGGCGCAGGCGTCTCGGCAGGCGCAGCGACTGGCGAGGTCGCTTCTGGCGGAACTCCGCGGCGCAGGCCGGGCAACATCGCGCCGCCGATCGGGCCAACGGCCGGCTTCGCCGCCATTGCGGTCTGTTGCGCCGGAGAAGCGCCGCGCTGCGGCGCGACGCCCGGCAGGAAGCGCAGGATGGCGACCCCTCCGCCAAGCGCGGCGAGGGCGAGAGACGCCAGCAGCAGATGTGTGAGTCGCGGCTTCATCCGGAGCGTTTTGAACTTCCTGACTGCAAATCCTACCGATAGAGCCGCAACGTGGCAAACATATCGTAAGCTTGACCGTCAATGACCCTCGAAGGCGACGAGACTGCGCACGGGCACGCCGAGCGCCTCGATCTTTTTCGCGCCGCCGAGATCGGGAAGGTCGATGACGAAACAGGCGGCGACGACCTCTGCGCCCATCTTCTGCAGAAGCCGGATCGCCCCCTCGGCCGTGCCGCCGGTCGCGATCAGGTCGTCGACGAGAATCACCCGCTCCCCCGCCGACACGGCGTCGACATGCATCTCCATCTCGTCGGTTCCGTATTCGAGCGCATAGGACATCGAGACAGTCTTGTGAGGCAATTTGCCTTTTTTGCGAATGGGGATGAAGCCGGCCGAGAGCTGATGCGCCACCGCGCCGCCGAGAATGAAGCCGCGCGCCTCCATTCCCGCCACCTTGTCGATCTTCGTGCCGGCCCAGGGCTGCACGAGCTCGTCCACCGCCCTGCGGAACGCCCTGGCGTCGCCGAGAAGCGTCGTGATGTCGCGAAAGAGAATGCCCTTTTTCGGATAGTCCGGAATGGTGCGGATGGAGGATGCGAGGGGCATGGAAGACCTTTTTTCTCTCGTGATGATTCAGGTTTGTTCAACTAAAGGTTGAGTTCAGGCTGGAGCATGCGTCGCGAGTCATTACACTCGGACGTCACGACCTCCAAGGATTTCAGCCCATGTCCAGCTTCGCGCGCGTCGCCTGCCTTCTGGCCGCGTCCTTTCTCCTCGCCGCCGAGGCGCGAGCCGCCGGCGGGCGGGGCTTCGGCGGCGCCCCCGGCTATCCGCCGCCGCCGAACGTCGGGCGCCGGCCTTACCCGCCGCCCTATCCGGGGCCTGTTCCCGTTCCCGTCCCTGTCCCGGTTCCCGACAGCGCCGACTATTACGGCGGCGGGCCGTCGGCGCCTCCGCCCCCGCCGGCGCCGCGCCGGGAGGGAGAGTCGATCAACGGGCAGTGGTATTACTGACCTGCGCCAATGAGTCGCGCCATCACCGCGTCGAGCTTCTTCATCACTTCCGGATCGCGCGCCTCGGGCGGCGTCAGTATGGCGTTGTCGAGCGCGCGGTCCGAGCCGACGGGGCAGGGTTCGTGCTCGGCCGGGAAATCCGCCAGCACGCGGGCGATCAGTTTCGTGGCGGCGGCGGAGTTCCTGCGCACGATTTCGATCACCGAGGAAACATCGACATTGTCGTGCTCGGGGTGCCAGCAATCGAAGTCCGTCACCATGGCGATGGTCGCGTAAGAAATCTCCGCCTCGCGTGCGAGCTTCGCCTCCGGCATCGCGGTCATGCCGATGAGATCGAAACCGGCGGCCTTGTAGTGGAGCGATTCGGCATAGGAGGAGAATTGCGGCCCCTCCATGCACACATAGGTTCCGCCGATCGCGATCTCGATTCCCTCGTCCCGCGCCGCCCTCGCGATGCGCTCGGAGAGTTTCGGCGCGATCGGATGCGCCATCGACACATGCGCGACGCAGCCATTGCCGAAAAACGAGGATTCACGTGCGAAAGTGCGATCCACGAATTGATCGACGAGGACGAAGAGACCAGGAAAGAATTGCGATTTGAAGGAGCCGCAGGCCGAAACCGAAATGATGTCCGTGACGCCGACGCGCTTCAGCGCGTCGATGTTCGCGCGGTAATTTATGCCCGAAGGTGAGAGCCGATGACCGCGCCCGTGGCGCGGCAAAAAGACCGCGCTCGTGCCGCCGACCTCGCCGAAAACAAGTTCATCGGAGGGCTCGCCCCAGGGGGTCGCAACCCTTTCGCGCCGCGGATTCTTCACGCCGGGCAAATCATAAACGCCTGAACCGCCGATAATTCCAACCACAGCTTTGGTCATCGCCGCTCCTCTCGCAGAATAAGCGCGCGCGAAAAATTCACGCGCGCTGCGGCGCCGTGACAGGGTTGCGCCGCAAAAATGCCTGTGTTAGTGGACGCACGCCTTGGGACTGGGGCGTTGCAGCCCTTGTCCCTTGTTCCTACAGCATCCGTCGCTTGAAGCTACCGCTATCTGCTGCGTTCGCGCGTTTTCGCGTTGCGGCCGGCGCTTCGAACGATGCGAATTTGACGAGCGAAAAAAGTGGCTCAAGACGGAGTTTCGCTTTCCGGCGTCGCAGGACGTTACGCCTCCGCCCTCTATGAACTGGCGACTGAAAAACGCGCCGCTGACGAGGTCGCCGCCGCGCTCGCCGCATTCCAGACGCTGGTGAACGACAGCGCCGACCTCAAGCGCCTAGTGAGGAGCCCTGTCTTCTCCGCGCAGGAGCAGGTCAAGGCGCTCGACGCCGTTCTGAACAAGGCGGGAATTTCCGGCATTGCCGCAAATTTCATCCGCCTCGTCGCGTCGAAGCGCCGCCTCTTCGTCATCTCCGACATGATCGACGCCTATCAGAGTCTGCACGACGCCTCGAAGGGCCTCGTGCGCGCCGACGTCACGGTCGCCGCGCCGCTGCGGCCGGAGCAGGCGACCGCGCTGCGTCAGACGCTCTCGGGCGTCACCGGCGGCAAGTCGATCAATCTCAATATCGCGACGGATCCGTCGATCATCGGCGGCATCATCGTCAAACTCGGTTCACGCATGGTCGACGCTTCCGTCCGCACCAAGCTCAACGCAATCCGCACACGTATGAAAGAGGTCGGCTGATGGATATCCGCGCCGCAGAAATTTCCGCGATCCTCAAGAACGAGATCGCCAACTTCGGCACTGAGGCCGAGGTTACAGAGGTCGGTCAGGTTCTGTCCGTCGGCGACGGCATCGCTCGCGTCTATGGCCTCGACAATGTGCAGGCCGGCGAGACGGTCGAGTTCGAGAACGGCGTGCGCGGCATGGCGTTGAACCTCGAAAGCGACAACGTCGGCATCGTTATCTTCGGCTCCGACCGCGACATCAAGGAAGGCCAGACGGTCAAGCGCACGGGCGCCATCGTCGACGTGCCGGTCGGCAAGGAGCTTCTCGGCCGCGTCGTCGACGCGCTCGGCAATCCGATCGACGGCAAGGGCCCGATCAAGGCCGCGACCCGCGCCCGCGTCGACGTGAAGGCACCTGGCATCATTCCGCGCAAGTCGGTTCATGAGCCGATGGCGACGGGCCTCAAGGCCGTCGACGCCCTCATCCCGATCGGCCGCGGCCAGCGCGAGCTGATCATCGGCGACCGCCAGACCGGCAAGACCGCGATCGCGCTCGACACGATCCTGAACCAGAAGTCGCTGAACGTCGAAGGCGCGCCCGAGAGCCAGAAGCTCTACTGCGTCTACGTCGCCGTCGGCCAGAAGCGTTCGACCGTCGCGCAGTTCGTGAAGGTGCTCGAGGAGCGCGGCGCCCTCGAATATTCGATCATCGTGGCGGCCACCGCCTCGGACCCGGCCCCGATGCAGTTTCTGGCGCCCTTCGCGGGCTGCGCCATGGGCGAGTATTTCCGTGACAACGGCATGCACGCGGTCATCATCTATGACGATCTGTCCAAGCAGGCCGTCGCCTACCGCCAGATGTCGCTGCTGCTGCGCCGTCCGCCGGGCCGCGAAGCCTATCCGGGCGACGTGTTCTATCTGCATTCCCGTCTCCTCGAGCGCGCGGCGAAGCTCAATGACGATCGCGGCGCGGGCTCGCTGACGGCGCTGCCGGTCATCGAGACGCAGGCCAACGACGTGTCGGCCTATATTCCGACGAATGTGATCTCGATCACCGACGGCCAGATCTTCCTCGAGACCGACCTCTTCTATCAGGGCATTCGTCCGGCCGTGAACGTCGGCCTCTCCGTGTCGCGCGTCGGCTCGTCCGCGCAGACCAAGGCCACGAAGAAGGTCGCAGGCAAGATCAAGGGCGAGCTGGCCCAGTATCGCGAAATGGCGGCCTTCGCCCAGTTCGGCTCCGACCTCGACGCGGTGACACAGCGTCTGCTGAACCGCGGCGCGCGCCTCACCGAGCTCCTGAAGCAGCCGCAGTTCTCGCCGCTGAAGATGGAAGAGCAGACCTGCGTGATCTACGCCGGCGTCAACGGCTATCTCGATCCGCTGCCGGTCAATCGCGTCCGCGCCTTCGAGGACGGGCTGTTGGCGCTGCTGCGCTCGTCGCACAACGACATTCTCGAGAGCATCCGCACGTCGAAGGACCTGTCCGACGATACTGCGGCCAAGCTCAAGAGCGTCGTCGAGTCCTTCGCGAAGTCCTTCGCCTGATCCGACTGCTGACGGTTCGCGCGCCCGTTGACGGGCGCGCGACGACCTCGAGACAAGAAGCACGCTCATGCCCTCGTTGAAGGATCTTCGAAACCGGATTTCTTCCGTCAAGGCGACGCAGAAGATCACCAAGGCCATGCAGATGGTCGCGGCGGCCAAGCTGCGCCGCGCGCAGACGGCGGCCGAAGCCGCGCGTCCCTATGCCGAGCGCATGGAATCCGTGCTCGCCAATCTCGCCGCCGGCGTTTCGACCGGCGGCCCGCAGCTTCTCGCCGGAAACGGAAAGGACGACGTGCATCTGCTCGTCGTCGCCACCGCCGAGCGCGGCCTCTGCGGCGCGTTCAACTCCTCGATCGTGCGAATGGCCCGGGAGCACATCCAGCGCCTTCAGGGACAGGGCAAGACGGTCAAGATTCTCTGCGTCGGCAAGAAGGGTTTCGACCAGCTGCGCCGCCAATACGAAAAAGAGATCGTGGAGCTGATCGAGCTGCGGGGCCTCAAGACCATCGGCTTCGAGAACGCCGACGAGATCGGCAAGAAGGTCATCGCAATGTTCGAGGCGGGCGAATTCGACGTCGCCACGCTGTTCTTCTCGAAGTTCAAGTCGGTGATCTCGCAGATCCCGACGGCGCAGCAGCTGATCCCGGCGCAGATCGCGGCGAATGAGAACGCTCCCGCCGTGGAGGGCGCGCAGCCGTCCTATGAATATGAGCCCGGCCAGGACGAGATTCTCTCGGAACTCCTGCCGCGCAACATCTCCGTGCAGGTGTTCCGCGCGCTGCTCGAAAACGCCGCCTCGGAACAGGGCGCGCGCATGAGCGCGATGGACAACGCCACGCGCAACGCCGGCGACATGATCAAAAAGCAGACGACCCTCTACAACCGGTCGCGTCAGGCGATGATCACCAAGGAACTCATCGAAATCATCTCGGGCGCCGAAGCGCTCTGATCGTTAAAATAGACGAGGACGTAACATGGCCGCCAACAAGCCCACCGGGCGCATCACCCAAGTCATCGGCGCCGTCGTCGACGTGAAGTTCGACGGGCATCTCCCCGAGATTCTCAACGCGCTCGAGACCACGAACCAGGGCCAGCGCCTCGTTCTGGAAGTCGCGCAGCACCTCGGCGAGAACTCCGTGCGCACCATCGCCATGGACACGTCGGAAGGTCTGACGCGCGGCCAGGAAGTGGTCGACACCGGCGCGCCGATCTCCGTGCCCGTCGGCGACGAGACGCTCGGCCGCATCATCAACGTCATCGGCGAGCCGGTCGACGAGGCCGGCCCGCTCGTGACCGCCAACAAGCGCGCCATTCACCAGCCGGCGCCTTCCTACGCCGAGCAGGCGACGGAAGCCCAGATTCTCGAAACCGGCATCAAGGTCGTCGACCTTCTCGCGCCCTACGCCAAGGGCGGCAAGATCGGCCTGTTCGGCGGCGCAGGCGTCGGCAAGACCGTTCTCATCATGGAGCTCATCAACAACGTCGCCAAGGCGCACGGCGGTTATTCCGTTTTCGCGGGCGTCGGCGAGCGCACCCGCGAGGGCAACGACCTCTATCACGAGATGATCGAGGGCGGCGTGAACAAGAAGCCGGTGAACGGCTCGGCCGCAGGCTCAAAGGCCGCGCTGGTCTATGGACAGATGAACGAGCCGCCGGGCGCCCGCGCCCGCGTCGCGCTGACCGGCCTCACGGTCGCCGAACATTTCCGCGACCAGGGCCAGGACGTTCTGTTCTTCGTGGACAACATCTTCCGCTTCACGCAGGCGGGCTCGGAAGTCTCCGCGCTTCTCGGCCGCATCCCTTCGGCGGTGGGCTATCAGCCGACGCTCGCAACCGACATGGGAGCGCTGCAGGAGCGCATCACCACCACGACCAAGGGCTCGATCACCTCGGTGCAGGCCATTTACGTGCCCGCCGACGACCTGACCGACCCGGCGCCGGCCACCTCCTTCGCCCACCTCGACGCCACGACCGTGCTCTCGCGCTCCATTGCGGAAAAGGGCATTTATCCGGCCGTCGACCCGCTGGATTCGACCTCGCGCATGCTCTCCCCGGCCATCGTCGGCGAGGAGCATTACGAAGTCGCCCGCAAGGTCCAGTCGACCCTGCAGCGCTACAAGTCGCTGCAGGACATCATCGCCATTCTCGGCATGGACGAACTCTCGGAAGAGGACAAGCTCGTCGTCGCCCGCGCCCGCAAGATCGAGCGCTTCCTGTCGCAGCCCTTCCACGTCGCCGAAGTCTTCACCGGTTCGCCCGGCAAGCTCGTTGCGCTGGCCGACACGATCAAGGGTTTCAAGGGTCTCGTCGAGGGTCAATACGATCACCTTCCGGAGGCTGCCTTCTATATGGTCGGCTCCATCGAGGAGGCGATCGAAAAGGCCGCCAAGCTCGCCAAGGAAGCGGCCTGACGCCTTCGCTCATGGTCCGGGTTCCGCGGGCCAGGGCGATTTACGAAACTGAATGGCCGGCGCCGCCGGCCATCATTTGCTGAATGCAAGAAGCGCCGCCGGAGAAAGACATGGCCGCATTCCACTTTGAACTCGTCTCTCCCGAAAAGTTGCTGTTCTCGGGCGATGTCGAATCCGTGGTCGCGCCGGGGGCGGAGGGGCAGTTCACTGTCCTCAAGGACCATGCGCCGGTCATGACGACCTTGAAGTCGGGCGTCGTCACGGTCGCAGGCGGCGACGGCAAGGTAGAGAAGCTTTTCGTGCGCGGCGGATTCGCGGATGTGAGCGCGGCAGGTTTCACCATTCTCGCCGAACTTGCGATCCCGCTTTCAGAGATCGACGTAGCCAAGGTCGACGCCGACCTGAAGGATGCGCGCGAAGATCTGGCCGACGCCAAGACTGAGGAGGCCCGTCACGCGGCCGCCGAGAAAATCGTCCAGTTGCAGGAGTTGCGCGCGTCTGTCGGCGCCTGAGCGCATAGGCGCGATCTGGGGGGCCTCTCTTACTCCTTTGGCTCCGGCTCGACCGGCTGTTCGAGTTCAGCCTCGATCATGTCGCCGTGACGTTCCTGCGCACTCAGTTCCGTGCGGCTTGCAGCCACTCGTCGGACAGTCAGTCCGATCTCCGGGTTTCGGGCCGTGAGCGTCTGAAGATCATAGGCGTCAAGGATCAGGAGTTTCGTCGGCTCCGTGGCGCGCACGCTGGCGGTGCGAAGCGTCTTGTGGAGCACCGCGATTTCGCCGAAGAACTGACCGACGCCGAGGCGAACGACTTCCGTCGGTAATTCGATCTCGACTTCGCCTTCCGCGATAAAATACATCGAATGCGCGACTTCGCCTCGCCGCACGATCAGCGTGCCGGCCGGAACCGATTGCGCGCGCAAGTAACGCATGATCTCCGCAATCGCCTGCGCGTCAAGTTCCCGGAACAATGGGACGCTCGCCACCATGCTCCAGGTGACGACGAATTCGCGACGGTGAATTTCCTCGGCGAATGCGGTCGCCACGATGCCGACGGGCAGGCCCAGCATGACATAACCCAGCACCATGGTGAAGGACGCGATCACGCGTCCGGCGAGCGTCACGGGCGTCACGTCGCCATAGCCCACTGTTGTGATCGTCACGATCGCCCACCACATGGACGCCGGGATCGAACCGAATTTTTCGGGTTGCGTCGTATGTTCGGCGACATGCATGGCGGTCGCCGAGAACAGGACGGCGCCGAAGAGGAGGATGCCTGAGGCTAAAAGCGCCTTTCGCTCCGCCTCCAATACCGCAATTATCGTGCGGATCCCCGGCGAGTAGCGGGCGAGCTTGAAAAAGCGAAGCAAACGCAAAATCAGGAAGACGCGAAGATCCGCTTCGATGAAAAATGACAAATAGACCGGCAGGATCGTGAGCAGATCGATGATCGCCGACCCGGATTTCACGAAAGCTACGCGCGCCCCGAAAGGCGTGCGGTCAGAATAGGGGGTATGTTCCGGCGCGCACCACAGGCGCAGAAAATACTCGAGCGTAAAGGCGCCAACCGCGACATATTCGATAAATGTGAAGATGCGTTCGTACTCTTCGGCGTATTCGGGAACCGATTCGAGGATCACCGATCCGACCGAGAGAGCGACGAGGCCGATCAGCGCGCGATGGACGAAGCGCGCGAGCCGATCATGCGCGCCCCCGTCGAGAATCACATGAAGGCGACGGCGCCACCAGGCGAGGCCGCGGCGCCGTTCCTCCGTGCTCACTGCGCCGCCTTGCCGCGCAGCGCGTCCTCGACCGAGGCGAGCGCCTGCTCGATTGCCGCGGCGTTGGGGCCGCCGGCCTGCGCCAGATCGGGACGACCGCCGCCGCCCTTCCCGCCGAGCGTCGCGCTGGCGACGCGGACGAATTCGACGGCGCTGAATTTCGAAGTCAGGTCGTCCGTGACCCCGACTACAATGCCGGCCTTGCCATCTGGCGAGGCGCAGGCGAAGGCGACCACGCCGGAGCCGATATTCTTCTTGGCGTCGTCGACGAGGGATTTGAGATCCTTGGCGTCGACGCCGTCGACGGCGCGGGTCAGCAGCTTTACGCCGGCGACGTCGCGCCACTCCTGGCCGCCGCCGTTACCCGATCCACCGCCCATCGCGAGCTTGCGCCTGGCGTCGGCAAGGTCGCGCTCGAGGCGTTTACGCTCTTCGAGAAGCTGGCCGAGGCGGGCCGGAGCCTCCTCCATGGGCGCGCGGATGAGGGAGGCGATTTCGCGCAGCGCGCGGGACTGCGCGACGAGTTGGCTGCGCGCGCCTTCCGCCGTGCGCGCCTCGATTCGGCGAACGCCCGATGCGACTGCGCCCTCGCCGACGATGGAGATCAGGCCGATGTCCCCCGTGCGCGAGACATGGGTGCCGCCGCAGAGTTCGACCGAGAAAGGATGCGCGACGCCGGGGTCCGGCCGGCCCATGGAGACGACCCTGACCTCGTCCCCATATTTCTCTCCGAACAAGGCGCGGGCGCCGGATCGAATGGCGTCGTCCTGAGCCATCAGGCGCGTGTCAACCGGCGCATTGTCCTGGACGATTTCGTTGGCGAGCGCTTCGACGCGGGCGAGTTCTTCCTCGGTCAGCGGCTTGGGATGCGTGAAGTCGAAGCGCAGTCGCTCCGGCGCGACGAGCGAACCCTTCTGAGCGACGTGGTCGCCGAGCACCTGGCGCAAAGCCTCGTGAAGGATATGGGTCGCCGAATGGTTGGCCCGCGTCGCGCGGCGTCTTTCGTGATCGACGTCGAGTTCGAGCACGACGCCGGGGACGATTTCGCCTTCCTCGACGACGCCTTCATGAACAATGAGGTCGCCAAGTTTCTTCTGGGTGTTTTCGACACGGAATCGTACATTCCTGCCGCGCATGACGCCGACGTCGCCGACCTGGCCGCCCGATTCGCCATAGAACGGCGTCTGGTTGAGGATCACGGCGCCGCGCGCGCCCTGCTTCAGGACGAAGGCTTCGGCTCCGTCGTGGACGATGGCGGATACTACGCCTTCGCTCTTCTCGGTCTCGTAGCCGAGGAATTCGGTGGTGCCGAGACGCTCTTTCAACGCGAACCAGAGGGTCTCGGTCGCGGTCTCGCCCGAACCCGCCCAGGCTTTGCGCGCTTCGGCGCGCTGGCGCTCCATGGCGGCGTTGAACGCTTCCTTGTCGACGCCGACACCGCGCGGACGCAGGGCGTCCTCGGTCAGATCGAGGGGAAAGCCGTAGGTGTCGTAGAGTTTGAAGGCGGTCTCGCCTGACAGCTTGTCCCCCCTGCCGAGGTTCGCCGTCTCGTCGTCCAGAATGGCGAGGCCGCGCGCGAGCGTCGCGCGGAAGCGGGTCTCTTCGGTCTTCAGCGTATCGACGATGAGCGCCTGTGCGCGAACCAGTTCGGGATAGGCCTGTCCCATTTCCGCGACCAGGGTGGGGACGAGACGCCACATCAGCGGCTCCTGGGCGCCGAGGATCTGTGCGTGACGCATCGCGCGGCGCATGATGCGGCGGAGCACGTAACCGCGACCCTCATTCGACGGCGTGACGCCGTCTGCGACAAGAAAGGACGACGCGCGCAGATGATCTGCGATGACGCGATGGCTTGCGCCCTGGGGGCCGCCGACGGGCGCGCCGGTATATTCGGCGACGGCGCCGGTGAGGGAGCGGAAAAGGTCGATCTCGTAATTGGAGGTGACGCCCTGCATAAGGGCGGCGATGCGCTCGAGCCCCATGCCGGTGTCGATCGAGGGTCGCGGCAGCGGCGCGCGCTGGCCGGGGGCGACCTGCTCATATTGCATAAAGACGAGGTTCCAGAATTCCAGGAATCGGTCGCCGTCTTCACCCGGGCTCCCGGGCGGGCCGCCGGTGAGCGTCTCGCCCTGATCGTAGAAGATTTCGGAGCAGGGGCCGCAGGGACCGGTGTCGCCCATGCTCCAGAAATTGTCGGAGCTCGCGATACGGATGATGCGGCTGTCGTGGAAACCGGCGATCTTCTTCCATAAATCGAACGCCTCGTCGTCGTCGTGATAGACGGTGACGAGGAGTTTCTCGACCGGCAGGCTGAATTCTTTGGTGATCAGGCCCCAGGCGAGTTCGATCGCGCCTTCCTTGAAATAGTCGCCGAAGGAAAAATTCCCCAGCATCTCGAAGAATGTGTGATGCCGGGCCGTGTAACCGACATTGTCCAGGTCATTGTGCTTGCCGCCGGCGCGCACGCATTTCTGAGCGGAGGCTGCGCGCGCCTGATGGCGTTTTTCGACGCCGGTGAACACGTTCTTGAACTGCACCATGCCCGCATTGGTGAACATCAGCGTCGGGTCGTTGTGCGGCACAAGCGGGGAGGAGGCGACTTTCTCATGCCCATTGCGCACGAAGTAGTCGAGAAAGGCCGAACGGATCTGGTTGACGCCACTCATTGTCATGCAGCTCGCTGGAGCAGGATCGGGATCACTCCACGATCATATGGGGAAACCGGCCGTCCGCGCGAGGGCGCTTGCGGGCAAGCGCGCCCGATCGGGAAACGGGCGCCGGCGGCGGTTCATGTCGCCGGACATCCGGGATTTGCGGGCGATATGCCAGTCCTGCGCGGTTTCGGCAATGAAAAAGGCCCGATGAGCGGGCCTTTGACGCGATGAAAACCCGCCGGGGTCACACCATATGGCGCCCAAGCAGCGCATGCGAGGCGCGCCGGTCGGTTCAGTCCTCGGCCTCGTCGCCATCGGCGACGTCGAGAATGCGTTCCGCGATGAGACCGGCGTTTTCGCGAATCGCCTGTTCGATACGGGCGGCGGCTTCGGGGTTCTGGCGAAGAAAATTCTTGGCGTTCTCGCGGCCTTGGCCCAGTCTCTGGCTGTCGTACGAGAACCAGGCGCCCGATTTTTCGACCACGCCCGCCTTCACGCCCAGGTCGATCAATTCGCCGACCTTGGAGACGCCTTCGCCATACATGATGTCGAATTCGACCTGCTTGAAGGGCGGGGCAACCTTGTTCTTGACCACCTTGACGCGAGTCTGATTGCCGATCGCCTCGTCGCGGTCCTTGATGGATCCCGTGCGGCGGATGTCGAGCCGGACGGAGGCGTAGAATTTCAGGGCGTTGCCGCCCGTCGTCGTTTCCGGCGAGCCATACATCACGCCGATCTTCATGCGGATCTGGTTGATGAAGATGACGAGCGTGTTGGAGCGGGCGATGGAGGCGGTAAGCTTGCGCAACGCCTGGCTCATCAGGCGCGCCTGCAGGCCCGGCTGAACGTCGCCCATCTCTCCCTCGATTTCCGCTCGCGGCGTCAGCGCCGCGACCGAATCGACGACGAGCACGTCGACCGCGCCGGATCGCACGAGGGTGTCGGTGATCTCGAGCGCCTGCTCGCCCGTGTCGGGCTGGGAAATCAGCAGCTCCTCCAGATTGACGCCGAGCTTGCGGGCGTAAACGGGATCGAGAGCGTGCTCCGCGTCCACGAAGGCGCAGACGCCGCCCATCTTCTGCGCCTCGGCGATGACATGGAGGGTCAAGGTCGTCTTGCCCGACGATTCGGGCCCGTAAATCTCGACCACGCGACCGCGCGGCAGGCCGCCGACGCCCAGGGCGATGTCGAGCCCGAGCGAGCCGGTAGAGATCGTCTCGATCTCGACGGCTTTCTGATTCTTGCCGAGCCGCATGATCGAGCCCTTGCCGAAGGCGCGCTCGATTTGCGACAGCGCGGCGTCAAGGGCCTTGGTCTTGTCCACGGACGATCCTTCCACGAGGCGGAGATTGGCTTGGCTCACAGCTGAAATTCCTTCTGGCACGGTTTTGTGGGCAGAGGCAACGGTCGGTTGATATTCCTATTGTGCATGATTTGTTCTTGCCGCCAAGTTCTTTTTTTGTTCGCGCGTCGATTTTCGTCGATCACGCCAGCGGCCGCGGCGGGCGAATGGGTGGCGCGCGGCCGCCGCTCTAGTATAGTCGGACAGATTCGGCGGATCGCGCGCAGATTGGCGAACAAAGGGAGGCGCCCATGTATTCCAAAATTCTTGTGCCGGTCGACGTGGGCGAGCCCGAAATGACGCAGCTCGCGCTCGATGGGGCGCTCGCGCTGGCCAAAGCGAATGGCGGGGCGCAATTGCGGCTCATCAATGTGCAGCCGCTCGTGCCGGTGGCCTTCATCGACTATATCCCGCCGAATTTCGACGAGGAGATGCGCGAGACAGCGGAAAAGGAGCTGGCCGCCCTGACGGCCGCGATCGACCTGCCGCGCGAGCGGGTAACCTCCACAGTGCGGTTCGGCGCGGTCTACCCGGAGGTTCTCGCCGAGGCCGAGGACTGGGGAGCGGATCTCATCGTCGTCGGCTCCCACCGTCCCACCATGGCGACCTATCTTCTGGGCTCGAACGCCAAGACGATCGTGCGCCACGCGAAATGTTCCGTTCTGGTGGTGCGCAAATAAGCGCGGCGTGACAGGGGCGGGAGCGGCGACTAGAGTTTGACCATGCGTCGATTCGAAATCTCCGCGCTTGCCCTTTGCGCCGTTTTCGGCCTTTCAACGGCGGTTTTCGCCGCGGCCGGAAATGCGGCCATGCTCAGGCGCGGCCTTGTGATCGCGCAGGAAAATTGCGGAAAGTGCCACGCCGTCGGCCGCGCGGGCGAGAGCCCGAATCCGAAGTCGCCGCCCTTCCGCCATCTCGCGCGCAAATATCCTCTTCACAATCTGGAGGAGGCGCTGGGCGAGGGCATCGTCGTCGGCCATGAGGGCATGGAGATGCCCCAGTTCCGCTTCAGCGCCGCGCAGATCGAGGCTCTGCTCGCCTATCTGGGCTCGATCCAGAGGCGCTGAGCGTCTCAGGCGCCGACTTCCTTGCGCAACTTGGCGATCGCGACGCCCGTCGCCATGGAGGCGGAGGTATAGGGCGTGCCGGCGCCGAGGGCGGCGTCGGCGTCGGTATAGCGTTTGTCGTTGATCATGGCGGCGACCCGGCCGGCCTCACGATGGAAAACGGCGTGAGCGCTCACGCAGCCGGCGAAAGTCGGCAGATGCCCATATTTGATCTTGGCGTCGCCATGAAGCCATTGGCCGAGCGGGCAGGCGTTGTCCTTGCCGATTGCGGCGGCGTCCAGAGTCGATTGTGCGGCGATCGCGCCACGCAGTTTGGTCTTCCACTCGACATGCGCGTCGATGGCCTTGTCGAAATCCATGGGGAGCCTCGTTTTCACGGCCGCGATGGCCGGATTCCGGGCGCGAGATTAGCCAGCCGGGGCTTGCCCGAGGCTGTCGTCCAGCCGATTTGACCCGATCCGTCAATGACGAAGCGCGGCTGGTCGACTGCGGACGGATGCGCGTCGCCATAATAGTCGAGCTTGCGCCGGGCCATGGGGGGCGGATGCGGCGCCCGCTTGCCCGTGTCCTTGCGCGCGGCCATCCGCCGCCTTTGCGCTCCGGGTTTTGCTGGTCTAATAAGCGCGCTGAAACCAGCCGAGGCGCAAAATGTCCGCGATCCCCGATTTCTCCAAGATTCCCTTCGCCGCCACCGACGTCGCGCAGGAGGCGCCGCCGCGGGCCTGGCTGACGCCAGAGGGGATCGAAGTGAAGAGCGCCTATGGCCCCGATGATATAGCGGGCCTCTCCTTCGTCGATGGTTTTCCGGGCGTCGCGCCATATGTGCGCGGGCCCTATTCCACCATGTATGTCGCCCAGCCCTGGACGATCCGCCAATATGCCGGCTTCTCCACGGCCGAGGATTCCAACGCCTTCTATCGCCGCAATCTTGCGGCCGGCCAGAAGGGCCTCTCCGTCGCCTTCGACCTCGCGACCCACCGCGGCTACGACTCGGACCATCCGCGCGTGATGGGCGACGTCGGCATGGCGGGCGTCGCGATCGATTCGATCTACGACATGCGGACGCTCTTCGACGGCATTCCGCTCGATCAGATGTCCGTGTCGATGACCATGAACGGCGCGGTGCTGCCGGTGCTGGCGCTCTTCATCGTCGCGGCGGAAGAGCAGGGCGTTTCGGCCGACAAGCTCACCGGCACGATCCAGAACGACATTCTCAAAGAATTCATGGTGCGCAACACCTACATCTATCCGCCGGAACCCTCCATGCGGATCGTGTCGGATATTTTTGCCTACACCAGCAGGCATATGCCGAAGTTCAACTCGATCTCAATCTCCGGCTATCACATGCAGGAGGCGGGCGCCTCGGCCGATCTGGAGTTGGGCTACACGCTGGCCGACGGCGTGGAATATGTGCGCGCCGGCGTCGCTGCGGGCCTCGACATCGACGCCTTCGCGCCGCGCCTCTCCTTCTTCTTCGCCATCGGCATGAATTTCTTCATGGAGGTCGCCAAGCTGCGCGCCGCGCGTCTGCTCTGGGCGCGACTCATGAAAGACCTCGGCGCCAGGTCCGAGAAGAGCATGACGCTGCGCACCCACTGCCAGACCTCCGGCTGGTCGCTCACCGCGCAGGACGTCTACGTCAACTCGATCCGCACCTGCGTCGAGGCCATGGCGGCGACGCAGGGCCATACGCAGTCGCTGCACACCAATGCGCTGGACGAGGCGCTGGCGCTGCCGACGGACTTCTCGGCGCGCATCGCTCGCAACACGCAGATCGTGTTGCAGCAGGAGAGCGGCACGACGCGCGTCATCGATCCGTGGGGCGGTTCTTATTATGTCGAGCGCCTCACCGCTGAACTCGCCAAGGGCGCCTGGAAGCATATCGAGGAAATCGAACAGCTCGGCGGGATGGCTAAGGCAATCGCGGCGGGGGTGCCGAAGCAGCGCATCGAGGAAGCGGCCGCGAAAACGCAGGCGCGCATCGACAACGGAACGCAGGTCGTCGTCGGCGTCAACAAATACCGCCCTGAGAACGACGCCAAGCCGAATGTGCTCAAGGTCGACAACGCCGCCGTGCGCGCCGCGCAGCTGGAAAAGCTGAAGCGCCTGCGCGCCGAGCGTGACGAGGCGACGACCCAGGCGGCGCTCGACGCGCTGACGGAAGGCGCGACCTCGGGCGCCAATCTGCTCGATCTCGCCGTGAAGGCCGCGCGCGCAAAGGCGAGCGTCGGCGAAATTTCCTTCGCGCTCGAAAAGGTCTTCACGCGCCACAAGCCCAAGGCGAACGTCATTTCCGGCGTCTATGCGCGCGAGGCGGGCAAGGACAGCGCCCAGATCGGCCGCATTGTCGGCATGACGCGCGACTTCGAGGAAAACACAGGGCGCAAACCGCGTATTCTCGTCGCCAAGATGGGCCAGGACGGCCATGATCGCGGCCAGAAGGTCATCGCCTCCGCCTTCGCGGACATGGGCTTCGACGTCGTCATCGGCGATCTTTTCGCGACGCCGGACGAAGTGGCCCGGAAGGCCGCCGAGGCCGACGTGCACATCGTCGGCGTCTCGACCATGACCGCCGGCCATCTCACGCTGACGCCCGAATTGCGCGACGCCCTTTCGCACGTGGGCCGCGGCGACATCATGATGGTCGTCGGCGGCGTCATTCCGCCGGACGACTTCCAGCAGCTTTACGATTCCGGCGCCGCCGCAATCTTCCCGCCGGGCACCAATATCCCGCAGGCGGCGGAGCAATTGCTGCACGAGCTGAATATTCGCCTCGGCTTTGCGCAACGCGAGGTCGCGAAGGCGGGATGATGCGAAGGGGCCGCGGCGCCGGACGACGCGCAACGGCCTCATCCACTCGATCAGCTATTGAAAACGGGGTTGGCGCTTGCGTTCGCGAAGCGCGCCTTCCCGTTCCGGACGCCATTCGCCCGGGCGATTTGCCAAGACAGGCGGCATAGCCTGAGCTAAAAGAGCTTCGCCCAATGAAAAGGAACCCGGGATGGAAGTTCTTCTGATCGGCTCGGCCGCCTGCATCACCGCCCTCATCGTCACAGCCTGGTTGATGACGCTCGCCAAATGGTTTCCCATCAAGGCCGTGGACGCTTTCGTCGTTGACTACAAGACGATGATCCGGGCGCATGTCGACTATGCGCTGATGGCGCTGTTCGGGGTCGGCTTTTATGGCTCCGGCGTGGAATTGCCGGTCATCGCCTGCTGGTGCGTCGCCATTGGCGGCTTCTCCAATCCGACCGTGTTCACGATCGCCGCTTTCGATCCGAATTTCTGGGAAAAGAAATTCTGGCGCGCCTACACGGCGCTGAGCTTTACCGTATCGACCATCGGCTTTCTGTGGATCGCCTATGCGTTAGCGGCGCATGCGGTGACGCGCTGGGCCTGAGTCGCCCCTTGCGCGGGCGGCGCCGCCACGCCATTTGCAGGGCGGCCGTCGCACGCGGCCGTCAGAGGCCACTGAAATGACCTTCATGTTCGACGCCGCGCTGGCGGCGCTGCGCGAGATTCTCTCGCCGCCCTTCCGCAACGTGCTTTTGAAGAGTCTGGGAATGACCTTGCTCTTCCTGGCGCTCGCCTGGGTTGGCCTCGACAAGCTCGCGCTGTCGTACATTGCAGTGAATCATCCCTGGCTCCAGATCGCGCTGACCTACGCGGCGGGCCTCGGCCTTTTCCTCTTTCTGGCGTTCTTCATCGGCCCCATTTCGGTGCTGGTCGCGGGCCTTTTTCTCGACGATCTGGCCGATGTCGTCGAGGAGGACCTTTATCCCTCGGGCCAGCGCGGGCGGGCCATTCCCGCCTCTCAGGCGATCATGATGGGCGTGCGATTCGCGGCGGTCTCGGCGGGCGTCAATATTCTGGCGCTGTTCCTTTTGCTGATTCCTGGAATCAACGCCATCGCCTTCGTGCTGGCGAACGCCTATCTGCTGGGCCGCGAATATTTCCTCTTCGCGGCGACCCGCTTCCGGACATTGGAGGAGGCGATGGAGTTGCGCCGTCGCTATGCGCCGCAACTTTTTCTGGCGGGGCTGTTCATCGCCGCCTTCGTGATGACGCCCGGGCTCAATGTGCTGACGCCGCTGTTCGGCGTCGCTTTCATGTCGCGCATCCACAAGATGCTTTCGCCCGAGCGTCGCGCCCGCTGAAAGGCGCGTGGCGGGGGCGTCAGGCCCCCAGCCGCTGCGACTGATACTGGCCGGTCTTGCGATAGCGATAGAGATAGCTCGGCACGATCGCCTCGATCGACTGCGGCTCAATGTTCAGCCCCGCGAGGGTGCGGCCTTCCCTGATGGCGGCGTCGCTGACGACATTGTCGTGGCGCAGCAGCTCCACCTGATCGCCCGTCATGCGCAGGAGCGTCGGGAACAGCCCGAGCGACAGCTTGGTACATGTCTGGGTAACGCCGGCGACGAGCTTGCCCGTGCTGAAGGACAGCTTCGCGACGCCGCGCTCGCGCTCCGTCACCTTCAGCACATAGTCGATCAGCTCCGCGAAGGTCTTGATCTCCGGCCCGCCCAGTTCATAGATCGCGCCCGCCTTCGCGCGGCCGGCCAGCGCCGTGGCCACCGCCTCGGCGACGTCGCCGACATAGACGGGCTGGAATCTGGTCTCCGCGCCCACGATGGGGATGACGGGGAAGAAACGCGCCATGGTGGCGAAGCGGTTGAAGAAGTCGTCTTCGGGCCCGAAGATGATCGACGGGCGCAGGATCACGGCGGTGGGAACCGCCGCATGCATGGCGGCCTCGCCTTCGGCCTTGCTGCGGCCATAGGCGGAAGCCGACTTCGGGTCCGCGCCGATGGCGGAAATATGAACGACATTATCGATGCCGGCGGCCTTCGCCGCCTCGGCGACGGCGCGCGCGCCGGCCGCCTGCACGTCGCTGAACTTCTGCGCGCCGGTCTCGGCGAGAATGCCGACGAGATTGACGACCGCCTCCGCGCCCCGCAGCGCCGCGGCCACTGATTCGGGCTTGCGCACATTCGCCTGCACCGCCATCACCTGACCGACGCGGCCGAGGGGCTGCAGGTGGAAGGCGAGGTCCGGACGGCGGCAGGCGATTCGCACGCGCCAGCCGTCACGCGCCAACGCTCGCACGACATGGCGGCCAACGAAGCCCGACCCGCCGAACACCGTCACAATGCGCCCCGCCCCAACGCTCTCGCCGCTCATCGTCCTTGCTCCGCTTGTCCCGCGCCGGCCCGGCCGGCTGAATTCTTCGCCCAGTCCTGTAGCGAAATTCGCGCGCAAAGGGAATGCGCCGGCAGGCTCCGAACGACTCCGCGCGGCGGCTTTTTGGGCTTTTTGCCGAAGCCGCGGCTTTTTCGCGCAGGAGCGCATTGACAGGAGGCGCCCGGCGCCCCTAAGACACGGCCGCAGATGCCCAGGTGGCGGAATTGGTAGACGCGCTGGTTTCAGGTACCAGTGGTGAAAGCCGTGGAGGTTCGAGTCCTCTCCTGGGCACCATATCGACAATCAAATTCCATTGAGAATAATTGATTCGGACGTGGCGGAACGGCGTCGCGCCTATTGTTTCCCCCTGCTTGCAATGTTGTCCCTTTCGAAACGACCGCGCATCCCATGCGGCGCAGCTCCCGGGCAAGCGGCGATCCTCCGGCCAACCGCTACAGCCTCGCGACAGACGCGGAGGAAATAATCTAGCTTACGCCATTTTTTTACAGGCGATTGGCGACAGAACATGTGTTATCTCTGGCGCCGTAAGCTTCACGTCAGGGCCACGGAGTGAGGGCGCCTGCTTGGAAAAGGCCGAAAATGACGAATGCGCCCCAACGACGAGCGACATGAGCGCCGACGTCGAAGTGGAGGCGGAAGCGCTGCGGCGCCTCAACGACGCCGCGTCCCGCCTTTGGCGAACGCGCAACCTGCAGTTCGGGCTCGAGGAGATGCTCGCGGCGACGATGGCCCTGCTCGGCGCGAACATGGGGCATCTGCAAATCTTCGATCGCGAACGTGAAACGCTGACGATCGTCGCGCAGCAGGGCTTCGACAATAATTTCCTTTCCTATTTTCATGAAATTTCGACCTGGAACAGCTTTGCCTGCAGCGGGGCGCTGCATTCCGGCGAATGTCTCATAATCGAGGACATAAACGCCGACCCCGCAATGAGCCTTTTGCGGTCGCTTGCCCACGCAGCCGGCGTTCGCGCCGTTCAGTGCACGCCGCTCATTGGACGTACCGGTCTGCGAATGGGCGTCATCACGACATATCATCGCGCGCCCCGTCGCATCAGCGGGCAGGAATTGCGGCTGCTCGCACTCTACGCGCGGCAAGCGACCGACTTCATGGAGCGCCAAGAAAACGACGAGGAACTGCGCCAGCGCGCCGAGGAGCTCGAGGCGGTGATCGACGCCGCGCCAGCTTTCATCTGGTTCGGTGACGCCGATTGCCGTGTCATTCGCGGCAACAACGCCGCCAACGAAATGACGGGCGTCACGCCCGGCGCGAATGTCTCGCAAAGCGTCGTCGCCATCGGGCAGGCGATCTATTTGCGCCAGTTGAAACAGGACGGCTCGGAGTTCCGGCCTGAAGAACTGCCGATACAAAGGGCGATCGCGACGCGCCGACCGGTGCGCGACGTCTATGTCGATTTCCGTTTTCCGGACGGGAAGCGCGTGGAGGCGACAGGAAACGCCGTTCCCTTGTTCGACGCGAATGGCGGCGTCCGGGGCGGCGTCGCCGCGCTGATCGACATCAGCGAACGCAACAAGGCCGAGCGTGAGTTGCGCGAGCATCTGGAGACGCAGGCCTTCCTGCTACGGCTGACGGATCGACTGCGTGACCTTGTCGATGCGCCACAAATCATGACGGAAGCAGTTGAGGCGCTCGGACGGAAGCTCGGCGCCGATGGCGTCGGCTACGAGACAGTGACCGCCGGGGACGCCGCCAGAGTTGTCATGACCGAATGGACAGGATCGGGGATCGTGACAGCCGAACGCTCTCCACGGCTCGAAGATTTCGGTGCGGCTTTTGTCAGGGAGATGCGCGCCGGCCGCCGTTTCGCGATTGCGGACCTGTCGAGAGAGCTTGCGGCGTCGGAGGCGCCGACGGCGTCGATGAGCGGCGTCCGCGCCATGATCTGCGCGCCAATAGTGAAGGCCGACCGGCTGCTCGGGGTTCTTCATGTTCAACAGGCGCGTCCGCGCGACTGGACGGAAGCGGAAATCTCCCTGACGCAGGAAGTCGCGCGGCGGACATGCGATTACATCGACCGCGCGAAAGCGTTGGCGATGACGCGCGAAAGCAGGTAGCGGCGTCGATTTCGAGGCGGGCGGTGGCCGTCCCTCGCTCGCGGATGAGCGAATATATGGTTTCGCGCCTTGATGTAATCGGAAGCGGCTGTGGCCGCGGCATAGACGTGAATGGCTCCCGGTGAAGCACGCCGGGACAGCGTATCGAACCGGTCTTCCGGGCGAAGCCTTTTCCGTGCACCCGCGAAAAAATGCGGCCTGGACCGGCTGTCTCCCTGAGGCGACAGCACTGATCCAGACGCCATAAGCATCAGTTTCTACACCAATTTTCTTTTGCTGCGGCGTAATGCCTCGGCCGATCTGACGGCTTTCAGAGCCGTGAGGCGCGCCCGCTCCCGTCTGGAAAACGCGGCGCTTTTCAAAATCCCTCTTGCCTGATCAAAATACTAGATTTATAGACTATATCAGAAGGTCGATTTTGGAGCTCGAGACATGAACAAGCGCACGCGAAAAACCGAGGCTTTTCTCCGTATCTTTACGATCGCCACCGCCGCGCTCGGCGTCTTTGGAGGGCTCTATGCCCAGGCCGGGCAGACATTCCTGAACGTCTCCTATGATCCCACGCGTGAGCTCTACAAGGCGATCAATCCGGCCTTCGTCGCCGACTGGAAGGCGAGAACCGGGGAAAGCGTGGAGATCCAGACCTCGCATGGCGGCTCTGGCTCCCAGGCGCGCGCAGTGATTGACGGGCTCAATGCGGATGTCGTGACGCTGGCTCTGGCTGGCGACATCGACGCCATCGCGAACAAGAGCGGAAAAATCCCGGCCGACTGGCAGAAGCGCCGGCCGAATAATTCGTCACCCTATACGTCGACGATCGTGTTTCTCGTTCGCAAGGGCAATCCGAAGGCGATCAGGGACTGGGACGATCTGGCGAAGCCGGGCGTCGCGGTCATCACGCCCAATCCGAAAACATCGGGAGGCGCACGCTGGAATTATCTCGCGGCCTGGGGATATGGGCTGAAGAAATTCGGCGGCGACGAGGAGAAGACGAAGGATTTCGTCAAGGCGATCTACAGGAACGCGCCGGTGATGGATACGGGCGCGCGCGGTTCGACCATCACTTTCGCGCAGCGCGCCCTGGGCGACGTGCTGATCACATGGGAGAACGAGGCCTTTCTCGCATTGAAGGAGTTCGGCGGCGACAAATTCGAGATCGTCGCGCCGTCCCAGTCGATACTCGCGGAGCCTCCTGTCGCCGTCGTCGACGCCAACGCCGACCCCAAGGGCAATCGGCAGGTTGCGGAAGCCTATCTCGATTTTCTCTATTCGCCCGCCGCGCAGGCGATCATCGCGCGCTACAACTATCGTCCGGTGCATCCCGAGTATGCGGCGAAAGAGGATCTGAAGAAATTCGCCAAGATAAATTTCATTACCATCGACAAGGCTTTCGGCGGCTGGGCCGCCGCTCAGAAGAAGCATTTCGCCGATGGCGGCGTCTTCGATCAGATCCAGACGCAAGAGGCCGTGAGGTGACCTCCCCGACCCTCGCTGGCCGCAACGCTCGGCGCTTCACGGCGCCGAGCGTCATCCCCGGTTTCGGCCTGACCTTCGGCTTCACGCTGCTCTATCTCGGGCTCATCGTGCTGTTTCCGCTGGCCACGTTGATATGGCGCGCGTCGGGACTTGGTCTGCATGGACTCTATGCAATCGCCACGGAGCCGCGCGTTGCTGCGGCGTTGCGAACGACTTTCCTCCTCTCCTTCCTGGCGGCTATCATCGATCTTTTCTTCGGCCTCATCATCGCATGGGCGCTCGCGCGTTATGACTTCTTTGGCCGTCGCCTGTTCGACGCTTTCGTCGACCTTCCCTTGGCGCTTCCCACCGCCGTCGCCGGCATTTCGCTCGCGGCGCTCTATTCTCCCAACGGCTGGTTCGGCGCGCCGCTTGCGGATGCAGATGTGAAGATCGCCTTCACGCGCGCAGGCATTCTTGTCGCCCTGATCTTCATTGGTCTGCCCTTCGTCGTGCGCACGGTCCAGCCAATCATCTCCGAGCTGGAGGCGGAGCTGGAAGAGGCCTCCGCCACCCTTGGCGCGGCGCGCCTGCAGACTGTAATCCGCGTGTTGCTGCCGCCGCTCGTTCCGGCGTTGCTCACAGGCTTTGCGCTCGCATTCGCGAGATCCATTGGCGAATATGGGTCCGTGATTTTCATCGCCGGCAATATTCCCTATGTGTCGGAGATTGCGCCGCTGCTGATCGTCGTGAAGCTCGAGCAATATGATTTCGCCGGCGCGACGGCGATTGCGACGATCATGCTGGCGATCTCTTTCGCCGCGCTGCTCATCATCAATTTCGTTCATGCGTGGAGCCGAAGGAGATTCGGGCATGTCTGAGACAGCATTTGCCTCCATATCGCGCCGCCGCGTCAAGCTTCGCGCCGTCACGCAGGATTCACCGCTGGCGCGCCATGCGCTGATCACGATTGCAGTCGTCTTTCTTCTCAACTTCCTCTTTGCGCCGCTCGCCGTCGTGTTCGCAGAGGCCGCCAGCAAAGGCGCATCGACGTTTTTCGAGACTTTCAAGGATCCGGAATCGCTTGCCGCCATCCGCCTCACCTTGCTCATCGCGGCGATCAGCGTGCCCGCCAATCTCGTCTTCGGCCTTGCAGCGTCCTGGTCGATTGCCAAATTCTCCTTCCCCGGAAAGAGCCTTCTGATCACGCTGATCGATCTGCCTTTCTCCGTATCGCCAGTAGTCTCTGGCCTCGTCTATATGTTGGTGTTCG
Organism: Methylocystis sp. ATCC 49242; assembly: GCF_000188155.2. Classification (NCBI taxonomy): domain Bacteria; kingdom Pseudomonadati; phylum Pseudomonadota; class Alphaproteobacteria; order Hyphomicrobiales; family Methylocystaceae; genus Methylocystis; species Methylocystis sp. ATCC 49242. The sequence continues at coordinate 3,514,692 of NZ_KE124774.1, forward strand.
GCGCGCAGGGGCTGTTCGGCAAGTGGCTGCTGGCGCATGGCGTGCAGATCATCTTCGCCGTGCCGGGCATTGCGCTCGCGACGATCTTTGTCACCTTCCCCTTCGTTGCGCGCGAACTCATTCCGCTGATGCAGGAGCAGGGAAACGTCGAGGAGGAAGCGGCGCTGACGCTGGGCGCATCGGGTTTCAGGACCTTCCTCACCGTGACGCTGCCCAATATCAAATGGGGCCTGCTCTATGGCGTGCTGCTGTGCAATGCGCGCGCCATGGGCGAATTCGGCGCCGTCTCTGTCGTCTCCGGCCATATTCGCGGCCTGACCAATACGATCCCGCTGCAAGTGGAGATACTCTACAATGAATACAACAGCGTCGCCGCTTTCGCTCTCGCGGTTCTTCTTGCGGGGCTGGCGCTCGTCACCCTCGGGCTCAAGACCCTCCTCGAGTGGCGTCACGCCGACGCGCTTTCGGGACGGGCGCGGCGGCGCTGAGTTGAACAGGCGCGGCGCAGCCATTCGCGTCGAGCATGTCGCCCAGGATTTCGGCGCTTTCGCCGCGCTGCGCGACGTCTCCCTCGACATCCGGCCCGGCGAACTCGTCGCGCTGCTCGGGCCTTCGGGCTCGGGAAAGACGACTCTTCTGCGCATCATCGCTGGCCTCAACGCGCCCGACCGCGGCCATGTTTACTTCGACGGCGAGGACGCCACCAATCTCCCCGTGCAGGATCGCCGCGTCGGATTCGTGTTTCAGAACTATGCGCTGTTCAAACATATGACTGTCGCCGACAATATCGCCTATGGCCTCAGGGTGCGCCCACGCCGTTCGCGTCCGTCGCGCGCCGAAATCAGGGCGCGCGTCGCCGAACTGCTGCGTTTCGTCCAGCTCGAAGGTCTCGACGCGCGTTTTCCCGCGCAGCTCTCCGGCGGCCAGCGCCAGCGGGTGGCGCTTGCGCGCGCCCTCGCCATCGAGCCGCGCGTCCTCTTGCTCGACGAGCCCTTCGGCGCGCTCGACGCGCGCGTGCGCAAGGATCTGCGTCGCTGGTTGCGAGAGGTGCACAAGGAAACCGGCCTGACCACGGTTTTCGTCACTCATGATCAGGACGAGGCCATGGAGCTCGCCGATCGCGTCGTCGTGCTCAATGAAGGGCGCATCGAACAGATTGGCGCGCCCGAGGAGCTTTATGATCGGCCAGCGTCTCCCTTCGTCATCTCCTTTGTCGGCGAGGCGGTCGCGCTGCCGGTCACCGTTGCGGCGGGCCATGTCGAATTCGCCGGGCGCCAGCTGCACATCGATACGCATGGACTGCGCAACGGCCCGGCCAAGGTCTTCTTTCGCCCCGCAGATATCGCGGTCGCAACGCCGGGACATGGCGAACTCGAAGGCCGCGTCGAAAGCCTGCGCCGAACGCCCGCCGGCGTGCGCGCCACAATCGCCATCGATGGTTATGATCAGACGCTCGAAATCGACTCGCCGCTCGAAAGCGCCGCGGCGCTCGGCGATCGCGTGCCTCTTTCGCTGGCGAATGCGCGCATCTTCCCCATGGAGTCATCGGAGAGCGGTGATTATCTGAACGCGGGAGACGGCATTTGAGCCACTCGTCAGCGATATTGCGGACGGATCATGGCGCAGCCCCCGTCAACGACTGGAACTCCGATCTTTATCTGAAGTTCGAAAATGAACGCACGCGCGCGGCGCGCGATCTTCTTGCGCGCATTCCTTCCTTCGAGCCGAAGGTCGTTTTCGATCTTGGCTGCGGTCCCGGAAACAGCACGGAATTGCTGGCGACGACCTTTCCGGGCGCTTCAGTCGTCGGGATCGACAATTCGGAAAATATGCTTGCCGTCGCGCGCGATCGCGCGGTGGCGGCGACATTTCTCAAACAGGATATTGAAAGCTGGCGTCCCGCTCAGGAAGTCGATCTGATTTTCGCCAATGCGGCGTTGCATTTTCTTCCGGACCATCCCGGACTGCTGACGCGCCTCTCGTCCTATCTTCGGCCGGGCGGGCGTCTCGCTGTGCAGATGCCGGACATCGTGCATGAATTGTCACATGCGGCGATGCGCATGGTGGCCGCAGACGGACCCTGGGCGAGCCGCCTCGTCCCGATCGCCAAGTCCAGCGTGGTGATCGGCCCGCCTCAGGAATATTACAATCTGCTGACCCCGCTCTGCCGGGAACTCGACATCTGGCGGACGATCTACATCCATCCGCTCGACGGACCGCAAGGCGTCGTCGATTGGTTCGAGGGATCGGCTTTACGTCCGTTCCTCGATCTTCTCAGCCCGGATGAACGCGCCGATTTTCTCTCACGCTATCGTGAGAAGCTCGCGGAAGCCTATCCGCGGCAGCCGAACGGCAAGGTTCTGCTGCGCTACCCGAGGCTGTTTTTCGTCTTGCAAAAATAGCGGCCGAGGGCTTCTGGCTGGCCGCGCGATGGGAAGCGGCGGCACGTGGGCGTCGTCGCACCGGCGCGCGCCGCGAGATCGATTTCGCGGGGCTTTTGCGCGACCGGGCGCGCCTTTGTTCCCGGCTGTTGCAATTGTGCAACGGAATGGGCTGAATGTGCAGTTAGTCTATCTTTTCGATAGACATAAAAACGCAGATGCGGTTCACTTGGCGTGTCAGGCCGGTCAGAGAATTACATTGCTGGCCGCGCGGACCGCGCTCTACAAAGAACGAACCGAGAGAGTTGGGGAATGGCGAAGTTTCAACGAAACAAGAGGCTCGGACCGGCGATAGCGGCTCTTTTCGCAATGTCGCCCGGATACGCATTCTCCGAGGAGAATCATCCCGTAAAAGTAGACACGCCAAAAGCGGACAGCGTCGCCAGGAGTGGCGCGAAGCCGAAGGCGACGTCAGGATCAAAGGTTGCGCCCGCCGTCGCGGCCAGTGAAAAGAAAAGTTACTTCGTCAAGACTCGCGGCTATCGGCTGGAGCCGCAGCCTGACGTGCCGCCCTATGTTCGGGAGCTTGGCAAGACATACAAGCAATTCGAGGGGATCGACTGGTTGAACGTCGGCCTCGATTCGCGCGTGCGTTTCGAATATCGCAAGGACGATTATCGCCGGTGGAGCGACACCAGCGTCAACCCGCCAGCTTCGCAGCGAAGATATTTCCCGAACTCCCTCTGGTTGTTGCGCACACGCGCCTATTTCGGCGTCAAGAATGTGCTCGACCCACTGCGTTTCGTGGTTGAGTTCCAGGATTCTCGCGCCTTCAACAGTATCTATGAATTGCAGGGACAGGAAATCAATCAGACCGAACTGCTTCAGGGCTTCGCGGAACTTTATTTCAAGGACGCATTGGGAAAAGACCCTTTGGGGAACGACCGCCCGTTGAGCCTGCGCGCCGGCCGCTTTCATCTGGAGCTGCTCGACAGGCGGTTGATCGGAAGCAACGAATTTCGCAACACGACGAATAATTTCGAGGGCTTTCGCATCAAGTTGGGCAAGAACGAAAACGACTGGGCCGTCGACAGCTTTCTGATGCGGCCGGTCATTCGCTATCCATATGAATTCGACCGTCCCGAGTGGGGCAATTGGATTTACGGGAGCGTTCTCAGCATTCGCCGCTGGTCGGAATATGCGACGATCCAGCCCTATTTCATCGGCCGCAAACAATATGGAGACGTCCTCAATACCTCCAATGCGCTCAAGGTTCATCGAGACACCTATGCGCCGGGGTTGCGCGTCTATGGCGTGCTCGGCAACTTCGACTATGACTTCGACATCAACAAGCAAATGGGCGAAGTTGGAGAATTCCGCGATCTCGGGACGCGCAGAAACGCCATTCAGACGACAGTCCAGCATGACGCCATCGGCTATGGCTTTGAGGCGGGTTACACATTCTCGGACCATCCGTGGAAACCGCGCGTCAGCGCCGTCTATGTCTACGGCACTGGCAACAAGAGCCCCTATGACAGCGCCAACCAGAACTTCGATCCCTTCTATGGCTTCAATCAGCCATTTTCGCGCAATGATTATCTCGGCTGGAACAACGCGAAGAATGTCAAGGCGCGGCTGGAGTTCGAACCGGCCAAAAATACGCAGATCGACACGGCCTTCAGCGCCTATTGGCTGGCGAGCACGGCGGCTGCGTGGGATCGCGCCAATTTATACGCCCCCCTCGGCAACAGGGGCGATTTCATGGGCACGGAGTATGACATCCGTATCCGTCACAAGTTGAATCAGTTCATCAATCTCACCGCCAGCTATGCGCGTTTCTGGCCGGGCTCCTTCACCTCGAGTTTCGCGCCGCCGACGTCGCTGCAATGGCCGCCGGTCGCCTGGCCCGGGCAATCCGCGCTCGGACAGACCGGAACGACGAACGGCCTGACCGCGCGGCCAACCGATTTCTTCTATCTGGAAGTCTCGGCGAACGGCTTCGGCGACGGACAGCCCATCGCCAAACCGCCGGGTTCCGACTTCTTCGCCAGCATGGCGCCGGATGCGCCGCCCGCGCCGCGTCCCAGCTGGACGGACGTCTATGTCGGTCTCAATGGCGGCGGCGCATGGTCCAGCCCCACCTCGAACGTGCAGGTTGTGGGCGTCGGCCCGGCGCCGGCGAGCTTGCCTGTCGCTTTCAGCGCGGCGCCGACCGATACGGGCAACCATCTCGCCGGCTTCATCGGCGGTCTGCAGCTCGGCGCGAACTGGAATTTTTCGGGCAATTTCCTCGCCGGCGTCGAGACCGATCTCCACGGCGTCTCGGGAAACACGGACACGAAATGGCAGCTCACGTCGGCCAATGGCGGCGGCGATACGTTCCTGACCTATGAGCAGCGCACGGCGACGCTGAACTATCTCGGCACGGTCCGCGGCCGCCTCGGCTATCTCGCGACGCCGACGCTGCTCGTCTATGGAACCGGCGGCATGGCCTATGGCGGCGTCGTTTCCAACACGGCGATTTTCACCCGACGCGTCGGCGGCACGAGTCAGACGCAGGTCAATCCCGTGTTCCAGGACACGCTGGTTGGATGGTCGGCCGGCGGCGGCGTGGAGTGGATGTTTTTGCCGAACTGGAGCGCCAAGGTCGATTACCTGCATTATGACCTCGGCAATGCGCGCGCCTCCGGCTTTGCGGCGCCGAGCAGCGGCGCCTTCAATTACAACGCCTCGACCTCCACCCGGTTCAACGGCGATCTGGTTCAGGCAGGCGTGAACCGCCACTTCGATCTGTTCGGCGCAGAGCCGGCCGTCGCCAGGAATTGATGAAGTATCCGCAGCGGCGCGGAATCTCCGGATAGAGCGCCTTCAGGAAAAGTGTATGCGGTTTTCCGTTTGAACGCGCGACAGGATGTAAAGCTAGAGCCCCGCTTATGCGGCGGGGGCTTGCCGTTTTCGGGCTGACAGTCGCAACACGTTCGCCCCGTCTCCGGTACATTCGGCGACTCAAGCGCGCCTCTCCACCGCGTCGGGGAATTTATCTTGAGGCGGCGGGTCGTGCCTTCGTCGGAACCCGTCCATTTCGGCCATGCGGCCACGCACGATACGAATAATGTAATACGGGGCGCCGATGTAGTAGCCTGTTGGCGGAGATCGCGGCGACGCCCCGTGTTTTCAAAAGACTTCGCAAATTCGAAATACTGAGATGTCTTCTCTAGGCGAAACATACCGCGGCCTGCTTGTAAAGCAGAAGCGGCAAATCGAAACAGTGAACTGGGTGGTCTTTTGGAAGGCGCGAGTCGCTTGTAAGTAAATACTTTCTCTGTCCTTCCAAAACGATCGGCTCGCCTAAGGCTGTTCGTCCCAAATAGAAGATATTCTTTTGTTCATTTCCATCATTAAATCTCATTTTCAAATTTTCATTTGAATGTATAACATTATCACCTGCATCTATTATAGCTGAAGTCAGCTTGAACGATGAATCTATGATGTAATCGGAGCTGAAATCTCCGCATTTGAGGATATAGAATCCGGCATATGTTTCCATTTTCTCAGACTCCGCACTCAAATAATCCATTCTCGCCGGCCGGGTGCTTTACCGACTATTTTTTCGGCCCATTCGATCTCCTTTCGTCCCGCCTCGCGAACAGTTCATCTCCGGGCAGTTGAAAGGTGGGAAATACAGGCTACATTTCCCGGTAAAATGTAACATAAGAACTGGAAATGCAACATCAAATCCGAAACGAATGTTGACGCCGTGGCGCCGCCAGGTTTGGGTCAGTCGTTTGGGTCTCGACCACGATCGGGGGCGCGCTGACGCAGGCCACGCAGCCGAGCTAACCTCTAACAGAGATCCGGAAGACGATGCGTCGACCAGTCGAGGGATGAAAGATGGGTTAAAACTCCAACGCCGTAAGAACGATAAATGATTCCGCAACGGTTGATTTGGGGCGGCAACGCCGGTCTTTCGCTCTTGGCGCCGGCCCTTTCAATTTATCGTCGTCGTTCATAAGCCGCCGCGACAGAGGCCCCCTATCTTCGCCTAGCAAGGGCGCAGCGTAATCTCGCCGTCCGCAGCCGTTGCTGTAATCATCCCCGGCGTCGAATGGGCGCGCGCGCATTCGCCATTGCGATCGATGATGATCAGGCCGCCATATCCCTGCACTTTGTCGACGAGGAAGAGTATCGCTTCATTCGCCGCGTCTTGCGCATGCATGCCGCGATATTCGATGAACAGCGCGGCAGTGCGGGCGAGCGACGTGCGAATGAAATCCTCTCCAACCCCGGTGCAGGATATTGCGCAGCTCGAATTATCCGCGAAGGTTCCCGCGCCGATGATCGGGGAGTCGCCGACCCGACCCGGACGCTGGTTCACGACGCCGCCGGTCGAGGTCGCTGCGGCGAGGTCGCCGGATTGATCTCGCGCGACGGCTCCGACAGTGCCAAGCTTCACTTCATTCGCTCGTGAATGGTCGAGCGCGGTCGATCGCGCCGCGCGAACATTCTCGAATTGCTCAACGCGCTCCGCCGTCAGGAAATAATCCGAATTCTCGAAGTCGACGCCATTATCCCGAGCGAATCGTTCAGCTCCTTCGCCGATGAGGAACACATGATTGCTTTTCTCCATGATGGCGCGTGCAAGGAGCACCGGGTTTCTGACGCCACGCAGGCCGGCGGCGGCGCCGGCGTCAAGATTGCGACCGTCCATGATCGACGCGTCGCATGAAACGAGTCCATCTGCGTTCAGGACCGATCCACGGCCCGCATTGTAAAGCGGGTTGTCTTCTAGCCGCATGATGCACTCGGTTACGACGTCGAGCGCCGACGCGCCGGTCTCGAGCCGGCGTGCGCCGGTTTCCACTATGTCGCGAAGAGACGCTTCATATCGTTCGGGCGCATGTATCGTTCCCGCGCCGCCGTGGATCATCAGCGAGTATTTTTTCATGGCGCGGGATTGTAATCGTCATGCGCAATGAAATCACGTGCGAAGTCGCGTATCGGGACCTGACTCGTCCCCTCGCGCAGGATCGCGTCCGCTGCGATCTCCAGCACAAAATTTCAAACTCGCTGGCCCCCTAAACGGTTCCAGGCTGGCGTCGCTTCAGCGTCCATGCGGGATTGAAGACGCCTGTACGAGGGCATGGCGGAAAACTGGCGGTATTTGGCAGGAGAACCACTGTCGTCAAAGGGGGAGCGGAGTATCTTTATTTTACGACCATCCCAGGTTCCCCCTTCGGCCCGGAGACTTCCGGGCCTCTTTTTTGCCATAGGAGAAAAGTGAAGATAGAGGCGCTGGCCTTTGCCCGCAGCGCCATTCGATCGACCAGGCCCTCCGACACATGCGTCGCATCCACAGGAGACGGCCCCTCCGCCGAATCGCGCTCATCCATGCCAGCAGATTGTTGCTTAGAGCGTTTTCGCCATGACCCATGCGCCGCGTCCCGGGAAAAGCCCATAACGCATGCGAGGATCGGTTTTTGGTCAATCCACGTCGGGTGAAGCGCCGCATTCATAACGCATCCTATGGTCAACGGCTTTTTAAGAACCACGCATTAACCATATAGCCTCGGATCGCCGGCCGCGACGCGACAGGCGGGGCAAGCGCTCCAGTCAAGCCGTCAGGAGGCAGCAACATGCGTAAATTCTTTTTGGGTTTCAAGAAAGCGACAACCGGCGACGTTCGGGTCTCGACCCTCGAGCACGGGTTGATGCTTTGCGTCGTCGCGTTCGGGCTCATCGTCTACACCAAAGTGATGATCGTCGATTTCAACTAGGAAGCGGCATAATCGATTTTCTCTGGAGCCTTTCGCAAGGAGCGGGCGCAACTGAGCGCACGGCGGCGAGATCGCCTGACAAGGCGTCTTCATGTTCGCTCGGGCTATCGTTTGTTTTCCAGATCGGAAGCGGAATGCATTTGACGGCAGCCTCAGCCGGATCTTCCTTCACCGGGCTTTTCCAATAAGCTCCATGGCGAACTGCGTTCGGCGAATGGCGGAGAATGTGCTGTGCGGCGAGAGGCGATCGAATATTTTGAGAAAGCTCAACTTCTTTGGTTTCTTCGGGTCCGGCCTTACGCCGGACCCTTTTTTATCTCGCGCGATGGCCGTGTGCAGACCCGCTTACACTTAACGCTCACCGCAAGAGGATTTCGCGGCGCCTGACCGGTGTCGCGTCATGCGAGCCGCGCAGATCGGTCAGTTCAAGACGACAACCTTCGTGCCGACCTTGACTCTCCCATAGAGGTCGACGACATCGCGATTCGTCATACGGATGCATCCCGAGGACACTGCTGCGCCGATCGTGTCCGGCTCGTTGGAGCCATGGATTCTGTATTCGCTCGAGCCGAGATACAGTGCGCGCGCGCCGAGCGGGTTCTCCATTCCGCCGGCCATATGTCTTGGAAGATCGGGGCGCCGCTTCAGCATCTGTGGCGGCGGCCGCCAATCCGGCCATTCGCGTTTTCGGGTGACCGTTTTCGTTCCCGACCATGTAAATCCTTCCCGACCGACGCCAACGCCGTATTCGATCGCCTGACCGTCGCCGAGCACATAGTAAAGGCGCCGTTGCTTCGTCGCCACGACGATCGTGCCTTTCTTGAATTGCGGATGGCGCCAGATCACAAACTGGCGAGGTATCGCCTGCTCCCGGAACAGATTGACAAAATCGGCGAGCGCTCCACGGTTCAATGGATTGTCCAGCGCCGGGGCCGGCGACGCGACAATCAGGGCCATGAAGCTCCCAAAAAGCGATGCGCGTGCTCGAACCATTCCCAAAGACTCCGCCAGAGCTTCCGTTTGAACAGGAAAACAAGTCGGGCGGCTTATTGTTTACAAATGCGGCCGAAGTCGGACCTGAATGTGTTCCGCACGTCGCCTGGCCATGGATGACGCCTTTAGCGCAGGTGAAACCTGGCCGTGCTGCGCGTTACGATGTTGGTGGAAGAAGGCGGAGAGTCACTTCTGTTTCGGCGAGGCTATGGCGACGAGGCTATTTCAATTTGAAGGGCGGCGTGAACGGTCCCAGATTGAAAGTCGCCGCCGCGCCAACCAGCGCATTCAGCTTTGAATCCGGCTCCGAACACACGCCGCTCAATGGCGACAGGGATTGTACGGCGAGAACCGACGTCACCTTGATCATGGTCATTGGCGGTTCAGGAAAAACAAGGGCGCCGGAAGCTGTGTAATAGCCGTCCGAGACCATGGATCCGGCGCCCGGCGTCGTGAATATGACGCCGCGCAGAGGGCTGTCATTTGCATTCATGTAAGCCTGTCCGCTGCAATTCTTCGTTGCGAAGTATAAAATCAGTCCCTCCGATTTAAGACCACTGTATCCAAATGGAAAGCTTACCCAGGTTCCGTTTACTTGCCGCTGCACGAGATTTCGTTCGACGAGTTGCCCTACCGCTTTCCCTCTCGCGTCCACGACAATAAAGCCCTGCGTCGCGGACGGGGATGCCTCGCCGCCTTGCCCTAGGGCGGAGGGCGACGCGCCGATCAGAACGACGCCGATGAGCATGCGACACAGTGATCGCGGAAGAAGCAGCATTTTCGCCATTGAAAAACACCTGCGGCTGGCTCGATCGTCCCGTGAACATGGGGAGCGCCCGAATCTTAAAGCATTGTTTGCGTTCGAGCCAGAGCGACGGCGTCGTTGCCCGGGCAGGGGCGTCCCAATGGCGGATTTCTGGTTCCTTGCGTGCGGACGCGCCGCCGCTTTTCGCCAAACATGTGTTTTCGTTCGAGCACGAGCAGCGATTCGAAATTTGGCGAATGCGGCAGTCGAGACGAAACACGTCGGTAGATTGTCAACAGTCTATGGCTTAACATTATGAAACTATTTTCAGTTTAGGTAAATATTTACCATCAATATTTACGTTTCCCACCGCCCCGAGTGCAGCGATCCGCTTGCGAGCTGCGATCTCCTAGCTTGCCGAACCATGCGGATGAACGCGACAGAATTGATAGGCGCACCACAATGAAAAGCATCGCTTCCTCCGCCGTGTTGACATTATCCCTGATCGGGGGAGGGGCTTTTGCCGCGGATCTCTCGTCACACAAGCTTCCACCCTTGCCGGAGCTTCCGGCGATGGAGACGACGCCCTGGGCCGGATTCTATATCGGCTTGAATGCCGGCGGCGCATGGAACGCAAGCACGGCTGTCAATTTGCTGTCCGCGCCGGTCTTCGTGGCCCCGGGGATTGGCGAGGAGATATGGGCGGCGACCTCGTCCTTTGCCGCAAGCCGCGCGCTTTCGACACAAGCAGCCGGTTTCATTGGCGGCGGCCAACTTGGTTACAATTGGCGGTTCAGTGAAACCTTCATCGCCGGCGTCGAGGCGGATATTCAGGGCGTGGCCGGCGGCGCAAATAGCGCTCGCAACGTCAGCTTGCTCCCAACGCCGGCCGCTGGCCTCAGCTATCTGACGACGCTGTCGGCCAGCAAACGGCTCGATTATCTCGGGACCGTTCGCGGCCGCATCGGCTATCTCGTCACGCCAACCCTCCTCGCATATGCGACCGGCGGTCTGGCGTATGGCGGGGTCACGGCGAGAGCGGATTTCTTCCAGACAATCCCAAATGATACGCCGGGATTTGAACTCCTCGCGATCAACGCCGGCCGCTTTTCCAACACTCGCGCCGGCTGGACTGTCGGCGGCGGCCTCGAGTGGATGTTTTCATCTGACTGGAGCCTCAAGGCGGAATATCTCTATTACGATCTTGGCGGTGTTACATTTCCCACCGGCGTAACAACCGATCAGGCGTTCGGCGCGCTCATCATGATCAGCAACAATCATGCGTCCACCCGCTTCGATGGACATATTGCGCGCGCAGGCGTGAACTATCATTTCAATTGGGACGCAGATCCGGTCGTCGCTTCCTATTGATCGAAGCTCATTCTGGAATTCGACGATGGGGTGACAAAGCCCGCCCCGGCGATGGAATCATCGAGGCGCCCGGCTCAAATGGCCGGGCCGGCTCTTTTTTCCCGGTTATGCGGCGCGAGAAACCCGATCGCCTCCATCCCTGTTCGGCAAGCCGGGCGACATTAAATAACAACTGCGAATGTCTTTTGACTGGAGCCGCAGGGGGATGGTTGCACGCGTCGGTTTGAACCAGGTGAAGCTGGTCGGATTGGACTTCGGCTCGACGACGACAAGTTTTCTCGCATTACAGGCGGAAATCTCCGGCAATTGCGTCACCGGGCGAATGGCGCTTCGTAATCCTCGCGCCATTTATCGTCCTGACCCGATCTTCACGCCGCTCAATCAGCAAAAACTCGATCTCGAGGCGATACGGTCCCGGGTCTTGTCATGGCTCACGGAGGCCGGGACTGCGCGCGAGGATATTTTCGCCGGCGGCGCGATCGTCACAGGATTGGCGGCGGAGCGGGAGAACGCCGACGCGCTGAGGGCGACCGTCATTGACTTGCTTGGCGACGCGGTTGTTGCGACAGCCGACGATCCGCGCCTGGAATCATGGCTCGCCTTCATGGGCGCGGGCGCGGCGGTTTCTCGCGCCCATCCGGAACAACCGATACTCAATATGGACATCGGCGGCGGCACGACGAATCCGGCCCTTGGGCTGGCCGGCGATGTCAAGGCTGTCGGGTGCTACTTCATTGGCGCGCGTCATTTCGAGTTCGAGCCGGAAGGCTATCGTCTGGTAAATGTCTCGCGTTTCGGCGCAGCGATGCTCGAGAATTTCGGTTTTGAACATTCGGTCGGGTCCGATCTATCCAGCAAGGCGGTCGCTCGTCTGACGAAATATCTGACGGATGCGTTAGTGGCGATCGTCGAACAAGATCATGAGTTCTTCGACAATCCGCTTGGTCGTCTCATTGCGCCCGCGCCTTGCGTTTACGATGCGTCGATTGCGCCGGCGGTGACATTCTCCGGCGGCGTCGGCGAACTCGTTTACGCTATCAGCGCGGGAGAAGCGTCGCCGGCGACAACCGCCTATGGCGATCTCGGCGTCAACCTTGCTCAGGCTATTGTCGCCGATAAGCGGCTCGCGGCGGATATTCAGCGTTTCGTTCCGGAACATAGGGGACGCGCGACGGTACAGGGCCTCACCTATAACAACACCGAAATTTCCGGCACGACATTATTCCTCGGCGCCGCCGCCCTTCCGCTTCCCGATCTGCCGATCGTGGCGTCGCTCTCCTCGAGGGTTGACGCCCGCACACTGTCGAGAGCGCTGAAACTCGCCGGAGGTTCTCGACGCGGTGTTTGCATCCAGCTTGCCTGGGACGAAACGTCGCCCTGTTACGGCGATGTGAAGAAGCTTGGGTTGACGATTTCGGAAGCGCTCAATGAAGCTAGTCTTCCATCCGACGCGCCGCTCGTGATTCTGACGAACGCTAATGTAGGCAAGGCTCTCGGCAATTACGCGACCGCCTGGAAATCCTCCGCTCGGAGACTGATCGTCATAGACGAAATTCCGACGCGAAAAGCGCAGTTCGTAAATCTCGGAGCAAGGCGAAGCGGCGTGGTTCCGGTTTCCTTCTATGGTATGAACTGAAGTTCGCGCGCGTTGGCGCAAAAGGGTGGAATGGAAGCGGAGGACGCGGGAGATGATTGCGCTTAAGCCATTGTCCGAAATCCATGTCCCGACGCCGATGCCGGACGAGGCGTATGAAATCGGTCTGTTCGACAGGTCTTTCAGGTTCGTGGGATTGAAAGCGCTTTTGGGCGCTGCGGATTTCGACAAGGCTGGCGATCGACTTGCCGCGCTCGCCGCGCAAAACGACGTCGAGAGAGAAGCGGCGCGAAAAATTCTTTCAAATCTTAAATTGAGGCATCTCTACGATCGCCCATTGACCGACGGCCAAGGGCGGGTCGATCAGGTCATGCGGGTAAATTACGATATCGATCTCCCCGTCTTCGCCGAATTCGCCGATCTGACTGTCGGGGAAGCCAAGGATTTCATCCTGCGAAACAAGGCACCGGCAATAAAGCGCTTGGGGACCGCATTGACCGGGGTGATGGCCGCCGCGATCGCAAAGCTCATGGATGTCCACGAACTGGTCTATTCGGCGAAGAAGCTGAAACGCTCCGCGGCCGCGCGAACGACGGTCGGACTTACCGGAACCTTGTCCTCCCGTCTGCAGCCCAATCACCCGACCGACGATCTGTCCGCCGTCACCCTCCTCGTTTATACGGGTCTGAGTCTGGGCGCCGGAGACGCTCTCATCGGTCTCAATCCCGCAATAGACACGGTCGACAACGCCAGCGCAATTCTAAACCATCTCGACAAGCTTCGGCGACAAACCGGCGCGCCGACGCAGATTTGCGTTCTGGCCCACATAAAGACGCAGCTCGCCTGCCTGGAAAGGGGCGATCCGGTCGAAATCATGTTCCAGAGTCTTGCAGGAACGGATCGGACGCTGATCGAGGAGTTCGATTGCACGGTCGATCTTCTCGATCGCGCATATCGCGTCATGCTGGAGCGCCGACCGATTGGCGATGGCGCGAAGCAGTTCATGTATTTCGAGACCGGACAGGGGAGCGAAGTCAGTTACGGAAAGCACAATGGCGCGGACATGACGACGACCGAAGCGCTCTGCTATGGTCTTGCGCGCCGCTACGATCCGTTCATGGTCAATAATGTGACCGGTTTTATCGGGCCGGAAACGCACCGTACAAATGTCGAAATGATCCTGTCCAATCTGCAGGATCATTTCATCGGCAAGCTCCTCGGAATTCCGATGGGGATGGCGCCCTGCTACACCCTTCATTCCGAGATCACCATGGAAGGGCAGCAGATCGCCGCCCAGCTTCTTTCGGCCGCCGGCGCCAATTATTTCATGGATGTCTATCTTGGCGTCGATCGGATGCTCGCCTATTTCGACACCTCGTCGCACGACGATCAGACGATGCGGGAGACATATGGCCTCGAACCGGCGCCGGAATTTGCGGCATGGGCCATGGAGCTCGGAATTTTTCAACGGGACGCCGAAGGCGCGCTCGAACGTGGACCGAACTGGGGCAATCCCCGCATATTTTGCGATTCCGACATGGAATTGCAGAGACTGCGAGAAAATCTACCGGCGGCGTATGGCTGGGAGAATGCAGGGCCACGGCCAGCGAACGCGGTTTCGCGCGACATCAAGGCAAACATCGCGGCCGCCCGCGAAGCAATTTACACCGATATATCGGCGGAGAAACTTGGGTCTTTCGACTTCCGCCGAATTTCGACAAAGGCCGGTTCGAAGGCCGATCATCTGAATAACCCGGACCTCGGCGCGCGACTCGACGGGCAACTGCGCGCAAGGCTTCAGCCCGAAGAGTTTGATGTTCAGATCGTCATTTCAGATGGACTGAGCGCCGAGGCGATTCATCACAACATTGCCGAGTTGTTGCCGGTCCTGATGGATGGACTAGCTCAGCAGCAGATTACCGTCGGAACGCCTATCCTCGCGCCCTATGGTCGCGTAAAACTTGCCGAGGAGATCGGCAATAGCCTGAAGTCGAAGCTGGTGATTATTCTGATCGGGGAGAGGCCCGGCGGCGACGCCATGGCCGCGCGCAGCATGTCCGCCTATCTCGCTTATCGACTCGAAGACGACGAAGTTCGCAATGCGGCGCGCGCCTCGAGCGGGCATGGCGACATCCGCTACGAATATACGGTCATCTCCAATATCTATCGTCAGGGTTTGCCCCCTGTTGAAGCTGGCAGCCTGATCGCCGAACGCGCCGGGCAGATATTGCATCATCGCGCGGCCGGCAACCGTTTGGAGCGTGTGCTGGGGGAAAAAGTCGGGACGTAAATGTGTCGCATTTCCCATCAATCGAGAGGGTCGAACAGCCATGAAATGGCTATGTGCGCTTTGCGCCCCGCGGATTCGTTACAGGCGCCGCTCAGCGAAGACTTGGTCGGTCCTCATTCTTGCATCGTTGATCGCTGGCGCCGTTATCTTCCCTGACATCGGTCGCGCACGGGAAGTCGTCGGGTTTTCGCCGTCAGCGTCGGCAGGCGCGATTATCATAAAGGTCAGGGAGCGCGCGCTGTTTTTTGTTGTCGGCGACGGCGTTGCAATCCGTTATCGGATCGCCGTCCCGAAGCGGGGAAAGGAATGGGCGGGCGCAGCTCATGTCAGCGGAAAATATATCAATCCTGACTGGAGTCCGCCGCCTTGCGTCAAGGCCGACCATCCTGAATTGCCGGATATCATCCCCGGAGGCGCGCCGGGAAATCCGATGGGCGCACGCGCAATCACGCTTGATCGACTTCATATCGCCATTCACGGGACGAGCAGAAAAATGCGCCGGTCGATCGGAACGGCCGCGTCCTATGGCTGCATTCGCATGTTGAACGAGGATGTCATCGACCTCTTTGATCGGGTCAGAATAGGCGCGCCTGTTTTGATGATTCCCTGATCGCGAAAGGATTTCATGTCTGCAAGGAACGCTGGAAGTCGAATGATGCTAAAAACGGTCCCTGTCCGACACATCGTCTTCTCGGAGATTAAAATCCGAATCTCGCCTTGCTAGCTCCTTTTGACAGCAAGGCCAGCGCTGGCCTGACAGGTCGGCATCATTTCAATTCGGTTGATGTTGACGTGATGTGGAAGCGAAACGATCCATGACGCCGTCTCCGCGATATCTTCGGCCGTCAATGGCTGGGTGCCTTCATATACTGCCGCCGCCTTCGCGTCGTCGCCTCCGAAGCGCACCTTGCTGAATTCCGAGCCGCTGACGAGACCCGGCTCGATGTCTGTCACGCGGATATTCCGCCCCACGAGATCTGCGCGCAAATTGAGGGAGAATTGTCGTACGAAAGCCTTGGTCGCGCCATAAACATGCGCGCCGGGATATGGATATTCGCCTGCCGTCGATCCTATATTGAGAATGATCCCGTCATTGCGCGCGACCATCCCGGGCAGGATCGCGCGCGTCATATGGACAAGGCCGGAGATATTGGTGGCGATCATCGTGTCCCAATCCTCTGGCGAGGCCTCCCATGCCGGAGATAGCCCCAGCGCAAGCCCCGCATTATTCACGAGCACGTCGATGTCGCGCCAGCCTTCCGGGAGCGCCGCCAGAAAATCGGTGATGGCGGATAAATCCGTGACATCCAGCTTTGCGGTAAATAAATTCCCGCCGACGTCCGACGCCAATTCCGCAAGACGCTCGGCGCGACGCCCAGTAGCGATGACGCGATGTCCGTCTTTGACGAAGCGGCGAGCGAATGCGGCGCCAAATCCGGAGGTGGCGCCTGTAACGAGGATTGTCTTCATGACGATTCCATATCTGATCTTCGCGATTCCGTCAGCTGCCTTGTCGTCGCGGCGCAAATTGCGTGGAAAGCGTCATTGAGGAATTGGTGGTGCGCAACGATTGCGGTCGTCGCCATTGACGCGACTCGAGATGCATCAGCGCTATTCATATCTCTCGGTAATGCCGCACGGCGATCGACAGAGAACGGACGACGGCGCTTTCGTGCGGTTCATTTTCCGTCGCCAGAAATTCGACGGTCACGACTTGCTCAGGTAAATGCCGCGCGAGGGCCCGCGCCGTCCCGGCATGATCAGCGTCGCCTGCGCCCAAGGGAGCAAGATCCGGCTCACTCGCATGGACATGTCCGATGATGGACGCAAAATCGCTCACTACGGCCGCAGGATCCTCTCGGTTGACGGCGATCGTTCCGGTGTCGAGTTGAAGCCTTATCGCTCGCTCGTTCACCGCGAGGACCATGCGTGCAGCCTCCACCGTCGTTGTAAGAAAATTCGATCCATACCGTGAAGGAATGGGCTCCAGACATATGAATACGCCCCAGGATTGCGCGATCATAGCCAGACGACGGAAAAAGCTGACGGCCATATCGAAAGCCGCTTGATCTCCGAGATGCGCGCGATTTCGATTTCGTATGGAACCAAACACGAGTCGCGTTGCGCCGAGGCCCGCAGCAATGCGGCTCACGGCCGATAAACGCTCCATCGTCGCCCGTTGGCTTTCCGCAGCGCCGAAAATGTTCAGATTCGGTGCGCCGAAAAGCAAGGCCTGCGCGCCAATGATTTCGACGCCATGATCACGCCAGAAATTGCGCAGACGCGAGATGTCGGCGTCAGAGGCTCTGCCGGGATCGGAAAAATATTTGCCCGGCGCGATGTCGATCGCGTCGATACCGAAGCGCGCCAGCAGCGGGGCTATGGGATCGTCTTCGTCGGCGTCCCAAGCAAGGTTTGAAATCGCGACGCGCATGGGTATGTCACAACGTTGAAAGCGGCCTCATGCAGGTTTCCATAGGTCAGCGATGGATTCAATATCGATGGCCGTCGGCGGTATTACGGGGATCGCCTTCTCGAACTTGCGGTCGCCGTCGTCGTGGCTTGCCGTGACCTTGGACTCGAGGCCGTGGTCATGGCCGCAGGATATGTCACGGACACGGCCGCTTCCGTATGGACGACGGGGGCGGAGATCGAACAGATAGCCGAATAATTTTTCCCTCGAGCGGCGCAGATTTACCAAGGTTTGCTGCTTGTGGTTTTTTCGACCGCCGCCGGATTCGATCGTCCGCCGCTCTGGCAAGGAGCGCGACGAGGCAATATTCTTTATGAATCCTATCCCGCTTCGAGGAAAATCCATGTCCCTTGCGCCCAACCCTCTCCTTGCCGTCTGGAGCGCCCCTTTTGGGCTTCCGCCTTTCGGCATGATACGCGGCGAGCATTTCAGAGCCGCGTTCGACGCCGCGCTTTCCGAGCATCGCAAGGAGATTGCGCGTATCGCCGATGATCCGGCGCCCCCCGGTTTCGATAACACGATCGCTGCCCTCGAACGATCAGGCCGGTTGCTGAACGACGTCAGCGCCGTCTTCTGGAACCTGACCGCCACTGACACAAATCCGGAGCTTCAGGAAATCGAACGCGAGGTCTCGGGCGCGCTTTCCCGGCACGCGAGCGAAATTTCCATGAATGCGGCGCTTTTTCGCCGGATCGACGCCCTCCATGCGCAGCGCCAGAGCCTCGCGCTGACGCCGGAGCAGGCGCGCGTGCTGGAGCTTGTCCACAAAAACTTCGTGCGCGCCGGCGCGAAACTGGGGGAAGCAGAAAAAGAACGGCTGGCTGCGATAATGGAGCGGCTCGCGGTTCTTTCGACCCAGTTCTCGCAAAATGTCCTCGCCGATGAGTCGAGCTATTTGCTGTTGCTGGACGAGACCGATCTCGAAGGCCTGTCGCCAGATTTTCGTTCGGCGGCCGCGCGCCTCGCGGCGGATCGCGGCGCGGCTGGCAGATATGCGGTGACACTCGCCCGCTCGAGCGCGGAACCGTTCCTGCAAAGCTCCGCTCGCCGCGATTTGCGTGAAGCTGTCTTCCGCGCCTGGGCGAGCCGCGGCGAAAGCGGCGGCCCTACGGATAATCGCAAGATCATCGCGGAAATTCTCGAACTGCGCGACCGCCGCGCCAGGCTCCTTGGCTATGAGAGCTTTGCCGACTACAAGCTCGACGACACTATGGCCCGGACGCCCGCCGCCGTGCGCGAGCTGCTGGACCGCGTGTGGGAGCCGGCTTTGGCGCGCGCGTGGGAGGAACGCGCTGATCTTCAGGCGATCGTCGACGAAGACGGCGCCAATTTCGCGATCGCGGCGCAGGACTGGCGATATTACGCCGAGCGACAAAGGAAGAATTTATACGATCTCGATCAGACGGCGCTGCGTCCCTATTTTCAACTGGAGAAGATGATCGCGGCGGCTTTCAGCGTGGCGGGGAGGCTTTTCGGGGTTCAGTTCAGGGAGCTGCAAGGTCTGGAGCTCTATCATCCGGAAGTGCGCGCCTTCGAGGTTTTGGATGGAGAGGGCGAGCATGTCGCGTTGTTCCTCGCCGACTATTTCGCGCGGCCATCGAAACGTAGCGGCGCCTGGATGTCGGAATTTCGGTCACAGCATAAGCTTGACGGCAATGTTCGACCGATCGTCGTCAATGTCATGAACTTCACGAAAGGGGCGGAAGGCGAACCGACCCTGTTGAGTCTAGACGACGCGCGCACATTGTTTCACGAATTTGGTCATGCACTGCATGGCATGCTTTCGGATGTGACTTATCCGCTTCTTTCGGGAACGAACGTCGCGCGCGATTTTGTGGAGCTGCCGTCGCAACTTTTCGAGCGCTGGCTGCTGGAGCCCGCCGTGCTTCGCGAATTCGCGCTGCATGCGGAAACCGGCGAACCCATGCCGGACGACCTGCTCGAACGCATCGTCAGATCGCGTCACTTCAACCAGGGTTTCGCAACGGTGGAGTTTTGCGCCTCGGCATACGTCGACCTCGATCTGCATGAGCGCGATACACGAAGCGAACTGGATGTTGGCGCTTTTGAAAAACAGTGTTTGGAAAAGATTTCCATGCCCGAGGAAATCGTGATGCGCCACCGCACGCCGCATTTCAGTCACATCTTCTCGGGCGACGGCTACTCCGCGGGCTACTATAGCTATTTGTGGGCCGAAGTCCTCGACGCCGACGCCTTCGAGGCCTTCAAGGAGGCGGGCGACCCGTTCGCGCCGGAGGTTGCAAGGAAGCTTCGTGATTTCATTTATGCGGCCGGGAGCAGGCAGGATGCGGCGCAGGCCTATCTGGCCTTTCGGGGCCGGATGCCGACCGTCGAACCGCTGCTGCGCCAACGCGGCTTCGCCGACTGAATTCGTCACATGGCGTCAAAGCATGGGTCTCGCCTTGTCTGGTTCCGATGATGGCGCAGATTTCCGCCTGTCCCGGAAATCTGCGCCATCAGGCCTCTGACGCCGCGCGGCGGCCTTCCGTCAGCGGCAGAGACGCGAGGATCTCGTAACCGGTTGCGCCGGGCGGCGGCGAGCGGAAGATCTCGATTGAATCGACCCGCTGCGTGAAGGAAAGCTCCCGATCGATCGGATGTCGCCGTGCGATCGCTCTTCCGTCGCCGCGCAGGCGGGCGAGCGTGACGTGCGGCCGGAATGGCCGCTCGTCGCTTGCGCCGCACGTGTTAAGGAGCTCGGCGCGCAATAGCTCGACTTCGTTCGGTACAACACATTCCGCCCATAACAGACGGGGCCGCTCGGGCCGGGGGCCATAACAGAGGCGCCGAAATGTCAGCGTGAATGGCTCAAAGCGATTTATTGTCGCCCGGATCTTTTCGGCTATCTGCGAGAGTGACGTCTCATTCCATGGCGGCACGAGCGTAAGGTGAATATCGGCGATCCGCACGAGCCGAACGGCGGCATGCTCGAGTTCTCGCGCCAGACCGGCGAGGTCGCCAGCGATCCCTGGCGCGACCTTTACGCCCACGAATATGCGCATTTGCTGGGCAGTCGCGGCATTCTCGCCGGATTTCGCGATGTCGGTTTCCTTCAGCGGCGTCACCATCCGGGGGCCGATCAGATTACAGCTGCGACAAAGACAGCCAGCGGGCGGACGTCGCCCGCATTCCAGTTGGCGAAGACGCCCGGCGCGCCCTTGTCTCGGCCGGGGTAGATCGGCTCGTGCCGGCGTACCGCGTCAGTAAGTCTTATAAACTCTGTGACCGTCGATTGTCTCCGCCGTTCCCAGGGCCCTGCCGTCCGCGTCGGTGAAATACATTGTGCCGCCGATGGTCGTAACACTTCCCAGTTGTCGGCCGGTCGCCGTGGTGTATTCGGTGGTGCCGCCGCCGTAGCTCGAGGTGCCTGACTGTTTCGTGGGCGGATTGGGGTCCGCCTGCTGCGCCTCAACCGCGGGACTGCAGGCGAAGAAAGCGACGAAAAAAGCCACCCATTTCATTTTGCTCGTCTCCATCGCATCGGATTTTGTCGTGTTCGCGCGATCGAGTTGCAATAACCGGTCCATGCGCTGTGGTTATTTAAAATCAGATATTTGTGCGGGGAGGAAACAAGCCGGAAACGCTGAGGCGCCACAAAAACAGGCATTCAGATGCTGTAGCCGTCGCTGGCAGAGCGGAGTGGGCTGACGCCTCATACGCCCGGGGCCGGGGGAAAAGCGACGCCGCGTCCGCGCCTCCCGGCGCGAGGGAGACCCTGACAATGCGGCGTCGATCCCGACGTTCTCTTTCTCGGCTAGCCCTGCCCTTACGTGGCCAGGGCTAGCTTCGTCCGAATCCTCGAAAGCCGAGTGTCCCCTTCAGGTCAGAGTCTGGGGCCCAGCGAAGCTCTGACTGACGCATTTCCAACAGCAACAGGTGGGACGGTCTTACCGAGGCAGTTGCTCAACACGGAGGCCGCACCGTTTGTCAAAGTAACTCGTACATTGTCGATGGACAGCATTGTGTCGTCGAGATTTGGAGCTTGAGTGAGACTCTGAGGCTGGCGGACAGGCTTGGGCGATCGGCGGACAGGGCCATTCACGCGGTCAACTTCTCCCTTGCGCCCGCCCGGAACGGCGATTCGAGCGCAAGTACGAGTTTGACGAGATCGGCCTGACGCGTCGCGCCGGTCTTCTGGAAAATGCTTTTCAGATAGCCTTTGACCGTGCCCTCGCTGAGGCCCAGCGCCTTTGCGGTCGCCGGAACGCCGCCGATCTCGGCGATCGCCAGAAGCACGCTGCGCTCGCGCGCGGTCAGGCCGTATAGATCGGAGACCACGCCGCCGCCGTGGACCGCTCCGAGAGCAAGGCTACGCACGAAGAGTGCCGCGCCACCGTCATGCAAGCGCAAGACATGAATCACGCAGCACCGCTCGTCGCCGCTCCTAAGCATGATTGCAAGGCTTTCGGGGCTCGTCTTGCCGTCGCCGCTCGCGCCGAGCGCCGCCTCTAGCGCTTCCTTTGCGCGAGGGTCGACGATCGTCATCACGCCGTTTTTCGCGTTGAGCGCCGGATGATTTTCGAGCATCTCTTCCGCGCTGCGATTGCGATAGAGGATTCGCATCCCGGCGTCGACGACGAGGACTGGAGCGGCAAGCTCGCCGAACAAATCCAGAAGTTCGTCGCCGAGCGAAGCGCTCGCCGGCCCCTCCTCACTTGCGCGGGCCAGATGCGGAAGGAGGGCGTTCAGGCGAGTTTTGGAAATCTCGTCCGCCGCGCCGCTCGCCTCGTCGCGAAAAGCGACGAACAGGCAGGCGCCGTTCTTTGAGCGATGCAGCACCGCGCCGAGAAAATCCAGGAGCCCATGCGGCGCCATCCATCGATGAAAGGCGGCGCTGCGCTGAAAACGCGCGCTCGACACGAGGTCGGAAGACGAAAAGGCGCGACCGACGCCGATGTCGGCGAAGGCGCGCGCGCGCAAGGGATCGAGCTTCCGATAATGCCGCAGAAATTCAGTGATCCACCCTTTCTCGGCGTGCGGCGAATATTTCAGCTCCAGAAGCGCCGAAGCGCTGTCTTCGAAGATCAGCGCGGCGAAAGAGGCGTTCAGATATTGCGCGATTTCGTTCAATGCGCCCGGCCAAAGGCTCGGGTCTGCGCGCGCGTCATCGATGTTTTTGACGATCGCGGCGCACGCCGCCTTGTCCTGCGCCTGTGTCATGAGATTCTCACCGCATCGTCGCGCCGCGTTTTCGGGCCATCAGACCGGCGTGGCCACGGTCCATGCACGAAAACGCGCGCCTTTCTCCATGGCCTCCAGAAGACAAGAAAAACATCGCCTGTCTCTGCCTTGACAGGATAATCGAACCGTGGCGCCGCTGCAACATCGTGGAGAAATATCGAGATAAGCCGCTCGGCCCCTCCCGATCGGGAGGGGCCGCCGAACGCATTGCACAGCTACACTCATTGTGCATTTGAGGATTCGTCAGCCACGCTGCGAATTTTGCAGGAAATCGTCGAGAAGGTTCTCCAGGATCATGCGGCGCGGAGAAGCAACAGCTCGCAAGCGGTGGAGGGCAGGGCCCGGTCGAGTGACGTTCAGCGCGCTCTTCATGGCTTTTTCGCTCTTCGCGCATCTTGCGCTCACGACTGTGCGCGCGCCTGTCGTCGCAGGCGAATGGTTCTGCATCGAATCCCGAACCGGCGCGCAAACCGCCGATCGCCCCGAGGCGAATCCCGGTCACGCGGACGCGGCTTTCGACCATTGCAGCGATTGCGCCATTGCGACGTCGCCGACGCTGCCCGGCAAAGAGCCGTTCCACTGCGCGCCTCTTTTCGAAGGCCGTCTCGTCTTTTTCCAGCCCAACTGGATCGATCCGTTCAAACCGCGCGGCGCCGGTGAAAAGCGCTCGCGCGCGCCGCCTGTCGCCTCCTGACGCTCTGGCCAAGAAAGTCCCTCGTCACCCAGTCGCTTCGCCGCCACCGTTCCGGCGGATCAGGAGAGCTTTACCCATGTCCCGTTACGCCCTCATGCGCGGCGCCAGCGCCGCCGCCCTTACCCTCGCCTGTATCGCAACAGCGCAGGCCCAAACCCCTCTCCCGAACATCACGATCGGCGCGGCGGCGCGATCCGCGGTGCGGTCCGGGCCGTCGACAGCGGCGCCCGCCCAGGTCGCGGCGCCAACGCCGGCGCCGGCGCCCGAACCCGAGCAGAAGCCGACGCCTGATGAAAAGGTCGTCACGCAGCGGGAGATCCAGCCGGAGAAGCCGCGCTTCACCGACACGGCGAGAGTCATCGCCGAGCAGCCCGGCGTCAGCATGTATACGATGGGCGGCGTATCGGGCCTTCCCGCGATCCGCGGACAGGCCGATGAGCGCATCAAGGTGATTGTCGGCGGCGTGCAGACGACGTCGGCCTGCGCCAATCACATGAACTCGCCGCTGAGCTACACCGACCCCAACACCATCAGCTCCGTCGACATCGTCTACGGCGTTTCCTCCGTCAGCAAAGGCGGCGACTCGACGGGCGGCTCGATCATCGTCTCGCCGCGCGCGCCGATGTTTGCGACCTCGGGCATTCCCGGGCCGGTCTCGCCCATCGTCACGGCCGCCGGCGCCCCGCTTCAGCCGATGCCGTTACTGCCGTGGGACGCGCCGGGCGCGCTGCGTTTCGGCCCCAACAAGGAAGTGCTGGCGACGGGGAGCCTGTCCAGCTTCTTCCGGGGCAACAACAACGGCTGGGGCGTGTCCGGCGTCCTCAACATGGCGACGGATCACTGGAGCGTCCTCTACAACGGCTCCTTCCAGCGCGCCGGCAATTATCAGGCCGGCGGCGGCGCGGGTCAGGTCTATTCGACCAATTTCCAGTCTGAAAACCACGCCGTGACCCTCGGTTATCAGAACGAGGGCCATCTGGTCACCGTGCGAGGCACGTATCAAAACATCCCCTATCAGGGCTTTCCAAACATGCGCATGGATATGACGCGCAACAAGGCCTATTCGATCGAGGCGAACTACAAGGGCGCGTTCAACTGGGGAACGCTCGACGCGCGCGTCTACTGGGCGCAAGTCTATCACAAGATGGGCTTCCTCGACGACCGGTCGACGCTGAACCATGGCATGCTCAACGACGGACGCGACTTCGGCTATTCGATCAAATCAGAGATACCGTTGACGGACAAGGATCTGCTCCGCGTCGGAAACGAGTTCCACGGTCAGCGCCTGCAGGATTACTGGCCTTCCGATTTGACCGGCTTCCCCGGTCTGATGACCCGCCCCTTCAATTTTGTCGTCATCAACGGCGGCCAGCGCAATCGCATGGGCACATATGCCGAGTGGGAGCGCGCATGGAGCCGGGAATGGTCGACGGTGCTCGGCTTCCGGAATGACACCGTCTGGATGGACACCAATAACGTCCAGCCATACGATCCCTTCTCCTTCCGCTATGGCACGCCCTTCGCGCGCGCCAACGCCTTCGCTTCGGTGCTGTTCAACGCCCAGGGCCATGCGCGGACGGACGCCAATTTCGACATGACCGCCATCGCCCGCTACAAGCCGGCGGAAGGCGCGCTTTACGAGGTCGGCTATTCGCGCAAGACGCGCTCGCCGAGCCTTTACGAGCGCTATGTCTGGCCCGTCGCCGGTCCGTTCATGGGCATGTTCAACTGGTTTGGCGACGGCAACGGATATACCGGCAGCCTGAGCCTCGCGCCCGAAGTCTCCCACAATGTTTCGGTCACCGGCACATGGAAGGACATGTCCGGCGAGAACAGGTGGGAGGCGCGGGTTTCGCCGTTCTACAGCTATGTCGAGAACTACATCGCCGGCGGACGGACGGGCGGGACGTTCAACTTCCCGACGGGCATAACGCCCGCCTATATCTTCCAGATCCTGCAGTTCAGAAACTACAACGCCCAGCTCTATGGCGTGGACGGCTACGGAAAATACAAGCTCTTCGACTCGCCGGACTATGGCCGCCTGACCGCGTCCGCCACCGTCAGCTATGTCTATGGCGAGAACCTCGACATCGGCAATCCGACCGGCTGTCTGCCGGGGTCCGGCTTCTGCTCGGTCGCCTCATTCCTCTGGAACAAGGGCGACGGTCTGTGGAACATGATGCCGTTGAACAGCACGATCACGCTGGAGCATCAGATCGGCGGACTGACGCTCGCCGCGGAGGCCAACCTGGTGAACGCCAAGAACCATGTTTCGGCCAATCAGGGCGAGTTCCGCACGCCGGGTTACGCCCTGCTCAACTTACGCAGCTCCTACGAGTGGAGTAATTTCCGGATCGACGCAGGCGTCGATAACATCACCGACGCGCTCTACTCGCTTCCGCTCGGCGGATTCGACCTGACGCAATATTACCGGGCCGCCGCACTGTATGGAAATCCCGCCGCCGGCCTGCTCTATGTGCGTCAGGTGCCCGGTATGGGCCGAAACTTCTATGCGGGACTGACGGTGAAATTCTGATCCGCGCGAGCCTCGCTTGAAAACAGGGCGGCGCTGCGTTGCGCCGTCCTTTTTTCACGAGGCGTTTCGCCTTTTCCATTCAGCGGCCCTGCGTCAGCGCTTTCAGGTCGCGACGGGTTCCGACTTTTGGCGCCGTCACGTCAGCCGACAACTTTCCTGCTGAATAAATATCGATCCATTCGGCGTTCGGATTTCCCGCGCCATCGTCCTTCGAAAGCGGGGGCGAGGAAATTGAAGTCCAGCGGGCGACTTAACCGGATTTGTGGGCCGGGCTGCATTTGACGCAGATGACGACCAGAAGCGCGCCCAGCACCAGAAGGCCTTTTGTAGCTGGGCTCCCCTCGTTGGCGCCGATGAGCCCATGCAGCAGCAAGGCCAATCCGCCCAATTTCCCTACGAAGAGAAGTTTAGGATATGGAAGCATGTAACGGCGCCCGGACGCAGGTTCAAGTCTTCAACATGGCGCGGTTCCATGACATGCGTTTGACCAAAGCTTTTTTGATCGCCGCCAAATTAGCCATTCATTTTCTGACGCGATTTGGCTAGAGGGTGTTATGTACTTTGGTGATTGATTGTCTTAGTAGAATCGGATGTCTCCGATTCGCAAACCTTATCCGTCTGACGTCAGCGACGAAGAATGGTCGCTGGTTGCGCCTTATCTGACGCTCATGGACGAAGGCGCGCCGCAGCGTCAACATTCGCTGCGCGAGCTGTTCAACGGCCTGCGTTACGTGCTGCGCTACGGCATCGCCTGGCGCGCCATGCCCAACGATCTGCCGCCATGGTTCGCCGTGTATCAGCAATCGCAGCGCTGGCTGTCGGCGGGCGTGTTCGAGGCGCTTGCGCAGGATCTGCGCGCCCAGTTGCGCGTCGCTTCCGGGCGGGCGGCGGAGCCGACGGCGGCGATCATCGACAGCCGCACCTTGCGCTCGACCCCTGAGAGCGGCCCACGAGCGGGCTATGACGGCGCGAAGCGAAAGCGCGGCTCGAAGCTGCACATGGCAGTCGACACATTGGGCCATTTGCTGGCGTTGCATGTCACGCCGGCGAATGTCGATGACCGCGCCGAGGTCGGCAAGCTCATCGCAGCCGTGCAGGATGTGACAGGCGAAAGCGTCGAACTCGTTTATGTCGATCAGGGCTACACCGGCGAAAAGGCGTCCGAGGCGGCGAAGGCGCAAGGCGCCGAACTGTGCGTCGTCAAACTTGCCGAAGCGAAGAAGGGCTTCGTGCTGCTGCCCAAGCGATGGGTGGTCGAGCGTTCATTCGCCTGGGCGACGCGATGCAGGCGGCTCGTCAAAGACTACGAGCGCTATGCTCAGACCCTCGCAGGACTCCACGTCGTCGCCTTCGCATGTCTCATGCTCAAGCGCGCAGCAGATTTCATGATCCAAGGTGCATAACACCCTCTAGAAAATCCGGGTCGTAAAGGAGTAGGAAGATGCTCGAAGCCCAGAAAATGTTGATTTCTGCCTGGATTTGACCCGGGGAAGGAGAATTTTCTGCTGAGAATTGACCCATGTTTTGAACCCGCCCTGGCTGTTTTCAGTGGGGGGCAACGGAGTGATAGACATGGGGTTGTTGAGCGTTATTCGCCGCTGGGTGACCTGCCCCTGAACTTTCATCCAGCGGCGGGTTGAGTCCTTCCGGTTGATACGCCCGAGGGCGCGAATGGAGCAACAGGCGATCGGCGGAGTTGGTCCGGGTTGCGCAGCCGATCGCCTGTTGCGGTGAGATTGGCCGCGAAGGCGGCGGGCGTCGCATAGCCGAGGGCCGAATGCGGGCGGCGGTGATTGTAGTCCTGGGCCCAGGCGCTGATCTTCTCCCGGGCATGGTCGAGCCCGAAGAACCGCGTCTCGTTCAGCAGTTCGTCGCGCATGCGCCGGTTGAAGCTCTCGCAGAAGCCGTTCTGCATCGGCTTGCCCGGCGCGATATAGCGCCACTCGATCCTGTTCTCGCTCGACCACGACAGCACGGCGTTCGAGGTGAACTCCGTGCCGTTGTCCGAAACGATCATGCCGGGCCTGCCGCGCCGTGCGATCAGCGCCGACAGTTCCCGCGCCACGCGTTGGCCCGAGATGGATGTGTCGGGGATCGCCGCGAGGCATTCACGCGTCACGTCGTCGACGATGTTCAGGATGCGGAACCGGCGTCCGCAGGCGAACTGGTCATGCACGAAGTCCAAAGACCAACGCGCATTCGGCCGCGCCTCGACAGGAATGGGCGCCCGCGCGCCGACAGCCCTTCGGCGGGCGCGCCGCTTTCTCACCGTCAGCCCTTCCTCGCGATAGAGCCGGTAGATGCGGTTCTTGCCCGACGTCTCGCCCTCCTGCCGCAGCAGCACGAACAGCCGCCGATAGCCGAAGCGCCGGCGCTCGTTGGCGAGTTCCCGCAGCCGCTCCCGTAACGGCTTGTCGGTCGGCCGCTTCGAGATGTAGCGGACGGTCGCGCGATCGACGGCGACAATCTGGCAGGCCCGACGCTCCGACAGAGCCATGGCGGCTCGCAGATGCACAACGGCTGCGCGCTTGGCGGCGGGCCCTACCATTTTTTTGACAAAAGCTCCTTCAGCGCCGCGGCTTCCAGCATCTGATCGGCCAGAAGCTTCTTCAGCCGCGCATTCTCTTCTTCGAGCGCTTTCAACCGCTTGGCCTCGGAGACGTCCATGCCGCCATATTTGGCCTTCCAGTTGTAAAGCGTCGTCTCCGACACAGCATATTTGCGAGCCAGATCCGCCGCCTTCGCGCCCGCCTCGTGCTCCCGCAAAATCCCGATGATCTGCTCTTCCGTGAACCGCTTCTTCTTCATCTCGTCCGTCCCGATATGGCCGGACTCTAATCGCATCTGGTCGAGTTTCTCAGGGGCAGGTCAGCGCCCTGCGTCTCCATGTCGGAAGGACCGACGGCTACGGCTGTCGGCTACACGCGGTTTGGCGCGGTATGGTCCGGCAAGGCGTGGCCGGGCATGGCGCGGTCTGGCGTGGCATGGCATGGGCGGCTTTTTGGCCGCACGGAACGGTTCTCCACTTTTTAGGTGGGGAGCCTTTCCGCATTTGGCGTCCCGTAATCGTCCGCCCCGCCCTTCAGAAGCCCCGCCGGCGCGTCCGGCGGCTGTCCGGGCCCCGGGCAAGGCGTCAAGCTGCTCCAGCGCCGATCGCAAGCCCGCCATGCCGCGCCCGATGCGAATTCCGCTCGGCCCGGCGCGTTCGGCCTCCAGCTTCCTGATTCGTCGGTCGAGACTTCGCAGCCTCACGCCGAACGCTCCGCTTCGAGCTCGGCGACGCGCGCCTCCAGCTTCTCAATACTGCAAAGTTCGAGATAGTTGCGGGCCAAGCGGCTCATATGTTCCGCTTCCGCGCGCGTCAGCTCGCCCAACGTCGCCAGATCCAGCGCCCGAGCGGCGGCCAACTGCGCCGACGCGACGCTGGTGACTTTCGGCATGTCGGCGGCAACCAAGCGCTCCCGCGGCAGCCAACGGTCCAACACGAGTCGCATGGCCTGCACGTCGCCGCCGAGCGCCGCTTGAATGGCCGCCATCAGCACTTTTTTGCCGTCGCGGTCCAGAAGCCGTTTCAAGGCCCCCGTCTTGCGATTAATCGAGCCCGGACGCCGCCCTTTCGGGTTCCCTGACTGGCCCTTTTTCCAGCCGGGGTGTTGCTTTTGTATTGGCGGATTGGCCATTGGCGGCGTTTGACGGACAAGCACGCTGTAGACTGAATTTTCATTGCTTTCAAACATAGTGAGCCTGTTGCCAAATTGTTGATTTGCGTATCGGCCAAAATAGGTTAACCTGCACTTACAGGCAAATTTTACCCATCCGGTAGTGTGTGTCTGTCGCACCATGCGTCCCTCTCCTGAAAACGCCGAGCTGCAAGCCGTGATCGACAAGCTGCGGGCCGCCGGCGAAGCCGAGCGCCGAAAGGTCGAACATCGCCGAGTCCAAGCCGGTTATCGGCAAGCCGGGCGCGAGCCCGTCGATTCCGAAAGCGCGCGCATTGTCGCCGAATACAGGCGGCGCGCGGCCATCATCCGCGCCGCGCGGCCGCCCTATTCGCGGACACAGCTCATCGCCATCTTCGTCCAATACAAGCTGTTCTTCGCTGAGCGCCGGTTGCCGGACGAGCTCGAGACCATTCGTGATCGTTAGCAAATCCAACTTTTTCGGATCGTCCGTGGGATCGAATACTGCCCGACGCCGCGTCAGCCGTACCGCCGTGCGCGCTGAAGCGCCGACCAAGCCGCGGAGGCTGATGATCGACGTTGCACTGGTCGGCCGCTCTGTTGCCGCGACGGTCTGTTACTGCTTATGAGACTGGACGCCAGCGCAAAAAGTTTCTGGGACGACTTGTCAATCCCGGCGCATATGGAGCGAGCCGATGAAAGCCCTGGCTGCCCTGCTACTGTTCCTCGGCTCGGCGGCAATCGCTCAGGAGGCCATGCCGTTGCCGGGCGGTGAGTTCGTCATCCAAGGACGGATCACGCGGGCGCTTACCGGCGCGGACATCGTCATCAACGGAAAGAGCGTTCACCTTGCGGGCGTGCGCGCGCCGAAACGGGGGCGGATTTGCATCCGGGGCGGCGAGAGCGTCGATATCGGGTCTGAGGTGGCTGATGGGCTGGAACATAAGCTGGCAGCCGCTGAGGCCATTATTCAGGGTCGCCTCGACGAAGGTGGGAGGATTGTTGGCCGCGGGACCGTCAACGGTCAGGACATTGGTGAGTTGGCTGTCATGAATGGCTTCGCCGTCACCAAGATTGGGGATGTCACCTACGCCAAACCGGAGCGCGAGGCGCGTAACACGCGTCCCGGCCTTTGGTCATGCAACTCGTTCCCGAAGACGGAGACGCTGCCGGAAGCGGCTGCAGCGGCTCCAGCGCCGCAACTGCCGCCGCCGGTTCAGGTAAGGCCTTGGCCTGAGCCAAAATCCCGCGCTAGCGTCGACTATGCTCCTCCGGAGGCGCGGCCATCCGCGCAGCCTGTCGACCCGGAAGATGACTTCGACATCGTCCTGGATGACGTGGGAGGGTTTTTCGAGGACGTATTCAACGGGATAGATCGAACGATACGCGACATATTCGGCGCCCCGCCGCAGCGATGAACAGGCAGCGTCGGAGGTATCCGAGGCGCGGGCGGGCCCCGCTCGCCCGCGAATTCGCAGCCGATCGAAATCGAAACCTTGACGGAAGGTGGATATGAATGACGCCGGTTCAGAGTTTTCCTCCCGCCTCGATACGCTGGAGGCAAGCGTCGCGCATCAGGAGAAGATGCTCGGAGAACTGAACGAGGTCGTCACCTTGCAATGGCGCAAGATCGACGTGCTGGAACGGTTGGTCGCCCAACTGCGTGAGGAGCTCCAGAACATTGCGCCGCAACGCGAGGCGCCCGAGCCGCCGCCGCCTCATTACTGAGGGATTTGGCCGCGAGGGCCAGCCCGCGCCCTCGAAGCTTTCGCCGCGCTGGGGGAAGAGTTGGCGGGTGTGGGCCTGACAGGCTTTTCGGGTTGAAGGCGCCGGGCGTCGCCAATGGAGCATGCGCCCGCCGGCGCCGTGGCGAGGAATGCGGTCCACCTGACGACGGCTAAGGCTGGCGATATACTACCCGCCAGCGGTGATTTGCCGCCCACCTGGCCCTCCTATTCCGAGAACCCCGCCCACCCATGCTCACCGGCGAAATCCGCCACCAAATCGACCATATCTGGAACGCCTTCTGGTCCGGCGGCGTCTCTAACCCGCTCTCGGTGATCGAGCAGATTACCTACCTCCTTTTCGTCAAGCGGCTGGATGACCTCCAGACGCTGGAGGAGAGCAAGGCCGAGACCCTCGGACTCCCCATGGAGCGGCGCATCTTCCCGGCAGGCGTGGCCGAGCGCGGGCGGGCTTGGGCCGACATGCGCTGGTCGCGGTTCAAGAATTTCGAGCCGCGCGAGATGATGGAAGTGGTCGCCGACCATGTCGTCGTTGGCGCGACAATGTGCTTCCGCGCCGCCTTGAAGCCGTTGATGAAGGTCAAGGGCGAGGAATTGGCGAAGCGGGTTAATTCTCATAGGCCAAGCGCGCGGCGGCGTATTTGGAATCGCGGATCGTGATCTCGTCGAAGTCCTCCACGCCCCAGAGATTGCGGTTCTGGCAGACGGCGCGAAGATAAAAGCTCGCAATTCCGAGAGCCTTCGCGCGGACCTCCGAATTCCAGCAATAGAAGCCTCGAATGAAGAGGTCGGGCGAGCCATCCGGCCGCCGGCCAGTTTCAATCGGGTTCAGATCGTCGACGAGAAAGAGGAAGACGTCACGGTCCGAGGCGTAGAGCGCCGTCGTGTCCTGCTTGACGTCGACATTGGGGTTGAAAATTCCCGTGGACCAGCCGAGCACGCCCGGGACCTTCCAGCGGATGTCGCTCGCGTGTCAATGGCGGGGACAAAATGTGCATGAAGGCGGGGTAAAAGTGTACCGGTCTGGTTTCGAGAAAAGGGCCGCACGGCCCTTGTAGTTTAGTTGACGCGGGCGTTGAGGCGCGCGGAGCGTAGCGCAGCGCGGTTCAACGCGCGCGACGGCGATCAGTTCGTCGTGTCGGCGCCTCCTTTGTCGATTGCGGGCGCGTCGGGGAGATCGCGGTTTCGCCGTTGCGCTTTCTTTGCGGTCGCCAGCCGATAGCTCTCGCCGTTCATTTCCAGAATGTGGACATGATGGGTGAGCCGGTCGAGCAATGCGCCGGTGAGACGCTCGGAGCCAAACACCGACGTCCATTCATCAAAGGGCAGATTGCTGGTCACCAGCGTCGCGCCGCGTTCATAGCGCTGGCTGAAGACCTCGAAGAGCAGCTCTGAGCCGACCGCCGTGAACGGCACATAGAGCATTTCCCTGTATTTCTGAATCGGGAGGGATTCCTGTTTTAGCAGGAGTGTGATTCAAGATGCTGGCTGGGCGGAGGCCAGCATCCAATGGTTCGACCTCTCTCCAATGATCTTCGAGAGCGTGTGGTTGCGTCGGTTTTGGCTGGCGAGAGTTGCCGCGCCGTGGCTTTGCGCTTTGGCGTGGCCGTGTCATCGGTCGTGAAGTGGTCGCAGCGCCAGCGCGAGACGGGCTCGGTCGCGCCGGCAAAAATGGGCGGCTATCGCAAGCGCGTGCTGGAGCCGCATCGCGCTTTCATTGTCGAGCGTCTGGCGCAGACGCCGCATTTGACGTTGCATGGCCTCAAGGACGAGCTGCTGGCGCGCGGGGTCAAGGTTTCGCACAACGCCATTTGGATGTTCCTGCGCCGCGAGGGGCTGCGGTTCAAAAAAAACGCTGCTGGCGCTCGAACAAGGCCGCGCTGACATTGCGCGACGGCGCAAGCGCTGGCAATCGCTGCAAGCGCGCCTCGATCCCAGGCGGCTGGTCTTCATCGACGAGACCTGGATCAAGACGAACATGACGCCGCTGCGCGGCTGGGACCCCAAGGGCAAGCGCTTGCGCGGCCTCGCGCCGCACGGCCATTGGCGCACGTTGACCTTTCTCGGCGCGCTGCGCTGCGATCGTCTCGACGCGCCCTGCGTCTTCGACGGGCCAATCAACGGCGCGTGTTTCCGCGCCTATGTCGAACAACAACTCGTCCCCGCGCTTAAGCAGGGCGATATTGTCATTATGGACAATCTCGGCAGTCACAAGGGCGAGGCGGTGCGACGCGCGATCCGCTCCGCCGGAGCCAGACTGTGGTTTCTGCCACCCTATTCGCCCGACCTCAATCCAATCGAACAGACCTTTTCCAAGCTCAAACACTGGATGCGACAGGCGCAGCAGCGAACCATCGATGAAACCTGGCGACAGATCGGACGCCTCGCAAAAGACATCCAACCACAAGAATGCAGCAACTACTTCACAAACGCAGGATACGCTTCCGTCAAAATATGAAACGCTCTAGCCCAGCTCGTCGACGATCAGCAGTTTGACGGTGTTGAGATGCTTTTGCAGCGCGCGCAGGCGGCGCTCGTCGCGCGCCTCCATCAGTTCGTGCACAAGAGCCGCGGCGGTCGTGAACGCGACGCTGAACCCCTTCTGGCAGGCGGCGAGCCCCAGGGCGAGCGCGACGTGGGTCTTCCCCGTTCCGCTTGGCCCAAGGGCGATGCAGTTCTGTCGCTTCTCGATCCATTCGCACCGCGCCAGCTCCAGCACGAGCGGCTTGTTGAGTGAAGGCTGGGCGGTAAAGTCAAATGTGTCGAGGCTTTTGACCTGCGTAAAGCGCGCCAGCCGGATGCGGCGCTCGACATTGCGCCGCTCGCGATCAATGCGCTCCAGTTCGCACAGGCGTAGCAGATAGCGCGGGTAATCGGCGCGGTCCTGCGCCGACTCCAGCGCCACCTTCTCATATTCGCGCGCGAAGGTGGGAAGCTTCAGCGCCTTGAGATGATTACCCAGCAGCACCTGCGGCGCGACGATCGTCTGCGAACCTGGCTCATGCGAGATGGTCATGCCGGACCTCCCGCGGTCGTCTCCATGACGCCCGCGATGACGCTCGCGCCGGCGACGAGCCCGAGATAGGCGCGCGGATCCGTCGCGCCGACCGTAGCCGCCGGCAGGTAGGGGTAGAATGTCAGATCGAGCCGGGCTGGCCGGTTCTCCAGCCTGGCCAGCAGCAGCATCTTCACTGCGTCAAAGCTGATCGCGCCAAGACGCAGCGCCTCCGCGACCGCCTGTTCGACCTGATGCTGATGAAAGTCCTCCATCAGCCGCAGCACCTGGATGAACTCGCGGCGCCCGCTATTCCCCATGCGCGCCTCCATCAGCCGCCGCAGACGATGCACGCAGTCGGCCAGACGCCAGTCGTCGAGCGGCGCGGCCTGATCGAGCGCGCGGCTCTTGTGTTCGAGCAGGGCGAGATAATGCAGCGGGTTGTAGATGAACTCGGCCTTGCCGTAGCTGCGCGCATGCACGGCGATGGTCTCCCCGCCGCAGACAATCTCGACCCGATCGACATAGCCCTTGGCCAGCGCCTCCCGATGGCCGAAGCGCGTCGGGACCGAGTAATCGTTGTTGCGGTAG
Source organism: Methylocystis sp. ATCC 49242 (assembly GCF_000188155.2). Lineage (NCBI taxonomy): Bacteria > Pseudomonadati > Pseudomonadota > Alphaproteobacteria > Hyphomicrobiales > Methylocystaceae > Methylocystis > Methylocystis sp. ATCC 49242. Next base: position 3,549,756 of record NZ_KE124774.1, read on the forward strand.
CGCACCAGCGCCATCGACGACACGCGCGTCGCGACCTTGTGACAGGCGTCATAGGGAGCCGGCGGCGCCGGCAGGAATGCCGCCATATCCGCCTGCATGCGTTCGCCGATCGGCGTCGACTGGCCGCGCAGGATCGCCCGCCGTCGTTTCGTGCAGGCGTCCAGGAACCTCGCGTTCAGCGCCTCGAAACTCTCCGCCACGGGCAGTGGCGTCATGAAGTTGCGCCGGACATAGCCGACAAGCCCCTCGACCTTGCCCTTGTCATTCCCCTTGCCGGGCCGGCCAAAGCGATCAGCAAAAAGGTAATGGCTCTGGAGTTCCGCAAACATTTGCGAACGCAGACGCTCTCCACCCTTCACGATCCTGGCGACCGCGAGACGCGTATTGTCGTAAAGAATGGACTGGGGGACGCCGCCAAAGAAGGCGAAGGCCGCGACATGGCCGTCGCAGAAGGCTTCCGCCGTCTCCGCCGGATAGGCCTTGACGAAGCAGCCGTCCGAATGCGGCAGGTCCATGCAAAAATAATGAAAGCGGACCTTCCTGCCGGCGATATAGGCGTCCGCCTCGCCAAAATCCGCCTGCGCATTCCCCGGTCGATGGCTGAGTGGAATAAACATCTCGCGCGACCGCAACTGCGCCTGCGCGACATATTCCCGGACGATCGTGTAACCGCCGGAAAACCCTTCTTCGTCCCGCAGCCGTTCGAATATCCGCTGTGCCGTATGACGCTGCTTGGCGTGAACAAGCCGATCATCCGCCAGGACCTTGTCGATCCAGGCCATATACGGCCCCAGCTTCTTCGAGATCGGCCGCTCCCGACGCCGATACCCCGGCGGAACCGAATATTGAAGCATCTTCGTGATCGTATTGCGGTGCACGCCGAAGCGCCTGGCCGCTTCCCGCCGGCTCAGCCCTTCCGCCATCACCGCGCGTCTCACCCGGGCATAGAGTTCCACTGTGAACATCCTTTCGGCCTCTCCATGCCAGTCGATGACATAGAGTTCGGCCTATCAGGACCGGTACACTTTTGCGCCGCCGTCACAGCAGCCCCCAAAGCCGGTTCAGTGGTACACTTTGCCGCCGCTGTTCATAGCTCCGCTCGGTCCGGTCTCGCGAGCGCCTGCAGCGTCGAGAATTTCAACCTGGGTCATGGGGCTTCTCCAAGGCGCGCGCCGAATGCCTCTCTCTCTCTCGATCCTTGATCCGTCACTGAACAAAAACGCGAATTTCCTCTTAATTTCGTCATTCCAGAAATGAGGCCTTTTCGATTAGCACAATTGCCCCCTGATATTCGCATTGATCCCGACTGACGAGGACAATGTTTAGAGCAGGGACCCCTGCTATTTTGCGCCTAGAATCAAGGAGAGCAATCGCCTCCAAGAAATTTGGCGTCAATCGAAAAGCCAGAGCGTTTACCGCCCGAGCTGATCTTGGATTGAGCGCGGTACCATGACTTGAAATCGCCCGTGAACAGGAGACTTTCGACATTACGTCTGTCGCCGACGCCACATTCGATCGTCACGATCACTTGATCCCCTGCGCGCTTGACCGATGGTTGGGAGCAGTCTGCCGCCTGATTTCCAATGATGCTGTCTCCTTCGGCGATGCAGACATTATGAGTATGCATGCCGACCTCGGGGGAAACTGTCGTGATCCTCCACAGACCCCGCTCTCGTTTTGGCAGCTCTGAAGAAGCATCCGCGAACGCCGAATCTCGCGCCAATGCTGCTCCGGCGAGCGCGATGACAGGTATAAGCACGCGTATCCAGGACGGGCTTTTCATGATCTCTGCCTGAGCGTTGAGTGATATCTTCGATTTCCGGCATAGCGATCTCGCCGCGGCGATGTAAAGACGGCTTCCGATTTTTCCCGTCGTCGGGTGAAACTCTCACATTGTGTGGGTCGCCCCAGTGGCTGATTATGACCACCCTTCCAAGGCAATCATCATCGAGGGGGCGGATGTTTTTTCGACTGGGGCTATCCGCCCTCTTCTATTGCTTACTTCCTTTCGTCATCAGCGCGTGTCTCGCCCGCGAGCTGACGCGCGCCGAGATCGAGCGGCGATTGGCGCAGAACAAGGGTGGCGCCGCCGATTTCTCCAATCTCGACCTCTCGGGCGCCGACCTTTCTGGCCTCGACCTGAACGACGCCGATTTCTTTTCATCCAAGCTCGCAGGCGCCAAGTTGAAAGGCGCCCGCTTGGCGTCGGCGAATTTCACGCGCAGCGACGTTCAGAGCGCGGATTTTTCCGGCGCAGATCTTCGCGGGGCAACATTCTATGCGGCGCTGCTCGACGGCGCAGACTTCACGGGCGCCGACATGACGCGCGCAAGGATCATTGGCGGCGGGCGCGGCGTGAAATTCATCAACGCTAAACTCGTCGACGCCGATCTTGGAGCCGACCCCGCCAATCAGGGAATGGTTCCCGTGCGCGCGGAACTCGCAGAAGCGAATTTCGACGGCGCAGATCTGACGCGGGCCAATCTCACGCATGCGGTTTTGACCTCTGCCAGCTTCATCGGCGCAATCGTCACGGGCGCGCGCTTCGACTATGCCGTGCTGGATGGCTCGAACTTGACACTGAGACGATAGCTCCCAGGAAGCTTGCCGGTCTTTCCCGAAATTGATGGGAAACTATGAAGCAGACGCCTTTCTGGCGTTCGATTAGGTAATCAGACGGCAACGTCGCCACGGGACTATTCAGGTCCTTCCCATGATGAAACGAGCATTCGCTCTTGCGGCATTTTGTATGGGAGCCAGCGTCTTTACCGCAGGCGCTTCCCTGGCGGCGGATCAGTCGCGCGGGCAATATCTCGTAGAGGCCCTGGCGGCGTGCGACAATTGTCACACGCCGCGCGGCCCCAACGGCTATGACCTTTCCGCGCGCTTTTCCGGCGGCTCTCAGACTTTCACAGGCAAAGACTATGTCGTGCGCGGCTCCAATATTTCGCCCGACAAGGAGATGGGCGTCGGCGAGTGGAGTGACGAAGTGCTCGGCGCAGCCATCGTCGCCGGAGTCGGCCGCGACGGACAGCTCGCGCCCGCCATGCCTTCCGATTCCTATCGCGTGCTGACGGACGCCGATCGCAACGCGATTATCGCCTTCCTGCGAGCGCAGCCTCCCGTGAAGGCTCACCCTATCGCGCCGGCGCAGCGGCAAGGTAAGTGGTCTCCCCATCCGGCGCCCGGCGCGGAAGCGGCGTTCGACGAGGCGGAGCTTTCCGACAAGGTTAAGCGCGGCCTTTATGTTGCGTCGATCGCCCGCTGCATGGCCTGCCATAGCATGGAGGTCGACGATGCGCCGGAATATGTGAACGGGCTCGGCGCCGGCGGCAAGATCTTCCGAACCCCGGCGGGCGTCTCCGTCGCGTCGAATATTACGCCGCATCCGGAGAAGGGCGTCGGCGCGTGGACGGATGACGAGATCAAGCGTGCGATCACGCAAGGCGTCTCGCGCAAGGGCGAGGCGCTCAAACCGCCTATGTCTACGCTTGCCAAGGCGCACTTCGCCAAGATGTCGTCGGAAGATCTCGACGCGCTGGTCGCCTATCTGCGGACTATTCCCGCAAGGGAATAGGTCATCGCGGCTTCCCAACGGCCTCCCGAATGGCGTTCGCAAGATCGCCCTCGAAGAGAATGGCGGAGCCGTAATGCGTTTCGATGTCGAAGGGACGCGTCCAATTCATGTCGAGCGACGCGCTGTGCAGCGCGATCAGCCGTCCGTCTTCTGAAAAGAGTCCGGATCCAGATCCGCCATAGCCGTCATTGCAGTCATGGCGCGCGCGCCGGACATGCCCTTCCGTGGGCTCGTCGATCCTGTGAATCGCGCAGGATTCCACCGTCGCGGGAAGACGTGTATTCGAATGTCCCGCGGGCGACACCATCGTCACTTTCATGGCCGCTCCCGTCAGTATGTCGCTCGCATCCGGGATCGGCTGCGGCTGGACATTGTCCGGCGTCGGCTGAAGGAGGCGCAGCAGCGCCCAGTCATCCGTGATGTGCAACCCCTTCGACTCGACGGAGGCGCCGATGCGCAGGCTGTCGGCGTCGAAATAGTAATCGCCGCCGCCGATACGGAAGAAGCAGTCCGTGACGGGACGGGTCGGGACCAGCTTGCGATCGACGAAATTATGCGCGTTCAAAACGACGAGGTCATGCGAGCCGATGAGCCAGGCGGCCGCCCCGCGCTCCAGCGTGCCGTAATCGGAATAGCACATCAGAACGCCCGCGCCGGTGAAACGCGCTGTATCAGCTTCGCTCATGAGACGGCGTCCGTCCTCCGGATAGAGCGCAACATTGACGATCTGTGCGTCGAGGCCTTCGAAAGTCGTGAAGAGGAGAGACAGGAGAATGCCGCCGGTGAGGCGGCGGATCACGCGATCGGTCATGTTTTTCTTCTTTTCCAACGCCGTTCGGCGCGAGGAGATACCGCAAGAGCGCGCGCGTCAAGATGTCGTATGCGGCACGAAGCGAGGGGGCCTCGTCAGGAAATAATTGTAGGCGGTATGCCATTTTTTCCCGACGCACATTACCGATAAATCGTGAAGACAGGTCGCGCGCCGTAAATTTATATGCAGGCGGATCGTCTCTCCCATAAAGCGCAGCAAGCGCTACCAAGGAAGCGACCTTCAACGAACCGCGACGACTCCAAAAGATAACGGAGCGTCTTCACGAGGCGACGTCAACCTTTCAAGAAGCCATGAACGGCCTTGCAGGACGTCGCAGGAGGACTCGTCTATGAGGAAATTCATGAATTCCGTTTCCCTGCTGTCAGTCCTGATCGCGGCGCCTCTCGTGGCGGCGTCGGTCGCCCAGGCTGACGATCGGCTGGAGGCGCTCACCAAGAGCGAAAACAACTGGGCGATGCAGGGCAAGAACTACAGCTCGAACCATTACAGCACGCTCACCCAGATCAACGCCGAGAACGTGAAGAACCTGAAGGTTTCCTGGTCGTTCTCGACGGGTCTTCTGAGCGGCCACGAAGGCGCGCCGATCGTCGTCGACGGCAAGATGTATGTGCATACGTCTTTCCCGAACAACACGTTCGCCCTCAATCTCGACGATCCGACGCGCATCCTCTGGCAGCACAAGCCCAAGCAGAACGCCGCCGCGCGCGCGGTCGCCTGCTGCGACATCGTCAATCGCGGCCTCGCCTATTGGCCGAGCGACGGCAAGACGCCTTCGCTGGTCATCAAGACGCTGCTCGACGGCAACGTCGTCGCGCTCAACGCCGAGACGGGCCAGGAATACTGGAAGGTCGAAAATTCCGACTTCAAGGTCGGCTCGACCCTGACCGTCGCCCCGCATGTCTATAAGGATGTCGTGCTGATCGGCAGCTCGGGCGCCGAGCTCGGCGTGCGCGGCTACATGACCGCCTATGACGTGCGTACAGGCGAGCAAAAGTGGCGCGCCTATGCGACGGGTCCGGACTCCGACGTTCTTATCGGCGACGACTTCAACAAGGCGAATCCGCATTACGGCCAGAAGGGCCTCGGCACCTCCACCTGGGAAGGCGACGCCTGGAAGATCGGCGGCGGCACGAACTGGGGCTGGTTCGCCTATGATCCGGGCACCAACCTCGTCTATTACGGCTCTGGCAACCCGGCGCCGTGGAACGAGACGATGCGTCCGGGCGACAACAAGTGGACGATGACCATCTGGGGCCGCGACCTCGAAACCGGTCAGGCCAAGTTCGGCTACCAGAAGACCCCGCACGACGAGTGGGATTACGCCGGCATCAACTTCATGATGCTCTCCGAGCAGAAGGACAAGGAAGGCAAGCTGCGCAAGCTGCTGACCCATCCGGACCGCAATGGCATCGTCTACACGCTCGACCGCACCGACGGCACACTGATCTCCGCCGACAAGATCGACGACACGGTCAACGTCTTCAAGAAGATCGACCTGAAGAGCGGTCTGCCGGTTCGCGATCCGGAATATGGCACCCGCATGGACCATCTCGCCAAGGACGTTTGTCCGTCGGCGATGGGCTATCACAATCAGGGCCTCGACTCCTACGATCCGAACAAGGAGCTGTTCTTCCTCGGCGTGAACCACATCTGCATGGACTGGGAACCCTTCATGCTTCCCTACCGCGCGGGGCAGTTCTTCGTCGGCGCGACGCTGAACATGTATCCGGGTCCGAAGGGCGATCGCCAGAAGGGTGAGGGCCTCGGCCAGATCAAGGCCTACAACGCCATCACCGGCCAGTTCAAATGGGAGAAGATGGAGCGCTTTGCGGTTTGGGGCGGCACCGCCGCGACCGCCGGCAATGTTGTCTTCTACGGAACGCTCGACGGCTTCATCAAGGCCCGTAACAGCGACACCGGCGAGTTGCTCTGGAAGTTCAAGCTGCCCTCCGGCGTCATCGGCCATCCGATCGTCTATCAGCACAAGGGCGTCGAATATGTCGCCATCATGTATGGCGTCGGCGGCTGGCCGGGAGTTGGTCTTGTGTTCGATCTTCAGGATCCGACGGCCGGCCTCGGCGCGGTCGGCGCCTTCAAGCAGCTCGCCAACTACACCCAGATGGGTGGCGGCGTGATGGTGTTCTCGCTGAACGGCCAGGGCCCCTACGACGACGTGAACCTCGGCGAATACAAGGCAAACTGATCTCCTCCCCGCTTGAGAAAGCGACTGTGAGACGATTGCTCGGGCGCATAGCCATGCGTCCGAGCAATGCCCGATCAAAATCACGGAACAAGCAAAGATGTCGCGACTTACCCGCTCGTCTATCTGGCTCGAAACCGTCGCTGCTGCGGCGCTCCTCGGCGCCGCGACGGCGACCGCTGCTTCTCTTGGCGTCTCGAGCGACGCCGCCAACAATGCGGCGCCGTCCTCGACGCAGACGCCGTCGCAATCCACCGACTCGAACTCCCTGCGCATTTGCGCGGCAAAGAATCAGCCGCCGCTGTCGATGGAAGACGGCTCGGGCCTTGAGAACAAAATCGGCGTCGCGCTGGCGGACGCCATGAAACGCAAGGCGCAATTCGTGTGGTCCGAGCGGCCCGCGATCTATCTCGTCCGCGATTATCTCGACAAGAATCTCTGCGACGTGATCATTGGCCTCGATACGGGCGATCCGCGCGTCGCAACTTCGAAGCCTTATTATCGAACCGGCTATGTCTTCGTGAGTCGGGCCGATCGTAATCTCGACGTGAAGTCCTGGAACGACGCGCGGCTGAAAAAGCTGGGTCACATCGTGGTCGCCTTCGGCTCGCCCGGCGAGGCGCTGATGAAGGATATGGGCGTCTACGAAGACAATATGGCCTATCTTTACTCGCTGGTGAATTTCAAATCCGCGCGCAACCAATATACGCAGATCGATCCTTCCCGCATGGTGGGGGAGGTCGTGAATGGCGCAGCCGAAATCGCCGTTGGTTTCGCGCCTGACATCGCGCGATACGTGAAGGCCTCCGCCGTCCCCCTGCGGATGACCTTGATCGAGGACGACGCGGCCAAGAGCAATGGCGAGAAGGTTTCTCAGCGATTCGATCAGTCGGTCGCCGTTCGCCGCGACGACAAGGCCCTGCTGGCTGCGGTCGATGCAGCGCTCGTCGCTGCGAAGCCAAAAATCGAGGAAATCCTCAAGGCGGAGGGCGTGCCCCTTCTGCCAGTCACCCAGTAGATGTGCGGCGCTTACCGAGCAGGAAGAAAAAACGTGTTGAACCAGAAGAAAAAGGCGGCCAGCGCTATCGTTGCCGCAGTTGGTGCTTTCGTGGCCGTCTCGGCGCTCGCGCAGTCAGCGATCACGTTCCGCAACACTATCACCGGCGAGGTTCTGAATTTCAGCGACGCGCTGCCTGAAGGCAAGGACACCCCGGCTGTCAAGGAGTTCATGACGACGGGCAAGAATCCCTACAACGAGGATATGAGCTGCCTCAAACAGGGAGAACAAATCTTCCTTTCCGCCTGTTCTGGCTGTCATGGCCATATCGCCGAAGGCAAGATCGGTCCGGGCCTCAACGACTCCTATTGGACCTACCCGCAGAACGAGACCGACGAAGGCCTGTTCTCGACGATCTATGGCGGCGCGCAGGCGTCGATGGGTCCGCAGTATCAAAATCTTCAGCTCGACGAGATGCTGAAGGTGATGGCCTGGATTCGCCACCTCTTCAAGGAAGAGCCGGAAAAGGCGACCTGGCTGACGGAAGTGCAACGCAAGTCGTTCAAGCCCTATCCGGGCCATGAGACTCTGCCGGACAATCCGCCCGGAAAGTGCCAGGCCAAGAAGTAAGGCCCGGGAATAAAGTTCGCCCCCATCGGCCGGAGGCGCAAACAAAGAGGCTGACGCCTCGCACAAATGGAGGAACCAGGGATGCGTAAAATGCATTTCGCCGCGGCGCTCGCTGTCGGCTTCATGTTCACCGCTGGCGGCGCTTTCGCCTATGACGGCACCAAGTGCAAGGCGCCCGGCAATTGCTGGGAGCCCAAGCCCGGATTCCCGGACAAGGTCGAAGGTTCGAAATACGATCCCAAGCACGATCCGAAGGAACTCGCCAAGCAGGGCGCTTCCGTCCAGGCGATGGAAGAGCGCAACAAGAAGCGGGTCGAGAACTTCAAGAAGACCGGCAAGTGGGAATATGACGTGAGCAAGATCGCTCAGTAAGGTTTCACCGCGCGGCAACGCGGTGAATGTGAAGCGGCCACGATCTGGAATCGATGTTATTCAACAACAGCGCATCGAGTCCTTTTCCCGAGATCGTGGCCGCCTTTTTGTCGATAGCGTAAGGTCAAGCCTTGAACGAGGTCTCCAAATCCGAGCCTAAGCTCGCCGAATGGCGCGAACGCGCGATCGCCTTCGAGCAGGAAATCCAGAAAGCGGTTGTCGGTCAGGACCGCGTCATCCGCCTCGTTACGATCGGCGTCTTCGCGCGCGGCCATGTCATGATCGAAGGCGATGTCGGCGTCGGCAAGACGACTCTGCTGCGCGCCGTGTCTCGCGCCCTGGGCGGCGATTTCGCCCGTGTGGAGGGCACGGTCGACATGATGCCGAGCGACATTCTCTATCACACCTATCTCGGCGACGATGGTCGTCCCCGCGTTGACCCCTCCGAACTTCTGCGCCTCGCCGATACACTGCCGGTCTTCTTCTTCAACGAGATCAATCGCGCGCGCCCGCAGGTGCATTCGCTGCTCCTGCGTCTGATGGCTGAAAGAAGCGTCACGGCGTTCAACCGTCTGTATCACTTTCCCTATCTCCAGGTCTTCGCCGACCGCAATATGGTCGAGCGCGAAGAGACCTTCGAACTCCCCGCCGCCGCGCGCGACCGCTTCTTCATGGAAATCTCCATGGCCGCGCCAGCCGATCGTGAGACGAGGCGCAAACTTGTTTTCGACCCCGCCTTCCAGGATGTCGACACGCTGCTCAAGCGCGTCAAGCCGGGCACGGTGGATTACCGTGAGATTGGCGGTGTTGCTCGCACGATCCAGGAGACGGTGAAGGCGAGCGCGACTCTCGAAAGCTACGTGCTGAGTCTCTGGCAGGGCCTGACCCAACCTGCCTCAGCCGGGATATCCCTCCCTGATGTCGATGTCTCAACCCTTGTCAAAGGCGGGGCCAGTCCACGCGGTCTCGCGACGCTGGCGCGCGCGGCGCGAGTGCGCGCTTGGCTGGATGGTCGAGACTATTTAACGCCCGACGACGTCAAGGACGTCTTCTTCGAAGTCATGGCGCATCGCATTTTTGTCGACCCCATTCATGCGCTGCGGGGCGACGAGCCCGTCAGGCAGTTATGTCACGCCGTTTTTGACGCTACGCCGGTGCCATGAAGACGCCCGCCGACATCCTATATCGACCGCGCGGTCGTTTCCGGGCCAACCATGTTGGCGCCCACATGTCGAGCGAAGTCGGCGGCTTCGGCGTGTTTCGCGATCAGGCGCCCTTCCTGCGCTATCCAGACGCAAGGCGCATTGACCTGCGCGCCACATTGCGCGATCCCTTTGGCGAGACGCATGTCCGACGCTTCGAGCAAAGGAGCGCGATCGAGGTCTATGCGATCGTCGACCTGTCGGCGTCCATGGGTTTTGTCGGGGCTGTCGATCGCTTCGCTGTCGCCTGCGATATTTGTGCATCGCTCGCATTTTCGGTGACTCGGATCGGCGACCGCTTCGGCCTCATCGCGGGTGGCGCCGGATTGCGCGACGACCTCTTCCTCCCCGCGACGCGTTCGAGAAGCGGGGCGATGCGCGCCGTCGAGCGGTTGGCGAACATACGACCCGCCAGCGCCCAAGCCGAAAGCCTGGCTAGCGCAGCGGAGCGTCTCGGCGCCGGTCGAAAGCTCGTCCTTCTCATCTCCGATTTTCGCTGGGCGTCGCCGTCGATTGAGAGCGTCTTCAACTCGCTCGTCCTTCACGACGTTCTCCCTGTCGCGCTCGTCGACTCCGTCGAATTTGATCCGCCGCGCTGGGGTCTGCTTGAATTGCGTGACGCGGAGACCGCCCGCCGGCGCCTGATGGTGATGCGCCCGGCCCTGCGAGACAAATGGATCGAGGCGGAGACGAAGCGCCGCGAAGAATTGATCCGGATGGTGAGCGGGCGCGCGCGGCCACCGATCTTCATCGAAGATCGCTTCGACCCGCTGTCTCTCAGCTCGCGCCTGATGGCGGCGTGAGGCGCGTCATGCGTGTCGCCCTTCTCATCGTCCTCTCGCTGCTCTGGGCGCTTCCCACGCGAGCCGGCGACGCGCGCGTGACGATCCATTCTGCGCGGCCCTTCGGCTATTTCGTTGGCGATCTCATCCGCGCGCGCATCGAAATCACCACGTCGGCGGATGCGACTCTCGCTGCCGCTTCGCTGCCGCGCCCCGGTCCCCTCAGCGTTTCTTTGGATCTCAAGGCGGTCGAGATTCATGCGACGACGATCGGCGCCGAAAAGCGTTGGGACCTCGATCTCGTCTACCAGAATTTCTATGTCGCGCTCGATGCACGCAATATCGAAATCCCGGGTTTCGAACTGCATTTCGGGGACGAGACGGTCCTAATCCCCGCTTGGAGCGTCGGCGTCGCGCCCTTGCGCGAAATCGCTCCCGCGAAGCAGGATCGACCCGAAGATTATTTGCGTCCCGATTCGCCAACGGTCTTCGCCAATGAGACGCAACCCGAGCGCCTCGCGATCACCTTCGGAGCGCTTTCCATTTTCGTGCTTGGAGCCGTCGCACGGGATCGCGCTTGGCCGCCATTCCAGAGAAGACGCGAACGCATTTTCAATGCGCTCGCGCGGGAACTAGCCGCGAAGGCGCATGCTGGACACGACGCTCTCCCGGGAGCCATCCAGCGCATGCATCGAACAATCGATCGCGCCAATGGAGGAACGCTGCTCGGAGAAGACGTCAGCACATTTTTGGCGCGGCGACCCGAATTTGCGTCGTTGCAGTCTTCCTTCGACCGCTTCTTTGCCGCCTCGCGCGGCGAATTTTTCTCGGAGGGCAAGGCCGACACTTACGGATTTGCGGAATTGCTGGATTTCGCGAGAGCGCTCGCCCGGCAGGAACGCGCACTATGACGCTCCCCGGCTTCGATCATCCGGGACTGCTGTTACTTGCGCCAGTCGCCGTCGCGCCCTTGCTGCGATCCGCTTTGCGCAACTCCACAGTCCCGTCGCTTGATTGCGCCCCGGAAGATAGTCTTTCGGAAATCCTCGGCGTGACGCTCAAATTTCTCGGCGTGGCGGCTCTTCTTGCCAGTCTGTTGGGAGCGGCCGGGCCCTTCTTCCCCGGTGAGGAAGTCGAGCGTCTCGCCGAGGGCGCGCAGATCGTCATGCTGATCGATCGCAGCGGTAGCATGAACGAGACCTTCGCGGGGAGGAACCCGTCGGGTGGCGAGGAATCCAAGGCGGCGGCCGCCAAGCGCATCCTTAAGACCTTTGTCGACAGCCGCGGGCGCGATCTTGTCGGCGTAGCGGCCTTCTCGACGTCCCCCATGCTGGTGACGCCCCTTTCGGATCACATCGACGCGACCAAGGCGGCGATCGACGCCATGGATCGTCCGGGGCTCGACTACACCAATATTGCGCGCGGCCTCGCAATGGCGCTGTCGATGTTTCGCGCAAGCGACGCCGATCATTCGCGCGCAATTCTGCTCATCTCCGACGGCGCCGGCGTCATCGATCCAAAAATTCAGGACGATCTTCGCGCCGACTTCAGGAAGAACCGGGTAAATCTCTATTGGCTGTTTCTGCGAACCGAAGGAAGCCGTGGAATTTACGGAAGTTCAGAAGCTGAATCCGAGTCGCCGCAAGCGGCGCCGGAACGGCATCTCGACCTTTATTTCAAATCGCTTGGCGTGCCCTATCGCGCCTTCGAAGCGGAAGGGCCGAAGGCGACGGAGGATGCGCTTCGGCAGATCGACCGGCTCGAACGTAAGGCTATCCGCTATTTCGAGAAGCTGCCGCGCCGTGACCTTGGGGGCGCTTTCTTCGCCGCAGCGCTGTTTGCGGCCTGCCTGCTTATCTTCGCAAAGGTGGCGGAGGTCCGCCTCTCACCCTCGAGAGGCGCGTCATGATCGGGCGTCCGCGCAAAGCAATCCCCCATTTCTGGCGCACGCAGCGCTCCCTTCTTCTCGCCGCCACCGCATTCGGCTTGGCCCTTGCCGCGCTCTTCGAAGGCGTCGCGTGGCGGCGCGCGGTTGCGACGAATGACGCTATCGAGGCGCTTCGCGCCGGGCGGGACATTCCCATCGATATTGAGGCGCCACCCGAGGGGCTTTTCGCCCGCATCGCCTATCTGGCAAAGCGCGATCGTCTCGACCAGGCGCGCGGCTTCCTCGAAGCGTTGGATCGCCGCGGGAACGCCTCAATGCGTGCGCGCGCCCATTATCTTGTCGCGAATGCGCTACTTCGCACTGCGCTAGAGCATATCGAGAAATCCGAACTCGAACCCGCGGGGCCCTTCGTCAATCTCTCGAAACGCGAATATCGTCGTGCGCTCCAGCTCGATCCTGAATTTTGGGACGCGAAGTTCAACATGGACGTCGCGGCGCGGCTCGTGCGCGATTTCCCGGATTTCGAGAGAAAAAGCGGCGACGAACTCAGCGCGGACCCCAAGAAACTCTGGACCGACATTCCCGGCAAGCCGAAGGGCCTTCCGTGATGCGCCCCGACCTGCGTGATCCTCGCTTGATCCTGCTGGCCTTGGCAGCGGCTCTGCTCGTCACGACATTTGGCGCGCCCGCGGTGCAGGTGACGCGCCCGGGCTATGATCTGCTTGCGATCGTCGACATCACTGGAAGCATGAATGTTCGCGACTATGTCGCGGGCGGGAAGCCGATAAGCCGGCTGGAAAAGGTCAAGGCTGCCTTACGGAATTTGATTGTCGCGCTGCCTTGCCCCTCGCGCGTGGCGCTCGGCGTCTTCACCGAGCGGCGACCTTTTCTGCTCTTCGAGCCGATCGACGCCTGCGCCAACTTTTCTCCGCTGGAAGGGGCCGTCGAAGCGATCGACTGGCGCATGGCGTGGGAGGGCGACAGCCGGATTTCGGCGGGCCTGTTCCGCGCCGTGGATATGGCGCGTGAGCTGAAGACCGATCTCCTGTTCTTCACCGATGGCCAGGAAGCGCCGCCGCTACCCGCCTCGGGCGGTCCCGTGTTCGAGGGGAGAGCCGGCGAGACGCGTGGGCTGATTGTCGGTACGGGCGGCTATGAACTCTCGCCGATCCCGAAATTCGATGACAGAGGCCGTGAGGTCGGCTTTGTCGCAATCGACGAAGTGCCGCACGAAAGTCGCTTCGGACTCCCGCCCAAAGGCGCGGAGCAACGCGAAGGCTTCAACGCGCGTAACGCGCCCTTCGGCGCGACGGCCACAGTCGGCGTCGAGCATCTGTCCTCGGTGAAGGAGGAATACATCCGCATGCTCTCGGAAAAGACCGGCCTCGGATACTTCCATCTCGATGACAAGGCGAGCCTGCTCGACGCCTATCGCGCCGCTGGGACGGCGCGCGCCCGCGCTGCTGTGCTCGATATACGCCCCTATCTTGGCGGCTTGTCCGCCGCGTGCCTGTTCGGAGTCTTCTGCATCGCCCCGCTTTTGGAACGCCTTGCGCGTGAACGGCAAAGCAAGCGTTTCGCCTGGAAACATCAATGAGGGAGTATCAAATGAAAAAGGCGTTGTCGCTGATGGCCTTCCTGTTCGCTGCGCCGGCCCTGGCGCATGGGCCAACGCCCATCAAGGTCGACGAGACGATCGTCATTGCCGCCGACCCCAAGGCCGTGTGGGCGGTCGCGGGCAAATTCGACGGACTCGCCGTCTGGCATCCAGACGTCCAGTCGGTGAAGGCCACAGGCGGCGACGCCGCGGGCGCGGAGCGCGAGGTGACACTCAAGAAGGGCGGCGCGCTGAAGGAGGGTCTGGACGAATATGACGCTGCCGCGCACAAGCTCGCCTGGCGCATGTCCGACCCCAATCTCGACGCGATGCCTGCGAGTTCCTATTCGCTTTCCTTCTCTGTCGAACCGGCCGCAGGCGGCGGCAGTCAGGTGAAGTGGTACGGCCGTCTCTATCGCGGCGATACGAGCAACGAGCCGCCGGACAATCTCAATGACGATGCGGCGCGCACGGCGATGGCGGCCTATCTTCACAACGGGCTGGAGGGCCTGAAGAAGAAGATCGAAGGCAAGTAGCATGAGGCTGCTTCGCGTCTCGAAAGCCGGAGTTGCGCTCGTTGCGTGCTTCCTCTGCGTCGCTTGCGGCAAGGAGGAACGTGCGCATGAGACGAACGACGTGATCGAGACGCAGGACGAGAAAAGCAGCGCGATTTGGCTGCGCGCCAACGAGCATGTCGATCCTGCGCTTTGGCTCGCGAGCCGGGAAGCCGGCCGCGAGCTTGCGGAGAGCGATCCAGCCGTCGACAAGATGCGCGAGGCGATCGTGGCGGCGCGCGCGCATTTCCTCGAATCCCACCGCATGCTCGCCAACAGAACGGCGCAAATTGGCAAGATGCTCGCCGAGGACGGGCGAGCGGAGGATTACGCCGGCATCCTTTACGAACTCGCCGATATCGCGAAAGCCGCGGGGCAGACGCAGACCTATGGCGAGCTTTGCCAGCACTATTACAATCTGCGTCACAAAGGCGCGACACGGGAGGGGGCTTTAAGCGTGCTTGCCGAGCGCTACAAAACGCAAAAGCAATTCAGATAATGGAATGATCTAGACCAACCGCATCGCGACCTTGTTTTCGACGGCGATGCGCAAAAGATCGGCCTTCGACCTGGCGCCAAGCTTGCGCTTCAGCAGGACGCAGTTGTTCGCGACAGTCTTGTAGGAGATTTTCAGAATATACGCGATCTCAGCCATATCTTTGCCATTGGCGAGATTGCGGAGGATTTCTATTTCCCGGCTGTTGAGCGCGTCGAGTGGATTCCTGGTCAGGCTCTGATCTCCAAAGGCAAGCTTGAGCGCCAGATTGCCGGAGAGATAGCGTTCTCCGGCGCCGACGGATCGGATCGCCTTGATGAAGGCCTTGGGGTCCTCGCTCTTCGCCAGATAGCCTCGCGCGCCACGTTCGATCGCGCGCGCCGCGAAGACCGGATCGTCATTCATCGTGAAAACGATGATCTTTGCGTTGGAGTTTCGCTTCAACAGAAGGCGCAGCAGCTCGAAGCCGGAGACCCCGGGAAGGTTGATGTCGAGAACGATTACATCCGGCGCGAGCGAGGCGAATTTTTCGAGGGCCTCGTCGGCGTTGTGAGCTTCGGACACTTCGATGTCCTTCTGCCCCGAGAGCATGCCTCGGCAGCCTTCGATCACCATCGGATGGTCGTCGACGATAAGAACGCGCATGACGATTTTCTTGTTGTGGACCTCGATCTTTGTTGTGAAAAGCGTGCGCGGTGTCAATGATCTTGTGGCTTCGCAGCCATTCTTTCCCGGGCGGCAAACGATGATTTCTCTGAAAGCGGGGCTGAGCTGGCTGATTGGCATGGTTCTTCTCGCCACCCTGCTGATCAATCTCGGGATCCAATTGATGCACGCAGGGCCGCGCGTTCGCGCCGAGGCGGGAAGTAATCTCCGTCTTGCTCGGGAATTCGTCCTGACAACTATTGCAAGTCTTCCCAACGCCGGGAACCCAACGCCGACTCTGCGCAGACTTTATGCAAACCTCGGCAGCTTGCGCCACGTCGACATCAAGATACTCGATCGTGGAGAAGCCCCGCCGGCGCATTGGTCAGCGGGAGATCACGCCTCCGACGCCGATCCACCAATCTGGTTCGTCAAGCTGGTCGACGTGCCCCCGCCACGGGTCATCCTTGTGCCGATCCGCGTCCATGAAAGCGATTACGGCAACGTGGCGATCATTTCCAATCCACTCGACGAATTGGAGGAGATCTGGTCCGACATGACGTGGCTTGCGTCAATCAGCCTTGTTGTGACGCTCGCGATCATCGCTCTCGTGCTTCTCCTTGTCCGCTATTCCTTGACGCCTTTTGGCGCGTTGCAAGCCGGCCTCGCCGACCTCGAAGCGGGAAAAAGTGGGATCCGGATTGCCCCCCGCGGCGCGTCGGAGTTTCGCAGCATTTCAAACGCACTCAATTCGTTAGCGACGACGCTCGACCGCGTGCGACAGGAGAACCGCGATCTCGTCAATGAGCTCATCGAGATCCAGGACAGCGAGCGCAAGGAAATCGCGCAAGATCTTCACGATGAGGCGGGCCCCTGTCTCTTTTCAATCCGCGCGGCGGCGGCCTCGCTGCAAGAAGCAGTGGCGCATACGGCGCCAGATCCCGAAAGGCTGAGGCAGATCAGCACAATTGTGGACCGCGCCAGCGAAGCGCTTCAGTCTTTGTTTCGTGGCCTGTTGGAGCGCTTGCGGCCGAAGGGCCTGACAGAACTTGGGCTCGAATCGGCGCTTAAAAGTCTCTTTGCCTCTTGGTCGCTGGGTCATCCAGAGGTTGAATTGCGGCTGGTCTCGCCTCACGACTTATCATCGCTCGACGAAACGACCGCCCTGACTGCGTACAGGGTCATTCAGGAGAGCGTCACGAATATTTTTCGGCACGCCAAGGCGAATTGGGCTGAGGTCTCAGTGACGTTCGGGTGGGATTTGGTCTGCGACACGGGAGGGGGCGAAGTAGAAGAGGTTCCGACACTGACATTGGTCATCGAGGACAATGGGATCGGGATTGCAGAAGAGCATCGCTCGGGAATGGGCCTGCTCGGCATGCGAGAACGCGTGCGAGGGCTCGGCGGATCGATGAAGGTGGAGCGTCGCGCGGGAGACGGCACCAGGGTTATCGTTTCGCTCCCGATCCGAGATGAAGAGGAGTTGGGTGGCGATTAGCTCGACTCCGCCGTCAGTGGATGCATCGCTCGGGAATTTTTGGCATGCTCGCGAGGTAAATTTTCTGGCTGTGTTAGGCGCGGTCGATTGCTGCGTTGTCAAGTGGCGTCATCTGTGGCCTCGATTTAGGAGGAAATAGTCATGACTTGGTCGCGCCCGATGAGCGTTGAAGCGTGAGTCGGTATGGAAATCACACGCTACGAATCGTCTAAAGTCTTAGACGATATGAAAGCGTGCCGTTTCGCGGGCGGCGTGGCTTTGAGTCGCGTCGCGGTGATTCGACGAGGGCGCACGTCATTACTGGAATAATCCAGCTTGGGCGCCGCGTTCGTTGACCGACGCGATTTTGCTCCAGCGGTTCCGCGACCTTGGGAAAATTCTTCAGGCGCGCCCAGTTCCGCCAGCGCGGATTGTCGCGGCTCGGTGGCGTGCGGCGGTTTATTCGACGCTGCTTCATGCGGCCGCTCGTTCGTCTCTCTCTCTCTCTCTCTCTCTCTCTGTCAATCGTCGTCCTTCGTCCTGCCCGTGAGGCGCGCAACAGGAGCGCCAAGCCATTCGCGCCGGTCAACGATTCAAATTGCGCCGACAGCATCGCAAACGCCTGGCGCCGCTCGCTCAGATATTCGTGACGCTGATACACCCCGACAATGCCTCGAAAGCTGCCCGAGATGTGATTCAACCGCTTTTCGACGATATACACGCCGCCGCCAAGTGACTGCAAAGATTTCGCCGCCGTGCGGCGCAAATCGTGCGCCGTTCAATGCGCGAGCGGCGCATCTATCAATATCGTTTCGATTCAGCGTCGGGACAGCTCAGGTGTCTGGTGTCGCTTGTGAACAAGGCCGCGTTCTATCAGGTCGCAAACAGGGTCAACCTGACCTACGCGCCGCCGTTCAGGATCAAACTCACTCAGTGACGTCGCTCGCCGTCGTCGGCATGATCGGTAAGCTACTTTTCAGGTGACGGCGGCCGGCTCGCGGGCTTAGCCGCGCGGCCGTCGCCCGCCGGCTGGCTGCACATTGTCTGACGGACAGCGCGCAGTTTCTGCACGGCCTTCTCCACGAAGCTTTCGCCGCCGTCCATGACGAGCGACGGAACGCCGCCGCGCTGCGCCTTCGCCCGCGCCCATGAGAAGGCGAGACAGCGCGACCTGCTCCAGCCGTGCGACGCCATAAGGCGAAGCTGACGATGGGCGTCGGACATGATGGCGGCGCGATCGAATGCGCCGGCGGGCGTGAGAAGGGGACGGCGGGCGGCGAGGGACGCGCCGGGGGGAGGGACGGCTTTGGGCGTGGCCATGGTCAATCCTTTCGAGATTGATCGTCCGCCGAATGCGCGTCGCGAGGGGCTGTGAAGGGCTTCCGAAAATTCCGAGTGTTACGTCAGTGCATACATCAGCTCGGATTTACTTCGGATCAGCAGCCAAAAAACCAACCTAACTCGTTGATTTTGTTGGTGAGCGCGCTAGGGCTCGAACCCAGGACCCCCTGATTAAAAGTCAGCGTAAATCGGTTGAAATCATTGACGATTTTTCCCAACTGCGTCGAAAAATGGGTAATAAGAATCAATGCCTTATGGAAAGCTTTCCCAACTGACTTGAACGATTTGATCGTGCGTCGGGTTGCAGGGAAATGCGCTCCTCGGCGGGCATCCAGCCGCCGTCCGAACCAGGCATATGGCGACTGCGCGGAACGGCGACCGGGTCATGGACTGGCTTGCGGCCGTGAGCGATCTACGGCGTTGCGCGTTGTGAGGCTACAGTGAGGGGCGTTTTCCTGGCCGGTCCCGCCAAGCTCTGCCATTACGACCTTTATAGCGTAGCGTCGGGCGAGCATCGATCGCACTCTGCTGACCAGCACGTGTGTAGCCGCACAGGCGCGCCTGTCTCGCGTCGCTACCTTCCCTCCATCGAACGACGCAATTTCCTGGAGGGGACAATGATCAATCTTCGCAAATTCGTCGCCGGCGCAGCCCTGGCGATCATGATCGGCTCCACGATGGCCGCGACGCCCGCCGCCGCCAATGTCTCCCAGAGCCGAGCCACGGCCCCGGGCGGCGCTGTCGTCGAATTCGCGACGGACGTGGAGCCCGGCGCGATCGTCATCAGCGCCAGCCAGCGCCGGCTGTTCTATGTCGTCGGCAATGGCGTCGCCATCAGCTATCCTGTCGCCGTGCCGAAGCGCGGCAAGGACTGGTCGGGCGTCACCTCTATCAGCTCCAAGCACGTCAATCCGGACTGGACGCCCCCGGCGGCGGTGAAGGCCGACCATCCGGAACTGCCCGACCTCATTCCCGGCGGCGCGCCGAATAACCCGATGGGGACGCGCGCCATGCTGCTCGATCGCGGCGAGGTCGCCATCCACGGCACGACGAACAAGATGCGCGCCTCGATCGGAACGGCCGCCTCTTATGGCTGCATCCGCATGCGCAATGAAGACGTCGCGGATCTCTTCGACCGCGTGAGCGTCGGCGCGACGGTCATCATGCAGCCCTGAGGCGCATTTCGTCCGAGGAACCGACGCGCCGACCGTCCCCTCCTGACTTCTCCGGCGCGCAGTTCGAAGGCTGTCAGTGAAACGCTGGCGGCCTTCGTCATTATCGGCAGACCGTCTTTTCATGCCGGACGCGCAAATCTGAGCGGCGATTCCTGCATGAAGGGTGAAATCGCTTACGACGATCGCCTGCCTGCAACACGGGTCGGAAAACTCGGCCTGACTACGGTCTTAATTCTCGTGATCGTCATCCCAGTCATCCCCGTCCTGCTGTTCATCACCGCAAGGGGCGATGGGCATGAATGTGGACCCGCGGCCGGAAAACCGACGGCGGCTTCTCGGCGCTCCGCATCTGTGAACCGCTGGACTTGAAGCATAGCGTCGACTTCGAGCTCACGCCGTCGCACTCCACCCTTACGCGTCATGACTACCCAATATTCCGCCATGGGCAGGTTAAAGCCCCCAATGGGGCGAGGAAGAACTTTTCCCTCGGGGGAATCCGTAGCCACGTCGACTTTCGTTTGGCGCGAAGTCCTAGAAAACGCGTCGAATGCTGATGGGGATGCAGCCGGGGAACATGGCTCCGTCGCCGTCCTGCCCTACCGCCATGGATTTTTTGTCCGCGCAGGCCCTGAGGGCGACGCCGCTGCTGATTCAACACCGTGGACGCGAGTTATCATTTGATTAGGATGAATGTCGACATCGGGTGATTTTCGTCGCTTGTCACGAACCAGACAAGCGGTCTCCTATCAAAACCGCTCGTATCCGGCGGCGGCGAAGAACCTAGAGGGTGTTATGTACTTTGGTGATTGATTGTCTTAGTAGAATCGGATGTCTCCGATTCGCAAACCTTATCCGTCTGACGTCAGCGACGAAGAATGGTCGCTGGTTGCGCCTTATCTGACGCTCATGGACGAAGGCGCGCCGCAGCGTCAACATTCGCTGCGCGAGCTGTTCAACGGCCTGCGTTACGTGCTGCGCTACGGCATCGCCTGGCGCGCCATGCCCAACGATCTGCCGCCATGGTTCGCCGTGTATCAGCAATCGCAGCGCTGGCTGTCGGCGGGCGTGTTCGAGGCGCTTGCGCAGGATCTGCGCGCCCAGTTGCGCGTCGCTTCCGGGCGGGCGGCGGAGCCGACGGCGGCGATCATCGACAGCCGCACCTTGCGCTCGACCCCTGAGAGCGGCCCACGAGCGGGCTATGACGGCGCGAAGCGAAAGCGCGGCTCGAAGCTGCACATGGCAGTCGACACATTGGGCCATTTGCTGGCGTTGCATGTCACGCCGGCGAATGTCGATGACCGCGCCGAGGTCGGCAAGCTCATCGCAGCCGTGCAGGATGTGACAGGCGAAAGCGTCGAACTCGTTTATGTCGATCAGGGCTACACCGGCGAAAAGGCGTCCGAGGCCGCAAAGGCGCAGGGCGCCGAGCTTTGCGTCGTCAAACTCGCCGAGGCCAAAAAAGGCTTCGTGTTGCTGCCCAAGCGCTGGGTGGTCGAGCGTTCATTCGCCTGGGCGACGCGATGCAGGCGGCTCGTCAAAGACTACGAGCGCTATGCTCAGACCCTCGCAGGACTCCACGTCGTCGCCTTCGCATGTCTCATGCTCAAGCGCGCAGCAGATTTCATGATCCAAGGTGCATAACACCCTCTAGCGCAATCTTGGGGAAAGAACTCTTCGATCAGGTCGCCAATCCTGTCCCAAAGAGCGTCGACACTATGCTCGGCGACTTTGCGTAACCGCGCCCCGAGTTTCGAGAAGAGCTTCTAGAATGGATTGAGGTCGGGACAATAGCGCTCCCGCGTCCCGCTACCTCAAGACCGAATTTCTCATCGGCAGGTTCAAGCGTTTCAGATGATTCATTCCATGCTGCAATGGGTGACCTCGTGCGCACCTCATCATTGCGCGGCCAACCGAAGCGAAAGTCCGAGGTTCAGAACGAACGCCGCCGCGGCGAGTCCTGCGCCAAGGGGTATCTCCTGCTCCAGCGCGCAGAAGACGAGCGAGGGGATGACGAGCCATATGAATATGAAGTCGAAGAGCATCGGCCCGCCGCGCGGGCCGCTCGTAACGCCGAGCCAGAAGAGCAACTCGGCCAACGCGGTCGCCAGAACGATGGCGCGGACGAGGGGCGGGGTCGGTCGATGCGACATGTCGAATGCCTCCCGCGACAGCGCCGCCCCTGATTTCACTGTTGCTGCATACCCTCGAAGATCGCGCCGTCCGCGAAGAATTTCCTCTGCGCTGACGGCCTGAGGAAACAGGCGAGGACGACTATTTCGCGGATGCCGAAGCCTTTTCTCATTTCTAACGTTCCCTGCGTATCGTGAGCGCCCGTCGGAAGAAGGACGCGCCTCCACGACTGGGCTAGATTCCGCCGCCGTCGAAAAAGGCTTCCGTGCGCGCCTTGGCCTGCGTGACGTTGCTTCCCGGCGGCACGCTGTGGGTGAGCCACACATTGCCGCCGATCGAGGAGCCGCGGCCGATGGTGATGCGGCCGAGCACGGTGGCGCCGGCGTAGATCGTGACCTCGTCCTCGATGATCGGATGCCGCGCGCCGCCCTTGGCCAAGGCGCCGTTCTCGTCGATCTCGAAGCGCTTCGCGCCCAATGTGACGGCCTGGTAGAGCCGGACGCGCCGCCCAATGACGGCTGTCTCGCCGATGACGACGCCCGTGCCGTGATCGATGAAAAAGCCTTCCCCGATCTCCGCGCCGGGATGGATGTCGATGCCCGTCTCAGAATGCGCGGATTCGGCAATGATGCGCGCGAGGAGAGGAACGCCGAGGCGGTAGAGCAGATGCGCGAGGCGGTGCCGGATGATCGCTGCGACGCCGGGATAGCAGAAGACGATCTCGTCATAGCTTTTCGCGGCAGGATCGCCTTCGAAGGCCGCGCGAATATCCGTGTCGAGCAGCGCCCGTATTCCCGGCAGGCTTTCGATGAAGACATGGGTGATCTGGGCGCTGCGCTTCTCCGGATCGTTATCGAGGCCGTCGGGCAAAAGCAAAAGCTCCCGGAGCGCCT
Organism: Methylocystis sp. ATCC 49242; assembly: GCF_000188155.2. Classification (NCBI taxonomy): domain Bacteria; kingdom Pseudomonadati; phylum Pseudomonadota; class Alphaproteobacteria; order Hyphomicrobiales; family Methylocystaceae; genus Methylocystis; species Methylocystis sp. ATCC 49242. Next base: position 3,572,544 of record NZ_KE124774.1, read on the forward strand.
GCTCGCGCAGCAGTCGGGAGGTCGCCTCCAGCGACTTCGTCAGGAAAAGGTCGAGATCTTCGGCCCTCAGCCCGGGCGGGCCGAAATGTCGGGGATACAGAACGGCGACGAGCCGGCTGATGATTTCCGTCGCCGCTTCGCGCGAGGGTAGTTCGGGCAGGCGGCCTGCGCCATATTTGTGTTTCTGGAAGCTCGCGCGGATCTTTCCAAGTTCGGCGACGACGCCGTTGATATCGAGCGCGCGGCCGGCGGTCGGCGGCAGTTCGAGCAGTTGGGTCACGCTTGGCCTCTTCCTGTCATCCATTCGTTGGACTGCCTGAGTCCGTCGCTGGTTCGAAGGCCGCGGGGTCATCGGCAAGCCCGCGGCCTTCTGTTGCGCTCGGCCCGCCGCCTGGGGTCTAGATCGCGCGCGCCTGTCCGCTCTGCAGCCGCAGCAGGGCGGCTGCGAGCGCGTCGACGTCGACGCAGGTGTTGTAGAAGGCGAGCGACGGGCGCACCGTCGCCTCGAGACCGTAGCGACGCAGGATTGGCTGCGCGCAGTGATGTCCCGCGCGCACGGCGATTCCCTCGCGGTCGAGCGCCTTGCCGACGTCGCCCGGCTCATGGCCCTGAAGCACGAAGGACAGCACCGAGGCTTTCTCGGGCGCCGTGCCGATCAGGGTCAGGCCCGGCACCGCGCGCAGCTTCTCGGTCGCGTAGACGAGCAGCTCATGCTCGTAGCGCGCGATGACCTCCATGCCGATCGACTCGACATAGTCGATCGCGGCGCCGAGCCCGACGGCGTCGGCGATATTGCCGGTGCCGGCCTCGAAACGCTCCGGCGGGCCCTGATAGACCGTGCGCTCGAAGGTCACGTCGGCGATCATGTTGCCGCCGCCCTGCCACGGCGGCATGTGCTCCAGAACTTCCTTCTTGCCGTAGACAACGCCAATGCCTGTCGGCCCGAAAACCTTGTGGCCGGAGAAGACGAAGAAGTCGCAGTCGATGGACAGCACGTCTACCGGCATGTGCGAAACCGATTGAGCGCCGTCGATCAATACGCGCGCGCCGTGGCGATGCGCGATGGCCGTGATCTCGCGCGCCGGCGTCACCGTGCCGAGCGCGTTGGAGACATGCGTCACCGCGACGATGCGCGTTCGCAGATTGATGAGCTTCTCATATTCTTCGAGAATGATCTGGCCGCGGTCGTCCACCGGCGCCACGCGCAGCCGCGCGCCCATCTCCGCGCAGAGCTGCTGCCAGGGCACGATATTGGCGTGATGCTCCAGCCAAGAGACGACGATCTCGTCTCCCTCCGTCACATTGCGGCGGCCCCAGGCCTGCGCGACGAGATTGATCCCTTCCGTCGCGCCGCGCACGAAAATTATGTTTTCTGCGTCGGGGGCCTTCAGAAAGCGACGCACCTTCTCGCGCGCGGCCTCATAGGCATCGGTCGCGCGCGCGGCGAGCGCGTGAGCGGCGCGATGGATGTTGGAGTTTTCATATTCGTAGAAATGCGTCAGCCGGTCGATGACCGACTGCGGCTTCTGCGTCGTCGCGGCGTTGTCGAGCCAGACGAGCGGCTTGCCGTGCACCTGCTGCTGAAGGATAGGGAAGTCGCGCTTGACGCGATAAGGGTCGAAGATCTGCGGCGCCGGCTCGACGCTCGCGAGCTGCGGCGCATATGACGGCGCCCGCTCGTTTGGCTGCGCGGGAAGAGTCCCGGCCGCGCCCTGATGTCCGCCCTCGTGAGCGGCGAAATAGAGCGCGTCGCTGGCGGCGGGGCCGGCCGCGCCAGGCGCCGCATAGCGATCCGCGCCGCCGGGGAATTGCACGCCGCCGGGAATGACGGGCGTCGCGAGCGACGCCGAGTCGGACAGGCGATGCGGATCGGCCGCGGAGGGACCGGGGAGAATGAAGCTTTCCGGCGACTCGCCGGGGAGGGGAGAAGGGCTGGCGCCGGGGATAGCGCCAGGAGAGGCCGACAGCGTCGGGGCGTCCGGTTCGAACGGCGCGAGGGCGGGCGTCTGCGCCGGATAGGCGGCCGCGGGCGCCTCGAAACCTTGCGCCGGCGCGCGCTCGTGCAGGAAATAGAGATTGTTGTTGTGCGCCGGGACGCTCCCGCCGGGGAGGGAGCCGACGTCGGAAACGACGCCAGGCGCGTCGGCGTGACCGCGCGGCGCGAGCGACAGCTCGTCCGCCAGCAGGCGCGGCAGGAGGCTGTAGTCGATCTCCGCCGGCGTCGCCGCGCCGCCCAGCGAAGCGCCGGGCTGCGGAATATTCTCGAATCCCAGCGGATGGGTCGAGGATTGCAGTCCCGACGGCGCGGATGGCGCCGGGATATTCGGCGTCGGAACGACAGACGGGATCGTCGTTTGCGGCACATCCGGCGGGCCATAGGGCGGCCGCGCGGGAACGACGGGCGCCGCCGTGGTGACGACGGAAGGCGCCGGCGCGTCCGGCAGGTTCGGGGTCGCCGCGGGAGGCGCGAAGGGAAGCGGCGCGGCGAAGGACTGACCGGGCGGCGCATGGAAGAAGGCGTTGGCGAGACGCGCGATCATGTCTGGATCGAGAAGCAGCGGCGCGGCTTCCGGGACGACTGGACCCTCGATAGGCAGGTCGGCGACGGAGCCGTGGGACGATTGGGCGGCGGGGGCGGGCGCCATGATCGCGTGTTCCTTTTTCGGTCGCGGACCGGCGGCGCGTGGCCGCCGGCCCTGAAATCGCTGGTCAGAAGGGTAAGCGCCGGTCAGACATATTTGTCGTCGTAGCGGTGGTATTTGCCGACATCGACATCCTCGAGCACGCCGAGGGCGTCATGTGTCAGCACAGCGGCCGAGCAGTAGAGCGAAATGAGATAGGAGCCGATCGCCTTGCGGTTGATGCCCATGAACCGAACCGAAAGGCTCGGCGCCACCTCGCCCGGCACGCCCGGCTGGAACAGGCCGATGACGCCCTGTTTCTTCTCGCCCGTGCGCAGCAAGAGGATGTTGGTTTTGCCGTTCTCGTCGACATAGAGCTTGTCGCTCGGCACCAATGGCAGGCCGCGCCAGGTGAGGAAGGGCGAGCCGAACAGCGTCACCGTCGGCGGCGGCACGCCGCGGCGGGTGCATTCGCGCCCGAAGGCCGCGATGGCGCGCGGATGCGCAAGGAAGAAAGCCGGCTCTTTCCAGACCTTCGAAATCAGCTCGTCGAGATCGTCCGGCGTCGGCGCGCCGCCGCGCGTCCTGATCTTCATCGAGGGAGCGGCGTTGGCGAGGAAGCCATATTCCGCATTGTTGATCAGCTCGGCCTCCTGCTTCTCCTTCACCTTCTCGGTGAGGAGGCGCACCTGCTCCTGAATCTGGTCGTAGGGGTGGTTGTAGAGGTCCGATACACGCGTCTGCACGTCGAGCACCGTCGTCACCGCATTCATCGAATATTCGCGCGGCGCGTCCTCGTAATCGACGAAGGTCTCGGGCAGGTCCGCGTCGCGGTCGCGCGCCGGGCTGCACTGCACGTCGGCGTCGGTGAGGGCGGAGGCCTCCTTGACCCGGTTGAGGCGATAGATGCCCGCCTCGACCGGCACCCACGGCAGGAAGGACACGAGCCAGCGTGGGGTTATCCCCGACCACTGCGGCCGGGTCTTGGTGGCGTTCGCCAGCTGTCGGGCAGCCGATTCGCTGAGCGTTCGCCGGAATTCGGGTTCTGTCGTCATACTGATTTCCTCAAGGGCGACATCTAGTTTATCTTTTTAATAGACTTTATAAACCAGATCGGCTTTTTCCTGTCAATGCGCGAAGGACGCTGCCTTCGGGAATTCACACGATCAGGGGGATCACGAGTGGCGCGACGCGCCGGGGCGCTTGTCGTCCGGCCGGCGCTATTGCGAGCGCGACGCGCGTTTTATGGCGGCAAGATCCATGAGAAGATGTTTCGTCGCGGGAGTGACGATCGCGATGAAATAGCTCTCCCGCAGCCGCCTGCTGTAGACCGAACCCTTGATATAGGCGCGGGCGCCCGCATGCAGCATCAGCGCTTCGCTCGCCGCGAGCGCAAGGCTTGATCCTGCGAGCCGCGCGCGAAGCACCCGCTCGACATATTCCCCGTCTTCCTCGAAAGGCGTATCCGCCAGCAGCATGACCTCATGCTCCAGCTCCTCGAGCCGATCCTCGATTTCGACGGGGCCAACCGACAGGTAGGCGTTGAGCAGCTGGCTGCGCGCGGTTAATTCGCGCATGAGGCGCGCGCAATTTCGCGCCAGCCCAACCGCCATCCCCGTTTGAAGCAGGATGAAGCCCGCCCTGATGCGTTTGGCAAAATCAGGCAGCGATTCCGAAAGGACGAAGTCGTCCGGCACGAACGCGTCCTTGAAGGCGACGGCGCGCGTCGCCGTGCCTTCGAGCGCGATAAACGCCGCGCCCTTGCGGCCAAACACGCCATTGACGCCGAGCTGCGCGAGGGCAGCGATTCTGCGCGCGCCCTGCGCGTCGGCGTCGAAACAGACGCCGAAATAATGGCCGTCCTCGATGTTGGACACCCAGGGCAACAGGCCGTTGACGCGATAGCCGCCCGCGACTCTTTCGCCGCGCAGTTTCATCGTTTCTATGCCGGACAAGGTCTTCATCGGATTGGAAAGACCCGTTCCGCCGATGACGGCGCCGCGAGCGGCGGCCGCCTGCAATGTCTCCCGCAGCGAGGAATTTTCCGTGTTCTGCAAATACCAGCCGAACGCGTCATGGCACCATGTGCAGAAGGCCGTCGAGAGGCATTCCTCCGCGACGATGCTCATGGCGCGAATGGCCAGGCCGACGTCGACGGCGTCGCTTTCGCCAAAACCGGAATGATGCTGCGAGAATGCGCCGGCCTCGCCAAGTTTTTTCAGCACGTTCAAAGGATAGAAGCCCTTTTCGTCTATCCACGGGACGACGGGGCGAAGATCCCTCTCGGCGATTTCACGAATGCGTTCGAGCGCACCTTTCTCTGGCGGCGCGATGGGCCGCAACGACGTTGCCACGAGGTTCATTGCTATGCTCCGCTATTTTCCGCGCTCGCCACGACGAGCGTGACCGGCTTGGCGATGGTGTTGGCGACGGGCGACCATCTCTTCGCATGAGCGATCAGCGCATCGAGTGTTTCGCGCGGCGCGTCCGCGTCGAGTTCGACGGTGACGCGGATCGCATCGAAGCCAACGGGCTTGGGCGAGATGTCGCCGGTTCCCCATACCGATGTGATGTTGATGTCGGCCTCGAGATTGAGGGCGAGCGAATGGATCACAATATTCTGCGCGACCGCATTGGCGTGTATGCCGACAGCGAGACAGGAGCCGAGCGCGGCGAGCAGAGCCTCTGATGGATTGGGCGCCGTGTCGTCGCCGAGCAAAACCGGAGGCTCGTCGACGACATGTGGCGGCAAGTTGCGAATGAAATTGAGGTGGCGGAAGCGGCCTTCCGCGATTGTGCGGCATTTGACCGTCTTGATCGCAGCGGGATTCTTTTTACCGGAAGCAATGAGCGCGTCCAGCCCCTCCTTGCTGATGGGCGCGAGGCACGAAGTCAAAACCGGGGCGTCTGTGGGCATGTCCAATCTATCCTTGGTTTCTGCGTTAGTCATGATGCGTCCAGGAGACGCGCGAGATCATCGCGAGAAGGACGCTGTCGAGAAGAAATCCGATCACGCCTATGATGACGACGGTCGCGGCGAGACGGTCGTATTCGAGCGTGTCGCGCGCATCGTTGATCGCATAGCCGAGGCCGCTCGTGACGCCGAGATATTCCGCCGGGACGAGAACGATCCATGCGACGCCGAGCGCGAGGCGCACGCCGGTCAGCATGTCCTGCGCCGTCGCGGGGACAATGACAGCGGACAGAATCCGCCAATTGCTGGCCCCGAGATTGTGAGCGAGGCGGAACCAGTCGGGGTCCAGCTTCTTCAACCCATGCGCGGTCGAGAAGATGATCGGCCATATTGACGCGGCGACGATGAGAAAGACGATGGCGCCGTTCCATGTCGGAAAGACGAGGATCGCGATCGGCATCCACGCCAGCGGACTCACCATTCTGAGCAATTGAAACGGCAGATGCGTCGCTCTGCGAAAGACCTCTTTCCGTCCAACGAGCACGCCGATCGGGACGCCCATACAGATCGCAATGGCGAGCCCGCCGGAAATGCGCGCGAGACTCGGCAGGCAGGCGGCAAGCGCCGCCCCGTCGAGAATCATCGAGAAGAGGCGCCGCAATGTGGGGACGGGCGCAAATCCCGCAAATGCCGCTGTGGCCGGATTCCTCTCGATGAGCCATCCACAAACGATCCAGACGCCGAGGAGCAGCGCGAGGCCGCTCAAGTCGATCAGGATGTTTTTGACGCGCTTCTTCATCGTGGGAAAGCGCGCCGCAATATTCGGGCTGCGGACCCGCACGATCGTCAGAGCCTCGGTCATACCGAAAGAATCTCCTTGCGATCGTATGGATCTGCGCCGCTGACGCTCCGGTCGCGCCTCCACTCCGGATGGCGTTCGATGGCCTTTTTCACGAAAGTGTAATCCACGAGATCCTTTGCGACGAAGTCGGGATCGAGCTTGTCGAGAAAAGCGCGGTCACCCTCGAGCTTCGTTTCCTTGAGCAGCGAAACGATGAGTCGGGTCGCGGAAGGATAGGGCCAGGGCTGGAAGTCGATCCTGCCGTTGCGCCAGTCGGCGTGGCGGATAACGCCGCTGTTCCTGTAGGAAGGATCGTCGGAGTAGGCTGTCATGGCCCTTTGCACGACATTCGCCGGAACCGGCAGATAGCCCGCGCCGTCGCGCGACAGAAGCTGCGCGACCTCTTCCTTGTGCTGCGAGGAATAGACTTCCGCGCGCACGATGGCGTTGAGGACTTTCTGCGCCCATTCCGGCTTCTTCTCGATGAGCGGCTGCAGCATCGAGACAACGCAGCACGGATGATTCTTCCAGATGTCGCCGGTGAAGCGCAGCACGCGTCCGCCAGCGTTGAGTTCGCCCAATGCGTCGAAAGGCTCGGCGACGATGTAGCCGTCGATCTTTTTGGCCGCGAGCGCCGGCGGCATGTCCGGCGGCTGCAGGATTTGCAGATTGACTTCCTTCGCGCCGAGCGGCGCGCCCTGCTGCTTGATGACCGGCGTCAGCCCGCTCTTCCGCAGCGCATATTGCAGCACGATATTATGCATCGAATACCAGAAGGGAACGGCGAGCTGCTTTCCGCCGAGGTCGGAGAATGTCCTTATCTCGCTGTCGCCCTGAACGACGAGCGCCGACCCGTTGGTGTGCGCCCAAGCGACGATCCTGACGGGGACATTGTTATTGTAACGCAGCCAGAGCGCCGTCGGTTTCAGCAGATGCACGAGATTGAATTTGCCGGCGGAAAAGCCCTCGATAAGGGGCGCCCAACCGCGAATGAGCGTGGGCTTTGCGACCTTCAGTCCCTCCTCGTCGAAATATCCTTTGGCGTGCGCGACCAGCAGGGGCGTCGCGTCGGTGATCGGCAGATAGCCGATGCGCACGACGTCATCGTCGACTTCTTCAGCCCATGATTTCCTTGGCGTCGCGGCGAGCAGGGCCGCCATTCCGCCCATGGCGAGCTGGTCGAGAACATGCCGGCGCGAAACGCTCGCGGCGCCCGCGTAACTCACTCCATAATCATCGCAAAGCTTGCACATGTCGCTTCTTTCTTCAGGCGCTGAGGGGAAGGGAGGCGGGTTCCGGTTCGAGGGAGTCGAGGAGACGCCGACGCAGCTCCGCACGCATTTCTTTGGTCATATCGGCGGGAAGCTCGATTTCGCCGATAATGCGTCCGGGCTCCGAAGCCATGACGATGACCCGCTCGGCCAGATCGAGCGCGTCGTCCACGTCATGTGTGACAAGAACCAGAGTTATTGCTGTTCTCTTCTGGAGCGCGAGCAATTCGCTGCGCAATTGGGCGCGCGTCGACGGATCAAGGGCCGAAAAGGGCTCGTCGAGGAGAAGGACGTCAGGATCAACCGCAAGGGAGCGCGCAAGCGCGGCGCGCTGCTGCTGCCCTCCTGACAATTCCCGGACATTCGACCCGCCGCGACCACTCATGCCCACCTGCGCGAGGAGTTCCTCGACCCGCTTGGCCGATTCCTTCCCGCGGCCATCGAAACGCAGGGCCAGCGCAATGTTTTCCGCGACCGTGAGCCATGGAAAAAGCAGCGGCCGCTGAAACATGAGCGTGCGACGCACGCGCCTGTCATTGTCGCGGCTCTCGCCGAAGAGAATATGCCCGGATGTCGGCTTGGTCAGACCCGCCAATATCTGAAGAAGGGTCGACTTTCCGCAGCCGCTTCGGCCGATGATTGCGACGCGTTGGGCGGCCGGCACGCATAGGCTGACATCCGACAGGGCTGGCGTGGGGCCATGACCATAACGATGCGTCACGCGCTGTAATTCGATGAGGGAATGGCCTTGCACGTATCGGCTCCGATTTTTGTCTTGAAAAGACTATCAAATAAGTAGAGTTTATCAAGATTAGAGAAAATGTCGCCTGAAAGCGCGATAATCTTTGTAGAAACAAAAACCTAGCAGCTAGGGAACGGTCGGCGATAGAATGAACGATCTAGAAAAAATTGGAGAAGGACGATCCGGTCCCGCCGTGAAGCGAAAAAGCAGGCTTTCCCCGACCGCCGCCGCGAAACGCGGCGCCAGGAGCGGACGGCCTCCGAACGAAGCGGTGGCCAGGGTCCGATTGCTCGAAGCGGCGATCGGCCTTTGTTGCCGCAAGGGGATTGCGTCGACGAGCGTCGATGAGATCATTGAGGAGTCCGGCGTCGCTCGCATGACGCTCTACAATCGTTACGGCTCGAAGGATGCGCTGATAAACGCCGCGCTCGCGCATGAGGCGAGCGTGTGGCGGGCGTGGTTCTTTGCGCGCGTGGCGGAGACCGCCGGTTCGCCTTGCGAGCGATTGATCGGCGTCTTCGATATTTTGGACCAATGGTTTCGCCGGGAGGATTATTTCGGCTGCGCGCTCATGAACGCTGCGATGGAGTGCCGCAACAGGGATCCGAAACTCGCGGAAATCATCGGAAACCACAAAAGTTACGTGCTGGAGCAGTTGCGCGCGCTTGTCTCCGCGGCTGGCGTCGAAGACATCGAACTGGTGACGCAGCAATTCGACCTTCTGATGGATGGCGCTATTGTAAAGGCGGCGATCAAGAAGAGTCCCGCGCCGGCGTCGGAAGCGAAGCGAATCGCTCAGGCGCTCCTGCTGCATGCGGGGAGAGAGGAATAGAACGCGTGCGCCGTTGCGCGATCGCCAAACGATTGCGCGATCATATTGGCGCACGGACGCCGCGCGCGATATCTGTTTCAACTATCGCCTTTCCACCCGGTTTTCTGTCGCCGGCGGTTCTTCGCTGCGCGACTGTCGTCGTGAAGCAACAGGCGGCTGAATCAAAACGACGGATTCGAAAAATTATTAGACCGATCGGTCCATCAACTTTGCGCCTCATGATGTAAGGCGTTGAAAAATGGCTGATCGGGACGGCTTCTAGATTGGTCGGTATAAAGTTGACTAAATCAGTAGAAATAATCATTTTTTATTCTGCGGGTCCGTTGCGAAGGCAGCGTCGGGATCGCCTGCGGGGAAATTTACGTTGGATCGAAGGTGCGAAATGGCTGGGATATCAATCAAGGCGGCCGGAAAAGCCAATAGCCGCGTCAAATTGCCTTCTCTATTCGCCGGGTCGCTGGTCGCCCTGTGCGCATTCGATGCATATGCGGCGGATGTCGCCGTCGCGACGAAAACGCCGCAAGTCAAAGGAGAGGCGAGTCCGGCCCCGCGGCCGCCGGCGCCCATGGGCGTCTTCGGCGCCGACATGCCCGCTAAGGGAAAGTTCGTCATCGCCGCCATGCCGGTGTTCGCAAATCTGTCCGGCCAGCTGATCGGAACGCGAAGCGTTAGCTCACAATATATCGTCGCAACGGTTCCCTGGTTCGTCGATCCGACGAAAACTGTGCGGCTCGTGCCGCAAAACATCGCTGTCGCGTCGCAGACGGGCGTGCTGTCCTACGGACTCTCCGACGATCTTGCCGTCTTCGTCACCGCCTCGATCATCGAAAAGCGACTCGACGCGCTCACGTTTCGCGGCCTGTCGGGAATCGTGCCGCGCGGGCGCAGCTATCCCGGCACATTTGGCCTCTCCGACTTCACGACGAGCGCGGTCTACAGGATCTATCAGGACGAGATTCACCGCATTCAGGTCAATCTCGGATTCGCCTATCCGTTCAGCTACGACACGGCGCGCTTCGACCTGCTGCAGCCCGACGGCTCCGTTCCTAATATCCGCGCTTTCTACGGCATGCAGCCGGGAAGCGGGACTTTCGATATTCTCCCCGGCGTCGTCTACGCCGGCAATATCGGAAAATGGTCGTGGGGCGTGTCTTATCGAGGACGCCTGCCGCTTGCGAACAATCTGCAGAACTGGCGTTTCGGCGATCTGCATGAATTCAACGGCTGGGCGGGCTACACGGTTTTTCCGGGCGTCACGACGACATTCCGCGTCAATGGAACGACACAGGGCCGGATCTCCGGCTTCGACCGCGAGATTCTGGGGCGCGCCACGCCGACCAATCCCGCATTCTATGGCGGGCAGAGGGTCGAGCTGTTCGGCGGCGGCGTGATCAGCGGCAAGCTCATCGGGCTCGACGCGGCCTCCGTGGCTTTCGAGGCCGGGCTGCCGATCTATCAGAATCTCAACGGACCACAGATCAGCAAGAACTGGCAGGCCGGCGCCTCCTTCCGATTGAAGATCTGACCCGGCGGTTTCGCCGCATGAGGAGCAAAGCGGAAATGGAAAGTCTCACCCCTGCGCTCGACCGGCTCGTCAAGCGGCTCGACGCCCTGCCGCCGCGCGCGCCCGCGATCGAGCTCGCAAAAGCGCTCGAGGCAGAGCTCGAGGTCTGCGACGTCGCGGCTTTCGTCGAGGCGAATGAGCACAACTACAATCGCGCGCTCGTGGCGGTTCGCGAGCATTACGAGGCGCTGGTGATGACCTGGGCGCCCGGGCAGGCGAGCGCTCCTCACGATCATGGCGGCTCGGCCTGCGTCATGAAAGTTCTGCAGGGCCGTGCGGCCGAAGGCAGCTACCATATTGCGGCCGACGGCTTTGTCGATCTGGAATATGAGGAAATATTGAACGCGGGCGAGATCGCCTCGCTGCAAGATTCAGGCGTCCATTCCATTCGCAACGCATCGCTGGACGACGAAACGCTCGTCACCATCCATGTCTATGCGCCGCCGCTTCAGGCGAGCCGCCGCTTCGTAACGCGGTCGCGCGCGCCGGGACCGACGGCGAACGAGCGCACGCCGACGATTGCGATCATCGGCGGCGGTTTCAGCGGCGCCATGACCGCCGCGCATATTCTTCGCGGCGCAAAGGGGCCGGTGAACGTCACGCTGCTCGAACGTCGCGGCGCACTTGGCGAGGGCGTCGCCTATGCGACGCAGGAGACGGCGCATCTCCTCAATGTTCCCGCCGGACGCATGAGCGCGTTTCCCGACCGGCCGAATGATTTTGTCGAGTGGGCGTCGCGCCGTTACGGAGCGGTGCTCGCGACGGACTTCCTGCCGCGCCGCTGGTATGGGGAATATGTGCGCGAGACCCTGCTCTGCGCGAAAGATTCCTGTCGCGACGACGCGAGACTCGGGATCGCCTTTGACGAGGTGCGGCGCGTCGCCAGAAGACCGGGCGGGGGATGGACGCTGCATCTGGGGCGCGGCTCCTCGATCAGCGCCGACATCGTCGTTCTCGCCATCGGCCATTGCCCGCCGTCCGATCCTCTCCATGACAAATGGTCCCAGCCGCGCACGCGCTTCATCAGCGATCCATGGCGGCCGTTCGCAATGGACCGTGTCCGGCCCGACGAACCCGTATTGGTGCTCGGCAGCGGGTTGACCGCCGTAGACGCCGTATTGTCGCTCGCGCGGCAGCCAAGGACCGCGCCGATCACGCTGATCTCGACACATGGGCTCCTGCCGCAAAGCCATGCTGCGACGCCGCTGCCCGTCGCCGATCTTTCGCAGGTTCTGACAAAATTGCTCGCGGCTTCGGGCGGCGTGTGCGCGGCGGACCTGTTCCGGGCGCTGCGGCGCGCTTTTCGCGATCTCGGCGCGTCGGGATGGGACTGGCGCTCGGTCGTGGACGGCGTGCGTCCCTATACGGCCCAACTTTGGCGCGCGATGAGCGTCGCGGAGCGCCGCCGATTCATGTCGCGACTGCGTCCGTTCTGGGAGGTTCATCGCCACCGCATGGCCTTTGCGGTCGGCGAGCGCTTCTCGTCGATGCTGGAGAAGGGCGAGTTGAGTATTCTCTCCGGACAAGTCGTCTCTGCGCAACAGAATGGCGACAATGTCCGAGCCCGCGTGCGCCTGCGCGGGGGCCGCGGCGTTGCGGAATTTGACGTCGCCTGGGTTGTCAACTGCACCGGCCCCATGCCGTCGAACAGACCCGAGTCCAATCCGGCGATCGACTCGCTGCTGTCGCAGGGGCGGCTTCGTCTGGACGAGCTGGCGCTCGGCGTGGAGACAACCGCAGAAGGCAATGCGATCTCGGCGGACGGGGCGCCGATTCTCGACATGTATGTCGTCGGCACGCTGCGCAAGCCGGCCCTGTGGGAAAGCACCGCCGTTCCGGAGCTGCGCGAACAGGCGGCGGGCCTGGCGTCGGAAATCATCGCCCGGCTGCCGCAGACGGCAAAATGACCGGGGTCGACACTGCGACCGCGGCGCATGCGTCACGGCTTCCTGCGAACCCGTGATCAATCATTGCCGATCTGATCCGACAGCGGTCGGCTGATCCGACGGCTCGGGCACGGCGCGCCTTCTCATCATGTGCAATCCCCCCGGGCCATCGCTCGACTCACGACACGACAGGCGGCGACTTCGTTGACGATGGTCCTGGTGGGCTTCCACGCGTCGGCCGGGTCGGCGCCTCATGGCGCGCCGACGAGTTTACCCCGCTGGGGGAAAGGGTAGGGTGAATAGGCACAAGAAAAGTGACCGCGCGCCGTTCCTCGGCGGAGCATGCGCGACTTGCATGTTGAAAATGGTATCAAGCTCTTCGGCGAGCCCGACGAGCCGATGATCGGTTCGAGGGCGTCATACGCTGAAGTTGAAGTATCCCGCAACAAGCGCATCGAACGCCCCCAATGGGGCGAGGAAGAACTTTTCCCTCGGGGGAATCCGTAGCCACGTCGACTTTCGTTTGGCGCGAAGTCCTAGAAAACGCGTCGAATGCTGATGGGGATGCAGCCGGGGAACATGGCTCCGTCGCCGTCCTGCCCTACCGCCATGGATTTTCTTCGCGCAGGCCCTGACACCAGAGATTTCGCCGATACGGCACGGTGGCCGCGAGTTACATCGTCGTTCCGACGCGACCGTCAACATGGGACGGCTGTCATTGCTTGCCGCGAGCAAGGCAACGGCGCGGCGGAATCGGTCATTGATCGTATATGCTCGCTCCGCTCACCTATCGTTCAATCGACGCTCAGCGTCGTGAAAAACTCAAACTTCCAAGTTAACGCCGCGACGAACTCGCTATGTTTCATGCATGCAGTCAGCGTGATTGCAGATTCGTTCGACGAACGAGTGATTTATTGAAAAAGACAGGCGAGCACGAAATGACGACAACAAAATTCCCGGAAACATCGCGGTCCCACGCAGGATTTGCACATGAGCATTCCGCTCTCGCAAAATACCTGACCAGGAAAATCGACGCGATTTCACATGTCAAGAATCAGCTGTCAATGGCGGGGACAAAATGTGCATGAAGGCGGGGTAAAAGTGTACCGGTCTGGTTTCGAGAAAAGGGCCGCACGGCCCTTGTAGTTTAGTTGACGCGGGCGTTGAGGCGCGCGGAGCGTAGCGCAGCGCGGTTCAACGCGCGCGACGGCGATCAGTTCGTCGTGTCGGCGCCTCCTTTGTCGATTGCGGGCGCGTCGGGGAGATCGCGGTTTCGCCGTTGCGCTTTCTTTGCGGTCGAGAGCCGATAGCTCTCGCCGTTCATTTCCAGAATGTGGACATGATGGGTGAGCCGGTCGAGCAATGCGCCGGTGAGACGCTCGGAGCCAAACACCGACGTCCATTCATCAAAGGGCAGATTGCTGGTCACCAGCGTCGCACCGCGTTCATAGCGCTGGCTGAAGACCTCGAAGAGCAGCTCTGAGCCGACCGCCGTGAACGGCGCATAGCCCAGTTCGTCGACGATCAGCAGTTTGACGGTGTTGAGATGCTTTTGCAGCGCGCGCAGGCGGCGCTCGTCGCGAGCCTCCATCAGTTCATGCACAAGAGCCGCGGCGGTCGTGAACGCGACGCTGAACCCCTTCTGGCAGGCGGCGAGCCCCAGGGCGAGCGCGACGTGGGTCTTCCCCGTTCCGCTTGGCCCAAGGGCGATGCAGTTCTGTCGCTTCTCGATCCATTCGCACCGCGCCAGCTCCAGCACGAGCGGCTTGTTGAGTGAAGGCTGGGCGGTAAAGTCAAATGTGTCGAGGCTTTTGACCTGCGTAAAGCGCGCCAGCCGGATGCGGCGCTCGACATTGCGCCGCTCGCGATCAATGCGCTCCAGTTCGCACAGGCGTAGCAGATAGCGCGGGTAATCGGCGCGGTCCTGCGCCGACTCCAGCGCCACCTTCTCATATTCGCGCGCGAAGGTGGGAAGCTTCAGCGCCTTGAGATGATTACCCAGCAGCACCTGCGGCGCGACGATCGTCTGCGAACCTGGCTCATGCGAGATGGTCATGCCGGACCTCCCGCGGTCGTCTCCATGACGCCCGCGATGACGCTCGCGCCGGCGACGAGCCCGAGATAGGCGCGCGGATCCGTCGCGCCGACCGTAGCCGCCGGCAGGTAGGGGTAGAATGTCAGATCGAGCCGCGCGGGCCGGTTCTCCAGCCTGGCCGGCAGCAGCATCTTCACTGCGTCAAAGCTGATCGCGCCAAGACGCAGCGCCTCCGCGACCGCCTGTTCGACCTGATGCTGATGAAAGTCCTCCATCAGCCGCAGCACCTGGATGAACTCGCGGCGCCCGCTATTCCCCATGCGCGCCTCCATCAGCCGCCGCAGACGATGCACGCAGTCGGCAAGCCGCCAGTCGTCGAGCGGCGCGGCCTGATCGAGCGCGCGGCTCTTGTGTTCGAGCAGGGCGAGATAATGCAGCGGGTTGTAGATGAACTCGGCCTTGCCGTAGCTGCGCGCATGCACGGCGATGGTCTCCCCGCCGCAGACAATCTCGACCCGATCGACATAGCCCTTGGCCAGCGCCTCCCGATGGCCGAAGCGCGTCGGGACCGAGTAATCGTTGTTGCGGTAGCGCACCAGCGCCATCGACGACACGCGCGTCGCGACCTTGTGACAGGCGTCATAGGGAGCCGGCGGCGCCGGCAGGAATGCCGCCATATCCGCCTGCATGCGTTCGCCGATCGGCGTCGACTGGCCGCGCAGGATCGCCCGCCGTCGTTTCGTGCAGGCGTCCAGGAACCTCGCGTTCAGCGCCTCGAAACTCTCCGCCACGGGCAGTGGCGTCATGAAGTTGCGCCGGACATAGCCGACAAGCCCCTCGACCTTGCCCTTGTCATTCCCCTTGCCGGGCCGGCCAAAGCGATCAGCAAAAAGGTAATGGCTCTGGAGTTCCGCAAACATTTGCGAACGCAGACGCTCTCCACCCTTCACGATCCTGGCGACCGCGAGACGCGTATTGTCGTAAAGAATGGACTGGGGGACGCCGCCAAAGAAGGCGAAGGCCGCGACATGGCCGTCGCAGAAGGCTTCCGCCGTCTCCGCCGGATAGGCCTTGACGAAGCAGCCGTCCGAATGCGGCAGGTCCATGCAAAAATAATGAAAGCGGACCTTCCTGCCGGCGATATAGGCGTCCGCCTCGCCAAAATCCGCCTGCGCATTCCCCGGTCGATGGCTGAGTGGAATAAACATCTCGCGCGACCGCAACTGCGCCTGCGCGACATATTCCCGGACGATCGTGTAACCGCCGGAAAACCCTTCTTCGTCCCGCAGCCGTTCGAATATCCGCTGTGCCGTATGACGCTGCTTGGCGTGAACAAGCCGATCATCCGCCAGGACCTTGTCGATCCAGGCCATATACGGCCCCAGCTTCTTCGAGATCGGCCGCTCCCGACGCCGATACCCCGGCGGAACCGAATATTGAAGCATCTTCGTGATCGTATTGCGGTGCACGCCGAAGCGCCTGGCCGCTTCCCGCCGGCTCAGCCCTTCCGCCATCACCGCGCGTCTCACCCGGGCATAGAGTTCCACTGTGAACATCCTTTCGGCCTCTCCATGCCAGTCGATGACATCGAGTTCGGCCTATCAGGACCGGTACACTTTTGCGCCGCCGTCAAAGCAGCCCCCAAAGCCGGTTCAGTGGTACACTTTGCCGCCGCTGTTCATAATTTCAGCCGGGTCGCAGAGCTGGGCAAGAGCGCCATCCGCAAGCTCGAAACAAGAACAAAAATTCCCAACTGAACGCCCAACCGCGCGAGGAAGGTCAGGGGCGCATCTATGAAACATATTGATTTTGTTGGTGAGCGCGCTGGGGCTCGAACCCAGGACCCCCTGATTAAAAGTCAGCGGTCATACCCTGACACAGCCGGACGCGAGGCGACAATCGTTGCGACAGATCTGACTGTTTATACTTGCAAAATTTGGCGTTGTCCATCATTGTCGCCGTCACGGCCGGACACGCGAAGACAGGGTCCGGGCGTTACGTCAATGTTACATCGGAAACCGCATGGCCGAGCGCCTGACGAAAAAACTGACGGTCAAACAAATCGAGAGCCTGCGACCGAAAGCGCGGCCGTATGAAACGCTGGACGGCGACGGGCTCTATGTGACCGTGCGGCCGAACGGTTCGAAAAGCTTCAATCTGCGCTATCGCTTCGGCGGGCGTTCCAAGAACCTGACCATTGGCCTTGCCGCCATCGGGCTCGCCGAAGCCCGCCGACTGGCGCAAGAGGCGCGGGCAGAAATCGCGCGCGGCAACGATCCTTGCTCGCAAAAGGCCATGCGCGTCGCCGCCGCCAAGGTTTCGCAACAGCCGGCGCGCGACAGTATTGCGGAAATCGTCGACCTTTTCTTGGAAAAGCACGTCAAGCCGAAGACGCGGCCGAATTCGGCGCGGGAGACGGAACGGTTGCTGCGCCGGGAGATCGTCGCGCGCTGGGGCGACCGCAAGCTGTCGACCGTCTCGCGCGGCGACGTGCGGCGGTTGCTTGAAGAAACGGCGGAACGCGCGCCCGTGTTGAGCAACCGCGTCTTGGCCGCCTTTCGGAAATTGTGCGGTTGGGCGGTTGAGCGCGACATTATCGTGGCAAGCCCGTGCGACAAGCTCAAACCCGTTGCCGCCGAGAACTCGCGTGACCGCGTGTTGAGCGATGACGAACTTGCGGCAGTGTGGCGGGCCGTCGACGGGCTCGGGTTTCCATTCGGGCCGATGTTTCAGTTGCTGGCGTTGACGGGACAGCGCCGCAGCGAAGTCGCGGGCATGACTTGGGCCGAAGTCGATTTGGCGTCGGCGCTGTGGACGATTCCGGCCGCGCGTTCGAAGAACGGGCTCGAACATCGCGTGCCGCTATCGCCGCAGGCCGTGAAAATCATCGCAGCCTTGCCGCGTTTCGCCGGCGGGCAGGGCTTTCTGTTTTCGTCGGGCGACACGCCGCCGTCGGGCTTTTCGCGGGCGAAGCGGCGGTTAGACGACGCATTGTCGACCATGGCGAAGGCGTCGGGCGATGACGGCATGCCGCCGTTCGCGTTGCACGATCTTCGACGCACGGCCGTCAGCGGCATGGCCCGTCTTGGCGTCGCCTTGCCAATAATCGAGCGCGTGGTGAATCACATTAGCGGATCGTTCGCGGGCGTCGTCGGCGTTTACCAGAAGCATCAATTCGACGACGAAAAACGCGCCGCATTGAATGCATGGGGCGCGCATGTCGAAGCGCTCGCTGGTGGCGCGCAGTAGCGGGTCGTTTATGAATTTCGGTTTGTGACCCAAAGCAGACGATCGTCTGAATGAGGTCTATAACCTCCGCAACAAATCAACCACCCAGTAGCCGGACGAGCTGTTAGCGAGGTCGAAGTGGAAAGCGGGACGCCCGGGCTGCCGTATGGAGATATCTATGATGTGGATCGCACTCCTGCACCTTTCGTCGGAGCCGGGCGCACTGGTCGAAAACCGGCAACTTGTCGAGGCGGCGCTGAGATCAGCGGCGGACGCGGGCGCTGAATGGATCGTCACGCCGGAACTTCCTACGACTGGATATGAGTTCGTCGAGCACATCGGCTCCGACTGGATCGAAACACAACCGGATTCATGGGTGCAGGGCGTGGCTGAACTCGCGCGCCGTCGCCGCGTGACTATTTTTCTCTCAGTCCCCGAGCGCGTCGGAGACAAACTATATAACTCTCTGCTCGCAATCGACCGATCGGGGCGGATCGCAGGGCGTCACCGGAAAATCAATGCATTACGCGTTGGCCCGGAAGCCTGGTCCACCCCCGGCCAGGACATCAAAGCCGCTTTCATCGATGGCTTCGGTCTGGTTGGCATGTTGATTTGTGCGGACGCCTACACGCCAAGTATCGCCGAAGCATTGGCACGCCAGGGCGCGCGCGCACTCGTTTCTTCTGCGGCATGGAGGCCGGGCCTGCATGGTCCGAATGGCGAATGGGAAGCCGTCAGTGAGACGACGTCCCTCCCGGTTTTCGTCTGCAACCGCACTGGTCAGGAACGCCAGATCGATTTCACCATCGCACAGAGTGTCGTCGCAAGCGGAGGCAAACGCCTTGTAAGTTTCACCGCTCCGCGCAGCGCCATCTTTCTGGTCGATTGGAGCTTTGATGAGAACCGGCTTGTCCGTCACTCAACGATCGCCCCCATTCTCTAGTCGGGAAGCGGCCACGACCGGGCGCTGGCGCTCGATTTCCCGCCACTTCTCGGTGCAGCGCAAAAATGCAAGGCCCGGGAAGTCGCGCGGCCTGTTGTTGTCAATTCGCTTGACTCATCTCAATCGATCCGGTCCTTATAGAAGAGATGGTTCCCTTCGGGGATCAAAAGGGAACTCGGTGCGCGCATCCGCGTCATGCCGAGGCTGCCCCCGCAACTGTAAGCGGCGAGCCTTAGAGCCATAAAGCCACTGGGGGCATCCCTGGGAAGGCGGCTCAAGGCGGCGACCCGCGAGCCAGGAGACCTGCCATCGTTCGTGGTCACGCGCGAGAGCGTCGGGCGGGGTGCACCGAGGCGGTCAAAGCTATCGTTACGCCATAGGCGCGAACTGACAGCCGAGACCTTTCGCAGTGACGGCCCACGTTGCTGCGAGTCTCGAACTCATGACTTCCCTTGTTTCATTCACCAAGACGGGCGATTTGCGCCTCGCTCTGCATTTCTGCGCGTCCATTCTGCCCTGCGCCCTCTCCGTTGCGCTTGTCTCGCCGGCTTTCGGCCAGCAACCGCTTCCGACGATCGATGTGACTGCGCCGAAACCGAGGATTGGCAGGATCGGCGAACGCCCCGCTGCGCCCTCCGCGAGCCAGCCGGCCCCGACGGATGGCGCGATAGGAGTCGTCGGGAACAACGGGACAGAAATCGGCCCCGGCAATAACGGGCAAATCTGCGCCAACGGCATCTGCAACGATCCAAAATCCTATGCCGCGCCCATCCAATCGCTCGGCACGAAGGTCAATACGCCGGTCATGGAGACCCCGGTCACGACCAAAATGGTCACGCGCCAGATGCTCGAGGACCAGCAGGCCATCACGATCGATCAGGCGTTGAAGAACGTCAGCGGCGTCGCCTTCGCTGGCGGCGGTGACGCGGCGGTGGGCAACGCCTTTACGCAGATTTTTCTGCGCGGCTTCCCTACGCAGAGCTATTTCCGGGACGGTTTCCGCGTCGACAGCTTCGGACTCAATTTCGCCGGCGCCAGCGCCATCCAGATGGCCAATGTCGAGAGCGTCGAAGTTCTCAAAGGCCCCGCCGCCATTCTCTATGGCGCCGTGGAGCCGGGCGGCATCATCAACCTCAATACGAAGCAACCACTGGATAAGCCGGCGTTCTCCGTGCAACAGCAGTTCGGCAGCTACTCGGCCTTTCGTACGACGGTCGACGCGACGGGTCCGGTCACGCCTAAAAAGGATGTGCTCGCGCGCTTCATCATGTCCTATGAAAACGACGGGTCTTTCCGCAACTTGGGCTATAGCCGGAGTATTATGATCAACCCAGTGGTGAGATGGAATATCGACGGCAACACATGGGTGAGGGCGTCGGCTCAATTCCAGCGGGACAACTTCAATCAGGATTTCTATTTTACGCCGTATTTCGGCATGTATACGCCTCTTTGGCTCGGGCGCAGTTTCAATTGGGGGCCACCCTCGCCCTATAGTCAGGAGCAGAATTTCACCGAGTTCACCTGGCATCACGACTTCAACAAGGATTGGTCGATCCAGCAAACCGCCTTCATGCAGTTGTTGAGCAACAACTGGACGAATGCTGGCGGATTCGGCTTCATCTCCGACTGCATCACGCCCGGAAGCACTTCCTGTTTCTCCTTCCCCTCCCCCCACAACGTCACGCTGAACTGGGGTTCCTTTCCGACCTCCAACAGGCAGGCGGAATATGCGACGAACGTCAATCTCGTTGGCCATTTCAACACCAGCGAGTATCTGAGTCACACGCTGCTCTCCGGCGTCGATTATTACCGCTATAATTTCAGGGGCCAGAACCAGCTCCCTCTGAACTACAGTTCAGCCACGATATTGGGCAATCCGCAGCCGCCTACGCCGATCACCGGTCTTGTGCCCTACAACGCGACGGAGCAATACGCCGACAATCTTGGGATCTATCTGCAAGACCAGATCAAGCTCCCCTATGGCGTCACCGTGCTCGGCGGCGCGCGCTATCAATACATCAACAGCCGCACTGGCGCCTCCGACAATTCGAAGTTCTGCGGACCGTATTCGGACAACGCGTTTGCCGGCCTGCTGATACCGTGCAATTTCGACACGATCACCAACAGGGCGCAGCTCGTCAATCAGCGCGTCACGCCGCGCGTCGGGCTTCTGTGGCGGCCCTTCGAATGGGTCAGTCTCTACGGGAACTACGCTGAATCCTACAGCCCGAATTACAATGGCAAGCTGGTCCTGAACACGAACGACCCGACGCCCCCGAGCGCCGGAACGCAGGTGGAAGGCGGCGTCAAGCTATCCCTGCTCGACGGGAGGCTCCAGGCGACCGCCGCCTACTATCATCTGGTCAAGACGAACATTCCGATAGGGATCCCGAACGATTTCACGCATGTCATGGTCATCGGCGAAGGACGCTCGCAAGGCCCGGAACTCGATATTCAGGGCGAAATTCTCCCCGGCTGGAACGTGAACCTCGCCTACGCCAATACCGACGCCATCACCACCAAAACGAATCCGACCGCCCTTGGGGTTCCGACCGTGGGCGCGCCGATCCCCTTCGTCCCGCGCAATGTCGGCTCGCTCGCGACCAGCTACGAATTCAGGACCGGCGAATTGAAGGGCCTGAAAGTGGGCGGGCGCTACGATTACACCGGCTATCTGCCGATTTCGCACACCGCCAATGATGGGACCTACATCTACGGCCAGTCGACGCCGGGCTATGGGCTCGTCGGCCTGTTCGGCGCCTACGAGTTCAATGTGGACAAATTCAAGGTGGTGGCGCAGCTCAACGTGAGCAACCTCTTCGACAAGACCTACTTCATTACGGGCGGTTTGGTGCCGCAGAGCTTCGACGCCTTTCATCCCGGCGGCTACGCCGTGCCCGGCACGAATCCAATCCAGACAGGATGGAACCTGCCGGGCTACAATTACAATGTGATCGGCGCCCCGCGGATATTCCGCGGGTCGATCAAGGTGTCGTTCTGAGCCCTGGGCTCCATTGCAAGGAAAACGCATCGCCATGACACAAGTCGCCGACATAGCGCCCACACGGATCATCGAGCCCGACGGAACGCCGCTTGACGTGTTTTCCCTGCCGACGGATGCGGCAAGTCTCGAAGAATTGCTGCGCGATCTTTTCGAGAACCATTGGCGCGAGATCACCTTCGGCATCCTCATTCAGGGCGCCGCATGGGAGATGAAAGCCGATCGCGCGCCGACCCGGATCGGCATGCTCGACGGCTATCTGACGGTCGCCTTCGGCGTTCCGCATTTCCACATCTGCATCAACGAGACCAAGGGAACCCGTGCACGCCCGACATCGCCGGAGGTCGCGCGCCACCGGCGCACGTCGCGGGCGGAGATCTATCGGCGCATCGGTCGCTCCTGCGTGCCGATGTCGTGGGGCGTCCAGCTCTTCAACGGCGCCAACGAGCAACAGATCACGGTGCTGCTACCGAACCCCTTCCTCCATCCGGAGACCGACAAGATCCTCAAGGAACCGGATTGGTCCCGCCTCGCCCTGTGGGACAAGCTCCGGGCGAGGTGGTTCGGCCTGACCGAACCCGATCCCATCGATCGCTCGGGCAGCCGCTTCACGCATGCCTGAGCATCACAACCGATCCCGGCGCCGGCGACGCCCGTCCGAACTTTCCCTCGTCGTCCAACCAAGGAGACAAACATGACCGAAGCTGCTCTGCCTTCCTTCCTCTCGCGTCCGGCGACCGGCATCATCGCGCTCGCCGTCGGGAGCGTGCTGTTCACCCTCGGTTTCGCGTGCGCCGTTCCGCTCGCCGCTTTCGCCGCGATCGGCGCAATGTCCTTCGACCGGCGCGCGGCGCTGGCTGCGATCGGCGGGGTGTGGCTCGCCAACCAGGCATGGGGCTTCGCTTTCATGCATTACCCCATTGATGGCGAGACCTTTGCCTGGGGCGGCGCGCTCGGCGTCATCGCCTTCCTGTCCTGCGAGGCCGCGGGACTGGCGACGCGGCGCTTCTCCGGCGGCGCCGCGACCCTCGTCGCCTTCCTTTCCGCTTTCGTCGTCTACGAGGGCGCGCTCATCGCCATCGATCTCGTCACCAACCAGAGCGCCGACGACTTCGCCCCGGCGACGGTCGCGCGAATCTTCCTTATCAACGCCTGCGCCTTCGGTGGACTGTGGGCGCTGAGGACGGTCCTAGCGAACACCGTGATCGGTCGTATGCAGTCGTCGACGCTCGCGCCGCGCCACATCTGAACTCTCTGACGGAGCGGCGGCTGAAACCCGTCGCTCCGTTTTCTGAGCATCGGTCATTCCATGAAACACTTGCCTTTCAGGCTCGAACTGCGTCACCCCTTACTCATCGTCCGCTTCGAGGCCGAACAACGGATATTGGGATGGTCGCTTACCAAGCCCGGCTTCGCGAGGACGCGAGACGTCGTCTGGCTCGAAGTGCGTGACGCGGACCTCGGACCGCATGTCGACCCTCTCGACTTCGTGCGCACGAAGCTGTCGGCGCAAGAGCTTGATGACGCGGCGGCCTTCATGACGGCGCGCGAGATCGCCCGCCATCACATGGCACAGTCGCGAATTGGCACCGCTATCGTTACCTGCGTGACCACCGTCGGCTTGACCAATGGGGAAAAGGTTGGAGAGCGGCGCGGGTCACATGACTGCGTGGCTGGAACGATCAACACGCTAGTCCACGTCTCCCATGCGCTTTCCCCGGGCGCTTTCGTCGAATCCATCTCCATCGCGACGCAGTCGCGTACGGCGGCCATCATGGACACGAACAAGCTGCGCGACGGCCTGACCATCACCGGCACGGGCACGGATTGCATCATCGTCGCTGCGCCGGAAATTGACGCCCCTGAAACTCGCGCAGGCCTCCACACCGACCTTGGCGAGGCCATCGGCGCCGCCGTCTATGACGCGACATACGCAGGTGCCGCGGAGTGGAGCGTGGAACTGGATAACCACTAGACCATGATGAGCAGATTCCAAGTAAAACGCGATGTCTGCTTCTGGCGCTTAGGAGACTTTCAAGCCGACCGGTCGCTGGCGCTCTATTTCCTGCCACGCTGGCGAATTTTCACGTTGCGTCCGCGACACGACCAGCCATAATAGATCACAGACGACGGTTTGGCGTCTATAAAACTGCCCCGTGAACGACGACACGTAGAAAGCGTCAAGCCTGCCAACTGGCAATCGGCGGGTCCGTTCGAGCTGATGTTTGGGATTGGGTAGCGACCATCACGCGGCGTTCAACACGAACGCGTCAGCGGCCCACGAACGGCAATCTCCTTGCAACAGGCCAGCGCAGTGCGCGGCCCAAGGGTTTGCCGTCACATGTCCAAAAATCAAATCGACGACCTTGAACTTATCGCCGACCCGAAGCTCGCGAAGCTGCTGGGGTTTTCGCTGCGCTCCTTCGCGCGTTGGGATAACGACCCGAGCACGGGCTTTCCTGCGCCAATCAAAATCAACGGCCGCAACCATCGCCGCCGCGCCGAAGTCGACGCGTGGCTGAAGGCGCGCGCGCTTGGTTCGATGAAGGCCGGCGCGACGAAGGGCGGGGGTGTGACGAAGGGCAGGGGTGTGACGAAGGGCAGGGGAGTCGCGGCCTGAAACGCCTTGAAGGCCGCCGTCTTGCGTTCGCGCCGAAGGCTTATGGCCAGCGCACGGTCCGCTTGCACATTGCTGTCCTGACAATGTGCAGGACGATGAAAGCCCTGATATTTCAATAATTCGCGACGGGCGGCCGGGAGCTGGCCGCGAAAAAGTAACGCTGGCGGCGTCGCTCGCGAGCAGTTTTTGCGACTGGCGGCTGTGTCATCGGCCGGCGCGGGCTGTGTCATCCGGCGACGTTTTTTGTTTCATCGGGCGACGGTCTTCGTCATCGGCCATCGGTCTATGCAACCGAACTTCGCCCGATTTGTCATAAGCGGCCACTCTATTCATAAGACTTCAGTCATTGTTGCAAATGTTCGCTGCTTTCGGTTGTCAACCGTCCTGTGTTTTGATGTCAACCAAGTATAGGATTATTGACAAAGCGTATTTGCAGCCATTTTTACAGCGGTTCTCAAACGAAGACGGTTGACAGCGAAACGGAATGAATCAATAAAAGACAGTAAAAACAATATGTTACATGAAAACGAAAATGGTATTGACAGTTCCGAATATGCGCGCATTACTTTAGGGCATGACGCAGACACTTGAAAAAAGCCTTCCCGCCGCAAGGAACAAGGGCGGCCGTCGTCGCGTAAACAAAGTCCCGCTCATGGTGTGTTGCGACCGCGCGCTGGTCGACATGCTTGAACAGGCCGCCGCGCGGCGTGGCCTTGGCCGTTTGGAGCTGCTGCGAGTCATCGTCGCCGAGAAACTTGCGGCGGAAGTTCTGGAGCTTGAGCGTTTAAGGGGGCGAGAGCCCGAATCGAAAACGCAGGCTGCACGCGTGACCGAATTGGCGGACGCCGGATAGTCGCGCGCCGTGACAGCGAAACGACGACGCGGACGACGCCTGAAAGCGGTTTTGCGACGGTAGCCGTCCGCTAACGATCAATCGTTTGGGACTACCAAAATGGACGAAGCCCAAAAAGCTTCGGGCCTGAAGCGGTTGCGCGCTTCAAGCCCGAACGGTCAGCAGATTAAACACAACGTGACCATAGCAAATAACGCGTCGGCGTCAACCTTTGCGCATGGCCTCTCACAAGCGGGAGGGTGCAATGGTTGACGATCCCGTGCCCCCTGTCACCATCGATCCAGAGGATGACATCGACTTCGGGCCGCCGCCGAGAACGTCGGTTGGGAAGACGCGCCGCACAACGCGCGAGGATGCGGCGACGGACGGTGGCGCACATGAAAGCCGCGCGGCGACGGACGGTGGCGACATCGACGTGGAGATTGTCGTTTTTCGCAAGAGCAAGAGTGACGAACCTTTATCGAAGGTCATCCAATTGGTCGACGGCAAACCATCGTCAGATAGTTCGCAATGCCGCATGGTTACGGGCCTCTGCCGGCGGTGGCCCGTGAAATCGCTCGATGACTTCGCGTCACTGATCAACACGAAACTGACGGCGCAGGACGCTATCGCGCTTGGCGCAATGAATGACGGTCTCGGCGTGTCGCTCGGCGCCAAGCCAATAGTCGTCACGGCGCAGCGCGCCGCCAAAGACGGCTTCGCACCGCCTAATTTCATCACGAGGACAAAGGAAAACATTGCTTATCGCGCTGGACGCCCCGCCTTCGTGCTGTTCGATTTCGACCTAAAGGGCCAGCCCGCCGACGTGAAAGACCGCATAGCCGCGCTGGGCGGGCTGGAGCCCGCGCTGGCGAGTGTTATGCCTGAACTGATGCAGGCGGGGCGTGTGGTGCGCCTTTCCACAAGCGCGGGGCTCTACAACGTCGACACGGGCGAAGAATATCCCGCCAGCGGCGGGATGCATATTTATGTGCTCGTTGCAAATGGCGCGGACGCGACACGCTTCCTCGCAACTATGCAGAAACGCTTGTGGCTGGCGGGGCTTGGCTGGCACGTCGTTAGCCGGGCGGGAAGCTTGCTGGAGCGTTCTCCGGTGGATACCGCCGTGAGCGACGGCGCGCGGCTTGTGTTCGAGGGCGGGCCCATCGTGACGCCGCCACTGGCGCAACATCCCCGCCCCGCCGTCGTATTTGATGGCCCGCCACTGGATACGCTCGTCGCCTGTCCGCCGCTTACAGCCACTGAAACGTCGGCATTTAATCGCTTGCTCGCAGAGTCGCGCAAACGGCTGAAACCGGAGTGCGCCAAACAACGCAGAATCTTCAAGCAAGAATACGTTGCGAACTTGATTGGGCGCGGCGTTAACCCTGAAGCCGCGCGAGAGGCGGCGACCGCGCTTGCGACGCGACAAGTCCTGCTGCCGACTGCAATGCTGGAGTTCGACGACCCGTCATTGGGAGTCGTAACGGTCGCTGACGTGTTGGCCGATCCCAAGCGTTTCGCAGGGAAGACGCTGCGCGATCCAATCGAGGGCCACAATGATCGCGCCAATCGCGCAATCGTTACCCACGGCGGCAAGAAGATTTTTTCGCATGTGCACGGCGGGGTTATTTACACACTAGGTCACGACACGGCGACGAAACGTGCTGGCGTCGAAACATCGGCCGATGATTCGACAGTCGAAACTGAAAGCCGTGCTGCGCCCCGCCGAGGGAAGCGCGTCGACCCGCCGGGCGGCGACGAAGAACCGACAGCCGACTTCGCATTGGTCGCAACAGGAAGTTGTCACAAAGCCGGCGACGGAGTCTACGCGCGTTGCAGGTCGCTAGACCCTGCGGAGGCGATGGAACTCATCAACAAAGAACATTGCTTCGTTCTGGAGAGTGGAAAGGCGACCGTCATGCGGCGCGTCTGGCAACCACAGCTGGGGCACCACGCCTATGACCGCCTGACGACACATGATTTCTGCGCCACCTTCACAAACCGCTTTGTCGCAGTTCCGACCGCCAACGGCGGTGTGAAGTATGTTCCCCTCGGGAAGTTTTGGCTAGCAAACCCGATACGGCGTCAGTGTCTCGGCGGTGTCATTCTTGATCCGTCAAATCAGGCTGGAGACGAATATCTGAATCTTTGGGAGGGTTTCGCTGTCGAGCCGCGCAAAGGCACGTGGCGTCTGATGCGACGGCACATCTGGAATATCATCTGCGGCAAAAACAAGACAGCGTTCAAGTATGTCGTTCGCTGGATGGCGCGCGCCGTCCAGCATCCTGAGTTGCCGGGCTATACGGTTATCGTGACGCGCGGTGGGGAGGGCACCGGCAAGGGGCTTGTCGGTGCGACGCTCGTAAAACTTTTTGGCGCGCACGGGCTGCATATCGTGCACGCCGAGCACCTCGTCGGCCGGTTCAACGGTTTTTTGCAAAGGACAGTCGCGCTGTTCGCCGACGAAGCTTTTTTCGCTGGCGACAAGAAACATGTTAGCGTCTTGAAGGCGATTGTCACTGAAGAAATGATGGCGATTGAAGAAAAATTCAGGGCGATCTTTCAGGGACGTAACTTTCTGCACATTTTCATGGCGAGCAATAACGATTGGGTTGTTCCGGCGAGTCTCGACGCGCGCCGCTTCGTCGTTTTTGATGTCGACAACGAAAAGCAAGGCGACAGGCAGTATTTCAAAGCAATCCTCCGTGAACGCGAACACGGTGGACTCGCCGCCATGCTCTACGACTTACAGCGCGTGGATTTAACTGCTTTCGACGTGACCGACATTCCGAAGACGGAAGGACTGAAACGGCAGAAAACTCTGTCCCTCGATCCATGCACGGCGTGGATGTTCGAGGTCCTTCACCGCGGCTACGTCTACGAGTCGAAGCATGGTCTTCCCGAGTTTTTGGAGTGGCGTGACGACCTGTCGAAGGACCTGTGGTTCAAGTCCTATGTGGCTTACGCGAACAGTCGGCGAGACAGGCATACGTTGAACCGCGAAGACTTTGGGCGCCGACTTCTTGAGATGGGCGTTGACGGGACTCGCCGCACACGCCATGCTGTCATCGGTGAAGGGCACGCCCGTGGCGTTAGCGCGATACAGATCGCGGACGAAGACGGCGACACGAAAGTTATGGCGCGGTTTGCTTTCGAGCCGATCCGCACGCAGCCCGGAAGTAGGGCGACGCCGATTTACCAATATGGCCCAACACTGGCCGAGGCGCGGGAAAAGTTTGCGCAGGCAACGGGGCTGACGCCCGATTGGGGCGATGACGGCAAGGATGTCGAAATTTTAGACGACTTGGACCAGCTGCCGTTCTGAGGCGAACCCGCCGCTTGTGCGGGGCAACAAACAGAGAACGTGCGGGGTGCCCCGCACAGAGAAACGCACACCCCGCACAGCCGGTCCAATAGGTGTTGCGCAGGCGCGAGGCCACGCCGCGCCTCCTCTGAGCTGGGAGAATGTCCGCCGCGAAGGCATGCCACTCCACCGGGGACGCCCGCCGCGAGGCCGTGCCGGCCCGCCGCGCGCCGCCGGCGGTGAAGCCGACACGCCGCCGCTCCGCCGCCCCCGGCCGCCGTTGCAGGATGAGCGTTAAGCTTGGCTTTCCGGCCAATTTGGCCGGAAATTTCAGCGCCCCTACGTTTTCCGGGCCTTTCCGGGCGACAGTTCGTTTACAATCCCGATTCCTGTCCCGGGCTTGGCCGGCATTCGCGCATTTCCGCCGGCCGGCGAGGGATTGGTTCGGCGGCTGGCGTCGGCTCGGGCGTTCGTCCGCCGGCTGTCCGGCCGATTCGGCCGCCGGCCCGCATCGGCGCGGACAAGCCGCCGGGAGCGGTCCGTCGTCCGAAACGCCGTCGAAACGACGCCGCCAGCGTTACTTTCCGCGCGGCCGCCGACGCGCAATGAGCGCAACACCATGTTAACACTGGCGTTTTGCCGGTCTGCACATTGTCAGACAGACAGTGTGCGCGTGGTTTGGGGGCCGTGGCGGGAGGTTCGCGCCGCATCGGCGGGAGACTTCAGCCGTGCGCCGCGTCGGCGTCCGGTTCGGCCGTCGCCGCGTCCGTATCGCCTTCTGGCCCGTCATCGCCCGCCCCGGCGGCGTCCACAACGGCCGCCAGAAGCCCCGCCGACGCGTCCGGCGACTGCCCGGGCAGTTCGGCCGCCCCCGAGGCGTCAAGCCGCTCCAGCGCCCCCCGCAAGCCCGACATGCCGCGAAAGCGAAATTCACCCGGCGCGGCGCGTCCGGCCTCCAGCCTTTGAACACGCCGCGCGAGGCTGCGCAGTCTCACGCCGAACGCTCCGCTTCAAGCTGGGCGATGCGTTCCTCCAGCCGTTGCATGGCGTCGATTTCGAGGTAACGCCCTGTCAGCGCCGCCATTGCGGAGCCCTCGGAAGGCGACAGCACGCCCGCAGCGGTCGCGTGAAGAATGCGCGCCAGCGCTTCAAGCGCGTCGGTGACGCAGCGAATGCGCGGCAACGCAACTTTAATCAGCCGCTCGCGGGGCAACAGCCGATCCAGCAACAACCGTTGCGCGCCTACGTCGCCGCTCTTCGCTGCATCGATTGTCGCCTGAAGGATCGCCTTCGCGTCGCCGTCCAGCATCCGCTTGAGCGGCGACATGCGCGCGCTGTAAGTGCCGCGCGGCCTGCCGCGCCGATTGCCGCACTCGCCCTTTTTCCAGCGTCCGCGCCGTTGTTTCGTTGAATTAGTCGCGGGCGTTAAATCCGGCGTTTGGCGCTCGCCGGGAATTTCGCCTCTGATTTCCTCGATTCCGAGCATTTGCCACCTGATATGTGTTTGTTTCCCGAGGGTAAATGTTATAACATTCTGCCGGTCCGACCAAGTTTTACACGGGCGCCATGGACGAAAAACGCGATCTGAAAACGATTTGCCGTCATGCGCCCCAGCCCGGACAACGCCGAAGGGCCGGCCCGGCCGCTCTGTTGCCGCGACGGTCTGTTATTGCTTATGAGACTGGACGCCAGCGCAAAAATTCCTGGTACGTCTTGTCAATCCCGGCGCATATGGAGCGAGCCGATGAAAGCCCTGGCTGCCCTGCTTCTGCTCCTCGGCTCGGCGGCAATCGCTCAGGAGGCCATGCCGTTGCCGGGCGGTGAGTTCGTCATCCAGGGACCGATCACGCGGGCGCTTACCGGCGCGGACATCGTCATCAACGGAAAGAGCGTTCACCTCGCGGGTGTGCGCGCGCCGAAACGGGGGCGGATTTGCATCCGGGGCGGCGAGAGCGTCGATATTGGGTCCGAGGTGGCTGATGGGCTGGAACATAAGCTGGCAGGCGCTGAGGCTATTATTCAGGCTCGCCTCGCTGAAGGTGGGAGGATTGTTGGCCGCGGCACCGTCAACGGTCAGGACATTGGTGAAGTGGCTATCATAAATGGCTTCGCCATCACCAAGATTGGGGATGTCACCTACGCCAAACCGGAGCGCGAGGCGCGCAACACGCGTCCCGGTCTTTGGTCATGCAGCTCGTTCCCAAAAACGGAGACGCTGCCGGAAGTGGCTGCAGCGGGCCCCGCGCCACAACTGCCGCCGCCGGTTCAGGTAAGGCCTTGGCCTGAAGCCAAAATCCCGCGCTAGCGTCGACTATGCTCCTCCGGAGGCGCAGCCATCCGCGCAGCCTGTCGACCCGGAAGATGACTTCGACATCGTCCCGGATGACGTGGGAGGGTTTTTCGAGGACGTATTCAACGGCATAGATCGAACGATACGCGACATATTCGGCACCCCGCCGCAGCGATGAACAGGCAGCGTCGGACCCATCGGAGGCGAGGGCGGCGCCCGCTCGCCCGCGAATAAGCAGCCGATCGAAATCGAAACCTTGATGGAATGTCGATATGAATGACGCCGCTTCAGAGTTTTCCTCCCGCCTCGATACGCTGGAGGCAAGCGTCGCGCATCAGGAGAAGATGCTTGCAGAACTGAACGAGGTCGTCACCTTGCAATGGCGCAAGATCGACGTGCTGGAACGGTTGGTCGCCCAACTTTGTGAGGAACTCCAGAACATTGCGCCGCAGCGCGAGGCGCCCGAGCCGCCGCCGCCTCATTACTGATGGATTTGGCCGCGACGGCCAGCCCGCGCCCTCGAAGCTTTCGGCGCGCTTAAGCCGATTTCGTCGCCACAGCAGCGTGGATAAGATTTTCGACACACAGGTAGGCTCTGATTTCGATATGAGAGACTTTTTTTGCTTCCAGGCATATTGTCTCGCGTTGTGCCTTCGGCGGCTGGTTGACCGGCGTCAGCACGAGACCATCAAGATACCAGCCGTAAGCTTGGAAGTTTTATAGAAAGTCGTCGCGTGGGCCGAGCACCTCCTAGAGGGTGTTATGCACCTTGGATCATGAAATCTGCTGCGCGCTTGAGCATGAGACATGCGAAGGCGACGACGTGGAGTCCTGCGAGGGTCTGAGCATAGCGCTCGTAGTCTTTGACGAGCCGCCTGCATCGCGTCGCCCAGGCGAATGAACGCTCGACCACCCAGCGCTTGGGCAGCAACACGAAGCCTTTTTTGGCCTCGGCGAGTTTGACGACGCAAAGCTCGGCGCCCTGCGCCTTTGCGGCCTCGGACGCCTTTTCGCCGGTGTAGCCCTGATCGACATAAACGAGTTCGACGCTTTCGCCTGTCACATCGTATCCCTCCGGCGGCGGCCGCCTGGCGGTGAGCTCGGATTTCGGGATAGCTGGGTGACGGCTGGCGCGATGATCGTGTCGACTACTATTACAAGCGGACACTATCGCCGATGTCGCGCAACGATGACGATCCGCCGGCTCTCCGTCGCAAGCGCCGATCATGGGCTCTCGATGAGAAGCGCCGGATCGTCGACGAGAGCCTCGAGGACGGCGCTTCGATCGCCGAGGTCGCACGACGCTACGACCTCAACGCCAACCAGCTCTTCACCTGGCGCCGGCAGTTCGGCCTCGATCTGGCTGCGCCGCAGGGACGCGCGCCGATCCTGCCGGTGACGATCACGCCGGACGCGACGGCGGAGTATTCCGCTCCAGGGTCGACCGGCCAGATGGAGATCGTGCTCGCCGACGGTGATCGGATCATTGTGTGGGCCGATGTCGAGACAGCCGCGCTGTCGCGGGTCGTGAAGGCGCTGCGCCGATGATCCCGTTGCCGGCGGGCTGCCGGGTCTGGATCGCGACCGGCCATACCGACATGCGGCGCGGCATGCGGGGCCTGGCGCTTCAGGTGCAGGAGCAGTTGAAGCGCGACCCTCACGCGGGCGACCTTTACATTTTCCGGGGTCGCCGCGGCGATCTCGCGAAAATCCTCTGGCACGACGGGATCGGGCTGTCGCTTTACGCCGAGCGGCTCGACCGCGGAAAGTTCATCTGGCCCTCGGCGAGCGCGGGCGCGGTGTCGATCTCGGCCGGGCAGATGGCCTATATGCTGGAAGGGATCGACTGGCGAAACCCGCAACTCACCTTCAGGCCGCAAAGCGCGGGGTGAGACGCAAAAAAGCTGGGGTCGTCTGCTGTTTGAGGCGCCACAAATCGCGGGTTTTGTGATTCACTTCGCCTCATGGACGCAGCCGCCCTTCTCGACGAAAACGCCGCGCTGAAAGCGCAGCTCGCCGTCGCGCTCGCGAAGGCGTCGGAAGACGTGGCGCTGATCGCCGCGCAAAAGCTCCAGATCGCCAAATTGCAGCGCCAGATCTACGGGCAAAAGTCGGAGCGCTCGGCGCGGCTGCTCGATCAGTTGTCGCTCGAACTCGAAGAGCTGGAAGCGAGCGCGACCGAGGACGAACTCGCTGCGGAGCGCGCCGTCGCAAAGACGACCACCGTCGCCGGCTTCGAGCGCAAGCGGCCGGAGCGCAACACCTTTCCTGAGCATCTGCCGCGCGAGCGCGTGGTCGTCGAGGCGCCGACGACCTGCGCCTGCTGCGGTGGTTCGCGCCTGCGCAAGCTCGGCGAGGATGTGACGCGGACGCTGGAGACGACGCCGCGCCAGTGGAAGGTCATCGAGACCGTGCGGGAGAAGTTCACCTGCCGGGACTGCGAGAAGATCACCCAGGCGCCGGCGCCGTTCCATGTCGTTGCGCGCGGCTGGGCGGGGCCGAGCCTCTTGGCGATGATCGCCTTCGAGAAGTTTGGCCAGCATCAACCACTGAACCGTCAAGCCGAGCGCTATGCGCTCGAAGGCGCGCCGATCGCCTTGTCGACCATGGCCGACGCCGTCGGCTCCATCTGCGCCGCGCTCGATCCGCTGCGGCGTCTTGTCGAGGCGCATGTCCTCGCAGCCGAGCGGCTGCACGGGGACGACAGTGTGCTGCAGAGGCACGCAGAAAGGATGATCGTCATGGTCTGAACTTCTGTGCGCTGAAGCTGCGGTAACGATGAGGGACGGCCCCTCGGGATCGGCTTTCAGGAGCGGGTCTCAAACCACTCCAAGCGGCTGCGTTAAAGAGGCGTGGTCGTGAGCGTTGGAGCCAAAGTTCAAGGAGCACCTTGAACAGGTATGCGTCCGAGAGACGAATGAAAATGAACCCACCGATGAAGCGTCGTGACGTGGAAGGCGTCGTCAAAACCAGGGGTGTGTCGTCCCTCTGGGATCAGCTCGCCGGATGCCTGATGACTGGGCGAGCGACGACCGGCGTTGAGGGGGCGTGAAGCGGATGCAGGCGTTGCCGTGGAACTGCAGGAACCAGCCGCTCCGATGCAAAGGGAGAAGCACAAGCGGAGAAAACCGCGAGGCGAGAGTACCGACGCGGAGCGCTGGGACGGACCGGCTCGTAGTAGCGATGAACGCCCGTAACGGGGCCGGAGCAAAGGGGTCGGATCAGGTCGGCGGATCGTTGACGCAACTGGCGACAGGAGGACGTCGATGAACCCGCCAAGCAAGCCGTTCTTGGTCGACAAGCATCAAGTATACGAAGCATATCTGGAGGTGCGGTCCAAGGAGGGCGCGGGCGGCGTCGATGGCGTGACGATCGAGCAGTTCGAGAAGGATTTGAAGGGCAACCTCTACAAAATCTGGAATCGAATGAGCTCTGGCGCATACTTCCCGCCGCCAGTGCGTGCTGTTTCCATTCCCAAGAAGAGTGGAGGGCAGAGAATCCTTGGAGTCCCGACCGTAGCCGACCGCGTGGCGCAAACGGTTGTCAAGGAGATCATTGAGCCGGCTCTGGACGCGATCTTTCTAGCGGATTCCTACGGCTATCGGCCCGACAAATCGGCGCTTGATGCTGTCGGTGTCACGCGCGAGCGATGCTGGAAATTCGATTGGGTTCTAGAGTTCGACATCAAAGGTCTGTTCGACAATATCGATCACACGCTGTTGATGCGGGCTGTCCGGAAACACGTCGCGTGCCCTTGGGCGCTGCTCTACATCGAACGATGGTTGACGGCCCCGATGATGCAAGAGGATGGAACATTGATTGAGCGAACGCGCGGCACTCCGCAAGGAGGCGTCGTCAGCCCGGTCTTGGCTAACCTCTTCATGCACTACACGTTTGATCTCTGGATGGCGCGGACGTTCCCGCACCTGAGGTGGTGTCGGTATGCAGATGACGGGCTGGTGCACTGCCGGTCCGAGAGGGAGGCACGGATCGTATGGGAAGCGCTGGCGTCTCGGATGGCGGAGTGCCGCTTGGAGCTACATCCCACGAAGACGAAGATCGTCTATTGCAAGGATGATCGGCGAAAAGCCAATTTCGAGAATGTCGCCTTTGACTTTCTCGGCTACTGCTTTAGGCCGCGAACCGTGAGAGGCCCACGCTCGCAGACTCTGTTCTGTGGGTTCACGCCAGCGGTGAGCAAGCCTGCGCTGAACGCGATGCGATCCACGATCCGAGGTTTGAAGTTGCGCAAACGAACACAGGTGACGCTGGACGATATCGCTCGCGAGCTGAACCCGATCACTCGGGGCTGGATCGCTTACTATGGGCAATACACGCGTTCGGCGCTCTATCCCCTGGTTCGTTATATCGATCAGACGCTTGCCGTCTGGATCAAGCGCAAGTTCAAGCGCTTCCACCACCGATTGGGCCGCGCCCGTGCTTTTCTCGAAAAGATCGCGTGCGAAAACCCCCGATTGTTCGTGCATTGGCGACTCGGCGCAAGTGGCAGGCTGGCCTGATGGGAGCCGGGTGAGGCGAGAGTCTCACGCCCGGTTCTGGGAGAGGCCGAGGGTGAAAACCCCTCGGTCTACTCGCCCCACGGTTCCTGTGCTGGCCAAGGGCAAGACCGACACAGGTCGCTGCTGGGTCTATGTGCGCGACGACGCGCCCTTCGGCGGCGCCGGGCCGCCGGCGGCGATGTTCTATTACTCGCGCGATCGGCGCGGCGAACATCCACAGGGCCATCTGGCGAACTGGTCCGGCATCCTGCAAGCCGACGCCTATGACGGCTACGGCAAGCTCTATCTGGCAGGGCGCGCGCCCGGCCCGATCCGCGAGGCCGCGTGCTGGGTCCATGCGAGGCGCCCGTTCTTCGCAATGGCGGACATCGACGAGAATGCGCGGCGCAAGGCTTCGGGCAAGAAGGAGATACCGCTGTCGCCGATCGCGATCGAGGTCGTTCGTCGGATCGACGCGCTGTTTGCGATCGAGCGGTCGATCAAAGGCAAGAGCGCGGAGGAACGCCTCGTCGTTCGACAGGCGTCGAGCCGCCCGCTCGTCGACGCGCTGGAAAGCTATCTGCGCGAACAACTCGCCAAACTCTCGCGCGGGCACGATCTCGCCAAGGCGATCCATTACATGCTGAAGCGCTGGCCGGCCTTCACGCTGTTCCTCGACGATGGGCGCGTCTGCTTGTCCAACAATGCCGCCGAGCGCGGCCTGCGCGGCATCGCTTTGGGAAGAAAGTCATGGTTGTTCTGCGGATCTGATCGCGGCGGTCAACGCGCCGCGGCGATGTACAGCCTCATCGTCACGGCGAAGATGAACGGCGTCGATCCACAGACCTGGCTCGCCGACGTCCTCGCCCGCATCGCCGCGCACCCCGCGCATCGGCTCGATGAACTGCTGCCATGGAATTGGCGGAAGGCGCATATGAGCCATGCGCAAGCTGCTTAAGCCGAACGCCGCATTCTCCGAGGCCGAAAAAGCGCGCGTCACCGCCGCCTGCGAGCTGTTGATCAATGACTTCCTGAAGCCTCGCTTCCTGCCTTCGATCCAACCGACCGAGTTCAACTATCCGGTCGATATTCTCGGCAAATGGCACGGCGCCAAATATCGCCTCATCCAACGTTACCGTTCCGGCTTCCCCGACAATCAGGGCGAAGAGTTCGATGCGCCCTTCGCTCGCCTCGATTGGATCAGCCCCGACCGCTTCGACATTCAGTGGCGTCGCCACACCGGCGAGTGGTTCCGAGTCTATCGCGGCCTAAATCTACACAAGGCCATCGAAACTCTAAAATCCGACAGACTCCTGCATCCCGTATAAATTGGCAGATCGACCCGCCAATCATCCCGCACGCAGCGCCTGCGGCCTACGCCGGACGGCTACGCATCAACCGACGCGGCGACGAGAGAGGATAATGAAGCGGTTCAAATCGGCGCGACAAGCACAGCGCTTCTTGTCCATTCACGATCAGCTCGCCAATCTCTTCCGTCTTCCCCGCCCAGAACATCAGACGGCAAACGCCCGCCGCGCTCATCGCGCGAAGGCGATCACCGCATGGCGCGAGATCACGGGAGCGGCCAAGGCTGCATGATCCCTGAGACGCGCCTCGCGGTTTCGGTGCGCGTTCCAGCCGTTAAGTTGACGGTGCCGAACCTGCAATTAATGCATTGTGCCGCCGATCATTATGCCAAAATTGTCGTTAAGGTTCAGGTCGATATTGTTGTCGCCATAAGTCAGAATGTTGCCGTTGCCAGCCTTGGCAACTCCAGTTGCATTGCCGGAAACGCTTGAGTGAGCCAGCATGATGGCGCCAAACGCGTCGGCCTTAACCCCGATCGAGTTGCTGAAGCGGGATCCACCGCTTACCGTCACGTTGCGTAGGGTCAAGATTGCAAAGTAGCCAGGGCTTGTACCGCCTGCCCGAAAGCCGACGTTTGCGTTGTTGGCGGCGATCGTGTTGACGACCGCAACCGTCGCCTCCGCTCCCGCTGGTCCGATGAGATTCATACCGAATAGATTGTTCGCGAGTGTTCCGCCTTCGACCGTTCCGCCAACTTGAGCAGCGGTCCCCGGTTGGACGCTAATTCCGCTGCCGCCGTTGTCGGCTGAAATCGTGTCGACGATCGCAAACCTGCTATTATTCGTCGGCTGCAAACGAACTCCATCGCCGCCGAAACGTCGAATTACGCAATTCGCGATAGTTAGCTTGCCGCCGCTGTTCAGTCTGATACCTACTGCCGCTGTCTTGTTGAAACCGTCTAGTGTAAGGCCGGTGAGGTTAATCACAGCTTCCGCCCCGGCGTTAATCGTAACTGCATCGCCAGGGCTGCCGCGCACGATGCCGGCACCATCAACTCCGGTTATCGTGATCGATTTATTGATGATCACCCAGCCGTAGTTTCCCGGATCGAGCGCCTTGATTTCGCCGCCGGCGGCGGTTTGACTCAAAGCATATTGGAACGTTAGACATGCCGTTGCCGCAGAGGCGCAGTTGCCACTGTTTGCGCCTTTGCTGGAGACAAACGACAAAGGCCCTGCTTGCGCTTGGATTGCAGTCAGGCAAATGCCGAGATAGAGAATGCCGGCGGCGGCCGGGGCAGATATCCGATTCGACACTAAAAGCTCCTATTAATTTAGTCAGATGGAACAATATCGCTCCGATGTAAGACCATTAACATAATCCGCAATAATCTGCGTGCGTAATCGCACAGCTCAATTTCGCGCGTCTCCGCATCCTGTCCGTGCTCAAAAAATCTATCCGGTCCGGGAATCGTTTTGCCGATGAAGTTCGCAACGGATGCTTTTTTGACGAGTCGAATAGCTTGGGGGAAGCTGCGATCTGGGCGTCACGCGTGGGTTCTCAGCGCCGTCGCATTCGAGCGATAGAGTTGTAAAAACGAACGGCCGCCGATGCCGTAACAGGTCAGCCGGTTCGGTCGCCACAATTAGCTCACGCGGCGCGACGTTCGTAGCGATGATGCAGACCGCCGACCTCCGGGAACGCAATAATCATGCCTGCAGAGGGAGGCCGGACGCGGCGAGGTTGTGGACAATCCTTGTTGAGCGACAGATGCGTTCTGGCCTTGTGATGATATTCGAAATATTTCGATAAGACGTCGTGCAAGTGATGCTCGTTCAAGATGACGAGGTGATTCAAACATTCGCGGATCGAAACCGATAAGGCGCTCGACATAGGGGTTCTGCCAAGGCGACCGCGGCGCGGTGACAACTTCTTTTATGCCCATTGCCCGAACTCGACGACGAAATCCGAACCATATGACTGTGTGTGCCAAAAATTAAATCCGGACGTAATGGTGATGGAGTCCGGCGAGGATCGCGCGAGATTTGACGGCTCCAATCCGCTGAACGGCGCGAGAGACCAGCGCATCCTTGTTCAACGCCCGATGAGTGCGGACCTCATAGTAATAGCCCGCATAAGATTTGAGGATCCGCTGCAGATGCGCCTCGCCCAAGACAATGACGTGGTCGAGACACTCGCGACGGATCGATCCGATCGATCGTTCGGCGAAGGCGTTCTGCCAGGGCGACGCCGGCGCGATCGGCTTGTCTCGTATGCCCATGGCACGCAAGCGACGCCTGACGATGCGGACAAAGACGCCGTCCCGGTCACGAATGAGATAACGCGGCGCCTCGCTCCAGGGGAACGCCTCGGTGATCCGACGCGCAACCCATTCCGCTGTCGGATGCCGGGTGACGTCGATCCAGACCAGGGCTCTACGGTCGAGCCGAACAATTACGAGG
Source organism: Methylocystis sp. ATCC 49242 (assembly GCF_000188155.2). Classification (NCBI taxonomy): domain Bacteria; kingdom Pseudomonadati; phylum Pseudomonadota; class Alphaproteobacteria; order Hyphomicrobiales; family Methylocystaceae; genus Methylocystis; species Methylocystis sp. ATCC 49242. The sequence goes on from NZ_KE124774.1 coordinate 3,611,740, forward strand.
GCGTAGAGCAAATCGAAGCCGATGGTCGGGATGACGAACAAGTCCATCGCAGCGATATGCGGGGCGTGATTGTGCAGAAAGGCGCGCCATCCCTGGCTCGGCGGTCCCCGCCGCCTGACCATGTATTTGGCGACGGTTGACTGAGAAACCTCAAACCCGAGCTTCAGTAGTTCGCCGTGAATGCGCGGCGCGCCCCACAGCGGGTTCTCGGCGCTCATTTGTCGTAAGAGCGCCCGCAACTCCGCCCCAACCTGCGGCCGCCCGACGCGGCCCCTTGATTTCCAACGCCAATAACGACGGAAGCCAGCCCGATGCCAGCGCAGCAAGGTCTCGGGACGGATGATGGCAAGGCTTTCGAGGACCGACGGGAACCATCGATACAGCTGGACCAAAAAACCAGCGGTCGGTATTGGCCAGCCTGGCGCGCCCGCCCAACTTGCGCCGCAAGATGATCAATTGCTGTCGGAGCGCTGCGTTCTCCGCTTCAAGTCGGCTTCTCGACTTGAAGGGCGACGCCAGAATGGCCACCAGTAAGCGGATCAGCGCGATCATTCCGCCAGCTTAGCCGATTTCGTCGCCACATCAACGCGGATGAGATTTTCGGCACACACAAGACCCCGAGGTTGCTATTGGCCATCAGCAGTCTCTGTTCATCCAGCATGAGACGGGCGCTGCATTCAGTCGATCCAACTCTACGATACCGAGAAGAGCAGCCCAGTCGCGGAGATCGTGGGTCCCGGCAAGACGTCTTCGGGCCTCGTGGGTCGCGCCCATTTTCGTCGGCTACCGCGGCAACTCCGTGAGAGCTGGCTGGAAGCGCGCAACCTGCTTCGCGGCGACGGACATTGTGCGCGGTCGGCGGCGAAGAGGTGGCAGAAAGATCAACCGCGCCGATTATGTTCCTGGTCTGCTGGGCACCTAGAGGGTGTTATGCACCTTGGATCATGAAATCTGCTGCGCGCTTGAGCATGAGACATGCGAAGGCGACGACGTGGAGTCCTGCGAGGGTCTGAGCATAGCGCTCGTAGTCTTTGACGAGCCGCCTGCATCGCGTCGCCCAGGCGAATGAACGCTCGACCACCCAGCGCTTGGGCAGCAACACGAAGCCTTTTTTGGCCTCGGCGAGTTTGACGACGCAAAGCTCGGCGCCCTGCGCCTTTGCGGCCTCGGACGCCTTTTCGCCGGTGTAGCCCTGATCGACATAAACGAGTTCGACGCTTTCGCCTGTCACATCCTGCACGGCTGCGATGAGCTTGCCGACCTCGGCGCGGTCATCGACATTCGCCGGCGTGACATGCAACGCCAGCAAATGGCCCAATGTGTCGACTGCCATGTGCAGCTTCGAGCCGCGCTTTCGCTTCGCGCCGTCATAGCCCGCTCGTGGGCCGCTCTCAGGGGTCGAGCGCAAGGTGCGGCTGTCGATGATCGCCGCCGTCGGCTCCGCCGCCCGCCCGGAAGCGACGCGCAACTGGGCGCGCAGATCCTGCGCAAGCGCCTCGAACACGCCCGCCGACAGCCAGCGCTGCGATTGCTGATACACGGCGAACCATGGCGGCAGATCGTTGGGCATGGCGCGCCAGGCGATGCCGTAGCGCAGCACGTAACGCAGGCCGTTGAACAGCTCGCGCAGCGAATGTTGACGCTGCGGCGCGCCTTCGTCCATGAGCGTCAGATAAGGCGCAACCAGCGACCATTCTTCGTCGCTGACGTCAGACGGATAAGGTTTGCGAATCGGAGACATCCGATTCTACTAAGACAATCAATCACCAAAGTACATAACACCCTCTAGGCGCTATCGAAAAATAAGGTCGGCAAATTCCCGCGCGTCTAACTTTAAGCGCGGGTGAACCCACGCGAGAAACCGACAGGGTCGAGGCTGACGAACTCTCGGCAAACTTCTTTGAACATTCGACACGGCCGCGGCCATCACGCGACCCTCAATATGAGTTTTTACCGTCACCGCGAAATCGCCCATTGCGAACGCCGATTCTCAAATTTTGACGATGTTATTCCTCACCGCGCTCATCATCACTTGAATTCTTTGGTTCTTGGCCGACAGTCTCCATGTTCTCAACATGTTCAGCAGTAAGGCCGCTATTAAAATATTCTCTGGCACGACGTCGATCTAGCTTCTGGAACCCTCTGGCAAGAAGGTGTTCATTGATGGCGCCGAGATAAAGTACGAAGTCCATAGATCGCATTCCGCATGATCTCTTCAGGTTGGGTATAGTAGCCCCGACTCGGAAGACCTTGCACACCATAGATCGCGGTATGCCGGAACCTCCGCCGCGCTGGGAGCCGCGCTATACACTCTGACGAAATCGCCTTCGAGGAAGGGTGGCAGCTCAAGGTCCACTGATTACGAAAAGCCAGGAACTCCCTAAGATTGCGACTAGTGATGCGACGATAACGGCATTGATTATCGGCTCACGAACCATCAGCTCCGCTCCTCTTGTGATAGGTCGAGTTACGAGTGACGAGGCGTGATAGAGCATCGAGCGATGGCGTACTTTCAATTAGTCAATTTGTCGCAGTTTGTCGATTCTTTTAGAATAATTATAGATTGGCATTATAATAATTATAAATCGATATTATAATAATGTGCATTGTTCCTAAGACTGAACAGAAGTTATCACCGCGAATGCGTAATTATACGTACTTTGATACGTTTTCCGATCTTCGATGCGAATATTTGTCGCGGTTTTTACATCTTGAGCCCGCGCCAGGGCGGACATAGGCTTTCCGTGCCTGCCATAACAATCTACTATCGGAGGAAACTATGCGGCCTGCGCACAACAACAAGGAGCTCTTAAAAGCTCTCGCCGTCGTCGGCGTAATCGGCGCGATGTTCATTGTCGTGCTCCACAATGTGACGGGTATGATTGGCTAAACCACGCCGCGAGGGTTTCCGGAGCACCTCTACGGTTCCGGGAATCCCAACGTACATTGCTTCTTGTCCGGAGACATTCGAGGAGGAAACACAATGTCGCTTATGACGTGGACAAAGGAACAATTTGGCACGAACGTCAGCGCCCATGATGAAGAGCATCGCGAAATATTCCGGCTGGTCAATGCGCTGGGCGACGCAGTCGGGACCGGTGACCGCACGACAATCGGAAAACAGTTGGATGCGCTGATTGATTATGTCGCGAAGCATTTCGCCGCCGAGGAAGCAAATTTTGCCAAATACGACTATCCAGCGGCTACTACGCACAAGGCCGAACACGACAAGCTGGTGGCGACCTGTCTTGATTTGCAGAACAAATTTCATGCCGGCGAAGCGGAAATCACAGGTGAGACCGCGGCGTTTGTCGTCGGCTGGTTGAACAATCACATTCCAAGTATCGACAAGCTCTATGGTCCTTATCTTAACGCAAAAGGCGTCGTTTGATTGCGGTCTTCGTTTCTACTCCGATAAGACTCTCGTTCCCTCATGCTCTCCATGGGTAACTATCTTGCACATGCGCAGAGCTCAACGGTTAACTTTAGAAAGAGGAAAAAGAGGAGGAAGCTAAGATGGCTGAACAAGATCTGGCAATCACGCCGAAAGCATACGCTTTCGCCGTAGTCGGCGCTCTCATACTGGGCGGCATCGGCGGGGCATTATTGGCCAGTGGAGCCGTGGGCTACATTTCATCCGCTATCATTGGAGCTATTATTGGAGGCGGTATCGGAATGTTCATGTAGGCGCAAACATGACGTCAATCCGTCGCGCTTTGAGAGCGGACCCGAAGTAACACGTGTAGGCTCACATTGCCCTTGGCTTGTCCCTATTGGCCCGGCTCCCTGCCGGGCTTTTTCTTTGGTGGTAATGATGCAATCCGACTGCGACAACTGCGCGCATGACAAGCTGTCGCATTGGCCCCGGGATGCGCGCGAAGCTATTTCTGCAGGGACACATTCCCTCCCAAGTATAACTTGAGCCCGGCTCCACGCTGGGCTCTATCTTTTTGAATCGCACGCCTGTCCCGCCATCGGTCGTCACCGGCCGCCTTTGCATACGATTTCGGCTGCCTCCGGTCACCTTACGGTGTGTCGGAGACGCGCGCTGCATCCCTGTCGCTCAAAGATGTTTGCATAATTTCGCGTTTGCCGGCGAACCTGAAACACGGTTACTGCGCCACCATTCCGATGATAGCATCGCCCTTTCTCATTGACGGCCGCTGCGATTTCATCAGCCGTCATCCATTTGTTCCCGTGTTCGTATAGAATTGCAGCAATTTCTCCACAAAGCGTGATGTGCTTGCTTTCCATTTTCGTTGGCTCGGAATTGTCGCGTCGATCGCCGCCAAAGTTATACCAACTCGTGTTCATTATAATCCATACATCTATTCGCGTAATGCGATGGACATGATGCGCCAGGGCTGCTCGACGACCTTGTTCCATGCCTCGCAGTGCCAGTTCGCCATCTTGGCGTGAAGCATCTTCAAATCCACGGCTGCCTCTTTTGGCTCCGTCTTCCCCTGCTCGAGCACGCTCGCCGCGCCTTCCAAAAGCTGGCTCTTCCACGTTGTGATCTGGTTCGGATGCACGTCGAACCGCCGCGCAAGTTCGGCCAGCGTCTTATCGCCCTCACGGCCGCCAAAGCCACCTTCGCCTTGGACGCCGCTGGATGGTTGCGGCGCGGTCTCTTCGTGAACGAATACACCTAATTCGCGGCGAGAATCCTCGCCGGCGTCAGGCAGAAAATCCACTTATGTCACTGTCCGAATTTGCGAGGCCAGCTCTCCTGCGATGAGGCGTAGGCTGAGTGGACATCGGAAATAGAGCCGGAAGGACGCGACATTCGCGCAGTCAAAATTGCAAAGGTCAAGATTGCTATTATGTCGCGCCGACATTCACAATTATTTGCGTTGCAGCACATACCAATCGACGCCTCTTGATTGTAAACATTGTTTTGTGGCGGGGTGTCCATCGTCCCCGCTTAGCATTAAACGAAGAAAGAAACGTATGATGTTGCGAAAACTCGAAGCGGCAGTAACTTGCCTTACTGAAATTCTCCGCAGACGACCCTTCCCACTGTTTGTAGTCGTCATGGCAAGCGTCCTAGCCGAGTTGTCTTCGCCCGGCGTCGCGCTCGCATTGCCGAACGGCACATATCAGGGCAATGCTTTCGCCACGAACTCCAATATCAAGGTAGGTCCGATCGGCGTCGCCTTGGGCAACACCGCCTTTATTCCTTGCCCGTGCACGGGTACGAACGGCGATACGCTGAGCAGCAGCGTGAACTCGCTCACAGCGGGCGTGGGTGGCAACATTCTCAATGGGGCCACTGCCATCAGCACGGTGCATACGGCCGAAACTACAACTGCGAAGATCGTGAGGAATAGTTCCACAATCCAAGCGCTAAACCTGCTCAACGGCCTGATCACGGCCGATGCCCTCATAGCGGTAGCCAACACGACTGCAACTGACTCGGCCGTCATCAGTGATGCCGATGGTTCGACCTTCGCCAACCTCAAAATTGCGGGCGTTCCAGTCGCGGTCAATGTCGCACCGAACACCACCGTCCGTCTGCCAGGGATCGGCAATGTGACTCTTAAGAAGACGGTGACAGTCGGCAACGGGACGACCGCCAGTTCGATCGTTGTCGAAATGATCTCCATCAATGTCACGCTCGCCAACAGCTTCGGTCTCCCGGTGGGCGCGCAGATCGTTGTCGGCCACGCGGCGAGCGGCTTCTTTCACACGACGACAAGTGTTGTCGTCGCCGGGACCTCATGGGTGACATACGTCAATGCTGCGGCCGGAAGCCTGCTGCAGACCAGCATCGGTCTGACGGCTCCGTCTGGAATCGGTTGTCAGGGCACCGGCGGCAAAATCCTGACCAATAGCGTCACAGCACTCAACGTCGCAGGCGTTTTGTCGCTCGGAACCGGCAATACAACGGCTATCGGCGGACCTACCGCGACCGGCGCTACTGCAAAGACTACGGCCACATTGCAAAATCTCAACCTGTTGAATGGCCTGATTCGCGTCGCCGCGATCACCGCAGTCGCCGAAACGAAGATCGTCAACGGCGTTCGCACGCGCTCGACGAACGGCACGGCCTTTACAGGTTTGAAGGTTCTTGGGATCAACTTGCCGATCAACGTTAAGCCAAACACGAAGATCGCGTTGCCGCTCCTGGGCTATGTGATCCTCAACGAACAGATCATTCCGCCGGCGACCTCAAATGCGCCGACTCGGGTGAACGGCCTCCATATTCGCATCACTACCGCAAACTCGCTGAAGTTACCTGTCGGAACCGAACTGATCCTCGCTCACGCCGACTCGTCTGCCTATAATTTCTGACGGTCAAATCGTCAGAATATTAGCCGCTCCCCGGGGGACCGAGGAGCGGCATCTATTTTTTGGAAAGTCGATCAAATTAAAGCGCAGCCTATCGCTACATCCGTGCTCGGGCCATAGCTTTGCCGAGGGTGCATGAAACACGCTACCAATCTTGGTCCCGCTCGTCGGGCAGAGCTAACGCACGGCTGTGTGTGCCAAAAATTACATCCGAACGTAATGGTGATGAAGTCCGCCGAGGCTTTTGCGAGATTTGATGGCTCCAATCCGCTGAACGGCGCGAGAAATCGGCGCATCTTTGTTTAACGCCCGATGAGTGCGGACCTCATTGTAATAATCTGCGTAAGATCGCAGAAGCCGGCGCAGATGTGCCTCGCCCAAGACAATGAGGTGGTCGAGATACTCGCGACGGATCGACCCGATCAATCGTTCGGCGAAAGCATTCTGCCAGGGCGAGGCCGGCGCGATCGGCTTGTCTCGTATGCCCATGGCGCGCAAGCGACGCCTGACGATGGGGCCAAAGACGCCGTCCCGGTCACGAATGAGATAACGCGGCGCCTCGCTCCAGGGGAACGCCTCGGTGATCTGACGCGCAACCCATTCCGCTGTCGGATGCCGGGTGACGCCGATCCAGACCAGGGCTCTACGATCGAGCCGGACAATTACGAAGGCGTAGAGCATATCGAAGCCGATGGTCGGGATGACGAACAAATCCATCTCGGCGAGATGCGGGGCGTGATTGGCGAGGAAGGCGCGCCATCCCTGGCTCGGCGGTCCCCGCCGCCTGACCATGTATTTGGCGACGGTTGACTGGGAAACCTCAAACCCGAGCTTCAGTAGTTCGCCGTGAATGCGCGGCGCGCCCCACAGCGGGTTCTCGGCGCTCATTTGTCGTAAGAGCGCCCGCAACTCCGCCCCAACCTGCGGCCGCCCGACGCGGCCCCTTGATTTCCAACGCCAATAACGACGGAAGCCGGCCCGATGCCAGCGCAACAAGGTCTCGGGACGGATGGTCGTGATGCCCCGGAGGACCGACGGGAACCATCGATACAGCTGGACGAAAAACCAGCGGTCGGTATTGGTCAGCCTGGCGCGCCCGCCCAACTTGCGCCGCAAGATGATCAATTGCTGTCGGAGCGCTGCGTTCTCCGCTTCAAGTCGGCTTCTCGACTTGAAGGGCGACGCCAGAATGGCCACCAGCAGGCGGATCAGCGCGATCATCTCGCCAGCTTAGCCGACTTCGTCGCCACATCAACGTGGATAAGATTTTCGGCACACACAGGTGGTGTCGCCGGGCTCGATAAGGCATGTGTTGGTCGAGGGTAGACGCAAGCGGGATCGGTCGACAATTGAAAAGCACGAACTATCACAATGCCTTCATCTCGGTATCGGCAGACTGCCCCGCAACCGCGGGAATCGAACCGGCGAGCAGAAGCTCTGTTGCGGGCATGCAATACGCGCTACTTCGAGGCGAACCCTATTCCTTCACCAGCGACGACCTGCTTTTCGAAGTTTTTGCTCGGCGAACCGGAATCGAGGCCCACAGACGAGATGTCGCGCGCGCGGCTTTTTTCTCAAAGCCGCAAGCATGTCTTCGCGCCTCGCCGCTGGTGAAGCAGTACGGCTGGGGATTGCACCATGACGAGCGGGGACAGGTCGCCATCTATGGAATCGAGACTGATACGTACCAGAAATTGGCCGCGCGCAACGACTTGAAGCTTGTTCCAGGAATGCGCAACCGGCGCTATTGAGGCGTCCTCGCATCAGAAGCAACCGCCGTAATCCCGAACATGGCCAATCTGGCGGCGGGAGTCAGACATGGAATCTTTTCTGCTGCCAGAATTTGACAGGATCACATGCTAATCTGCCAGCATGTCCCGCACGCATCGACTGTTCGAACTGCTGCAAATGCTTCGCCGCCGCCGACGGCCTGTGAGCGGGGCGGAGCTGGCGGGCGAGGCGGGCGTTTCGCTGCGCACGCTCTATCGTGACATAGCCGCCTTGCAGGCAATGGGGGCGGAGATCGACGGCGAGCCGGGCGTCGGCTATGTGCTGCGGCCCGGCTTTCTGCTGCCGCCGCTGATGTTTTCGGAGGACGAGATCGAGGCGCTGGCGCTCGGCGCAAAATGGGTGGCGCGGCGCACGGATGACGGATTGTCCGACGCCGCTCGCAGCGCCGTTGCGAAAATAGCCGCGGTTCTGCCGGCGGAGCGGAAATCTCGGCTGGAGGACGACGCTCTTATCGTCGGCCTCGGTTGGGAGCGGCCGCAATATGTCGAATTGAAACTGTTGCGCCGGGCCTTGCGTGAAGAACGCAAGCTCGTGATTGGCTATCGCGATGAAAGGGGCGCGCGAACGGAACGCGTGATTTGGCCTGTGGCGCTTGGTTTTTTCGAGTCCGCCCGCGTTCTAGCTGGCTGGTGCGAGCTGCGGGGGGCTTTCCGTCATTTCCGCGCCGATCGAATCGAAACGGCGCATATTCTGGAAGCGCGGCCGCCGCGCCGCCGTCAGACGTTAGTGAACGAATGGCGTCGAACCATGCTGACAGAAGCTGACAGCGTTCTTGCTTACAGTCGCTCCGCATCAAAAAAGCCGAAAGGAAAATCCATGGCGAAGGAGCTTGTTTTCTACACCAATCCACAGTCGCGCGGCATGATCGTGCATTGGATGTTAGAGGAGATCGGCGCGCCCTATTCAATCGAGGTCAGGGATTTCGGAACCGCGATGAAGACGTCCGATTATCTCGCCATCAATCCCATGGGAAAGGTGCCCGCGATCAAGCATGGCGACGTCGTTGTCACCGAAACGGCGGCGATCTGCGCCTATCTCGCCGATGCCTTCCCGGAGGCCGGCCTCGCGCCGCAGCCCCCGGCGCGAAGCGACTATTATCGCTGGCTGTTTTTCGCGGCCGGCTGCGTCGAGCCGGCGATGAGCAACCATTCCGTCGGCTGGGACCCGGCGACGCCAGAGTTGCGGGGCCGATTCGGCTATGGCTCCTACGCGGCCGTGATGGATACGCTCGCCAAGGCCGTGGCGGGGCGCCGCTATATCGCCGGCGACGCTTTCACAGCGGCCGACGTCTATGTCGGATCGATGATCGGCTTTGGGCTGCGGTTTGGCGCGATCGACAAACGTCCCGAATTCGAAGGCTATTGGAACGGCTTGGAAAATCGCCCTGCGCGACTGCGCGCCGGCGCTCAGGTCGAAAAGCTCGCGTCGAAGAAAGCCTGGGCGCCCGCATGAGCACATGTTGAAAGATGCAGCGCGCTTGCGAATTATGCGTCGCGGGCGCAAACCTCGACGACTGCGCCACCCCGTTTTTCGCTGGAGCGGATTGGCGGCGAAAGGGCGCCAGCCGTTGGACCAACCGCACTGAGGCGTTGTTGTCGCGTTGACGACTGGGTCGTACCCGTCATGTCAGGCAAGACCGCTGCCCAGTCGTTGACGTGATCATGCCGTCCGATGACGAGCGTCTCTCAGGCATTGGCAAGGGGGAGCTGCGGCTCGTCTCTAGCTTTAGGTGCGAATTGCGCACATTAAGTTGACGGGGCCCGACCCTGAACCATGGCCTAGCTTGGCCATAAGCGGCGAGGACGTCAGCCATTAGGGGAAACGGCGCGACCGTGCGTGAGCCGCCGCGCCGTTCCTGCTTCGCGTTCGGGAATGGCAGGCGCGGATCAGGCCGCCACTTTACGGCTGTCCCTACGCAAAAACCTATCCGATCAGGGAAGTAGGTTGCCGATGAAGATCGCGACTGATGCTTTTTTGATGAGGCGAATAGAACATTGGCGGAAGCTGCGATCTGGGCGCCACGCGTGGGTTCTCAGCGCCGGTGGATCCGAGCGATAGAGTTATAAAACGAACGGCCTTCGCACGCCGAGACAGGTCACGCTGTTCGGTGGCCATAAAAGCTCACGCGGCGCGACGTTCGTAGCGATGATGCAGACCGCCGAGCTCCGGGAACGCAATAATCTTGCCGGGAGAGGGAGGTTGGATGTGGCGAGGCTGTGGACAATCCTCGTTGAGCGAGAGATGCGTTCGGGCCTTGTGATGGTATTCGAAATACTGGAACAGGACGTCGCGCAAGTGCTGTTCGTTAAAGATGATAATGTGATCCAAACATTCGCAGCTCATCGAGCCGATGAAGCGCTCGACTTACGGGTTCTGCCAAGGCGACCGCGGCGCAGTGACAACTTCTTTTATGCCCATCGCCCGAACTCGATGACGAAAGACCGAACCATATGACGCGTCGCGATCCCGCAGCAGATAGCGGGGTGCGGTGTCCCAGGGAAAGGCCTCGGTCATTTGCCGCGCCAGCCAGCCTTGTGTCGGATTTTGGGTGACCGCGAAATGGATGACTCTTCTTCGGTCGTGTCCGAGCACCATCAGCGCATAGAGAAGACGAAACGTCGCGGTTGCAACAACGAACATCTCGATCGCGGCAATGTCGGTGAAATGATTGTGCAGAAAGCTACGCCAGGTAGGGGAGGGGGCTTTGGGCCGCCACGGCAGATATCTCCCGACCGTGGCCTGGCTGACCTCGATGCCGAGCTTGAGCAGTTCGCCATGGATGCGAGGCGCGCCCCACAGCGGGTTGGCCAGGCTCATTTGGCGGATCAGATCGCGGATCTCGGCACCCGTCCGGGGCCGTCCGAGGCGGCGTGATCGCCGCCGCCAGTAGAATTGAAAGCCTTTGCGATGCCACTGGACGACGGTTGCGGGTTTGACCAGTACCATGGCGTTGAGGATCTGCGGCCAAACTCGATAGAGCCAGACCCAAAGCAGCCGGTCGGCGGAGAAGAGCCGAAGCTGACCGGCGCGTTGCCGGCGCAGGACGGTCACCTGATGTCGCAGCGCGATAAGCTCAAGCTCCAGTGAAGCGCGGCTGCGAACACGGAACGAGAGCAGGGAAAGGAGGGCGGAAAGAATTGTGATCATGCCCGCGACGCTACGGCGGCGGCGCGAAAATCTCCTGGCTTTCCTGACCTTTCAGAGTTTTGAGCAAGACAAGAGGAACGGCCCGCCATGAGTATTGGCGGGCCGTTTCCTTTTGCCGCGCAGCCGACGTGGATCAAAGAGCCGTCACCGCTGGTTATTCACTTACGCCGACCAGACGACCGGCAAAAAAGCCGCCATCCGCTACCGGCGTCGCCTTTTGCGCCGAACTGATCGGCAAGGCAAAGCCCAAGACGAACGCTGCGACCGCCATGGCGGCCACCACCAAAATCGAAATGCGAAATTGTCTGCGCGCCGTCTCCTGAGCGACCTCAAAATCAAAATATGCCGACATGACCGTCTCCATCTGCTGTTCGATGAAGGAGTAGTAGCGGGAGTGCGGGGGGCTGGATGTGCGGTAGCGCACACGCGCGCCATCGCAGAAGGCGACGTCACCGTGGAAAAAACGGCCCCTCGCCACACCTGTCCTCGGCCCACCGATTGGTGTGGGCCGCGACCAGCATGTGAATCGGCGTGGAATAAGGACCCCGTTTTCGGGGTGATCGGCATCCAATCGGGACCCCGGGGCTGAGGGTCCACATTGGCCTCCTTTTTTTGAGGGAGGCCTGGTTTGGGATGCTGGTTGTGGAAACGATTGCGAAGATTCGGCGCGCCTATTTTTCCCAGAAGAAGCCGATCAAGGAGATTTGTCGCGAGCTGCGCGTGTCGCGGAAGGTGGTGCGCAAGGTCATCCGGTCGGACGCAACGGAGTTCCGCTACGAACGCGAGACGCAGCCGCTTCCCAAAATCGGGCCCTGGCGGGAGCAACTGGAGGGGCTTCTTTCCGAGAACGAGGCGAAGGCGTCGCGGGAGCGACTGACGCTTGTCCGGCTTTTCGAAGAGCTGCGGGGGCTCGGCTACGATGGAAGCTACGACGCGGTCCGCCGCTACGCGAAAAGCTGGCGCAAGGAGCGCGGGGCGGCTCTGGCGCAGGCCTATGTGCCGCTGAGTTTTGCGCCGGGCGAAACCTATCAGTTCGACTGGAGCCACGAAGTCGTCTTGCTGAACGGCGTGACGACGACCGTGAAGGTCGCGCATATGCGGCTTTGCCATAGCCGCATGCCATTCGTGCGGGCCTACCTGCGCGAGACGCAGGAGATGGTCTTCGATGCGCACGATCGCGCCTTCGCCTTCTTCAAGGGCGCCTGCGCGCGCGGCATCTACGACAACATGAAGACGGCGGTGGAGACGATCTTCGTCGGCAAGGAGCGGCAATATAACCGCCGCTTCCTCCAGATGTGCGGACATTACCTTGTCGAGCCCGTGGCCTGCACGCCGCAGTCAAGCTTGCGCAGACTGCGTAAACTTGTCTGCGTCGGGCTGGGAGAAAGGCCAGGTCGAAAATCAGGTTGGCCTGGTGCGCGAGCGCTTCTTCACGCCGCGTCTGCGGTTCAAGAGCTATGACGAGTTGAACGCCTGGCTGCTCGACAAATGCGTCGCCTACGCCAAGGCGCACCGCCATCCCGAGATCGCCGATAAAACAGTCTGGGAGGTCTTCGAGGAGGAGCGGACCAAGCTCGTGCCGCTACGAGGCCGCTTCGACGGCTTCCACGCGGTGAGCGCGGCGGTCTCGAAAGCCTGTCTGGTTCGCTTCGACAGCAACAAATACTCGGTCAAGGCGAGCGCCGTTGGCCGGCCCGTCGAAGTTCAGGCCTATGCCGACCGCATCGTCATTCGGCAGGACGGGAGTGTCGTCGCTGAACATCCCAGACGCTTTGGCCGAGACGAGACGACCTACGACCCCTGGCATTACGTGCCCGTCCTGGCGAGGAAGCCGGGCGCCCTGAGGAACGGCGCGCCGTTCAAGGACTGGGTGCTGCCATCCGGCATGGAAAGGATTCGGCGCAAGCTCGCGGGCTCCACCGACGGCGATCGGCAAATGGTGAAAATCCTCGCCGCGGTTCTCGACGACGGGCTGCCGGCGGTCGAAGCCGCCTGCGCCGAGGCCATGGATCAGGGCGTCCATTCCGCCGACGTCATTCTCGACATCCTCGCGCGCCGCCGCGATCCCGGACCGCCGCTGACCATCCTCACGCCGGACGCTCTGAAGCTGCGGCACACCCCTCTCGCCGATTGCGCAAGATACGATCAACTGAGGAGTTCGAGCTGATGATGGAACGCACGCAAATCTTCGATCTCATGGGAGAACTCAAGCTCTATGGCATGAGGAGCGCTTACGACGAGGTGATGGCCGCGGGCGTCAAGCGGCAGCACGAGCCGCCGCAGATCGTGGGCGACCTTCTCAAAGCCGAAATCGCCGAAAAACACGCCCGCTCGATCAAATATCAGATGACCATCGCCAAGCTGCCCTTAGCGAAGGACATTGACGACTTCGACTTCAACGGCGCGACTGTCAACGAGACGCTCGCGCGCGACCTTGCAAGCGGCGGCTTTGTCGCTCAGCAGCGCAACATCGTTCTCGTCGGCGGCACGGGAACCGGCAAGACGCATCTCGCGATCGCCATTGCGAGAAGCTGCATTCGCGCCAGCCTGCGCGGGCGCTTCTTCAATACGGTCGATCTCGTCAATCGGCTCGAGGCGGAAACGCGCGCCGGACGCCAGGGACGCATCGCTGATTATCTCACCCGGATGGACTTTGTCATTCTCGACGAACTCGGCTATCTGCCCTTCGCGCAGGCGGGCGGCCAGCTCCTGTTCCACCTCGTCAGCCGGCTCTATGAGCGCACCTCCGTGATCGTGACAACCAATCTCGCCTTTGGCGAATGGCCCAGCGTCTTCGGCGACGCCAAGATGACGACTGCGCTGCTCGACCGTCTCACCCATCACTGCGACATCGTCGAAACCGGCAACGAAAGCTGGCGCTTCAAAAACCGCGCCTGACGCCGTCGACCATTCAGGTCGATGCCGTTGTGGGCGCAACTCCGGTCGGGCTACGCCCTCCCTCCGTCACGCCCACAACGGCACAAAACGCATGCCTGAAAAGGGGTCCCTTTTCGGCGCCGATCTGGGGTCCCGGTTCAATGCTGATTGACATATTGTCTCGCGTTGTGCCTTCGGCAGCTGGTTGACCGGCGTCAGCACGAGACCATCAAGATACCAGCCGTAAGCTTGGAAGTTTTATAGAAAGTCGTCGCGTGGGCCGAGCACCTCCTCGGCGGCACGTTGCGTATGGCACTTCATCGCTGTGTTGCCGCACTCCCATGGAAAGCCAGTTCGGCGTTGCGCCGCATTAGCCTCGCGCGCTTTCTATAGTGCGCGCAGTTTTCGTCACGGTTTAGTTAGCTCCCAATCGCTCGCAAGCCTGCGGTATAGAACTTGGTGGGGATTGATGAAGCTTCTCGGCTAATTCTGTCATTAAATCAACCGAATCCCTCCATTCGCCCTGATGATCTCTGGTCCGAACTCCCAAAGCCCTTAAACACGCCTCCTGCGCGTCTGGCGAAAGTATTATTTTTCCGGAAAAACGTATTATGCTTTGCAACATGGTCTCGCCATCTTTATCGCCGGTCACCTCATAGGCTGCTCTCAGGGCACCGGACAGGTTTGCGAATGACGTATGAGCCCGCATTCGCCGGATGACGCACAAATTTCTTGTACGAACCCGACTATTGATGCATAATTTTCAGGATCTTGTGCTCGATTGGTCGAGGCGGCTATGGCGAACCCGACGGGTGAATCAAACCGCGAGGTTCTCCGGCTCGAATTCGACCGGCGATTGATGCTTCAGTTTCGCGGTTCGGTCGTGACCTCCGATGCCGGATTGCTCGCCTACCGCGAACTGGACGACGCGCTTGGCCTGAGCGCCATGGCAGGCGAGACTCTCGCCGACGCCCGCACCGGAAAGAATGGCCGGCATAGTCTCGTCGGAATGTTTCGACAGTCTGTGTTCGGGCGGCTCGCCGGGTATGAGGACGTGAACGACGCCGCGCGGCTACGGCATGATCCGGCAATGCGCTGGGTCGTCGGCGGCAGGGCCGCCATCTCCGGCGCGGCGTCGCCAAGCCAAATCGGCCGCTTCGAGACGCGCTGGCTCGCCGCCGAGAAGAACCTCTCCGCCCTGGCCGATCTTTCAGGCAGATGGATCGACCGCGTCCACAGCCGCCGACCGCCAAGAGGCATCCTGCTCGACATGGATTCGAGCGTCAGTCCTACCCACGGCGAACAGGAAAAGAGCTGCTGGAACGGGCACTACGAGTGTACCTGCTATCATCCGTTGTTCTTGTTCAACCAGTTCGGCGATCTGGAGCGCTGCGCGCTGCGGCCGGGCAACGTCCATAGCGCCGACGGCTGGGAGAGCGTGCTCAAGCCGGTCCTGGCGCGCTACAAAGGTCGCGTCTCGCGCATCTACTTCCGCGGCGACGCCGGCTTCGCCAATACTGAGATTTACGATTGTCTCGAAGCCGAGGGCCTCAAATACGCCATTCGCCTGCCGACGAACCGCGTCTTGCAAGAGCGGATCGCACATCTATTGACGCGCCCCGTGGGACGCCCGCCGAATGCCGTCCGGCGCTTCTATGCGAGCTTCCGCTATCAGGCTGGAAGCTGGAGGAAACCGCGCCGGGTCGTCGCGAAAGTCGAATGGCATGTGGGCGAGCTTTATCCGCGCGTCGGGTTCATCGTCACCAACATGGCGCGGCGCGCCGAGAATGTTGTCGCTTTCTACAACAAGCGCGGGACTTGCGAGCAATACATCAAGGAAGGCAAAGGGGCGATCAATTGGACCCGGCTGTCCTGTCGCTCCTTCGCTGCCAACGCCGTGCGTCTCCAGCTTCATGCGCTCGCTTACAACCTCGGCAACTTCCTGCGCACGCTCGCGACGCCCGAGCCGATCAAAGATTGGACGCTGACGACGCTCAAGGAAAAGCTGATCAAGATTGGCGCGAAGGTCGTCGCTCACGCTCGCTATGTCGCCTTCCAGATGGCGGAGGTCGCGATTCCGCGAAGCTCGTTCGCTGACATCTTGCGGATGATCGCCGAGTTGCGAGCGCCGCCCTTGTCGTCAACGGCATAGGGCGTTTCCGCGTCATGAGTTCGAGCCAAAGGACGGAAGAGGTGCGTCTCGATGATGGAAAATCCAGCCAGTGCTGATTGGTCCCCGGCGGGTTCGGTCGATCACCGGCCCGTATCCGCCCCTGAGGCTGCTCAGACCCGCGCCTCGGACTTGCCAAAGCGTCCAAATGACGCAAAGCTTACCTCCGAACCCGGGGTCATCTGGCGAATCCCGGTTGGACAGCATAGGGCTCTAGATATTGGATGTTTCCAGAAACTTGACCTTCAGCGGTTGACGAAGCATAGGTAAGCGCGACAGCGCAAAAAACATATCCGCCGAACCCTCTCCATATTTTTGGTCCTCGCCGACAGTTTTTTTCGACAGTCCATTGAGGGAGGGGCCGACTTTTTGGCTGACATCCACCAGACAACAGTCGAAGATCGGCATTTTCCCGCATCACGATGCACTTCTTTTGGGAACCTCCAAAAATTTCAGCTACCTGCCTCCTGCGATGTAATTGAGTAGAACGCGCGTAAATCGAAAAGAGAACGAACCGGAATCATCCGAGGGTTTTTTTGCGGCGGGCGTTCGGAGTTTTTCAGAGGTTCCCTTTTATTAGAGCGTTTCATATTTTGACGGAAGCGTATCCTGCGTTTGTGAAGTAGTTGCTGCATTCTTGTGGTTGGATGTCTTTTGCGAGGCGTCCGATCTGTCGCCAGGTTTCATCGATGGTTCGCTGCTGCGCCTGTCGCATCCAGTGTTTGAGCTTGGAAAAGGTCTGTTCGATTGGATTGAGGTCGGGCGAATAGGGCGGCAGAAACCACAGTCTGGCTCCGGCGGCGCGGATCGCGCGTCGCACCGCCTCGCCCTTGTGACTGCCGAGATTGTCCATAATGACAATATCGCCCTGCTTGAGCGCGGGGACGAGTTGTTGTTCGACATAGGCGCGGAAACACGCGCCGTTGATTGGCCCGTCGAAGACGCAGGGCGCGTCGAGACGATCGCAGCGCAGCGCGCCGAGAAAGGTCAGCGTGCGCCATTGGCCGTGCGGCGCGAAGCCGCGCAAGCGCTTGCCCTTGGGGCCCCAGCCGCGCAGCGGCGTCATGTTCGTCTTGATCCAGGTCTCGTCGATGAAGACCAGCCGCCTGGGATCGAGGCGCGCTTGCAGCGATTGCCAGCGCTTGCGCCGTCGCGCAATGTCAGCGCGGCCTTGTTCGAGCGCCAGCAGCGTTTTTTTTGAACCGCAGCCCCTCGCGGCGCAGGAACATCCAAATGGCGTTGTGCGAAACCTTGACCCCGCGCGCCAGCAGCTCGTCCTTGAGGCCATGCAACGTCAAATGCGGCGTCTGCGCCAGACGCTCGACAATGAAAGCGCGATGCGGCTCCAGCACGCGCTTGCGATAGCCGCCCATTTTCGCCGGCGCGACCGAGCCCGTCTCGCGCTGGCGCTGCGACCACTTCACGACCGATGACACGGCCACGCCAAAGCGCAAAGCCACGGCGCGGCAACTCTCGCCAGCCAAAACCGACGCAACCACGCGCTCTCGAAGATCATTGGAGAGAGGTCGAACCATTGGATGCTGGCCTCCGCCCAGCCAACATCTTGAATCACACTCCTGCTAAAACAGGAATCCCTCCCGATTCAGAAATACAGGGAAATGCTCTAGTTGGGCTTGAAAGCTTGATGATCAAGCGTAGACGGGCAGGTCGCCACATACCTCAGAGTCCGTCCGTGAACTTCATGCTTGATTACAGAGCCTTCTGAGCATCAGGCGGATGGAAGCGAGGTGCAGAAAGGCGAGCGCCTTGCAATTGAGGTTTTCGAAGTGTGTGTGCCGAA
Organism: Methylocystis sp. ATCC 49242; assembly: GCF_000188155.2. Classification (NCBI taxonomy): domain Bacteria; kingdom Pseudomonadati; phylum Pseudomonadota; class Alphaproteobacteria; order Hyphomicrobiales; family Methylocystaceae; genus Methylocystis; species Methylocystis sp. ATCC 49242. The sequence continues at coordinate 3,629,817 of NZ_KE124774.1, forward strand.
AACTAACCGCTCTTATTCGTGACGTGAGTGTTTCGAGGCTGGCAAGCGTAGCATAGCGCTTTGATTCAGAGTAGGATTCGGGTGTCTAGGCCAACCTTGCGCGCATTCTGCGCCCGCCACGCCCGCCACGCCCGCCATGACCGACCCTACGATTCTGCCGTTCTCGTTTCCAGCCTTGGCTCGCAAGAAAGTCACAGCCGATTTCGACGGAGGCCGTCTCAGGTCCGATGGCGGCGTCATGTTGCTGGCGCAGGCCGAACGTCGTCTGGGGATCGCCGATAGGCTTGCCCGCGCCTTTCCGGATCGGCGCGATCCGTCCCGGATCACGCACACGCTCGCCGACATGATCCGCGCGCGCGCCTTCGCCATCGCCTGCGGCTACGAGGATGCCGACGATCTCGACAGCCTGCGTGTCGATCCCGCGTTCAAGCTTGCCTGCGGAAGGTTGCCCGATACCGGCGCCGATCTTTGTTCGCCGCCGACTCTGTCGGGGCTGGAGAATGCGCCTTCCCTGAAGGATGCGATCCGCCTGACCTATGCGCTCGTCGACCAATGGATGGCCTCCTACGACGAGCCGCCGTCCTCGGTCACACTCGACATCGACGACACTTGCGATATCGCGCATGGCCATCAGCAATTGTCGCTGTTCAATGCCCATTACGACGAGCGCTGCTTTCTGCCGATCCATGTCTACGATACCGAGAGGAGCCGCCCCGTCGCCATGATCCTGCGCCCCGGCAAGACGCCGTCCGGCGTCGAGGTGAGAGCGCATCTGCGCCGGTTGATGCGGCATATCCGCAAGTCTTGGCCGGCGACCCGCATCCTGTTTCGCGGCGACGGACATTATGCGCGGCCCGAGGCGATGGCCTGGTGCGAAGATCACGGCGTCGATTACGTCTTCGGCCTTCCGGGAACCAGGCCGCTGTCCAAGAAAGTCGACGAGACGGCGGAAGCTGTCCGCGTCGAGCGCGCCCTCGACGACAAGGACGTCGTGCGCGGCTATGCCGAGACGCGCCATCGCGCCAAATCCTGGGACAGGGAGCGGCGCGCGATCGCCCGCATCGAGGCGACGCGGCTCGGCCTCGATATCCGCTTCGTCGTCACCAATCTTGCGCATGGCGCGCCGCAATGGCTCTACGACAGCCGCTATTGCGCGCGCGGACAGGCGGAGAACCTCATCAAGCTGCATAAGACGCAGCTTTGCTCCGATCGGACCTCATGCCGCTCGGCGCTCGCCAATCAGGTTCGCCTCGTCCTGCACACCGCCGCCTATTGGCTGATGCTCGGCGTGCGCGATGCGATCCCGAGCCCGCGCGATCTGGCGAAAGCCGAGTTCTCCACGCTGCGCCTGCGGCTGCTGAAGATCGCCGCCCGCGTGATCGAGACCGCGAGCCGCGTGCGCCTCGCCTTCGCCGCCGCTTGTCCCGAAGCCGATCTCTTCCGCTCCATGCCGGCGGCGCTGCTCATGCCCGGACGGCCGTGAACAAGGGGGCGGCGCGCCCCGCTCGTCGTCTCGCCCGTCCCTCCAACGCGTCCCACAAAGTGCGATCCTCGAAGCGGTGAAAAAGCCGAATGGCCTCCCGCGACCCGACCAGCATGAAGCCCGACGATGCAAAAACTCGCGCCGTCATGAATAAGACGAGCTAAAGGGCGATAGCCTCAGGTCTTGGTAGGTGCAATCGGCCACTGGAAGCTATCAGGCAAATTACCTGCCCTGACAAAGCGGCGAGTTAATAGCTTGTGCAGGCGCGACCATTCTCTTCTGATGTCGAGCTGGGGGTCCCCGTACAACAGATTGTGCATCTGACCCGGATCGTTCTTGAGGTTGTAGAGCTCGTACTCGATGCCGCTGCCGTCGAGGCTGAAATACACGGCATAGGTCCAGTCGCCTTCACGAATCGCGCGGATATGGCCGCCGGGAATGCCAGCCGGCAAAAAGAAGACGTCATCGAAGGCGAAGATTGCAGAGTCTTGTATGGACTTCGTGGCGCCCTGCATCACCGGTACGATGCTTTTGCCCGGAGAATAGGACTCGGGATTGGATACACCGGCAAGTTCCAGGATCGTCGGAAGCAGGTTGAGGTGATCGTAGAATGCCTCGGTCTGCATGGGCTCCGGGTAGATGCCGGGATTGTGAACAATCAGCGGGATGTGGATCATCTCTTCGTAGACCGTATACGCCTTCTCGCGCATGCCATGGGACAGACCGCCTTCGCCATGATCGGCCAACCGCAAGATGATCGTGTTGGCGATCTGCCCGGTTTCGGCCAATGTGTCGAGCACGGTGACGATGTGCTGGTCAGCAAGCTTGTTGAGGTAGGCATAGAAATTGACGTAGTCGCGCTTTGACTGAACGCTGTCGAGGGGCGCGAACTTGTTGAAGGCATTACGCGCGGCTCGCTGAACGCTCGGCTTTGTTGACAAGTCATCGGCGTAGTTAGACGGCAGGTCGATGCCGAGGTCGGCAAAGTTGCTGCGCTCATATCCGGCTGCCTTCCACGAATTTGGATAGACGTAGACATCGTGCGGATTGACGAGAGAGATGAAGAGGCAGAAAGGCTTGTCGAGCTTGGGTGCGCGATTCTTCAGGAACTCGATAGCGCTGTCGCCGAATCCCGGCGTCTGATTCTTGTGGGCCGGGTTGGGTCCCTTGATATAGCGCCCATCATTGTCAGCGTGGCCGCCGCCGAGCGTGGCCATCCCATCGTACCGGCCGAACACATTCTTCTCCCATTCTTCGATCGCGTTGCCGGCGTCGGGCGGGTTCCAGTCTGACCACCCGAAATTCTTCTTCATTGCTTCGATGTCGGCTGCCGTCCAGGCTTCGCCACCATTCCCCGGGGCGGCGTTGGTCGCGTAGCTGAGATGCCATTTGCCTTTCCAGACGACTTCGTAGCCCGCTTTCTCCCTGAGCAGCGAGGCGATATTCGGCAGACGGTACTGATGGGCCAGGCCGGGCCACAGGAAAGTCCGGGTCACCCGGTTCATGGGCGAAAAGTGACCGCTCGTCATTACCGCGCGCGACGGGGAGCACTGGCACGCCGCCGTATAGGCCCGACTAAAATAAAGGCCATTGCGCTTGAGCCGCTGCAACCCTGGAAGGTGATTTTCCGCCCAACCCGCAGGCCAATGCATGTGATGGCGTTCTTGGTCGGTCATCAGGACGACGATGTTGGGGGCTTTCGGAATTCTGATGGCGTTACGCGCCACAGCCCGAACGGCAAGGCCATGCGATGCGCCGGCAAGCGTAACGGCAAGACCAGCCCCGTGACGAATTACACTGCGCCGCGTAGCAGATTTGGCCACGCCGCTGGCCACCTCTTCACCGCTCCTGTGGTCCGCAGTCTTGTCAACAACAAGCTTCTTGTCCATCTGCCTCGCTCCTTGCTGACCCCCCGGGGATGCGTCACAGCTTGAACAGCCGTAAGGCGTTCAGCCGACCGATCCTTTGGCGGTCTTCCTCGCTGAGGCCGCAATTGTCGAACCACTGAACTGCCTGATCGGTGCGTTCATACGGGTAGTCGACCGAGAACAGGATCCGATCGATACCCATTTCGGCGATCACGTTGACCAGTGTCGGCGTGTGGAAATTGCCGCTGGTGGTGATGAAGAAATTGTCCTTGAGGTATTGCATGAGCGGCTTCTCAAGGCGCTTGCCAAACGATGCGTAATCGAAGCGGTTCTGGACGCGCCACATCATCGGCACGAGTCCTTCGCCGAGATGGCCGATGATGATCTTCAGCTTTGGGAAGCGGTCGAACAAACCACTCGTGATCAGCCTTAGAGCATGCGTGCTGGTTTCGACGCCAAAAGCCCAGGCCGGACCAAGAAGCTCGGGGTGCCCTTCATAGATCCTTTGCTGCGAGTCCAGAGGGCCGCGGGGGTGAAGGTAGAATGGCACGTCCAGCTCTTGAACCCGTTCCCAGAACGGCCAGAATTTCGGCAAGTCGTAGTACTCGCCGGTATCGAGATCTTCGACGTTGCTGAATCCATTCGCCAGCGCGCCCTTGAAGCCAAGTTGCTCGATGGAGCGCTGGAGTTCGTCGGCTGCCGCCTTCGGGTCCTGCAATGGAACCGCTGCAAGCCCGGCAAATCGCGTCGGGTATTTCGCCAGAAACCTCTCGGCGAGTTCGTCATTGGCGAGCTTGGCTATTTTTACAGCCTTGTCGCGATCGGGTTCCAGCTGTACCCCGTCTGCGGTGAGCGACACGATTTGGACGTCGATCCCGTTCTTGTACATCTCCGGCAATCGGTACCGCTCGACATCACCTAGCCCGTCATCGATCCTCTTCTGAACTGCAACCGTCACGCCGAGGGGCGGTAGGTACGGCGTGGCTTCCTTGCTTACGAAATGCTCTTCGATCGCGATCTTCCCGGTCATCGGAGGCTGTGTCCTTACGAGGCGCTTCACGACTGGTTTTCTAGCTTAGTTGTCGGCGTGCAACTTGTAAACATTCGCCACGTGTGCCGGGATGTCCACCGTGTGATTCCGCTATCGCCTGAAAGGCCGAAGCGAAACCGACGTCCCCCGATCGCATAAATGAAGCGGCGGACGACGCTCGCGATGCTGTCCGATTGTCATCAACACCCTCTGTTGAGCGCTTTGTTAGCAACTAATGCGCGACGGTTCGGCAACCGTCGACCGACGCTTCGGCGAGCGTTTCGTGCACAGACGAGCTGCAGCACCTCCACTTGGATCCGTAGCTAACTTCGGGGGGCCTGCCGCAATCGGGGCGAGCTGCGATTGCAGCGGGGCGCGCATTCTTGCGACGCGTCTAAAGCCGCGTCACCGAAATCCGCTGCTATCATCACGCCTGTAAAAAACGCAGGAGCGGGGCGACGGAATCGTTGTGTCGCAAATTTTGTCTACGGAGGCGACGCCGGTTTGTGAGAGTGACGCGGCTCACGCCGCGAGGGCATAGTACTGCTGCGCTGGGCGCAATTTGCCCCCAGTCTGCAACTGGTCCTTTCGGATCATGTGCATGAGCTCGATCCCCGAGAGTGTCGCAGCCGCCGATCGAAATGATTTGAAACCCAACATCGGCCGCGTCACTCGCTTCACCGCTCGATGGTCCTGTTCGACAATATTATTGAGATATTTGATGCGGCGGATTTCGATGTCCACTTCATTTTCCGCATTGTAGCTTTCGATCGTCGCCGTGTTGGCGCCACTCTTGTCGATCGTGATCTTCTCCGGCGCGCCTCGCTGCCCGATCGCCTTACGCAAAACGCGCAGTGCGGCTTTGCAATTCCGCTTTGCGGTCAGCAAGAAATCCACCGTCGCACCTGCCTTGTCGACCGCCCGATACAGATATTTCCAACAGCCTTTGACTTTCACGTAGGTCTCATCGAGACGCCAGCTGGATCCGATTGCAAGCTTGCGAGCACGGAACTGTTTCTCCAGCAACGGCGCATATTTGACGACCCAGCGGATGAGCGTGGAATGGTCGACTTCGACGCCTCGCTCTTCCATCATCTCCTCGAGTTGACGATAGCTCACCGGATACGCCACATACCAGCGGACGCCCCACAGGATCACGTCGCGTTCAAAGTGGCTGCCCTTGAAATCGATCATCGCACTATTCCGCCTGCCCCACGCCCGGCGATTATAGCCCCAACCGCCCGCAATAAAAATTCGCGACAGAGCCAAAGAATTTGCCGAGCACTCCGCCACGGATAAAGCGCTGAGTTCGGTTGCCTACTTCGCCGATCCCTACTCGAGCTGGCAGCGCGGATCCAACGAGAACCTCAATTGCCTGGTGCGCCAGTTCATCCCAAAAAGTCGTCCCCTCTCAACGGTCTCAGACAAAGAGCTTGCGATGATCCAGGATCGGTTGAATAATCGGCCGCGCAAACGCTTGGTCTATAAGACTCCACTCGAAGTCTTTAGCCACGAATTCCACCGCGTTGCGCTTCGTGCTTGACTCCAAGGAGTGACCCAACGAAATCCAGATAAGCTTTGTGCCTTTGTTGACACTTGTTCCACGTGTGTAGGAGCCAATCACATGTCGAGCCTTAAGAGCATCAGAAGCCTATTGGCGACTACAGCCGTCTTGGCTCTGAGTTCACCCGCTGCAGCAAGTCCATTCGCGGAACCTCCTGTATTCGCGAGCAAAAATGGTCAACTTAACATCCTAATGATCGCAAAGCCGAAATTGGTCAAAGCCATTTCTTTTGCTCCGCCGAATAGTCGAAATCCTATCAATCCGGTGGGGTGGGTATACGAAATTTGCTATCGTCAGGATGCGATAGGAAATCAATGCTCGAAGGAAAATAAGGAGACATCGTCTGAATTTGGGGGAATAAGGCTCGCACTGCAAAAGGGCGACAAGTTAAGGGTTAGGTTAGTAAACAAGCTTCCCCGGCAGGATAAAAATAAAGTGTCACATTACTGGAATATGAATTCACGCACACCGATTCCTGACTTGCACGGCATTAATCTACCTCTTACCCCAACTAATCTGCACACTCATGGTCTCGTCGTACAGGCCCGTGCACCGTCTTTCAACAATCCGACATGGGGCGACGACATTTACGTCGACTTATATAACCCGGCCAATGGCCATCCTATTCAACAGCATCACCAACACGGGGCTGTTGTCGATAACGATACGGGCATATTAGATTACGAAATTTCAATCCCTAATAATGAACCGTCAGGCTCAGACTGGTTCCATCCGCACGTTCACGGCGTGACCGCAGACAGTCTATCAAGCGGTTTAGCTGGTATTATTTCAATAGGGAGTGTTAGGGATTACGTCTCGACAGACGCTCTCAACTCAAAGTTTCCAGAGGGTCAAGTACGACATCTTATTTTGAAAGATATGCAAGTGCTTGCAGCAAGCCGGGGTAAGATCCTGTTCCAAAAAGGCTTGAACTCATATCCTTATCCGGTCACAAATGGAGAGGTTCTTAATGACCAGCAAGACCCTGCTTTCTGTCGCCAGAAGGCGACAGGCTCAGAAACTGCTCGCCGGGGTTCATGCTCGGGTACAAATAATACCAGATCTGGAGGTAGCGACTACACGGGCGGCAGATGGTTTTTCCCTGTTAGCGGCGCAATTTTTCCTACAATAAATATAAACAAAGTCGACGGGGAAATCTGGCGGATAAGTAATGTTGGAGCAAGCGCTACATATCGACTCCAACTGAAAGACAACACCGGAAACTATCCAATCATAACGCAGCTAATATCAGTTGACGGTGTCAGCACTCATATTCCTAGAGGAACCACCGCCGGCGACAAAATAACTTTGGGCGGATCGAGGTTTAACATTGTACCCTGTCCAGTGCCGACGCCAAATGGTTATCTCGCAGAACCAATCTGCATAAAAGAGTTTGTTATGATGCCTGGTTCACGTGTCGAAATTTGGGTTACTTATCGTGATAGGACTGGCAAAAAAATTACACCCCCCAAAAACGGTGCGCTTGCAACATTTCAAACAGTCGGAATAACGACTGGAGCCCCAGGGGTAGGTGACCCTTGGCCAGCTGTAGACCTTGCCGAGGTGAAATTCGGACCAAGAGACGCCGCAAGCAATCTCGTAGCGCTGGCACTAGCGGGAGACGCTCTCGCAGCTAACCGGCCGGAAGGAATCTTCGCGGAGCCAGTGCCCTACGCGACTGCCGCCGCTCTCGCGAACGGTTGTAGACCGCTGACTCCCGGCCATCGCCGAAGGATATTTTTTGGTCTTGTGACTGTCACAAATCCGAACGTTTTCGGTTTGGGGTACGAGGAAGTTGCTTCGGACGGCAGCGTCGTCCCGAACACTGCAATGCCTATAACCGCCTTTGATCCCTCTAACCCGTTTATCTGCCTGCCATTGGGACCCGGCCAAACCCCGGTAAGAGAGACCTGGGAGTTGGTCAATCTCGCTACGGAGCTACACAATTATCACATTCATCAAACGAGGTTCCGATTTATCCAACCATCCGCGAATAGTACGTCACCCCTTTCTCCCATACTCAATCCCAATGTCGGAGCGGGCGTAGTCGAAGACAATGTGCCGCTAGAAATCGCAGTCCCAGATCCAAGCATAGTAAAAGCTGTCATGAACACTCAAAACGGCTATTGTACGATTGATCAATGGCGCAGCAAGCGCTGCGCGGCGAGTCCGAAGATCATCGAAATTCCTTTCGCCGAGCTTGGAGAATTCGTTTACCACTGTCACATTTTGGAGCATGAGGATAGCGGGATGATGGCGAAAATTCAGGTAGTACCGGCTCCGCCGTCGTACTGGGGCAATAATCAAGTGAATCACTAATTTTCTGAGGGTGCCCGAAGTCTATCTGCGCGCCTACGACAGCGTGTCCGAAGCGCGCGCCTCGATCGGCCGATATCTGGCCTTTTACAACGAGCGGCGCCCGCATTCGAGCCTTGACGGGCGCACGCCCGACGAAGCCTACTTCGGCAAACAGGAAACAGCGATGGCCGCATGACCGTCGCCGTCGATTTTGTCGCAGCTCTGGTCGGGCTACGCCCTCCCCCCGCCGCGACAAAATCGAGACGCCCCGCGTTCAGCAAACCCCGGCAGCGATCCACTCAAAATCCGCCGGGAGCTGTCCAGACAACCGGGGCCAGCTCTGTGATCCAGCGCTCCGCGGAAGACGAATTTTCTCGACCAGAGAACCAGGGGACCGAGCGATCTGGATCAATGGCGTCGGCGATGACGGCGTCGTTCCCGATCGCGGATCCGTCTCCCTGACTTCGGCGGCGGCTCATCGGCCGGTGGCTAACTCCGCCGCCAGCGAAGTCGATCCATTTGTGGACGCCTCGCTCTTTTCTCCCCATCGGGGATAAGCGTTCAAGTCTAGATCAAACAGATCGAGGACCCGGCCGATCGTGTGCGCGACCATGTCGTCCAGCGTCTGGGGACGCAAATAAAAGGCCGGGACGGGCGGCGCGATGATACCGCCCATTTCAGTAACCGCCAGCATGCTTTTCAAATGGCCGGCGTGAAGGGGCGTCTCCCGCAGCAGCAACACGAGCCGGCGGCGCTCCTTCAGGCAGACATCCGCCGCCCGGCTGATGAGGCCGGATGTGACCCCATGCGCGATGTCGCTCATGCTCCGCACCGAGCACGGCGCCACGATCATTCCCATGGTCCGGAAAGAGCCGCTGGAAATCGGCGCCGCGATATCGTTTGGCGAATAGACGACATCCGCGAGGCCGCGCAGTTCCTCCGAGGACAAATCCGATTCATAGGCGCGCGTCATCTCGCCTGCCTTCGAAACGACGAGATGGCTCTCGACCTGCAACTCCCGAAGCGCCTTCAGGAGCCGCACGCCATAGACGATGCCGGTGGCGCCGGTGATGCCCACCACCATGCGCCGGGGCGCATTCCCCATTGTCAGACTCCTTGCATAATCATTCGGAGGTCGAGCCGACATGCCGGGGGTCGAAGTTCGACAAGGCCGCTGGCTTCGCGTCGAAGGCGAAGGGGCGATTGGATAGGGTGTAGCGGTACCACGGCGCGTCGTTCACGCGGCCGAGCTTGTGGCGCAGGCCGCCGAACGCCCCGTAGATCAGCCTGTAGGGCTGGCCGTGGAAGCGCTTGAGAATATCGAGCCACGCGCGGGGCTCGGCGCCAATGAACGCCTCCATTTCATGGGCGATCTCCTCCTCGGTCAGAAGCGTCACATTGTCTGGCGGGTCGCCGAGATCGGTCACCGCGCTTTTGATGAATTCGTCCGGATTCCAATCGCCGCCCATCGGCGTGGTGCAGTCCATGCCAATCTTCGAGGCGACGCCGGGTTCGGCGCATTTCGGATCGACCGTCATGGTGTTGCAGTCCTTGATCATCACGGTGTCGCGGTCGGGCATGTAGCGGAACGCCATGGCGGCGAGCACGGCCTGATCATCCCAGATGTCGACGTCGTCGTCGAACACCATCGCCACTTTGGGCAGCCCCTGCTTGGAGCAAGTGAGCATCAGGCCCAACGCTTGCTTGGCGTCGCCCGCGCCCAGCGGGCGAATCTTGGCATAGGCGATATTCGATAGACCACCTGCAGGGCAGCGCACCTCCACAACATCGATGCCCGCAAGGCGAAGCGCGCCGTAGAGGTCGGCCTCGATAGCGGGAAGCTGCAGCATATTGTCGGTGTACCAGGGATGCATGCCGCCAATTGTGCAGTGTTGGTAGATCGGGTCCTTGCGATAGGTCATCGCCTTTACCTTCAGGCGATAATTGTGCTTCATTCCGCCACCATACATGCCGGTGAATTCGCCATAGGGGCCCTCATCGAAGTTCAGCCCCTCGGTGGCCATGAGCTCGCATTCGAGGATGAGTTCAGCATTGGCCGGAGCCAGCACGTCAATTGTTTCGCATTTCACCATCTTCGCCGGCGCGCCGTAGAACCCTCCCAGCACCTCGAAATCATCGGTATCGCCCGGCACGCCAACCAGCGCCGCGATCTTGTCGAGGATCGGGCCGCCGATGACCATGGCGACCTCCAAGTTTTGTCCCTTCGCCGCCGCGGCCATCGCATGGATGCGCTGACGGTGCGAGGTGCACGTCATGTCAACGGACTTCTCGTTCTTCGAGCGGAACATGGAGCGATAGATGCCCCAGTCATAAACGCCGGTGTATGGGTGCTTGCTAATGAAGAGATTGTCGTTGGTATAGGCGTGGCCGTCGCGGTCGTGATGCAGGAACAGGGGAAGTCGGGTCAGGTCGACGTCGTCACCTTTCAAGATGACCTCCTTGCAGGGCGCCGTATCGACGATTTCCCATTTAACACGCGACTTCGCCTTCTCGGCCATCTTTCGGCCAGTCTGCGTCTTGTCGCACTCCATGGCCCAGGCATACATGTCCTGGTTCGAATAGGCATTGGCGAGGACCGAGAACTCGCAGTCCTTGATCTTCTCAATGAGCACCGCCTTGGTCGGATTGGCCTCAAGGATCATGGGAATTTGATCGACGCGGATTTCACCGGTGATTCGGACAAGAAATCCGGCGGCGTCCATCGCCCGCACGAAATCAGGAAGGGACTGCTGGGACGGCATGGGGGAGAGCTCCAGACCGGATTCAGGAAAAGACCGGGTCTGACAGGCCGGATTCGACGTATGCGCGCAGATGATCCATCAGCGCGCCCCAGATGGTGTTGCACTTGATGAAATTTGCTTCGTCATGTGGCCAGCCGCCATGGGTGACGCGGACGCGGGTCCGGCCGGGCGGCGCCGGAACGATGCTGAAAGCCGCAGTGGTGCCGACGGAGTCGCCGGGACCCTTGGCGCAGGTCCAGAGAAGTTCTTCCGGGTCATCCCGGTCGATGCGCCAGGAAAATTCGGGTCGGCCAGAATATTTCAAATTCCACAACGTTCCGACTTCACCGCTCCCCTCGACGTGCGACGTATTCCATCCGCGAAGGCCGTCGGCGGTGCTGAGTGCTTTCCTGACCATTTCTGGATCCGCCGAAATGAATATCTCGTGCTTCAGTGAATGTGCGCCAGTCATTTAGATCCCCTTTGAAGTGGCGAGATACTTGTCCGAATGGCGCGCGCAAGGCGAGCGACCGAGCCGCGTCGCGCCTCTCGTGAACCGTTGGCCGCCCTTGGCTCTCGGAAAGGAGCGACCGACGGCGACATCCGCTGTTTCGACTTCCAAGGCGGTCGGGCGCACGCTCTATGCCTCGCTACCAACGCGCGGCGCGGCGACGCGCGCGAGGACAGCGCTTCCGAAGACAATCGCCACGAGAGCGATCGTCGCGCCAAGCCCGGCCTCGACCAGACGTTCCATGAGCAGCGGCGACCAAGGAAGGGTTCCGCCAAGATTGCTCATGCCTATCGCCAGTGGCGTGATGAAGAGAAGTGCCACCCCATAGTTGCGGTCGATGAACAGTTCCGCGACAGCCTGACATATCGCGATGATGAGAATGAGGGCGAGAGGTCCGGGTTCCTGCGCAAACAGCGCCGCGGCGATCAAGACGCCGCCGAGCGTGCCCGACAGTAGTTGGATCGTCCGATGCATGGCGTCGGCGGGGGGGAACGTCGGCATCAACGCCGCCACCGCGATGGGGGCCCAGAAGGGATGGCCGATATCGATGGAACGGGCGAGCAACCAAGCGCTGGTCACGGCCAGCGCCGCAATGATGATGACGATCGCATGGCGTGTCCTGTCGAGGATAGCTCGGCCGGCCTGTATCCTCCTGGGCACGCCACGCACGAGGGATCGCGCGTCCACGGCGCCATTCGGCTCCAGCATGGTGAGCAGAATCGAGAATCCGACCCCGCCGACGCCGGCGACAATGGCCGGCAGGATTTCGTTCGCTGTCAACGGAATGCTGGCGACGACCAGCAGCGCCAAGACGAAGAAGATTTCGCCGCGCGGCGTCCATCCCATGACGGTTCCGAGCGTTCCCGCCGCCACCACAACGACGGCGAGCATGATGGACAACAGCCAATCCGGCCCCTGCGCCACAGAATAGACCGCCGCCACCGCGAGAGTGGCGACGAGCGCGACGCCGACCACGACTTGCGTCTCGACGCGGCGCTGGGTGGGTTCGCTGTGGCCATAGAGGGAGGTCAGCGCGCCGAAGGCCGCATAGACGGCAAAGTGAATGTGACCCGAAGCATACAGCGCCACGAGAGGCAGGCCCACCGAGGCACCAACGCGCAACGCGGCTCGAATGTCCTGTGTCTTTACCTTGAAAGGAAAGCTGTGCATTATTCACGCACCTGCGAGCAGTGAGAATTTTGTAACATGCCGTACAAAGACCTGCGAGCTTTTCTTTCGACCTTACGGCAATCCAGTGAATTGGTCGACATTACGCGGCCGATCGCCTTGCGGTATGACGTCGCCAAAGCTCTTGCCAAGAGCAGCGCGGTCGAGGGGCCGGCGCTCATGTTTAAGCAAAACGGAACGGAATTTCCGCTTGTCGCGGGCCTCTATGGTAATCGCCGGCGCGCGCTGATCGCCTTCGAGTCGACCGAGAAAACCATTCACGAACGCGTGACCAAAGGCATCGAGAATCCCATCGGCCCCGTCGACTTCGCCGGACCGGCGCCGTGCCAAGAAGTCGTCCTGACAGGTGATGACGTCGATCTCACGAAACTTCCGGTGCCGACATACAGTCCCCTGGATGGCGGGCCCTACATCACCGCTGGCATCGTTGTTTCCGAGGACCCCGACACGGGCGTTCCGGACATTGGCAACTACCGCTTTCAACTTCATGATTCACGCGTGCTGGGCGTGTTTTCCGCGCCGAATCACCGCTTCGGGAAGAACATGGCGAAAGCGATCGAGCGGAAGGTCTCGCTGCACGGCGCTATCGTCATCGGCATCGATCCCATGACGGCTTTCTCCTGCCAGGTTCAGTGCGCCGATAGCGCCAACGACTGGTTCGTCGCCGGCGGATTGCGTGGCGCGCCAGTAGAGTTGACGAACGCGCTGACCAGCACGCTCAAGGTGCCGGCCCATGCCGAATTCATCATCGAGTTCGTAGTGGACGCAAATGATCAGCGTCAGGAAGGACCGCTCGGCGAATATACGGGATACTACACGCCCGCTTCGCCCAAGCCCACAGCCAAGGTGACGGCGATCACCCATCGCCGCGATGCAATTTTCCAGGGCCTTCTGACGGGCAAACCGATCACGGAGAACCATGTTCTCAAGCAGATTCCATTTGAGGCGTCGATTCTGCGGCAGCTTCAGGCGCAGTTTCCCACCATTTCGGACATTTCGATCACCAGTTCTGGCGGCGTCCAGGTCTATGTCGTGATCGCGATGGCGCCGCGATACGCGGGCGAGGCGCGGCAGGCAATCCTCGCGGCGATGGCCTCGAACCTTCACCCGAAATGGGTGGTGGTCGTGGAGCCGGACATCGACGTCCGCAAATCATCGGAAGTGGAGTGGGCGATGTCGTTTCGAGTGAAGCCGCGCGAAGACGTATTCGTCGTCGATCATACGGCGGCGGCGCCGCTCGATCCCTATACCGACGGGGGCTATTCATCCTCGGTGGGCATAGACGCCACTCGGCCGTTCGGGGTGGCATTCCCTGAGGTTTCGGACGTGCCGGACTGGCGGACATTCGACCTTCCAGAGATCAACCGAGGTAAATAATACATCCCGTACATGAGGTTGCTGCTCCTCGGCGGCGGGGATGACCCTACCGCTGGCGATTCGTTGGACGATGAATGGAGAGCAACGATGACGATGTTTGCAGGAATGGGCGTGGGCGGCAAGCGAATGGCGGTGTGCATTTTTTGAACGACGCAGGCAAGGTTGTTTGGCACGGAATGGCCGACACGCGCCCGGAGATGGTTGACGCTGCCTTACGGCGCTTCAAGGGTGAACTCACGAAGGTCGGACTGGAAAGCGGGCCGTTCAGGCCGCAACTAATCCGAGGCTGTGTATCAGTCGACGCGGGATGATCCGGTGATGGGCGCCAGCATTGAGGCGTTGCTCGAAGCTCTGGCGTCGATGGGGGCGCAACTGGCCAAGCTCGCCGACGGCCTCAAGGAACTGGCGCGCACTTCGAGGCGGCTGTCGCGGCATAGCCGAGAAAAGGTTTGATGACGAAAAGGAGATTCTGAGTTGGAGCGATTCCGCCCCATCGGCGGTGAAGCGGGTGCGGACCGAAAGGGCGAGCACGCGACACGTTGGTTGCAGATCCAAAACCCGCGCTTAATGCATTGCGCCGCCCGATAGGTCAGTGCCAGCGTCGGCCCGGAATGTTGACGCAGGCTCGAATGTCGGACGTCGAAAAATACCTTCGATGCGGGCCGGCGCGAGGACGAGAAAACGCAAGAAGGCAGGTGACGCAGCGACCTCATGTAAAGAACCAACGGCGTCGCTGACTGAGTCATAAGTGGATTTCCCTGAGGTGGGTGTTCTGACTCATTTGGCGCGAGGAAGATTCGCGCCATGCCAGAGGCAGCGAAATTGCGAGAGGATGTTTCGGCTGGAGAGCTTCGGGCCTTTGCCCCGCGTTCGAAGGACGTAACTCAGAGCCGGCGCCCGCTGTCGCTGGCGGCGGTCCGCGAGGGAAGGACCGGGGTGAGGCTGCCAAGATTGGCGGCATGGATCGTCACACGTTGCTCGATTGGGTTCATCGCTTCATCGCTTCCGACCCAGAAGGCCTCTTCGATCATTTGACGGACGGCGCTGGCTTGACGAATTGGTCGCCGGGACCGTCGCCGACACAGCCGCCCTCGCCAGGCGCGAACAAAGAACTGAGCGTTCGATCAGGATGACGCTTTCGCTAGAGTTTCTCGATCCGGCGATCGCCAGAGCAGCCGTCGAAGAAAAGCTCTCCCGCGCGGCTATGGAGTCTCGCGCCTCGTCGATCTGCCTGTCCTTGTCGGAAATTAAATCCGGACATATCGGTGATGTAGTCCGCCGAGAATTGGTGTGGGAACAATGCGTCCGACAGCCTGAATGGCGCGCGGTATGGGCGCGTGCTTGTTTAGTGAGAGGTGAGTCCGCGCATCATTGTAATACGCCATGTAAGTAAGAAGCACGTGGCGCAGATGCCGCTCGCCAAACACGACGACATGATCAAGACATTCTTGTCGGACCGAGCCGATCAGCCGTTCCGCACAGCCGTTCTGCCAGGGCGAGCGCGGCGCGGTTGGACGGTCAGGAATGCCCATCGCCCGAAGGCGGCGTTTGAAGATCTCGCCATAGGCGCTGTCGCGGTCGCGAATGAGATATCTCGGCGCGGGATCCCAGCCACAGCCTCGGTTAGTTGCCGGGCCAGCCATTCGGCGGTCGGATGCGCCGTCACACCGAACCATAGCAGCCGACGTCGGTTGTGGCGTAAAATCAGCAGGCCATACAGTAGCTTGAAGGAGAACGTCGGAACCACGAACAGTTCCATCGACGCAATGCCATCGGCGTGGTTGCGGAGGAATGTCTTCCAGCCTTGAGAAGGAGGCCGGCGGCGTTTCGCCATGTACTTGGCGACCGAGGTTTGGCCAATATCGATTCCGAGTTTGAGCAATTCTCCGTGGATCCGCGGCGCGCCCCACAGGGGATTGGCCAGGCTCATGTCGCGGATCAGTTGTCGGACTTCCAGCGCCACTTTTGGCCTGCCGCTGCGAGGTCGCGACTTCCATCGCCAGAACAAACCAAAGCCAGCGCGATGCCAACGAATAACCGTCTCGGGCTTTACGATGGCCAAGGCGTCTTTAACTCTCGGCGCTATCTGATACAGCCAATCGAAAAACAGACAATCGAAGGCGCTGAATGCCGGCCGCTTCGCCGATTTTCTGCGCAGGACGTTGAGTTGCTGGCGCAGCGCAACGATCTCCGCTTCCAGTGACGCTCTGGATCGGAACAGGTCGATGATCGCCCGCCAGATCAGCTTGAACACGTCCGTCATAAGACCAAGCATGCCCCAACTTTCAGAAGCATTCCAGTCAGATTGAATTTGCGGTAGGGACAGCCGTCCGTCGCAAATCATGCGGCGTCCAATGCGCGAGCGGCGCGCCGTCAACTCGCGCAATCTCGGCGTCGATTCGGTCGCGGACGCGCGAGAATGACGAACGGAACACGCGGCCGTCGTCAGCGACGCGTGCGGCGTGCAGCCGCTGAAGGATACGCAGCGCGGGCGCGGAAAGCGGCGTCACATGCGCCTTGCGGTTCTTGGCGCGCGCCGCCGGCAAGGTCCAAACGCCGTTGTCCAAATCGACTTCGCGCCATTCGAGGCGGGCGACTTCGCTGAAGCGCGCGGCCGTCAGAATCAAGAGCCGGATGAAATCGCCGTCTTCGCCGCCAAGGCGTTCGGCGGCGCGCCGCACGCTGGCCAGCTCGCGGCCGTCAAGCACGCGCTCGCGCGGCGTCTCGGCGTGAAGCGGCTCGATTCCGGCGGCGGGATTGCGCGCAATCAATTCTTCGTCGACGGCATGGGCGAACAGGCGGCGCACGGTCGGCAACAGCCGATTGGCCATGACCGGCGCGCGTTCGCCGACGCATTCGAGCAAGGCCCGCACGTCGGCGCGGGAGACTTCGGCAATCGGCCGCGCGCCCCAAGCGGCGACGACTTCGCGCCGCAACAGGCGTCCGGTTGCGTCGACCGTCTTCGGGCTGGCCTTGCGCGCCATGCGCTGAAGGAAGCCGTCGACAAGCTCGGCGACGGTCTCGCGCTGGGGTTGACGGCGCTTGGCGGCGCGTTGCGCGGCGGCGGCGGCCTTGGCGGCTTCCTTGCGACGGCGTTTCAGCTCCGCAGGGTCTTTGCCTTCCAGCAACGCGAGACGCGCGGCGGCGGCGAGCTTTCGCGCCCCGTCGACGCCGATCGAGGCCGGACCGAGCGTCAGATTGCGCGATGCGCCGCCGAACCTTAGCGGAAGCCGAAGGACTTCGCGCCGGACGGGCGGATGACGACGCGAATCCGGGACTCGACGGGCAGTTCGTAAGGTCCGGCGCGAGGCGACAGCTTGGCGATGCGTGCATCGGTCAGCGGCTTTGTCTTTGCGGGAGATTGGGCGGGCATTGGCGGGCGTCCTTTCAAAAAGTAGCGGCGGCGGCGGCACTGCGCCGACGGATCGGGCAAGCTGGCGCGCGTTGTAACTGCGCTGATCAAGCTATAGGTATTGGATTGCCTGACGACGGCCGGCGCGTCGCGTCGCTGCACATTGTCTGGCGGACAGCGCGCAATTTCTGAACGGCCTTCTCCACGAAGCTCTCGCCGCCGTCCATGACGAGCGACGGAACGCCGCCGCGCTGTGCCTTCGCCCGCGCCCATGAGAAGGCGAGACAGCGCGACCAGCTCCAGCCGTGCGACGCCATAAGGCGAAGCTGACGATGGGCGTCGGACATGATGGCGGCGCGATCGAATGCGCCGGCGGGCGTGAGAAGGGGACGGCGGGCGGCGAGGGACGCGCCGGGGGGAGGGACGGCTTTGGGCGTGGCCATGGTCAATCCTTTCGAGATTGATCGTCCGCCGAATGCGCGTCGCGAGGGGCTGTGAAGGGCTTTCGAAAATTCCGAGTGTTACGTCAGTGCATACATCAGCTCGGATTTACTTCGGATCAGCGGCCAAAAAACCAACCTAACGCGTTGATTTTGTTGGTGAGCGCGCTGGGGCTCGAACCCAGGACCCCCTGATTAAAAGTCAGGTGCTCTACCGACTGAGCTACGCGCTCCAACCGGTCGCAAGCGCGACCGGATCTGCGTCTCGGTGACTAAAGCGAAGCGGGTCGGTCCGCTCGCCTGCCGCGTGAAACGGCCGTGATCAACTACCGGCCGGCGCCCTACCGGTCAACCCCGGCGAATTCCAATTGGGCCCCTTTTCCTGCGTCGACCGCGCGAGCCCGTCAAATCATGTATTTTGCAACCAGCACGACCGCTCCGAAAATCACCGCCGAGACCACGGTCGTAATCGCCGCCTTCTTCGCCAGTTGGGGCGCGACCGGTGCGCCGGGGTCGGCGCCCTCCGGGCGTTCCTCGCCCGCCTCTTCCGACGAGCGCACGCCCAGCGGAAGAACGGCGAACAGCACGATCCACCAGATGGTGGCGTAGATCGCCAGAGCGAGCGGGATGGGGAAGGGCATCGCTTACGCCTGCTCCAGCTCGACGAGCGTGCCGCAGAAGTCCTTCGGATGCAGGAACAGCACCGGCTTGCCATGCGCGCCGATCTTCGGCTCGCCGTCGCCGAGCACGCGCGCGCCGGAGGCCTTCAGCTGGTCGCGGGCGGCGATGATGTCGTCGACCTCGTAGCAGACGTGATGAATGCCGCCCGACGGATTCTTGGCCACGAAGCCGGCAATCGGCGAATTCTCGCCATAGGGCTCGAGAAGCTCGATCTTGGTGTTCGGCAGCTCGACGAAGACCACGGTGACGCCGTGCTCGGCCACGGTCTCGGGCGTCGAGACCTTTGCGCCGAGCGCGTTGCGATAGACGGCGGAGGCCTTTTCGACGCTGTCGACGGCGATGGCGACGTGATTCAGACGACCGATCATTTCTTCCTTCCAGAATTTGCGGGCGTTCGCGCGCGGCTATGTTTCCTTGCGGCAATAAGGCCACGGCGGGACAATTTCAACCGCGCGCCCCGATTCGCCGTCGGAGCGCATTCAGCAAAAGCTGACGGACCCTTGCGGCCGGAATGCGCTCCAAATTTATGTTTTTGCGTGATTTCTTGTTGCTCGCAGGATTCCACGCGAGCGGAAGGCGCGCTACGCGGCGCGGATGCGGGCGATCTGGTCCCGCAGCGGGGCCAGGCGCGGATCATGGGCGACGAAGGCGAACCACGGGCAGCCTTCCGCCTTGCCGCGTTCGAGGAGGCTGACCGCTTCGGCCTCGCGGCCGAGCGCCAGCGCGACGGAGGCCGCGAAGGACTGCGGCGCGCGGGCGTCCGCTCCGGTAGTTGCGGCGGCGAATGTCGCTTCGGCTTCGGCGGTCTCGCCCGCGCGCGCCTGCGCATAGGCGAGAACGCTCAGCACGAAGGGATCGCCGGGGCTGGCCAGCACGCCGCGGCGGGCGGCGGCGATCGCCTCCTCGTGCCGTCCGTCGAGGCTTGCGACGATCGAGACGACGAGGTGAAGCGTGGCGGCGTCCGGGCGAAGCTCCAGGCCCCGGCCCGCGCGGGCGACGCTTCCCTCGCGGTCGCCGGCGCAGAGCGTGAGCCATGCCTGAAGCGAGAGCAGCACCTGATCGAGGGGGGAGGCGCGCAGGCCCTCCTCCGTGTCGGCGATGGCGTCGGCGAGGCGGTCCAGTGCGGCCAGAACCCAGCAGCGATACCACCGCGCCTTGCCGTAGTGCGGATCGTCGGCGATGGCGCGATCGAGGAGCGTCAGCCCCTCCTGCGGTCTGCCCAACAGCGTTCCGCGCGCCCAGCCGAGAACCGCCAGCGCCGGGGCGAAATCGGGTGCGATGGCGAGCGCCCGGCCGGCCGCGTCCTCGATAATCGCGGCGGCCTGCGCAGGCCGGAGGTAGCCGCGGGCGACGCGGCCGGCGGCGATGTCGGCGGCGAGAGACCAGACGGGGGCGGAGCCGGGATCGAGCTCGGCCGCGGCGGCGATCGCCGCCTGCGCGCGCTCGAAACCGTCCCGGGTCCGGTTTCCGGCGAGTTCGTAGGCCGTCTGCCACAGGTCGAGGATGCGGGCGCTGGGAGAGGTTTCCGCGCGACGCCATGGCTCGGCGTCGATGTCGACCTCCTCGATCTCGGCCCTCAGCGAGAGCCCGCGGCCGTAGGACGTGGCGATCAGATCCCTGCCGCCGGCCTCGCGCAGCGGCTTGCGCAGAAGATAGGCGCAGCGGTCGATCGATTCGTCGGAAGCCGGCCGGTCCGGCCAGAGGCGCGAGGCGATGAGGTCTCTGGAGACGACAGCGCCGTTCGAATCGAGCAGAAGCTCCAAGAGCTGGCGCGCCTGCGGGCCTAGGTGGATGTGTTTCCCATCCCGCTGAAGGCCGCCTCGGGCGCTGTAGCTGAAACCCGCAAACCGCCGGACCGATTCACCCATGGCGACTCCCCGCGGTAGAATGATCGCATTCGCGCGGTCCGCGCAAGAGCCTGTAGCTAAGCGTATTTTTGGCTGCGGGAGCGTATAATTTCGCTGAACCATCGCAGCCACGGCCGCCCGTGCGGCCGACAAAAAAAACGCCGGACGTACCTCCGGCCCGGCGTTTTTGAGCTCCTCCTTGCGCCTGGGCGCCGGAGAACTCCCTCAGGCGTATAAGGAGTGAAATTGACGGCTGCATGACAAAAGCGCGCAGCTTTCGCCGCATCACCTCTTTCGCGCCGGCGCGGTCTCGCTGTCCTTTCCCCAGAAGAGCGCCAGCAGCGCCAGCAACACGGCCGCCGTCAGGAGGTAATATGGCGTGCGCGCGGAATAGAGACGCCCCACCGAGAACGGAAAGCGCGACACCCAATGTTCGCCGTTCGGCCCGTCGACGGTGACAATGCCGACATAATCGCCGCTTTCCTTGAAATCATATTCGAGATTGAGCGTGCCTGTCGGATAGATCCTGGGCGGCAGGTAGGCGACGGTGATCCTGTCGAGCTTCTCATGCTCCTCCTCTTCCTCGCCGACATTGCGCACGATCCGGAAATCCGTCTTCATGTCGCGCATTTCGTTCTGCGCATAGTCGAGGATGAAGATCGTGTCCCCGGTCGCTGGAATGTCCTCGCAGAATTTCCTGTGCGAGAGGCTCGGCTGGTAGCCGGTGAAATACATGAAGTCCGGGCCGACTTTCAGGACGCAGGCTTCCTGCTCGTGCCGTATGGCGCCATGCGCCAGCGCCGGCGCGGCGCCAGATGCGCCCAATGCGGCCAGCGCGCAAAGGGCAGGAAATCGAAGGTTGAACATGTCGTCCTCCCATCGTTCGGGCCGGGCCGAAAGCGCCTGCTTCGCACATGGCGCGCAACGGAGCCGACGGATATACGGCCCGGGCGAAACCCTGTCCCGCCCGCGACCGGCCCGTCTCTCGTCCGCCGCATCCCTCGTGAATGATCCGCCACCGCCCGCCTTCCGGCGCGCCGTGGAGCCATAGGGTAGATTGCGCCTTCTCCTTGCGGATCAAGATCTGCGCAGATCCGCAAAGCGGGTTCCTCTCCGGCCCGGGGACACGGTAAGATCGGCGCGTCGAAACGCTTCGAAGGTTGACAACATGCGCCGGCTCTTCGCCGCAGTGACGCTTGCCGCCCTCAGTCATCCCGCCGGCCCTGCGGCCGCGGCTGATCTCAACGACTATCCGACCTCGGCGCGCGCCGATTACGTCTTCGGCTGCATGAAGGCCAATGGCGACACGCGACTGTCGCTCGAACAATGCTCCTGCTCGATCGACGTCATCGCCAGCATCCTGCCCTATGAGGGCTATGTCGCCGCTGAAACCGTGGCGAGCGTCAATCAGCAGGCGGGGCAGGTCGGCATGATGATGCGCAACACCGGCGCGGCGCGCGACGTGCTGGAGACCTTGCGGCGCGCGCAGGCCGAAGCGCAGGTCAGGTGTTTCTAGTTATCTCGAAAGCGGCGGAGGGCACATGCTCATTCTCATTCTCGGAATCGCGATCTTTGTCGGCGTCCATGTCTTCGCGAGCTTTCGCGAACAGCGGGCGGCGCTGATCGAGCGGTTCAGTCTCAAGACTTACAAGCTCGTCTACTCGCTCGTCGCGGCCGCGGGGCTTGCGCTCATCATCCTCGGCTTCTCGCGCTATCGCGCCGAGGGCATGATCCAGATCTGGTCGCCGCCGGAGTGGACGCGCCATCTGGCCATGCCGCTCGTCTGGTTCGCCTTCATCGCGCTCGCGAGCCGCCGCGCGCCGCCGTCGCGGATAAGGGGCTGGCTGCGTCATCCGACGCTAGTCGCTGTGAAGAGCTGGGCGCTCGCGCATCTCCTCGTCAATGGCGATCTCGGCGGCATGATCCTGTTCGGATCGCTGCTCGGATGGGCCGTCTACGACCGCATCGCCGTGAAGAAGCGGGGCGACATGGGCGCCCCCCGCCTCGAAGCCTTTACGCGCGGCGATGCGATCGCGGTCGGCGCGGGGACGGCGATCTTCGTCTTGATCCTCTTCCTGCACCCGTGGCTCTTCGGCGTCGCCGTCCTGCGGGGTTAGGCTATAAAAGACGCAGGGCGAGCCCAGCCCCGACGCTGAGCAGGAGCGTCGGGCCGAGGCCCAGACCGAAGCGCATCGCCGCGCCCGCGACGGCCGAGAGCGCCAGCGCCGTCATGTCGACGCTGGCGAGGACAGGAAGTTCGAAGGGCAGGCCTTCCGGCGCCCAATGGGCGCGAACGAGGAAGTGCGTCGCAAACCACAAAGCAAGATTTGTAATGACGCCGACGACCGCCGCCGCGATCGCCGCAAGCGCGCCGCCGAGCGCCTTGTTTCCGCGTAGCCGCTCGACGAAGGGCGGGCCGGCGAAAATCCACAGGAAGCAGGGCGTGAAGGTCACATAGGCCGCAAGCAGTCCGCCGAGCGCTCCGGCCACAAGCGGGGGCAGGGCGCCAGCATTGCGGAAGGCGGCCATGAAGCCCACGAATTGCACGACCATGATCAGCGGCCCCGGCGTCGTCTCCGCCATGCCGAGCCCGTCGAGCATCTCGGCCGGCTGAAGCCAGTGGAAATGGTCAACGGCCTGCTGGGCGACATAGGAGAGCGCCGCATAGGCGCCGCCGAAAGTGACGACCGCCATTTTCGAGAAGAAGACGGCGATGCGGGTGTAGACATCGCCGGCGCCGAGGATTGCGGCAAGCGCGGCGACCGGAACAAGCCAGAGCGCCGCGAAGGCAGCGGCGACCATGAGCGCCCGCCGCGCGGGCGGAGCGTCGTCCATATCATCGTCGGTCGCATCGCCATGCGCCGCCATTTGCCCCGCGAGCCCGATGCGCGCGCCGAGTAAGCCGATCAGCCCTGCGCCCAAAACGATGAGTGGAAAGGGCGCATGGAAGACGAAGAGCCCGAGGAAGGCGAGCGCAGCGATCGCCTTCTGTGCGGGATTCTTCAGCGCCCGTCCTGCGAGCCGCCAGATTGCGGCTACGACCAGCGCCAGCACGGCGGCCTTCAATCCGAAAAAGGCGCCGTCGACGGCCGGCGTTGCGCCATAGGCCGCATAGATGAGGCTCAGCGCCATGATGGCGATGACGCCCGGCAGAATGAACAGCCCGCCGGCGACAAGGCCGCCGATCGTTCCGTGCGTCAGCCAGCCGATATAGGTCGCAAGCTGCTGCGCCTCGGGACCCGGCAGCAGCATGCAGAAATTCAGCGCGTGCAGAAAGCGGCGCTCGGAGACCCACTTCTTTTCGTCGACGAGCACGCGATGCATCAGCGCGATCTGCCCGGCGGGACCGCCGAAGCTCAGAAGCGCGATGTGGGCCCAGACGCGCGCAGCGGCGGCGAGTGTGACGGGGCGGGGAACTTGAGATACGGATTTCGACGACATGAAGCGCCCTCGGCTTGCGAAGCTGGACGCGATGCTTGGGCATGTCGCCGGATTGGCCGATAGCCAAACGGGGAGATCGCCTTCCCCGCGATCATCAAGCCATGCCCGAGGCCCCCGCGTCAACCTGCCCGCGCTTATCCGCCGAGCCGCGCGAGCGCCTTGTGGCGGCCGATGAGCGGCAGCAGCGCCGCAAGCTCCGGTCCGCTTTCCTCGCCTGTCAGCGCGAGGCGCAGCGGGTGGAACAGCGCCTTGCCCTTGCGGCCCGTCGCGGCCTTCACCGCGCCCGTCCAGGCGGACCAGGTCGTTTCGTCCCATGGCTCGGCGGGAAGGAGCTGCGCCGCCTCCCCGATGAAACCGGCGTCCTCGTGGATCGGCGAGATTTCCCCATCCACGACGCGCCACCATTTCAGAATCTCGTCGAAACGCGATAGATTGCCGCGCGCCGCGCGCCACAGCGGCTCGGCCTTGTGGCCGACGACGTCATGAGCTGCGAGGCGCTCTCTCACGTCCCCGAATTCATAGAGCGCGAGCGTGCGATGGGTGAGCGTTCGCAGATCTTCGGGGTCGAAACGCGCCGGATTGCGCGACACATGGGCGAGGTCGAAGCTCTTCGCCAACTCCTCCAGCGAGCGCATGGCGTGCACATTGTCGGAGGAGCCGGTGAGCGTCGCGAGCGCGGCGACCGCCATGGGCTCGTAGCCTTCCTCGCGCAGCGAGGCGATGGAGAGCGAGCCGGTGCGTTTGGAGAGACCCTCGCCGCTCGCGCTCACCAGCAGATTGTGATGCGCGAAGACCGGCGCGGCGGCTTGTGGCGCGAGCGCCCTGAAAAGCTGCAATTGAACGGCGGTGTTCGTCACGTGGTCTTCGCCCCGGATGACATGGGTGATCTTCATGTCGATGTCATCGACGACCGAGGGGAGCGTATAGAGGAAGCTCCCGTCCGCGCGGATCAGCACCGGGTCCGAGAGCGCTGCGCAGTCGATATGCGCCGGCCCGCGAATGAGATCGGTCCATTCCACGACGCCGGGCTCCAGCTTGAATCGCCAGTGCGGGCGGCGTCCCTCCGACTCCAGCTTCGCTTTCTCGGCGTCGGTCAGGCGCAGCGCGGCGCGGTCATAAACCGGCGGCAGGCCGCGCGCCTGCTGGATCTTGCGCCGCTTCTCCAGCTCCTCCGGCGTCTCGTAGCAGGGATAGAAGCGCCCCTCCTCGCGCAGCTTCGCCGTCGCGGCCTCGTATCGCGCAACGCGCTCCGACTGCCGGAAGACGGCGTGCGGAACAATGCCCAGCCAGGCGAGATCGACCTCGATCCCCCGCGCGAACTCCTCGGTTGACCGGGCGGAATCGGTGTCATCGAACCGCAGTATGAATCGTCCATGGTGCGTTGCGGAGAACAGGAAATTGAACAGCGCCACCCGCGCATTGCCGATGTGGATGCGGCCGGTCGGCGAGGGCGCGAATCGAACGATAGGAGAGGTCATGAGGAAGCTTCGTCAGGAGTTTTCGCAAACCATGCGTCGCGAAAAGATTCTCGCGCTGCAGCCCTTTTGCCAAGAAGCGGCGGCCTTGTCAGGCGGAATATTGAGCTGGCCGCGTCCGGGCGTCGCCGGTCGCGCGTCCCGCGACAAGGAGCAGGTCTCGCGCCGGCGCCGCGCCAGCGCCCTGCGTTGCGACGCGTAACGCGCCGCGCCCATGTTGCTGGCCTATGTCTGCGCCGGATGGTGCGCTTTCATCCTCGTCCTGAACTTCGCCGCGATGGGTGTCATGGCGCGAAAATGCAAGGCGCGGCCCCGCACCCTGCCGGCGCCGGCCGCCGCGCCGCCGGTGAGCATCGTGCGCCCCTTGCGCGGCCTCGAGACCTTCAGCGAGGAGACGCTGCGCGCGACTTTCGAACTCGACTATCCCGACTATGAAATCATCTTCTGCGTCCAGTCGCCGAATGATCCGATCATCCCGCTCGTCGAGCGCGTGATCGCGGAGCATCCGCGGCGGGAGGCGCGGCTTCTCGTCGGCGACGATTACGTCAGCGCCAATCCCAAGCTCAATAATTGTGTGAAGGGCTGGGAGGCGGCGCGCCATGACTACGTCATCCTCGCCGACTCCAACGCCCTGCCGCCGCGGGACTATGTGCAGACGATGCTCGCGGCCTTCGGGCCCGACACGGCGATGACCGTGTCGATGCCGATCGGCTCCCGGCCGAGAGGCTTCTGGGCGGCGGTCGAATGCGCCATCCTCAACACTTTCCAGGCGCGCTGGCAGTATGGAGCCGAGGCCATCGGCATTGGCTTCGCGCAGGGCAAGAACATGATGTGGCGGCGCGAGGTGCTCGACCGCGCCGGCGGCATTCGCGCGTTGGGGAGCGAGATCGCCGAGGACGCCGCCTCGACGAAGATCATCCGCGCGCAGAAGATGAATGTGCGCCTCGTCGACATGCCCTTCGAGCAGCCTCTGGGAGAACGCACGGCGCATGAAGTCTATTCGCGCCATGTGCGCTGGGCGCGTCTGCGGCGCGTCACGTTCCCGGCCTATTTCGCGCCGGAATTCATGAACGGCAGCTTCGTCGCCATTGTGCTCGGCGCATACGCCGCCCTGCAATTCGATGGGAGCGTCAGCGCCGCGGCGCTGGCGGCCGCGCTGATCGCCCTCTCGCTGCATTCCGGCGAGATCATGCTTGCGCGCATTTGCGGATTTCCCGTCGACTGGCGCACCCCCTTCGCGCTCGCCATGCGCGACCTGCTTTTGCCGGTGATGTTTGTCGATGCTGTGCTCTTCGACGATTTCGTCTGGCACGGAAATGCGATGACCGTTCGCGAAGTGGAGGACACGGCTGGGTAGGGCGCGTTCGGGCAAAGTGTAGGCGGTTTTCCGTTCGAACGCGCGACAGGATATGCCGCTGGAGCAAATTCCGCCGAATTTGCTTTAGCGCGCGCCCTCCCGCAACATTGCGATCGTTCGCGCGTCCTCTTCGCCCGCGAAAAATTTCTCCAGTGCCTTCGCGAAGATCGCTTCCTGCGGCGCGGCGTGCGCGAAGAGGGTTATCGACGATCTGAATTTCTTGCCGTCGACGTCGCCGAGCACGTCTGTTGCCGTGCGGCCCTCGATAGCGAGCATCGCCTCGACGCAGGCGCGCAGCCGCGGGCCAAGGATGGGATGGGCGAGATAGGCGACGGCCTCGTCCAGTCCAGAAATCCCGTAGAACTGCGCCGTCTCGCTGAAACCTAGGCCGCGCAGTTGAGGAAAGACATACCACATCCAGTGGCTCGTCTTGCGCCCCGCCTGCAGTTCCCGAAGCGCGCGATCGTAAGCGGAACGCTGCGCATCCACGAAGCGCCGGAGATCATGGGGGTCGTCCATTCGCGCCACTCCGTCGCGCTCTGCGCAGCGCCGCGCCGCGCAGACCCGATCGACGGCGAGCTCGACTCACTCCGCCGCGTGTTGTTCCTGCACGCCGCGCGCGACGCGTTCCGCCTTCAGCAGCTCCGCCACGAGGAAGGCCACCTCGATCGCCTGTTCGGCGTTGAGGCGCGGATCGCAATAGGTGTGATAGCGGTCGCGCAGGTCGTCTTCCGAGATGGCGCGGGCGCCGCCGGTGCACTCCGTCACGTCCTTGCCGGTCATTTCGAGATGAATGCCGCCGGCGTAGGTGCCCTCCGCCTGATGGACGGCGAAGAAGTTGCGGATCTCCGACATGATGCGGTCGAAGGGCCGGGTCTTGTAGCCAGCGGCGCTGATCGTGTTGCCGTGCATGGGGTCGCAGGACCACACGATGTTGCGGCCTTCGCGCGACACGGCGCGCACCAGCGCCGGCAGCGAGTCGGCGATCTTGTCGGCGCCGAAGCGGCAGATGAGCGTGAGGCGTCCCGGCTCGTTTTCCGGGTCCAGGGCGTCGATCAGGCGCATCAGCCCGTCGGGCGTCAGGCTCGGGCCGCATTTCAGGCCGATCGGATTCTTCAGCCCACGCATGAATTCGACATGCGCGCCATTTTCCTGCCGGGTGCGGTCGCCGATCCACAGCATGTGGCCGGAGGTCGCGTAATAATCGCCGGTGGTCGAGTCGATTCGGGTCAGCGCCTGTTCGTAGCAGAGGAGGAGCGCCTCGTGAGACGTATAGAAATCCGTCTGGCGTAGTTCGGGATGGTGCTCGGGGTCGAGCCCGATCGCGCGCATGAAGCCGAGCGTCTCGGTGATCTGGTCGGCGAGCTTCTGGTAACGCTCCGACTGCGGGCTGCTCTTGACGAAGCCCAGCATCCAGCGATGGGCGTTCTCGAGATTGGCGAAGCCGCCGGCCGCGAAAGCGCGGATGAGGTTCAGCGTCGCCGCCGACTGGCGATAGGCCAGAAGCTGGCGCTGCGGATCGGGCTCGCGCGCGGCGTCGGTGAAGTCAATATCGTTGATGATGTCGCCGCGATAGCTCGGCAACTCCTTGTCGCCCTTCTTCTCGACGGGCGAGGAGCGCGGCTTGGCGAACTGGCCGGCGATGCGGCCGACCTTCACCACCGGCGAGCCCGCCGCGTAGGTCAGCACCACGGCCATCTGCAGGAAGACGCGGAAAAAGTCACGGATGTTGTCGGCCGAATGCTCGTTGAAGCTCTCGGCGCAGTCGCCGCCCTGCAGCAGAAAAGCCTTTCCGGCGGCGACGTCGGCAAGCTGACGCTTGAGGTTGCGCGCCTCGCCGGCGAAGACGAGGGGCGGAAAACCGGCGAGCTGCCGCTCGACATCGGCCAGAGCCGCCTGATCCCGGTAGACCGGCGTCTGCTCGATCGGCAAATTTCTCCAACTGCCCGGCGTCCAGCGTTCCACTATCCCAAACTCCGAAAAATCAACGCCCAAGCGGGCGCGTCAGCGGCGCCGCAGCATCGGCGCGAGAGGCGCTTATAGATGAAAACGGCTTGAAAAGCGACCCTTTCGCCATAGGCCCCCGGCGAAGGCTTAATTGGGGCCCCCAGTTGGCGACGGTTCCCGTCAGCGGTTATAAGCGGAACGCATCCGCATGCCGCGTCGGGAGCCCATGCCTTTCATTCTGTCGCAATTCATCGAGGCCGCTCGCTGGATCGGCGCGCTCGTCGTGCTGGCGGTCCACACGAACAATATGTACATCAACCTCGCGGATATCATGACCGCGCCACATGCGCCGCCGGTCTACGCCTGGTGGTTCTTTGCGGCCTTCGAACTCGGCCACCAGGCCGTGCTCGGCTTTTTCGTGATGTCGGGCTATCTCGTCGGCGGCGCCGTCGTGTCGCATATCCTCAAGCGGCAGGACTTCCTGCGCGAATATTTCATCCATCGCGTCACCCGAATCTATCTCGTCCTCGTGCCGGCGGTGATTTTCACCCTCATCCTGGATCAGATTGGCCGCCGGGCCTTCGCCGATAGCGGCGTCTATGAGTGGCCGATGTTCGACGGACATTTTTCGGCGACGCTTTTTTTCGCGAGCCTCGTCAATCTGCAGAGCATCGCCTTCGACTATTTCGGCACCAACGGCCCGCTTTGGTCGCTCGCCTGCGAGTTCTGGTATTACGTCACCTTCCCGCTGCTGCTGCTGCCCCTGGCGCGCAATTATTCGCCGGCGCTGCGTTTTGGCGGCTTCGCGCTGGGCCTGGCGCTGCTCGTCGCGCTTTCCATCCCGCCGAGCTTCTTCAAGTTCGGCTATATTCTCTGGGCGGCGGGCGCCTTCGCCACGCTTCTGCCTCGGCCGATCATCCGTTCGCGCTGGCTGGCCCTCGCGCTCTATGCGGTTGTCGTGATCCTGATACGCTTTCTCGTGCGCGGCCCCAATCTCCTAGCCTGGCCGCGGTTGATGGATATTTCGGATTTTGTCGCCTCGATGCTCTTCATCGTCGTTCTGGTGTCGTTCCGCTTCGGTCCGCACGAGGGTTTCTCCCTGCTGCGGCCCAAGCTTCACAAGACGCTCGCCGATTTCTCCTTCTCGCTCTATTCGATCCACCTGCCGATGCTGATTTTCATGCGCGCCATGGTCGGTCATGTATTCGGCCGCGACTGGGCGACGCAGCTCGCCACGCCGCAGAATTACGCCGCCGCCTTTGCGGCCATGGCGGTCACGATCGTCTCGGGTTACGGTTTTTCGCGCCTCACGGAGGCCAGGACCGGCGCCGCCCGGCGGGCGTTGCGAAGCCTTCTCGACAGAATCGCGCCCGCCGCCGCGAGGCCGGCGGAGTAGACGTCGTCCTGTCGGGATCAGTCGGGGCGACGCCGGCGCGCGGGCGCGCGCATGGTGACGAGTTCTTCCGCCATTGTCGGGTGCACGGCCATCGTCGCGTCGAAGTCCCGTTTGGTCGCGCCCATGCGCAAGGCGACGCCGACGAGCTGGGCCATCTCGCCCGCCTCCGGCCCGAAAATATGCGCGCCCAGCACCCGCTGGCTCTCTGCCTCGACGACGAGCTTCATGTATACACGCTCCGCGCGGCCCGAGAGCGTCGCCCGCATCGGACGGAAGGAGGTCTCGTAAATGTCGAGCGCCGGATGCTTTTCCTGCGCGGCGGCTTCCGTCAGTCCCACCGTGCCGATCTCGGGCGTCGTGAACACCGCGCTCGGCACGCAGTCGTAGTCCACCGTCGTCGGCGCGCCGCCGAAGACGCTGTCGGCGAAGGCGTGGCCCTCCCGAATGGCGACGGGCGTGAGGTTGACTCGGTCGGTCACGTCCCCGACGGCGTAGATCGACGCGACATTGGTGCGCGACTGCGCGTCGACGATGATCGCGCCATTTTCGCGCGTCTTCACGCCCGCCAGCTCCAGCCCGAGATGCTGCGTCAGCGGTCGGCGGCCTGTCGCGACCAGCACGGCGTCGACGGTCAATTCCTCCCCGTCGCTCATCGTGACGGCGAGGCCGCTTGCGGATTTGTCGATGCGGGACGGCAACGCGCCGGCGTGATGGCGGACGCCGGCATGCTCCAGCGCTTCGGAAAGGCGCTTGCGCAGATCCTCGTCGAAGCCTCGCAACGGCAGTTCCGCGCGATAGGCCAGCGTGACCTCGGAGCCGAGGCGGGCAAAGACGCTTGCGAATTCCACCGCGATATAGCCCGCGCCGACGATCAGCAGCCGCTGCGGGAAGGAGGGCAGGTCGAAAATTTCGTTCGACGAGAGGCCCCATTCGAGGCCCGGAATATGCGGCGCAAGCGCTGGCGCGCCACCCGTGGCGACAAGGATGCAGCGCGCGCTGGCCGTGCGGCCGTCCGAGAAGCGGACGGCGTTCGGCCCCGCGATGGTCGCGCGGGCGCGGATCAGCTCGACGCCGGCGTTGCCCAGCGTCTGCTCATAGAGGCCGGAGAGCCGCGTGATCTCCTTCTCCTTGGCAGAGACCAGCGTCGGCCAGTCGAAGGAGACGTCGCCAACGCGCCAGCCGAAGCCCCTGGCGTCCTCGAATTCGTCCCTGAAGCGGCTCGCCAGCACATAGAGCTTTTTCGGCACGCAGCCGCGGATGACGCAGGTGCCGCCGACGCGAAATTCCTCGGCGATGGCGACCTTCGCGCCGTGGCTCGCCGCGACGCGGGCCGCGCGAACGCCGCCGGAGCCGGCGCCGATGACGATGAGGTCGTAGTCGAAATCGCTCATGGCCCCTCGCCCGAGATGTCTCCGATGATGCGAACGCCCTTCGCGCCGGCGATGAAGATCGCCTTGGCGAGGCCGATGAAGAGCCCGTGATCAACGACTCCCGGAATGCAGGAGAGCCGCTCGGCAAGCGCCTCGGGCGCGTCGATCGCGCCGAAGGCGCAGTCGAATATGTAATGTCCGCCGTCGGTGAGATAGGGCGCGTCCGGCGCCGCCATACGCCGGGTGATCGTCCCGATCAGTCCGAGGCCGCGAGCGACGCGCTCGATTTGCAGCTGCGTCGAGCGCGCGCCGAAACGGTCGACCTCGACGGGCAGGGGAAAAGCGCCGAGCGTCCGCACCTCCTTCGTCGCGTCGGCGATGACGACCATGCGCCTCGAGGCCGCCGCGACGATCTTCTCGCGCAACAGCGCGCCGCCGCCGCCCTTTATCAGCCGCAACCGGGCGTCGAATTCATCGGCGCCGTCCACTGTGAGATCGAGTTCCGGCGTTTCGTCCAGCGTCGAAAGCCTGATTCCGAGGCCTTCGGCCTGGGCCCGGGTGCGTTCCGACGTCGGCACGCAAAGGACCTCGAGACCGTCGCGCACGCGGGCGCCGAGAAGATCGACGAAATGTGCGGCGGTCGAGCCGGTGCCAAGCCCGAGCTTCATGCCATGGGTCACGGTTTCCAGCGCGGCCGCGGCTGCGGCGCGTTTCATCGCCTCGGCGGAAAGTGCGACCACGGTCATTTCGCCTGCGGGGTGCAGACGACCGAGCTCTCGTTGAGCACGAAGCAGATCGACATCATGCCCGAGCGCAGATCGACGCGGAACACGCCGCCCTCGCCCGTGTGACGGGAGGCGACCAGCGCATATTCGCTGAAGGTTCCCGCCTTTGCGCCCTCGCCCGGGGGATAGCAAAGCGTGACGCCGATCGGCGAGCCCTCCTTGAGGCCATATTGGCAGGCGCCGACTTCGCCCGTCGCCCTGTCGAGCCGGAACACGCGGTTGAGGTCCGTCTGCGGGGCGGCGAGAAATTCGTAATTTCCCGCGGCGGCGGCCGGCGCAACGCTCGCGGCGGCGAATGAGGCCGCGAGGAATAGGAATCGTCGCATGTGGAAAAAACGCGTGTGACGCATTCGTCCGCTCCCTGTCGCGAATCGGTCGGGGCAGTCTACACGCGCAGGCTGCGCGGCGCCGATTGCGGCGAAAAATTCCTTGACCCGACTCGATCCGCCCCGCTAGGCCCTCGGCGATGACAACCACTGCGCCCACCCTCGTATTCGACCTCGACGGCACCCTGGCCGACACCGCCCATGACCTGATCGCGACCCTCAACGTCCTGCTGGCGCGCGAGGGACGGCCGAAGGTCGCGCCGGAAGCGGCGCGCAGCCTCGTGGGCGCGGGCGCCCGGGCGCTGATCGAGCGCGGATTCGCCCTCGACGGCGCGCCGCCGCCGCCCGAGCAGGTCGATCCGCTGGTGCAGGATTTCCTCGCCCATTACGAGGCCCATATCGCGGACGAGAGCCGGCTTTTTCCCGGGGCGCTGACGGCGCTCGACCGCTTCGCCGCCGCCGGCTTCCGCCTCGCGGTCTGCACCAACAAGCCGGAGCGGCTCGCGAGGCTCCTTCTCGAAAAGCTCGAAGCCGCCGACCGTTTCGCGGCGATCTGCGGACGCGGCACTTTCCCCATGCACAAGCCCGACCCGCGCACGCTGCTGCTGACGATCGAGGCGGCGGGCGGCGACACTCGCCGCGCGGTGATGGTCGGAGATTCGAAGACGGACGTCGACACGGCAAAAAACGCCGGCGCGCCGGTGGTCGCGGTCGATTTCGGCTACACGGACATTCCGGTGTCGGAACTCGGCCCGGACCGGATCATCTCGCATTTCGACGATCTGTGGGACGCGACCCACGCCATTTTGCGCGCGCCGGCCCCCGGTCGCACTTGACGGACAGCCTCGCCCTCTCTTACAGGGGAGGCGTCTCGCGAAAAACGCGATGGGCGGCTAGCTCAGCGGGAGAGCACTCCCTTCACACGGGAGGGGTCACAGGTTCAATCCCTGTGCCGCCCACCATCGAAATCAAAGACTTGCGCAATTTGATTCTGACATGCTCGGGAGCGAGTCACCAAATAGTCACCACTCACCACCCTCTCCCCGTCGCCTCGATCATGCGCCCAGGCTGCGGCCCGTCGCATCTCCCGCGCCTCTCATTCCTCGGCCTTGGCGGATAGCAGATGGCATGATGCGGCGCGCAGTAGGGCGAGCCCGTGGCGGAAGCCTCGCCACAGAAGAGCGCCGGCGGATCGTCAATGCTCCCCAGGGCGAACTTGCACTGGCCGTGCTTCAGATCGAGGAAGGGAACGCCGATCATATCGAGGCCCTCGATAGAAAAAACCCCGCGCCAGTTCATCCGTGGTCGCGGGGCTCTCGTGTTCCGGCGAATGGACGACGCCGGCGTTTGCTCAACCTAAACAGGCAAGCCGCAATCCGCAACCTCGTCCCCTATCGGGGTTTTCTCCAAAGAGCTTGCCGGGAGTCGGCCCGAGCGCGGGTTGTTAGGGGACGCGCTCGGGCCACGCCCTCGGCGAGAGGCTGATAACGCCGCTGGCCGGTTCATGCTCGCCGGTGGCGAGCATCCTTGCAAGCGTCGCAGAAATATCACGCCGCGCCCGGAAGCGCCGACGACCTTCGCAGCCTGTTCGCGGGACTCACGTTGGCGACATTCCGGCAAGTCTGCCGGAATGTTCTGCGACTTCAGGTCATTCCGCTGTCCCTGCCTTTTCTTCGCGTCTTTGGCGAAGAGTTTTTCGAGATCGAGGGCGATGAGGGCAAGCTGGCCGGCGCTCAGGTGGCGACGACCTTCGCAGCCTGTTCGCGTGGACGGTCCGCCTCTGAACTTCTGGGCAGATCTGCCCGAATGTTATGCGGCTTCAGGTCATTCCGCTGTCCCTGCCTTTTCTTCGCGTCTTCGGCGAGGGCCCGCCGTTGCTTTGCCGCCGCCCATGCTGTCGAGAGGCATTGCGACCAGCTCCACCCGAGCCCGAGGCGCTTGCCGTCCCTGTAGCGCTTGTGAGCGTCGCGGAGGATCGCGGCCCGGTCATATCCGCCAGCGGGCGTCGCCATGTCTCACGTCCTCGGGGTGAGCCGCTCCCCGAGCGCCACGAGCGCCCGGCCTGCGGATATGGTGCGCGTCCCGACTTTAAGTGCCCATCCGGCGAGCCGGATTCGCCACAATAACGCGGCCAGCTCGAGCACGGTCTTATCGTGAATGGTCATCGTCTATTGTCCTCTGGTTGAGCCTCCGGCCCATAGGTGGCCAAAGCCGTCTATCTCTTTTTTTGGCCACCTATGGCCATCTTTGGTGGTCTCGCTCATAGGTGGCCATAGGTGGCCAGGTTTTTCGCGTGGCCATCTTTGGCCACCTATGGTTGAAGGCTCCACGTCCATTGCCCTTCCGGTCCGAATCCAGAGCGGGCCACCTTCACGCCAAGCGCCTTCTGCGCCCGCCTCACTGTCCGCCACGCCAGCCCATTCGCCTCGGCGGCTTCCTTCACGTCCTTCGCCGCCATCGGCCCGTCGGCAAGCAACGCCTTCAGGAACGTCTCGGCGTCGCTTTCGGCGCGCCCCTTGTCGCCGTCGGGCTCGCCAAGCAGCTCGCGCGGGCTTCCCTTCACCGCCTCGCCCCATTCGACATAGGAGGTTTCGACGCCCGGATGCCCGACGATGCCCGTCTGGCAGATTTCATAAGTGAAGCCATTGCCGTCGGGGCCGATGTTCGATTTTACGCGACAGACGATGCGCGGCGCTGGCCCGTCGTCCTCTGCCTTCTTCGCCGCCATCAGGACAATTCGCGCCACGGCGCCGAAGGCCAGCGAGCCGGAGAGGCGCTCCAGGGGCTCCCGTCCCGCCGAGCCTTTCGCGACATGCGTCACCCCGATCAGGGCCGCGTCCGTCGCCGCCGCAAGGTCCACGAGCGGCTGAAGCCCGCGCCTCGTTTCCGTGTTTTTGTGGCTGTCGCCGGTCACGGCGTTCACGATAGGGTCCACGATTATCAACGCCGCGCCTCCCGCCCGTTCGATCGCCGCCTGCAAGGGGCCAATGTCGCGGGAAGGGTCGAAGGCGCGGGCGATATCGCCGCTGTAGACGCCGCCGACGAAGAAGATGCGCCGCATATCCGCGCCCGAGGCGATCAGGCGGGGAACAAGAGTGTCGGCGGGGTCATCCTCGCCGGACCAGATGACGACGTTGCCAATGGGCGCGTGTGAGCCGTCGGGCCATGCGCCGCCCTTCGAAACAGTCGCCCCCATCCGCAGGCAGATGGTCGTCTTTCCGGCGCCGGGCGAGCCGCCGATGATGTGCAGCTTGCCCTTCGCCATCCAGCCGGGCCAGAGCCAACGAATGGGCTCGGGCTCGATTGCGTCGGCGCGGACCAGTTCGACTTGTGGCGCGGCTGGAAGCCCGACGACGATGCGCGACCGGTCGCCGCGTTGCTCGTGATATTCGGCGGCGGCGGCCGCGAGAATTGCGGGGTCAACGGTCAAGCGACTTCCTCCGCGTCGTCGTCTTCCAGGTCTGGGTCGCCGTCCAACTGGTCGAGAAGGTCAATCAGCATATCGACCACGGCTTCGAGGCGGTGGCGGAGGTTGCCGTCCAGTTCGACAAATAGGCGCTGGCTCATGGCGCCGCCTCGATCAGATCGGCGCAGGCGCGAATGGCGTCGCCCTTCTTCCACTCATTGCCGAGGTAGTCCTGCTCGATCGTCGCAATGAAGCGCAGGAGCGCCAGCGCCCCCGCGACCGTCTGCGGGCGAACTTCGAGAACCGCCTCCGCCGCAGCAAATTCGGCGCTGTCATCGTCGTCGAGTGCTTCAATGCGCAGGCGTTCCCATTCGGCGATGGCTGAAAAGATTGGGTCGGTCATGGCTCCCTCCCGTCTGTCGCGGACTGCTGGGCGTCGAGTTCGCGATGCAGGGCCTTGATGCTGTCGACGAAATGCTCGGCCAATAGCTCCAGCGCCTCGCGCTCGTCTTTCTGAAGGCTGCAAGAGCCGGTGATGGCCATTTCGAGGGCTCGCCCTTGTTTGATGGCGGCGCACAGGCGGTCGATGAGGTCGATCATGTCGAGAGGCTCAACCATGGCGGCGGCCTCCCTTGATCGCGGCGACGGCCTTGCTCGCCTCATGGGCGACGAAGGCCAGCCACAAGGCGGCGAATGGGGCGAGGGCGAAATAGAAGGCGGGGTCCATTGGGCAAGCCTCCGGCGTTCGCCGGGAAGGGCTTTCCCGGCGGTGGTGAACGTGGTAGAAAATTTTTTCAGGCGATAGATTCGTTACCACGCTATCGCATGGTGGTCAATTCTTTTTCACGGATGGTCGAAAAAATGCTCACTGGGGCGCAGATGCGGGCGGCTCGTGCCTTGGTCCGATGGACCGTCGACGATCTCGCCAAGGCCGCCAATGTCGGCGTCATGACCGTGCGCCGCGCCGAGGCGAATGACGGACCGCCTTCCATGATGGCAAACAACCTCGCCGCGATCCGCGCCGCCCTCGAGGCGGCGGGGGTCGAGTTCATTGCCGAAAATGGCGGCGGGCCGGGCGTCAGGCTGAAGAAGGCGGAATGAGCGCCCGCTCGCCAGTCCAACCCATGACGAGCAAAGTGAAACCCTGGCGGGTTAGGTCGAAGGAGCGGTCGAAGCGCCCGGCAACAGTCGGATGCTCTGTCCTGGTGGGGGACTTGCTCGCCAAAATCGGCGAGCAAACAAAGTCCTGCCCCTCCGCGCACGAATAAGCAAAGCGGGCTTTGCCTATTCGCCCTTCTGCGCCGACGCCGTGAAGTTGCGATTTTGCTCGGCCCGAATGGTGCCGATCTTCGCCGACGCGGCGCCTGCCGCCGCGCTCAGGGCGTTGACCTTGCCCGTCGCCCCCGACGCCGCCGCGCCGACCTGGTGAAGGAGCCCGAGTAAGGTTTGAACCTTGCCGATTCCCGCGTCTACGCTGCCCGTATCGACATGCGGCGCGACGGAAAGATTTAGCCCCTCGAACGCCGTGCGCGCGCCTTCCGCTGCGCCCTTCGCCGCCTCCGCGCTCGATGCGTCCACTTGCGGTGTCACTGTCGTGTTGAGTGCGGCGAAGCGATCGGACGCGCCCTCTATCGAGCCCTTGAAGGCGTCGAGCGGCCCAACATCAACGCGGGGCGTGACGACCATCTCCTGCGGCGGGATAGGCGGGATATCTTCGACCTTGGGAGTGACGCGAAGCTCTTGCGGCGTGAACGGCGGGACAGGCTCGACTTTCGGAGTGACGACCATCTCCTGCGCCGCAGGAGCTTGCGCCGCCGGGATCGTCCGCGCCTTCGCGTCCTCGCGCAACATGCGCGGGGCGAGCGTCGGAGCGGGCTTTGGCGGCAAGATCGCTTGCGGAGCAATGACAGGCGCCGCCGGAGGGACGCGCTCGATATCCTTCGCCCGGAGGCTCATCGGGCGCTCGGGGGGAAGCGGAACGCGCTCCACATCCTTCGCCCGGAGGCTCAGCGGCCGCACGGGGGGAGCGGCCGGCGCTGGCGTCACTGGAGAAGGAGCGGGAGCGGCTGGCGTCGGTCGCGCCGTGATCTTCGTGCCAGGCAGTTCCAATTGCGCTTTCGCAGCGTCGAGTGCGCTGGCGTCGAGCGTGATCGGTATTCCCTGCATCTTGCGAAACGCCGGAAGGTTGCTCGCGCTTATGCCGCCGGCGACGCCCATCGGGCCAGCGTCCTTGCTCTTCGCCCAGTCCTTCGCCTTGACAGATATTTGCGGCAATTGCTGAAACACGGGACGGGGCGGCTCGGGAGCCGCCGGCGGCTGATTGATCTTCAGCCGCTTCTCCAAGTCAACCACGGACTCGCCGACAGGCGTGGCGCGGGAGCGGGCCTTCTCGCTCTCTTCGGTCGCCGCGCGCATTCGGTTTGCAGCCGCCGCCCATTTGTCCGCGATGCTGTCGAGCCACGGGAGAACAACCGGCTTCGCGGCCTGCGCGGCGATATCCAGAAGCGACTGCTTCAGCTTTTCGAGCTTCGCTTCGGTCGTCCCGGTTTCGATATCCATGGCGCCTTGCATCGACTTGCGCCACGTTCCGCCGCCGAGATAATCGAGCAGGCGAATGATCTCGGGAAGCGCTTGCTGCATGCGTGTGGCTTCGTCCCACCATTCGGCGCCTACCAGCGATTTCATGGTTCCGACGGAATTTTTCGCCTTTCCGACGCGCTCAAGGAGATCAATCATCGTCTCCATTGGCTTTGTCTGCATTCCTTCTTCGACTTGCTTGCCGGACAGTCCAATTTCCTTGAATGCAGCGGCCGCACCTTTCCCGAGCGTTGACGCGGTGCGCAGCTTCGACGTGAACGCTGTCAGAAACCGCGCCGCCACGTCGGTTTCCATCCCGACGCCGCGGAGGGCGGTCATCATCGCGAGGGCGTCATTCTCGCCGACGCCCGCCGCCTTCATGCCTGCCATGGCGCGCTGCGACATGGCGCCGATGTCACGCTCTGCGGCGGCGGACACGTCGCCAAGCCCGTTCACTTTGTCGGCGAAGATTTCGAGGTCTGCGATAGATTTGCCCGTCTGCGCCCTCACCTCGGTCAGCATCTGCGCAGCCTCACGGGCGCTAATGTCCCAAGCAGTCGAGACCTTCGCGCCAAGCAGGGCGAAGGCGTCCAAATCCTTATAGGCAACGCCCGACTGCCCGCCCTGCGCGAAGATCGCGGCCACGTCCTGATATGACTTGCCGATCGAGGTCGAAACCTTCGCGATCTTGCGGTCGAGCGTCGACCAGCTATCGCCGGCTTCGAGCGTCACCTTCTTCTGAATTTCCGCGAACGCCTTGTTGCGGCTGATCGCCTCTTTGATCGCGACCGTGGAGACGCCGCCGACCGCCGCGCCAGCAACCGCCGCGCCTCCCATTCCGACCATCATTCCCGCAGCACCAGGAAGCGCGAATGAAGCAAAGTCGGACGCTTTCGCGCCGATACCGCTGAACCGGCCGACGCCATGCGTGGCAGATGCGGCGATGGTCTTGTTCAACGCTATCCGCTCGCGCACGGAGGCCTTTGCCGCCGCGAGGATCTGCTTCTCCTTCGCGAGCATCATGGCTGGGCCTTTGGTCGACCAAGTCGCCGCGCCCATCGCCTGCTTTTGCGCCCGCGCATAAAGCAACCATTCCTGGCGCACGTCTCGCAGCTCGGCGCCAGTCAATTTTAGGCTCGCGAGCTGGCGGCGGAACGGGTCTGATCCGGCCTTTCCCATTCCCTTCGCGACATTCGCCGCCGCTTTCTCGGCGTCCCGGAGCGCCTGGGAGACGGTGCGCGCGGGCTTTGAAACATCGTCAATGAGACGGACGGTTAAGGAGCTTGTGAGGGAAGCCACTGGTTATCCTTTCACCTGGTCTAAGGCGCCAATTCGTCCGCGCGCCGCTCAAAATCTTCGCGCGCTTCGTCGAGCGCTTCCTCGAGTCGCGCCTCGATCGTCTCTCGCAAGTTCAGATCGCGTGTGCACGCCGCCGGGACGCCCGCCAGCCGGGAGCGAAGCGAGCCAAGGATGTCGGAAAAGACAGGCTCGATTTCCGTCATAGGGATGAGCTCGCCTTGTTTGATGGCGACGCGGAGGCGGATTTCTTCGGCGCGTGCTCTTTGGACTTCGGCGGCCGCTTCAGATTTCGACGTCTTCTTCGACTCGGTCTTCAAATTCTCGGTATAGGCGGCAATCACTTCGCCGATCGGGACAACGCCGGGCCCCTCCTTCGTCACGCGGCCATCCGTGCATAGCTGGCGCACCCACCTGTCCGTCACGCCAAGCAAATCGGCGGCGTTCCGAATTGTGACGAGCGTGCGGCTATGGATCGTCTGAATGGCCCGTTCCGCCGGTCCCGTCGCCCCTCTTTTTCGTGTCGTCATCGGGCAATCCCCATTGTTTTATCGACCTTTTCGATAGACTAGACCGGAACGGAACCGGAAAAATCAAAAAATCGAATATAATCAACGATCGGGGTCGCCGCCCGCGTCCGCCTCGCTGCACTGCAAAAGGAACCTTAGTCAATCTTTTCAATCACTTAGCCGATGCTGGTTGCGGAATGGCTCAGCATATGCTTGCAATGGCAAAGGCAATGCTTGTTCGGCGGCGGCTGGGATGAGCGCGCCCCGGCCGCCGCCTTCGCCACGGGTGATCTAAGTCCGTGGCGAATCCTCTGTTAGCGTCCGTGCGAGATAATAGCCCCGGCTTGGCGGGCCCCGATCGAAGACGACGACACCATCGTGCGCAGGGCGCCGATGGCCTGTTCGGCGCTCATCTCCGTCTCGAAGGCGAGGTGCCGCGCCGCTGCCTCTCGTCCGTGTGCGGCGTCGCTCGTCAGGATTGCGGTTAGGCGGGCGCGCTCTTCCTGCGCCCCAAGCACCAGGCCTTCGGCGTAGCCGGCCTCGCGGCCCTCCGCGAGCCCCGTCAATTTTCCGTCGAGAAAGCCCTGGTCAAATGACCCGTCGTCGTGCGCTTGCTGCAATCCCTCGGCGCGACCGAGTGCGCGTTGACGTTCGAGTTCTTCGCCGTCGTAAAGTTTGCTCATTTTCATCTCCTATTGTGATCAGTTGCGCGGCGCCGGCGCGGCGTCGGCGAGGCCCAAAACCGCGCGAGGATCGCATTCGGGGCGGCGATGGATTGTGAGACCGGCTTCCTGCGCCGCCGCGATCAACGATTCCTCGTCGCGCTCGGCGGCGAGAATTGCGGATTTGCACTGCGCGGTTTTCTTCGCGCGGGTCTCGGGCGAAAGCGCCGATGCGTCGTCGGAATTTTCGTCAATCTCGCGTTCGATCGCGGCGATGAGCGAGTCGCGGTGCAGCCAACAAAACATCGACTCAGTGTCTGTGACGCGATGAAACGGCAGGGAGACCATCTTCCCCTCGACTGCGACGGCGCCGCCGCCCGCGATGACAGTGGGAAATTCGAACGGTCGGCCAGCTTCGATCGAGATAAGCGTGTTCGGCCGGCCGCGCTCGGCGAGGGCTTCGATTTTTGTCCGCGCCATCTGTTTTGCGACGCTCGAATGAATAGGTGCGTCGGCGACCGCCTGCGCGTCCTCGCG
The DNA here is from genome assembly GCF_000188155.2 of Methylocystis sp. ATCC 49242. Lineage (NCBI taxonomy): Bacteria > Pseudomonadati > Pseudomonadota > Alphaproteobacteria > Hyphomicrobiales > Methylocystaceae > Methylocystis > Methylocystis sp. ATCC 49242. The sequence goes on from NZ_KE124774.1 coordinate 3,671,281, forward strand.
CAATTTTTCCAATTGCTTGCGCACGCGCGCGACCGCCTGCTGATGAGTCTCGCCCTTGCCGAGCGTCGCGGCAACAGGCGGAGCTGCCTCGACCGGGTCGCTCAGGCGCTTGATATAACTTTCGAGGGTCTCGCGCACGGCGGCGAGGTGACGCCATTTCGCCGCGCGCTCGTCATACGCGGCCTGCAAGCGATCGATTTCCGCTGTCAGTTTCGCGATTTTTTCGCGTTCGCGGACGATCGCGGGGTCGTCTTCGCGATGTGCGCGACCATCATGGCGCCCGTTAATGTAAGAGCCGATCCACACTTCAGAGCGCTGGCGCTTTTCGCGCAATTCGGTCAGCTCGTCTTGCAAAGGTCGCAACACCGCGTGCGCGTCGGACGCCTCACGCCGGATTGATCGGAGCTTGTCTGCGGCGGGAGGAGGAAGGCGGTCGATCGGATCGGCGACGAATGTCGGATTGGAGCCCTTGCCGGGCTCGCGGACTTCGGCGGACTCGGTGCGGAAGGGGTTGAGAAAGTTCATGTGGGCCTCGTTAGTTCACATCAACTTGCGCCGACTCCATCGCCAAGAAAACCCCGTCGCGCTCGCCAAATTCGCCAAATTCGCCAACGCCGGATTTTTTTCTAAGAAACGCACGCAAGCCTCGTTCCGAAAACTGCCAACTACCGGTCGGTAGTTTCCATCCGAAACCGTGCTGACGTGCGTCGCGGTAGAGTGATGAGAACGATCGTTTAGCGATCCTCGAGGCCTCGTTAGTTGAGAGCGTGCGATCCGGCTTCGCGGAAGACTTTTCCCTCGCTTCGAGTTCGTCGGCGAGCTGCGCCGCCAGGCGGGACAGCTCGCGAAGTTCATCGGCGGTCATCGTGCCTTTCCTCTCTGCGGGCCACAGGGGGCAGCTGGCGCGTTTTTCCACCCCGGAGCTAGCATGGTAGCTGGCGCTCGCGTTTCGCGCATGAGCGGGGCGTTTCTGGCGATCTGGCGAAGGGTGTGAGCGATTTCGGCGCGCTCCTCGAAAAGGGAATGCGGATCGCGGCGAGACGGGGAGAGGCGCTCCACGCGCGCGGCGAGTTCGGAAAGCGTCATCTCATTTCCTCCTCGACGACGGTCATGACGGCCTTTTGCAACTCGAGCATCGTGTCGGGGTCGGGCTGCGCGAAGGTCGCGAGCAGCTCGCGGGCAAACTGTCGCGCCCGGGCGACGATTAGTGCGTTGCCCGCGTCCGACGGGAGATGGGCGACGACGCGCTCGACGACGGCGAGCCTGAATGCGAGGCTCGCGGTGAGGTCGCGTGTGAGCGGCGGCCGGCGGGTCATCCGAGCACCTCGATGCGGTCGGCGCGAAGGTCGAGGCGAAGGCGCGGACTGTGAGAGCTGTCGTCGATACGGAAGCTCGGGACGCCGACGACGCGGACGCGCTGGCCAGGTCGTAGGGCCATGGCGGCGGCGCGCACCGCGTCTTCGACCGCGACGACGTTCCAGCTCCGCCCCTGCTTCTCCCGCGCCACGAGTTTGGCGAAAGGCCTCCCGTCGAAGCGGGCCTCGATCCGGGCGGCGGAGTGGACGAATGCGATAACTTCAGCTTGGCAACTCATGTGCGGCTCCTTTTTCTGTTTTTGCCGGACAAGCCGGACAAGCCGGACATTTGTCCGTTTTGTCGCGAGCAATTAGCCGGACAGACCGGACAGCACCCCATAAGGGGTGCGTCCTTGTCCGGGTGCTTTGTCCGTGTCCGTGGGGTCTATTCATCGTCTGAGACCTGCCAGACGAGAGTGCGGGCGCCGTCGTCGCGGACTGCGATCGCATGGCCGGTCAACAATTCAGCCTCGCCGCGCCGAAATGCCTTTTGCTTTGCGGCTTGCTGCTTTTCGACCGTGTCGCCGTCGGCGGGCCACGCCGCGTAAAATTCACGCCGAACGTCCTCGCGCTCTGCGGCGCGCACTTCCGGTCCATCCATGCCGAACGGCCGTGTCGTCTCTCCCTTGTCGCCAACTGCGATTTGCAGGGCCGAGAGATACGCTCGCGCCGGCCGGGTCATGCGCGGCGCGGTTTCGACGCGATCCGCGGCTTGCGTCGGCTCCACGTAGCAGGCGCCATACGGCTCGCCGTCTTCGTCGGCGCCCAGCTCCACGAAGCGCAGCTCGAAGGCCGAAATTTCGCCCTCTTCGCCGACGCGCGATTTCGCCAGCGCCAGGCGCCGATCCGAGACCTTGCCGGTAACTTCGTTGCGGTTTGCCAAAACGGACAGGATAGCGTCCGCGCCGCCGCGCCATGCCGACGCGCCGCGCAAGCCGGTGTCGGTCGCCTTGCCGAAGTGGTGAACCGGAATGACCACGGCGCCGACGGCGTCGCCGATGCGCCTCATCGCGGCGATGATGCGATTTGCCTCCGCTGAGGCGTTCTCGTCCTGCATCGCGAAGGCCGCGCCGAGCGTGTCGATAACGACGGCGCCCAGTCTCACGCCATGGTCCGCGTTCATGCGCTCGGCGACGGCGCGCAGTTTGGCAATGGCGGCGTTGAGGTCGCGCGAGTCAGACAGGTTGCCGACACCATCAATCCACGCGATCGGAAGCGGCTCGCCGGTCGTCTTCTGTTGGCGCGCGACGTGAATACGCGCCGCCAGCGTCGCCGCACCCTCGGCCGCGAGAAAGACTACGCCGACGCGCTCGGCGACCTTGTGTCCGAAAAACGGCTCTCCGCTGCCGAGCGACGTGGCAAGGTCAACGGCGATGAAAGTTTTTCCGGCGCCGCTTTGTCCGCCGAGGAAGGTCACGCCACGGAGCGGAAGCAACCGTTTCACGAGCTGCGGCGGCGGCTCGAGCTTCGTGGCGCCATCGAAGCAGACGCCCGCTAGCGGGTCCGCCGGCTGCGACAAAATCTCGCCTGTCTCGGCGTCCGCTGTCACGCCGTCCTGGACGATCGTCGCGCGCGGTTTCGGCCCGAGATGCCCTGTCGATCCGAAGTCGGCGCCGCTCTCGTCGAGACGAAGCCAATCCGCCACGGCGCGCCCGATCGCGTCGCCGAACACGTCACACGCCCTCGGCAAACCCGAGAATTTTTCGCCCGAGCTCGCCCGCGCATACGTGCTTCGGATCGCCGCCGCGAAGTCTCTCGCATCTTCGTCGCCGACAGCGCGGGCGAGCGCCTCGGCAAAAAGTTTGCTCTCGCTCTCCGAAAATCCGGCGCGGACTAGGACGCCAGCGACGGCGAGGCGCGCATCATGGCGCGCGCCATGCGCGGGCCAATGCCGCGCCAACAAGCTGCATGCGGCGAGGCGCTCGACGCGACGAAAAAGGTCGTCGCATTCGACGCGCGCCGGCTCGCCGTCACAGCCGGGCTCCCAAGCGATCGGCTCGCCGCTCTCATGAGTCGAGCCCGGAAAAACCGTCTGGACTTTCGGCCCAAGCCGCAAATCGACAAGGCGGGCTTTCGCGCCACCCTCCTTGGCGATCGGATCGTCAAAGGCGAGATTGCCGGGCAGATTTACACTAGCTGCATTAGTGTAATACAACCAGTGCGACGCGCGCGCCGTCTCGCGGCCGAAGATCGCTGCGGTTTTTGGAAGGAAATACGGCGCGGCCGCGATGGCCTCGGGACAGTCAAGGTCAACGTCGCTCAGGCCCGATGAGTTTTGGCCTAATACAACTCCGAAGNTGGCCGGCGCGCCGTTAAAATAGCGTGACGCCTCGTCGGCGCTGATCCGGAGGTCCGTCCAGCCGGGGAGTGATGGCGCTTTCGATCGGAAACCAATCGGGATCGGCGACCAGCCCCGCTCGATGTAGTCGAGCGCGACAGCGAGCGGCGACGGGGCGTCGCCAGTGGGGGCGGGAGGCGGCGACGGCTGGCGACGCCAGGGGCGAGTGTTGGCGGGTTCGATCATCGGCATGGCCTCGCCGGCAAGACGATGCCGCGCAAAAAGTCCAAGAGCCATCCCGGATCGTCAGGCGACCGCGCCGCCGCTCGGTCGCCTTCCACCCAGATGGAATGCAGCACGCTGTCCCGGTCGCGGGGCGCCCCGGCGGACCAGCGGCCATACCTGAAGATGACGCGACGCTGACCGTCCGTAAGCCGAACGATCGTCGCCCACCACGCGGGGTATCGAGGGTCCACCAGCTCGCCGTCGGACGGGTCGCGCGAGACGGGGCGGAGCCGATAAAGGCGACGATCTGCGACCGATTGCGCGGAGGCTTCTGGTTTGGTATTTCGCACGTCGGACGCGCCGGGAAGCAAGTCCTTTTGAAGGTCGCCGCCAGCGTCTCGCCGGGGCGGCTTTCTCATTTTTAAGGGCGCCATGAATCAGGCGGCCTCGGGCCGGTCGCTCGTCGACGACATCGGAGCGCTGATCTTCCGCAGCGCCCAAATGTCTAGGCTTTCGACTTCGTAAAGGACCGCCTTTCCGGCCCTGCGGAACAAAGGACCGCCGCCGACGGTCGCCAACTTCGCGAGCGTCTTTTCGGAGCCGAAACCGTATTTCGATTTGAGGTATTCACCGGCCTGCTTGCGGCGAAGAAATTGCTGCGTGACCATTTGCCACTCCTTAATTGGTGGAGAGGCTCCCTATTTTTCTCAAATTTTATTGCTTGTCGAAATGTGCAAATGTGCGGGAGCAAAAAAATCCCGCACAATTAGCCGCACAATTACTTGCGCGGCCCGCGAGGCCCCTGTTTCGTGTTTCCTGTCAACTGCTTGGCGATGGCGCGAGCATCGTCGCGAGAGACTGTGGAAAACTTTTCCCGCACAATTTCCGCACATTTATTTTGAGATAAAAACCCGCCCGCCTCGTCTATTTTGTCTTTCAAGTAAGACTCCACGGCCGATCGATCCGGCTGCCCTTCGCCGGTTTTAGTTTGCCTGTCGAGTGCAATCGACAGGTCGTAAATCTTCAAGGATTCTGTTTCTGCCGCGTTGGTTGCGAGCCGGAATTTCCATGATCCGACCCACCTGTCACGCACGATAATTTCTCTCGCCGCCGTCAGTGAGCCGAGGCGGCCGCGTGCAATCGCGACGCCGTCCCGCAACGCGGCAAGCAAGCCGCGAGCTAGCGGATTCGCACTCACGATGGTGTGAGAGTTCCCCGGAATCGCGTCGCCATATTCCGAAAACATCGCCTTCACGTCGTCTTTCGTCGCGCCGCCCGGCTTCTGGCTCAATTCGGCTTGCTGCGCCTTGAATTTTTCGACAAATCTCGCGTAGTCCGCCCGGTCGGCGTCGGATGCGAGCGCCTGTAGCGCGCCGGCCAGATTCCAATCTTGATCCTTCATCGTGAGCCCTCACGAAGCCCTTGGGGTGCGCGAGGCAACGGATGGGCTAAATCCGCTTTCAGGCCGTCGCCCTAGCCTCGCGCGTCTCTCAGCGTCCCGGTTCGGTCCTCCGGTCCGCGATATTCACAATCTCCGCCTCGCGGCCATCGAGCATGGCGGAGATGCGCGCCGCAACACGATCGGCGGCGGCAATCAGCACGGCGTCGAGATGGTGGACATATCGCGCGGTTACGCTCCCCGCCGCGTGGCCAAGCATCGCGGCAATGGTAGACTCGGCAAAACCGAGGTCGGCCGCTGTAGAGGCAAACGAATGTCGCATCGTGTGGGGCGTGACGCCTTGCAATCCTGCACGCGCCGCGACCTTCTCGAAGAAGCCCGTCAGTCCGCCGTAAGCGCCCGTCCCACGAACGGCCGGCAGCACATATGGGGAGCCGTCCACCCGATCGACGCCTGCCAGGATATCGAACACGGCGCGCCCCATTGGCCGCGTGGAGGCGCCCTCCTTGGTGTCCTGCAAGCGAAAGCAGCCGGCGGCCTCGTCGACTTCTGACCAGCGCAGTTTTGCGATTTCTCCGAGACGGCAACCGGTTAAAGTAATCAGCCGGGCGCCGGCTACGCCCTGCCATGTCGCCATCTCATCTTCGGCCTGGCGCAGGGCATTGCCGAGCGCCCGGTATTCGTCTGGCGTGAGCCTGCGGGTCCGCTTCTGATCGGCCTGCCGCTTCACGCCGTGGGCGGGATTGCTATCGATTATCCCTTCGTGAACTGCCCATGTCAGGACCGCGCCGAGAAAATTTGCAGCCCGCGCCGCCGTCCCAGCGCCGCCCCGAACGATGACTCGGCCGCGTGGTTTGTCGGAAGGCAGGTCGAGCGCTGTCTTGCCGGTCGTCACGTCTCGAATGAACTTCGCCACGTCGGCGCGCGTCAGCTCTTTGACGAGCTTTTTCCCCAGCAAGGGGACGATGTGACGATCGATGCGCGCGTGATCCTGTGAAATCGTCGAGGGCTTCTTCGGCCGGCGCTTCTTGCCGAAGATCAATCCTTTCTCAGCGGCGGCCATGTAGTCGGCGCAGAGTTCCTTGACAGTGATCGATTCGCGCCGCGTGGTGCGCTCGGTTAGGGGATCGTCACCTTTGACGACGCCGCCGAGTGTAGCCAACGCCATCTTGCGCGCTTCGTCAGTTGTGATCTTCCCGTGGTCGCCGATCTTCATGCGCTTTCTCGCGCCGCCGGCGTTGCGGTAGTCGACGTAATAAACCCGCTTGCCAGTCGGGTGGACGCGGCAACCGAAGCCCTGGAGGTCGCTACACCATATGAAATATGCGGACGATCTCGGCTTTGAGTCATCAACAACGCGCTTGGTGAGCCGTGGCACCGTGACCACTCCCTTAAAAAACGAGTCACCAAATAGTCACCACAGATTAGGAATAAAAGGAATAGGCGGGAAAAGGCCGGTAAGAACAACGTTGCGGAAAGCGACGCAAATTCATTGTGTTATAAAACAATAGAAAACTCAGGGAACCCACGGAAAACTGTTAATAACTCCCTTCACACGGGAGGGGTCACAGGTTCAATCCCTGTGCCGCCCACCATCTGAATTTACGATCTTCAAAATTACCTGAAATCTTCGGGAGCGTTGGGGGAGCGGGCGTCGCTCCTTCATCATCGACGGCCGTCATCCGCCGGCGAGCGGGCGCATCTTGCCGGCGTAAAGAGGCCGCGATCGGCTCCGATCGCGGCCCCTCGCCGAGTGGTTCTTTCGCAATCATCCGGGCAAACGCGGTCCGGGCGTGTTCCCGCTGCGATCAGCCTTCGTGATCAGAACTTCGTGCTGGGCTTGTATCCCTCGGCCGCATTTCCCGGGAAGGGCTGTATCGACTTGATGCAGTTGTATGAGCCGTCGGCCGACATCGTTCCGTTGGGGCCGCAGACGAAGACGCTGTTGATCGTGGCCGTCCGCGCTTGCATCGAGATCGGCGACCCGCCGCAGGACGTCGACGATTTTGCGACTACGCGCACCGCGCCCCAGACACGAAAGGCGTAAGCCCCGCTGTTCGCGCCCGTACCCGGGCCGGGATTCGTCGGCCTGAAGAAGCTTTGATAGGTTCCGGGCGTATTGAACTTCGCCTTGAGCGGATATTCGATGGTGAGCTCACGGCTTGCGCGAACGCCCGCTGCGGGAGGCAAAATGCTCCCGCCCGCCCCGGTCGGCTTCGTGGCGGTGTTCATGTAAATCGCCGCCACCTTGAGACTGACCGTGTCGCCCGCAGCGGTGTCGATCGGCGCGGTAATGTGAGGATGGTTGGCGTGGCGCGTGTCGCCCGCCGCCTCGTCGGATGTCGCGGAAGCCGAGGCGCTCGCCGGACATTCGCCGTCATCGGCTTTCAGAATGACATCGACGCCGTTGAATGTGTCTTCGAAGGCAGGCTCGCCGGCGAAGCCGACCGTGAGAACGATGGATTTCTTCGAGGCGGGCAGCGTGCGGGATTCATGCGCCACTGCCGGCGTCATCGCCGCTTGAGAGACGAGCGCAGTAACAAGAAGCGTCGGACAAACTAGCGTCTTCATCATCTTTTCCTTTGTTTGGACATGACACGTCTATCGGCCGACGTCCCCGTTCTGTGAGGACGCAGCAGATCTCTGGCGCCGGACCGGATGGCCGATGCGATCAGGCTTTTGAATTTGTTGGAAGCGTTATTGGATCAGCAGCGCATCTCTCGAGGATGCGGCCGATGTTTGGCGCGGCTTATTTAGCCGATCGGCGGCGCGCGAGCAGCCCAGACGCTGCCCCAGCCTGTTCCGGTAAGAAGCGAGGAAACCTCGGCAAAACCCGTATAGAGGGAAACGCCGAGCCCGCTACCCATAAAGCTCGCAACGATCGCGACGATCGCCGTCAGAAGCCAGGATTCGTCAGACGCATTCGCCGAACATGAAAGGCAGCAGTCGGAATCGTCGGCGTGCTTGTGAACAGGAGCGTCCTGACCCGCATTGTTGAGACATATGACGCGGGTGATCGCGGCGCCGTGAACGTCGAAGAACACATCTGCTTCAACGGGCGTCGCAAGCGAGGACTTTATTGGCAGTAGTCCCTGAAGAACGAGCAGGCAAGCGACCACCGCCGCACAAAACATGCGGCGCACGCTCCACGATAATGCCCCTCTCGTCGCCATGTTTCGAACATATTCGAGTCACGCATAATGTCAATCGGGATTGGATGCGCCATCGGGCGTTCGACATAATGTTATCACTTCGCCAGGGGAAGGCGGACGACAAATTCGCTGCCATGTCCCGGCCCATCGCTGTGCGCGTCGATGCGCCCGCCATGCAAAAGTATAAGGCCCCGGGAGAGCGCGAGTCCCACGCCGATGCCGCCCGACGCAATGCGCGATCCGGTTTTGACCTGCGCGAACATGTCGAAAATCGAACCGAGCGTTTCGGGCGGCAGCCCGGCGCCAGTGTCGCGCACGCGGACGATTGCTTCCTTCTCGCCATGGGCCGCAGCGATGTCGATACGCCCGCCAGCATCCGTGAATTTGACCGCGTTGTTAAGAAGATTGCCGAAAATCTGCACGAGACGCACAGGGTCGCCGTCGACCTCCAGGGGCCGCGACGGAAGTTCGATGGTCAGTTGGTGACCTTTCTCCTGAACGAGCGGCTGACAAAGATCGACCGCCTGCGACAGGATTTCACCCAGTTCGACGCGCTCTTTTTTCAGTTCGATCTTGCCATGCTTGATGCGCGTGATCTCGAGAAGATCGTCGACGATGCGTTTGAGATGATTGACCTGCCGCTTGATCCTTGCAAGCGACGCGCGCTTCTTCTCTTCAGCGGACGATGTTTCGGACGTCAGGATGTTCAGCAGATTGACGGAATTGCTGATTGCGCCCAAAGGATTTCGTAATTCATGGGCGAGCGTCGCCAGAAATTCGTCCTTGCGACGGTCGACGCTGAGAAGCTCCTCCTCGATCTTTTTCAATTCCGTAATGTCGTAAACGGCGCCCATGGCGCGAAATGGATGGCCGTCGGCGTTGAAAAACACAATGCCTTTCGACGCAATCCAGCGCGTCTCGCAATCGTCTGCACGTACGATCCGGCACTGGAAGTCGAGGCGTCCGCCGCCCGACAGGGCGGTCTGCATTTCCGAGTCGACACGCTGGCGATCCTCCGGGTGAACTCGTGACAGGAAATCGTCATATGTGAGAGACGCGCCTCGCGGCAGGCCATAGAGGTCGTAATATTCATTATTGAGGAATGTTTCGTTCGCGCCGAGATCCCAATCCCAAATTCCGATATGCGCCGACGACTGGGCGAGGCTCAGCCTTTCCTCGCGCTTGCGCAGCGCCTCTTCCGCATTCCTGCGTTCCGTCACGTCGACGCCCGAACCGATGTAGCCGAGAAATTCCCCCTCCGGCGTAAAGCGGGGAACGCCGACGTCGAGAACCCAGCGATATTCCCCATCGTGGCGACGCAATCGATATTCCATCTCGAAGGGTTTGCGCGCGTCGAAAGCCGACCCGTAGGTTTCGAGACAACGGTCTAGATCGTTCGGGTGAACGCACGCCGTCCAGCCGTCGCCCAATTGCTGTTCGAGCGCGCGGCCGGTAAAATTCAGCCAGGTCCTGTTGAAATATGTGCAACCCTTTTCCGCGCCCGACATCCATATCAGCGCCGGCGTATGATCCGCGATTTGCTGGAAGCGATGTTCGCTTTCTATAAGGGCGGCTTCGGCCTGCTTGCGTTCCGTGATGTCGACATGCGCGCCGACAGCGCGCGATGGCGCGCCCGCTTCGTCCCGTTCGACGACCTTGCCCCGGCTCAATATCCAGCGATATTTGCCGTCCTTGGTCCGGAGCCTGAATTCGCAGGAATAGGCGCCGGATTCGGACAACCATTCGTCAACGCGCGCCAGCGTGGCATCCCGATCGTCAGGATGGAGAAGTTCTATCCAGTGACGGACAACATCCGGGGCGAAGTCGGATTCTTCATAGCCGAGCATCGCGCAGTAATATGGGCTGATGAAGGCCTCGCCGGTCTTTATGTTCCAGTCCCACAGGCCTTCCCGCGTCGCCTGCATCGCGTAACGGTGCCGCTCCTCGCTCAGACGCAGGGCTTCCTCGGCCCTTTTTCGCGGCGTGACGTCCTCCGCGAAAATGACGATTCCCCCGATCGTCCCATCGGCCTCGAACCATGGACGCAATTGCCAGCTCATCCAGACGACGCCGCCGTCAGCGCGAACGAAACAATCCTCCGCCGCGCTCAGCGTCTCGCCGGCAAGGCCGCGCCGATGCGCCTCCTTCCATCTTTCGGGTATTTCCGGGAACAGCTCATAATGCGAAAGGCCCAACATCGGACCGTCGACAGGATATTCCGACAGCCAGCGCGGACTCATGGCGAGATAGCGCATTTCCCGGTCGAACATTGCGGCCGCGATGGGCGTCTGCTCGATAAAGAGACGCAGGTCGGCGCCCTTCATGCGCATTCTCGTTTTCTTGGAGGAAAAATCGCAACTGCGGCGCGGAATTAAGCTGTTTTCGCGTTGCCGCGCAATTCGGAAGTGGTCGACATTCGTCGCGCTGCTTTCAGGCGGCGTGTCAGTTGACGAACACTCGAGCGGGGCGTGCGACGGCGTCAGATCGTCGCCAATCACAGACTGAACGGGCGTTCAACGCGGGAAGGCGGATGCGGCAAAGCGAGGCGGCGCACCGTCTTTCTGCCGGCTGATGTTCGCGAAGCGACTGTTTTTGTCGGGAAAACCATCCTTTCGGGGAAAATTTGCGCGTACTGGCGCATAGCGGAACACGCTCGCGTTCAAGGTTAGTTGCGTGGATTGCGCCAAAATCGGATTGTCCGCGCGCTCAGGTCGCGTATGATCGCGCCGGTCCGCGACCCGCTCCCCAGGTCGCAGGGAAAGACACGGATCAGGAAAAGTCTCTGATCAACGCAAACCTAGAAGGGACGTGTGAATGCGCATCTTTTTCCGGCTCTCGGCTCTGCTGGCGTTCTTCGCGGCTGCGCCCGCAATGGCTCAAGGAACCGCCGAGCAACGCGCGGCGTGCGAGAACGACGCCTATCGTTTCTGTGAGGCGCAGGTGCCGGACGCGATCGCGGTCGAAAAATGCCTGCGCGCAAACATGCGCTCCCTGAGCCCGGGCTGCCGGGCGGAGTTCGGCGAATCGTCGGGGAAAAAGGGCCGGCGCTGAAGCAGGGCGCGGGCCGCACGCTGCGCGCGCCCTCCCGCCGCGTCGCGAAAGCGGCGCATGACAGACATTGAGGATCGCGGGGATCTCGATTCCCGCGATCCTGCTCTATAATATGAGGAGACAGAAGGAGATTGCCGCATGTGGGGCGTGGGTCTCGTTCTCCTCTATTTCGGCATGGCGATTCTCGCCGCCGCCTTGGTTTTGCAGCAGGACCGCTATGTCGTGCGGCGCTCGGCGAAAATCGGCGCGGACGCTAGACGGATTTTCAGGCGGATCAATGAAGCGGATGTCTTGTCGGCCTGGGCCGGCGAGGGAGAAGTGACGATTGTCGAGAGCCGGCCGGATGAGCTGCTCGTGCTGCGGCTCGACTCCGGGAGGCCCGCGAAATCAGAGAGTTTCGTCACCTTTGCGCTGAGGCCGGAAGGCGCGGCGACCGTCGTCGACTGCGCCTTGTCCGGCCGCAACAGCTATGCCGACAAAGCGAAAAATCTCTTCGGCGGGCGCGAGAAGGCGCTTGGCCCAAAGGTCGAGAAGGCGCTCGCTGATCTTGCGGCGAGCTTCGCCTGAAATGTCGTTCTGATCGCGGCGCGCCGCCCGAGTGGCGACGCGCCGGGATTTTTCACTAGCCCAGCGTGTTCTTCAGTTCGGCGACGATGGCGTCGCCCATCTGGCTCGTCGAGATGGAGGACGGCGCGTCGCCCTTGATGTCGACGGTGCGCAGGCCCTTGGCGAGCACGGCGGCGATGGCCGTATCGATCGCGTCCGCCGCCTTCGCATTATCGAAGGAATATCGCAGCGCCATGCCGAGCGAGCCGATCATGGCGATGGGGTTCGCAACGCCCTTCCCGGCGATGTCCGGCGCGGAGCCGTGGCAGGGCTCGTACATGGCGTGGCGCTTGCCATTCGTGTCGGCCGCTCCGAGCGAAGCCGAAGGCAGCATGCCGAGCGAGCCGGTGAGCATGGCGGCTTCGTCGGAGAGCATGTCGCCGAAGAGATTGTCGGTGACGATCACGTCGAACTGCTTGGGCCAGCGCACGAGCTGCATGCCGAGCGCGTCGGCGAGCATATGCTCGAGCTGCACGTCCGCATATTCGCGCTTGTGCAGCGCCGTGATCACCTCGCGCCACAGATAGCCTGACTTCATGACGTTCGCCTTCTCGGAGGACGTCACCTTGTTGCGGCGCTTGCGCGCGAGTTCGAAAGCGACGCGGCCGATGCGCTCGATCTCGTGGGTCGTGTAAACCTGCGTGTCGACGGCGCGCTTCTCGCCGTTCTCCAGCGTGACGATCTCTTTCGGCTCGCCGAAATAGACGCCGCCCGTGAGCTCGCGCACGATCATGATGTCGAGGCCGTCGACGAGCTCGCGCTTGAGCGAGGAGGCGTCGGCGAGCGCCGGATAGCAGATCGCGGGACGCAGATTGGCGAAGAGGCCGAGATCCTTGCGCAGGCGCAGCAGGCCGGCTTCCGGGCGCACGTCGTAGGGCACGCCGTCCCATTTCGGACCGCCGACGGCGGCGAGGAGCACGGCGTCGGCCGCCTTCGCCAGCGCCATGTGGCCCTCGCTGATGGCGACGCCATGGGCGTCATAGGCCGCGCCGCCGACAAGGCCGCGTTCGATCTCGAAGCTCGCAACCCCCGCCTGACCGAGGAAGGCCAGAACCTTCTCGGCCTCGGCGGCAATTTCCGGACCGATGCCGTCGCCGGGCAGGAGCAGGAGCTTGTAGGCGGACATGAAACCCTCTTCGAAGTTGGAGAAACCCGCGCCGTCAATAGAGCGCCGGATGGCGCGACGCAACACCGCGCGGCGAGGCGGCGCTGTGCGACAATTCGCGCGCGCGGGCGCCCTTGCCGGCGCGAGTGAAGGCGTGCAGCTTGAAATAGGTCAAGGAACCACGGCTTCGGGGTTCGACGCGCCAATGAACGAGCAGCGTCGCCGCGACAGCCGTTTGGGCGGAACCAGGGAGACGCAACAGATGAAAAGCTTGAAGATCGCGGGGCTGGCGCTCGCCGGCGCGCTGGCCGCAACCGTTCCCGCCAAGGCGTTCTGCCTCATCAACTGCGAGCCCAAGCCGGAGGACGCCCGCAAGGTCTTCGAAAATCTCGTGAAGACGAAATTCGACAAGGACGCTGTGATCGAGAAGTTCGACATCACGCGCTTCTGGCCGCTCGACGTCGAGGGCGCCGGCCACGCCGGCTATGAATTCTATTTCACCGCCAGCGTGAAGTTCCCGAAGGGCGCGAATCTCGAATGCAAGCCGGACGACGCCGGCAAGGTGAAGGAAGGCTGCTCCGCCAGCACCTATTTCTCCACTACGATCCAGAACAAGATGGTGAAGGAAAAGCAGTATATCGAACCGGGCAAGGTCATCGAATTCAAGGACGAGACCCGCTTCGACCAGGAAGGCAGCAAGTGGAAGGGCCAGGACGGCAACATGTATTGAGCCGGGCGAATCGGCCGGAAGAGATCGCGGGCCGCCCGGTCCGCGATTTTTTTTTGCCCTCGTCATGTCCCGGCGGGCTTTGCTCGCGCCCGCCTGTTGGTGTAGAAGCGCGGCGGAATATGGCGTCGAGCGCCGCGTCTTGCGGTCGGCTCCGCAGGGAGAAGGGTTAAAATGCAGCAGGTCATCATCGCGATCCACCTGATGGTGGTGACGGCGCTCGTCATTCTCGTCCTTTATCAAAAGTCCGAGGGCGGCGCGCTCGGCATGGGCGGAAGCGGCGTCTTCACCGGCCGCGGCCAGGCCAATGCGCTGACCCGCGCGACCGGCATCCTCGCGACGATCTTCTTCATCACGAGCATCGCGCTGACGGTCCTGCCGGCCTGGGAGCGTCGCGCCGCCGGCGGCGACGACTGGACCAAGGCGATCGATCAGGACTCGATCAAGTTCAAGGAGCTCAAGCCGGAAGACAAGGGCGCCAAGCCCGGCGAAGCCGCGCCCGTTCCGGAAGCCGGCAAGGACAGCATCTTCGAGCAGCTGCAGCGCGCACAGCAGAAGCGCCAGCAGACTGCGCCCGCCGAGCCGGCCCCGGCGCCCCCCGCCGCTCCGGCTCCGGCCGCGCCTGCCGCCGAAAAGCCGGCCCTGCGTCCGTCGCAGGAGCCCCCGAAGGCGCCCGAGGCCGCCGCTCCGGCCGAGGCCCCGAAGGTAGAGGCGCCCAAGACCGAAGCTCCGAAGTCTGAAGCGCCGAAGTGGGAATCCCCGAAGACCGAAGCGCCCGCAGGCGAGGCCCCGAAATCAGAGGCTCCGGCAGTCGACGCCCCCAAGGCCGAGGCCCCGAAGACCGAGGCGGCCCCCGTCGCCCCGGCGGCGCCTGCGCCGGAGGTCAAGCCTGCCGAGACGAAGCCGGCCGCGCCGACGATCTGGAAGTCGCCCACGCAGTAAGCGCGGGCTTCTCAGCTCCCTCGAAAAAGAAATCGGCTGGGGAAGAACCCTTCCCCGGCCCAATTATGTGCTACCCAAATCCAGCGAAAGGCGTTAGGCGTTAAGCCCCATGGCGCGCTACATCTTCATCACCGGCGGCGTGGTCTCCTCACTTGGCAAGGGTCTCGCGTCGGCGGTTCTCGGCGCGCTCCTGCAGGCGCGCGGCTACACGGTCCGGCTTCGCAAGCTCGATCCCTATCTCAACATCGATCCGGGGACGATGAGCCCCTATCAGCACGGCGAAGTCTTCGTCACCGACGACGGCGCCGAGACGGATCTCGATCTCGGCCATTACGAGCGCTTCACCGGCCGCCCGGCGTCGCGGCAGGACAATGTCACGACCGGCCGCATCTATCAGGACATCATCAACAAGGAGCGGCGCGGCGATTATCTCGGCGCGACGATCCAGGTCATTCCGCACGTCACCAACGCCATCAAGGAGTTCGTGCTGGAAGGCAATGAGAACGTCGATTTCGCGCTGATCGAGATCGGCGGCACGGTGGGCGACATCGAGGGCCTGCCCTTCTTCGAGGCGATCCGCCAGCTCAAGAACGATCTGCCGCCGCATCACTGCATCTATATCCATCTCACGCTGCTGCCCTTCATCCCCAGCGCGGGCGAGCTCAAGACCAAGCCGACGCAGCATTCGGTGAAGGAGCTGCGCTCCATCGGCATCCAGCCGGACATTCTGCTCTGCCGCACCGATCGCGAGATACCGCGCGAGGAGCGCCGCAAGCTCGGCCTGTTCTGCAACGTGCGCGAGCAGGCGGTCATCGAGGCGCGCGACGCGGCCAACATCTACGACGTGCCGCGCGCCTATCATGCGGCGGGGCTGGACGCGCAGGTGCTCGCGGCCTTCGGCATCGAGCCGGCGCCCAAGCCCGACATGAGCCGCTGGAACGCGGTCACGCAGCGGATCATGAATCCCGAGGGCGAGGTCACCATCGCGGTGGTGGGCAAATACACCGAGATGAAGGACGCCTATAAGAGCCTCATAGAGGCGCTCGCCCATGGCGGCCTCGCCAATCGCGTGAAGGTCAATCTCGACTGGATCGAATCGGAGATATTCGAAAGCGCCGATCCGGCCGCGCATCTGGAGCATGTGCACGGCATCATGGTGCCGGGCGGCTTCGGCCAGCGCGGCGCGGAGGGCAAGATTCTCGCGGCCCGATTCGCGCGCGAGCGGGGCGTGCCCTATTTCGGCATCTGCTTCGGCATGCAGATGGCGGTGATCGAGGCGGCGCGGGCGCTGGCGGGCATCGAAAAGGCCAACTCCACCGAATTCGGCCCCTGCGAGGAGCCGGTCGTGGGCCTGATGACCGAATGGCTCAAGGGCAACGAGCTCGAAAAGCGCGGCGTCGGCGAGGGTTTAGGCGGCACCATGCGCCTCGGCGCCTATCCGGCGCTGCTCAAGCCCGGCTCGCGTATCGCGCAGATTTACGGCGCGACGGAAATATCCGAGCGCCACCGCCATCGCTACGAGGTGAATTTCGCCTATCGCGAGCGACTGGAGGAAAAGGGGCTGCTGTTTGCGGGCACGTCCCCCGACGGCCTGCTGCCCGAGACGGTCGAAATCCCCGACCACCCCTGGTTCATCGGCGTGCAATATCACCCCGAGCTGAAGTCGCGGCCATTTGAACCGCACCCGCTCTTTGCGAGCTTTATTGCGGCGGCGAAGGCGCAGAGTCGGTTGGTGTAATCACCGTATCTCTGTGATGCGCAATGGTATTTAA
The DNA here is from genome assembly GCF_000188155.2 of Methylocystis sp. ATCC 49242. Lineage (NCBI taxonomy): Bacteria > Pseudomonadati > Pseudomonadota > Alphaproteobacteria > Hyphomicrobiales > Methylocystaceae > Methylocystis > Methylocystis sp. ATCC 49242. Next base: position 3,687,893 of record NZ_KE124774.1, read on the forward strand.
CTGTCTTAGGGTTCTAAAATGTCAAAAAGGTTGGTGATTTTTAATCACAAGGGCGGTGTCAGCAAGACTACAACTGCCTATAACATAGGCTGGATGCTGTCTAAGAAAGGAAGCCGAGTGCTTCTTGTTGACGCTGACCCTCAATGTAATTTGACAAGTTTGATTTTGTCTGATGAATTCGAAAAATATTATTTGGAGGATGAGACTAAAAAACAAAATATCAAGGACGGAGTCGCTGCAGCCTTTGAGGGCAAGCCCACCCCAATCGCTGCTGTGACATGCTCAAGCCCATCGAGAGCACCTACATTATATTTACTGGCTGGGCATGCCAATCTGTCTGAATATGACGCTGCGCTTACCCTGGCGCAGACCTCTAATAATGCTATCGCTACGTTGCAGAATTTGCCGGGCGCATTCGCTGAATTGCTGCGCCTTACAGAAGCGCATTATAACATCGATTATACTATAATTGATTTAAATCCGAGCCTGAGCGCTATTAATCAAAATTTATTCCTAATATCGAATGCTTTCCTGATCCCGACAAATCCTGATCCTTTCTCGATAATGGCGCTCGGGACTCTTAAGAACGTTATACCTCGTTGGATGCGGTGGAAGCGTGACGCTATCTCTTTGTTCGCAGATGCCGCGTATCCGTTGTCCGGGGAAACACCTAAATTCATAGGAACGTTAATTCAACGATTCAATATTCGTAACGGTAAGGCTGCCCGCCCGTATCGCGATAACATACTTGAAATTAAGGCTCAGGTCGCAGAGCAGTTTGTCCCGGCAATTATGCGCGAAGGGATGACCCTTGCGGATGCAGAATATGGTCAGTTGAAATCGGCAGAGTATTGTCTTGGGGAGATCCCTGATTTCCAGGGGCTACTCCCGAAGTCCCACAATGTTGGCGTTCCTGTCTTTGAGCTTTCCGACGATGAAATAAATGAAACTGGAAAAGTTCTATCTGAATTCATTATCAAGAGAAATAAGTTCTACGAACAATTTGAGGAAATTTGTGCTAATATAACTAAATATATGAGCCATGCATAGCGCGGTTAAGGTTTTTGAAAATAGCATCACGGACGCTCGTGGGTTGTCAGGCCTGCATGCTTTTCTTTCGGAAAACGTAAAAGCACCGATTTCTTTTGATGACCTGCTTAGGTTTCAGATTGTCTATACCGTTAGTGCATTCGACAAGCTGATGCACGATTTAATACGAATTGGAATGCTTGAGGCCTATCTCGGGAAACGACCAATCACAGCTCGATTTCACTCGGAAACTATCACAATAAAATTTCACTCTTCGTTGGTCGGTGCAACGACGCCACCGAAGGAGGTTCTATTTGAGCAGGAGATTGCTAGAAAGTTGAGTTATTTGTCGTTTCAAGATCCGGACAAAATAGGGGAGGGTCTTTCTCTAATTTGGGATGAAAAGCACAAATGGACGAAGATCGCTAATGCTATGGGCCATGACCCAGACGCGGTTCGTACTAAGCTTAAATTAATCGTGAGTCGACGAAATGCAATTGTGCACGAGTCGGATATGCAGCCAATTACGAACGTAAAGACGTCAATTTCTGAAGCAGAAACGGCAGATATAACGGGGTTTGTTGAGCTGGTAGGCAAAACTATAGGTAATTTAGTGAAATAACGCCTATGGCGTGCTCCTGCCACTCCACTCCGCCGCCAGCACCTGCGGCGGAGGAAACGCAATTTCCATCAGCGTGCCTTCTTTCTTGTGGCTCTTGATCGAGGAACTCGCAGGCGGGCTTCGATCAGCGCCTCTGTGAGCGGCAGGCGGAGGCCCGCCACGCGTGTTGCGTGAGGCGTCGTATTTCTTTGGCGGAATAGCTTTCCTCTGGGCAAAACTCCCACGCCCCGTGAATGCCCGGCAGACAACATTGCAAAAGTCAGGATTCCAGATTATACTAAAATATAATCTATAAGGAAGTCGCCATGCACACAACCTCTCTCCACAAAGTCGGCGGCTCCGTCATGCTCGCCGTCCCGCCCGCAATCCTCGACCTTCTCGATCTAAAGGCCGGCGCGACGGTCGGCGTCTCCGTCGAGGACGGCAAGCTCGTTATCGCCCCCACGACGAAGCCCCGCTACAAGCTCGAGGAACTTCTCGCACAATGCGACGCCGCGGCGGAGCCGTCCGAAGAAGACCGCGTCTGGCTCGACGACAAGCCGCAGGGCGGCGAGCTGATCTGAATGGACCGCGGCGACATCTATCTCGTCTCGCTCGATCCGACCTCGGGCCATGAGCAGAAGGGCGCGCGGCCCGTGCTAATCGTTTCCGCGAGCGCTTTCAACCGGCTGACGAAAACCCCGATCGTTTTACCGATCGCGGGCGGCGGCGCTTTCGCCCGGACGGCCGGCTTTGCTGTTTCGCTCACGGGCGTCGGCACGCAAACCACCGGCGTCATCCGATGCGATCAGCCCCGCGCACTGGACCTTTCCGCGCGGCGCGCCAAAAAACTGGAAAGCGCCCCCGACGACATCGTCGCCGAGGCGTTAGCGAAGCTCGCCGCAATCCTCGAATAGGGGCGCCATGAGCGAAACGGCTTACCGCATCGTCCCCAACTCGCTCGGCCCCCGCCGCGATTTCCGCATCACCGTCGGGCTGCGGGAGGGCTGGGACCCGGAGGGGCGGGTCTATGACGTTTCGGAAGCGGTGCGCACCGCTCGCGCCTGGATGCGCAGGCGGGTGGAGCAGGGGCTTCCGGCGCTCTCGGGCATGTTTACGCGCGGCGAGGTGACCTACGCCTGGCCGAAAGAGGACGGGACGGCGGGCTCCGACCGCGAGCCGGTGGCGATCTTCGACGGCGAAGCCGTGCACGCCTATCTCGGCCATCTGCCGGACGCCGACATAGAGGCGATGCTGAACGAACTCGCGTCCGAACTCGGGCAGGCGCTGGGGCAGGAGCGCCTTTACGTCTCCTTTTGCGGGAGGAACTGGATCCTTGACGCCGGCGCCGACGGCGCGTGACCCGCGCCCTGTCCGCGCGCGGGAGCCGTCGCCCTCCCTTCGCTGGAGAAGCGTAATCGCCGCTTGATTCTCCGCCGCGCGTCCCTTAACGTCGACGCATCCGAAAAAAGCGGGACGCAGAATGCGCGGTCTTCTCGTAGTACGCAGAGCGCCGGAGACGGAGCGGGGCTAGCGCCCGCTGTCCGCCGATGGCGCTTGACCCAAGGCCCCGTGTGGGCCTTTTTTGTTGCCCGCCGCACGAAGAGCAAACGGAACGGAAAAATGTCGAAGGAAATGACCGGCGCCGAGATGGTGGTCGAGGCCCTGAAGGATCAGGGCGTGGAAATTATTTTCGGCTATCCCGGCGGCGCCGTCCTTCCGATCTATGATGTCCTTTTCCATCAGGAGAAGGTGCAGCACATTCTCGTGCGCCACGAGCAGGGCGCCGCCCATGCGGCCGAAGGCTATGCGCGCTCGTCGGGCAAGGTGGGCGTGCTGCTGGTGACCTCCGGCCCCGGCGCCACCAACACCGTCACCGGCCTCACCGACGCGCTGATGGATTCGATCCCGCTCGTCTGCATCACCGGGCAGGTGCCCACGCATCTCATCGGCTCCGACGCCTTCCAGGAATGCGACACGGTCGGCATCACCCGCCACTGCACCAAGCACAATTATCTGGTGAAGAGCATCAGTGACCTGCCGCGCGTGCTGCACGAGGCGTTCTATGTGGCCTCGTCCGGCCGCCCCGGCCCGGTCGTGATCGACATTCCGAAGGACGTGCAGTTCGCGCGCGGGGTCTATGCGCCCCCGCGCGGCGCGGCGCACAAGACCTATCAGCCGCGGCTCGACGCCGACATGGAGTCGATCCGCGCGGCCGTGCGGATGATGGCGGCGGCAAAACGCCCGATCTTCTATACGGGCGGCGGCGTCATCAATTCCGGCCCGGCGGCCTCGACGCTGCTGCGCGAACTGGTGAGCCTGACGGGCTTCCCTATCACCTCGACGCTGATGGGGCTCGGCGCCTATCCGGCCTCGGGCGCCAACTGGCTCGGCATGCTCGGCATGCACGGCACCTACGAGGCCAATAATGCGATGCACGACTGCGACCTGATGATCGCGGTCGGCGCGCGTTTCGACGACCGCATCACGGGGCGCCTCGACGCCTTCTCGCCGGGCTCGAAGAAGATCCATATCGACATCGATCGTTCCTCGATCAACAAGAACGTCAAGGTCGATCTCGCCATCGTCGGCGATTGCGGCCATGTGCTGGAGGCGCTGGTGCGCACCTGGCGCGCGGAGGCGATGCACGCAGACAAGCAGCCGCTGGATCACTGGTGGGCGCAGATTGACGAATGGCGCGCGAAGAAGTCGCTCGCCTTCCGAAACTCCGACACCACGATCAAGCCGCAATACGCCGTGCAGCGCCTTTATGCGCTGACGAAGGATCGCGACCCCTATGTCACGACCGAAGTCGGCCAGCACCAGATGTGGGCCGCGCAGCATTATCATTTCGACGAGCCCAACCGCTGGATGACCTCCGGCGGCCTCGGCACCATGGGCTATGGCCTGCCGGCGGCGATCGGCGCGCAGCTCGCGCATCCCAACTCGCTCGTCATCGACATTGCGGGCGAGGCGTCGATCCTGATGTGCATTCAGGAGCTTTCGACCGCGATCCAGTTCCGCCTGCCGGTCAAGGTCTTCATCCTCAACAACGAATACATGGGCATGGTGCGCCAGTGGCAGGAGCTGCTGCATGGCGGACGCTATTCCCACAGCTATTCCGAGGCGCTGCCCGATTTCGTGAAGCTTGCGGAAGCTTTCGGGGCGAAGGGAATCCGCTGCTCCGATCCGAAGGATCTCGACGCGGCGATCCAGGAGATGATCGATTACGACGGGCCGGTGCTCTTCGATTGCGTCGTCGACAAGGTCGAGAACTGCTTCCCGATGATCCCCTCGGGCAAGGCGCATAACGACATGCTGCTTGCCGACCTTTCGGACGACGCGGGCGTCGACATCGGCGCCATCATCGACGAGAAGGGCAAGATGCTCGTTTAAGGCTTGAAGCGAAGCGGCAGGCGCTGCAGCTTCGCTTCCGCCCGTCGTCGACCTGCTTCAAGGATTGAAATGAACGCTCCAGCCTCCCCGCCTTCTCCCTATTCGGCGGCCACGCCGAACGCGAAGATCGAGTCGCATACGCTTTCGGTTCTCGTCGACAATGAGCCGGGCGTCCTCGCGCGCGTCGTCGGCCTGTTCTCGGGCCGCGGCTACAATATCGAGAGCCTCACCGTCGCCGAGGTGGCGCATGCGGAGCACCATTCGCGCATCACCATAGTGACGTCCGGCGCGCCGGAGACGATCGACCAGATCCACCATCAGCTCGAGCGTCTCGTGCCGGTGAAACAGGTGACGGACCTCACTGCGTCCAAGCGCTCGCTCGAGCGCGAGCTCGCCATGGTGAAGGTGCGCGGCCGCGGGGACAATCGTAACGACGCGCTTCAGCTTGCCGAAGCCTTCCGCGCGCGCGTCGTCGACGCAACGACGGAGAGCTTCATCTTCGAGCTGACCGGCAAACCCGAGAAGATCGACGAATTCGTCGATCTGATGCGCCCCATCGGCCTCGTCGAGGTCTCGCGGACGGGCGTCGCCGCGATTTCGCGCGGACCGGACCCGATCTGACTGTAAACAATAGCCGTTTTAGTTGCTCAAATGACACAGGCGCACGCAAAAAGGGCGTAGGCTGCGCTCGCCCCGCTCGTGTGCGTTGACGCTTTCTTTGCCGTCGTCCTTCTTTGATGGAAGGCGGCCGGTCGAAGCCGAAGCGGCCCGGCCAAGGAGCGTCCCGGATGTTGAAGAAGCTTTTCCTGTCGTTCGCGGCTCTCCCGACGATCGCTCTTTCCGCGCAGGCGGCCGACCTTCCCGCGCAAAAGAGCCCGCCCCCGGCGCCGCCGCCGGTCTTTTCCTGGACGGGCTTTCATCTGGGCTTCAACCGCGGCTTCGGCGGCGCGGTGTCCGAAGCGCGCGTGGCGCTCGCCGCTCCGGGGCTCGGCGGGACGGCGACGCGGACCTTTGATCAGGCGAGCGGCTGGTTCGTCGGCGGCCAGATCGGCTACGACTACCAGTTCGAAAACGGCGTCGTGCTCGGCGTCGAGACCGACATGCAATGGAGCGATATCCGGTCGTCCCATCAGGCGACGACCATCGCCTCCAATCCCCTGCTACTCACCAATGCCGACACGAGCCACAGTCTCGACTGGTTCGGCACGACGCGCGGCCGCGTCGGTTACTCCTTTGGCCGGATGCTTCCCTATCTCACGGGCGGCGTCGCCTATGGCCAGGTGGAGGCGCGCGGCGCGCAGGCGCTCGCGGCGGGCCTCGTCAGCGTCGGCGGCGCGCGCGAGACCAATGTCGGCTGGGCGGCGGGCGCCGGCCTCGACTTCGCTCTCTCGCCCCGCCTGTCGGCCCGGGCCGAATATCTCTATCTGCAATTGCCGGGAGTCTCCGGGCCGGCCGTCGGTCTGACTCCGCCGCCGCTTCCTCCGCTCGTCGGCTCTTTCTCGACCGGTCTCGTCGAGGCGCACATGGTCCGCGGCGGCATGAATTACCGTTTTGGGGGCCTCGGCGATCTCGCGCCGTCCATGCCGCAGGGTAGCCTGTTCGACATTCTGTTCCAGAAGCCGGAGCTCGATTGGACGGGTTTTTACGTCGGCGTGAATGGCGGCTATGGCGGCGGCGTCGTGGACGGCGTCACCGGCTTCGCGCAGCCGGGCCTCGCCTTCTCGACCAGCGTCTCCAACCGCACCGGCGGCGCGGTCGCCGGCGGACAGGCCGGATACGCCTATCAGTTCGCCGATCGGTTTGTCGTGGGCGTCGAGACCGACGCGCAGTGGAGCGGTGTCCAGGCGTGGCATCAGGCGACGACCGTGGGCGGGCCGAACGGCTATGTCTTCACCGACACGCCCAACGCCATGACATGGTTCGGCACCACGCGCGCACGGCTCGGCCTCGCGCGCGGCTATTCGCTGAGCTATGTCACGGGCGGCGTGGCCTATGGCGAGATCACCGCCTCGGGGACGCAGGCGGCCGGGGCGCTCTTCACCGGCGCCGGCGCACGCTCGCAGGTTGGCTGGACGGTGGGCTCGGGGACGGAATATGCGCTCGCGCCCAATTTGTCGCTCAGGGCCGATTACCTCTATGTGAGCTTTGCGGGCGTGAGCGGCCCTGCAGCCGGGATCGCTCCCGCGCCCTTCGCGGGCGCCTTCTCTACCGGCCGCTTCGCGACGCATGTGACGCGCATCGGCCTCAACTGGCGCTTCGGCGGCGCGGGGCCGGCGCCAGTCGTCGCGAAATACTGATCTTTCTGGCTCTGCGCAAAGGCCGCCGCATCCGGCGGCCTTTGACCTTGGCGGCCGCCACGCGTAGAAGGGGCGCGCCAAATTTATGACGTCACGCCGGCGGTCCCGTCATCCGCCAAAAAACCAGACAATCAGGGAACGACAGGAAATGCGCGTTTATTACGATCGGGACGCCGACATCAATCTGATCAAGGGCAAGAAGGTCGCCATCATCGGCTACGGCAGCCAGGGCTTCGCCCACGCCCTCAACCTCAAGGAGAGCGGCGTCTCCGACGTGGCCGTGGCGCTGCGCCCGGGCTCCGCCTCCGCCGCCAAGGCCGAGGGCGCGGGCCTCAAGGTGATGACGGTTCCGGAAGCGGCCAAATGGGCCGACGTCGTGATGATGCTGACGCCCGACGAACTGCAGGGCGACATCTACGCCAACGAACTCGCCCCGAATCTGAAGCAGGGCGCGGCGCTGCTCTTCGCTCACGGCCTCAACATCCATTTCAGCCTGATCGAGCCGCGCAAGGATCTCGATGTGATGATGGTCGCCCCCAAGGGCCCCGGCCACACGGTGCGCGGCGAATATCTCAAGGGCGGCGGCGTTCCGTGCCTCGTCGCTGTGCATCAGGACGCCTCCGGCAACGCCAAGCAGATCGCTCTGTCCTACGCTTCTGCCATCGGCGGCGGCCGCGCGGGCATCATCGAGACCACCTTCCGTGAGGAGTGCGAGACCGATCTCTTCGGCGAGCAGGTCGTGCTTTGCGGCGGCCTCGTCGAGCTGATCCGCAATGGCTTCGAGACGCTGGTCGAAGCCGGCTATGCGCCGGAGATGGCCTATTTCGAGTGCCTGCACGAGGTGAAGCTGATCGTCGACCTGATCTATGAAGGCGGCATCGCCAACATGAACTATTCAGTGTCGAACACGGCCGAATATGGCGAATATGTCACCGGCCCGCGCATCATCACGCCGGAAACCAAGGCCGAGATGAAGCGCGTGCTCGAGGACATCCAGTCCGGCAAGTTCACCCGCGACTGGATGCTCGAGAACAAGGTCAATCAGACCTCCTTCAAGGCGACGCGCGCGCGCAACAATGCGCATCCGATCGAGGAAGTCGGCGCGCGCCTGCGCGCCATGATGCCCTGGATCGGCAAGAACAAGCTTGTCGACAAAGACCGCAATTGACGCATAATAGCTGAAAATAATCGAGAATCGCCTCCGGACTCTGGGTCCGGGGGCGTCGTCTGCGCGAGGGGCGCCGACGACGAGGGGGAGCCGCCCGTTTCGGGCGAGAGTTTTATATGCACGGACCGGGCGGGCGTCGCGGCCAGAACGCCGCAGCCGAATTGCGTCGGCGCGTCCATGAGATCATTCGTTTGCGCATGGCCGGCGACGTCGCGTCGATGGTCAGGCTTTTCGTCGAAAACGTCGAACTCACCTACAATTGCACCAAGCTGGGGCTCTTTCCGGCCGGCCAATGGCGCGGCCGCGACGCGCTGCGCGAAAATCTGCGTCGCACCGACATCGATTATGAACCTCTCGATGCGGAAATCCTCTCCGTGCTCGTCGAGGGCGATCGCACGGCCGTGCGCTGGCTCGGCAAGTGGCGTCATCGCGCGACCGGCCAGATTTTCCGGATGGACATGGCGCATTTCCTGCGCTGGAGAAACGGCCTCGTCGCGCAGATGAGCGAATTCGTCGATCATCACTGCGCGTCGCGCGCGCCGGATGTCCTGATCCCGAATTTCGAGGAGATGCTGGCGCCGGGCGACCCGGGACTGGATCGCGACGAGATCGCGCGGCGGATGATCGAATTGGGCAATTTCTCCGAACGGGGACCGAGCGTCGCGCTGTTCCGGGAATTCTGCGCGCCGGACGTCGTCTGCGAATTCGTCGGCGACAGGGCGAGCATTTCCTACGCCGGCCGGCACCGCGGCATGGAGGCGCTCGCCAATATCATCCGCACGATCGGCGTCGAATTCGAGCAGCTCGGCCACGCCATGCCGGAGGTGGTCGTCGACGGCGACTGCGCGGCGGTTCGACGCACGGTGGAATGGCGGCATCGCGGCACTGGCCGGCTCGGGCTGGTCGAGCTTGCCGATTTCGCGCGCTTCCGGAAGGGCCTGATCGTCGAGATCGTCGAATTTCGCGACAGCGTCGCGCTCCTGCAGATGCAGGACTGACCCGACCCCGTGGCCCGCAAGCTCCCCTATCACCTGCTCGACGTCTTCACGGACCGTCGCTTTTGCGGCAACCCGCTTGCCGTCGTCGAGGGCGCCGATGGGCTGACGGCGACCGAAATGCAGGCCATCGCCCGTGAATTCAACCTCAGCGAGACGGTGTTTCTCCAGTCGCCGCAAGATCCTGTGAACAGCGCCCGCGCGCGCATCTTCACGCCGCAAAAGGAACTGCCCTTCGCCGGCCATCCCACGATCGGCGCGGCGGCGCTGCTCGCGGAGACGCGGGCGGGCGACATTCTCGCGCGAAGCGACGTCGTCATCGTTCTGGAGGAGGAAATCGGCGCATTGCGCTGCGAGGCGCTGCGCGGGCGCAACGGCGTGACCTATGCGCAAACGGCGCTGCCGGCCGCGCCGCGAAAAATCGGGGAGAGCCCGGCGCGCGAAGCTCTCGCCGCCGCCCTGTCGCTGACGCCGGGAGAGATCGGCTTCGGGGCGCATGTCCCGACGATCTATTCGGCCGGCGCCCCTTTCCTCTTCGTTCCCCTCCAGTCCCGCGAGGCGCTCGACCGGGCGCGCCGGGGGCCGACATTCGCGGACGCCGTGGGCGAGGCGATCGGCGCCTTCCTCTATACGCATGATACCGTCGACTCCGCCAGCGCGATCCATGCGCGCATGTACGCCCATGGTCTGGGCATCGACGAGGACCCCGCGACAGGCTCGGCCGCGGCCGCCTTCGCGGGCGTCGCCCATGAATTCGAGCGGCCCGACGACGGAGAGCACGAACTGTTCATCGAACAGGGCTACGCCATGGGCCGGCCCTCGCGCATCACCTTGCGCATGACGGTCGAAAATGGCGCTCTCGCCGGCGTCGCCATCGGCGGCCAGGTCGTGCGCGTCGGCGAGGGAGCGCTGCGCCTGTGACCGAAGCCTTGCGCATCGTCGATGTCGACAGGGTCGATTGCCGCCTCGTCACGCATCACTGGGAATTTGCCCGCGCGCGAGCGGCGGACATCGACCGACATTGGGCCGAGCGCCGGCGCGAGAACCCCTCACTCTACGACGGCCCGGTGTTGCTCGCCTGCCGCGCGGAACTCGTGACGCAGGAAGGCGCAAGAACCCTGCTGCTCGACGCCTTCGAGACGCGGTTCTCACGTTTCCTGGCCTGGCGCGATTTCGGCTGGCCCGACGAAAGCGTCTACAACTGCTTCTCCATGCCGGCGGTGCGCTCCAGTGACGGCGCCTATCTCGTGGGGGAAATGGGCGCGGACCATTCCTGCGCCGGGCAGCTCTATTTCCCGGGCGGCACGCCCGACCCTTCCGACGTGACGGAAGAGGGAGCTGTCGATCTGACCGGCAGCCTGATTCGCGAGCTCGCGGAGGAAACGGGCCTGCCGGGCGGGGAGGGGGTGGCGGCGCCGGGCTGGACGATCGTTTTCGACCGCCAGCGCGTCGCCTGTCTGAAGCGCATCGACTGGCCGGCGTCCGCTTCTGCGCTTGCGGCGCGGGCGCGGCGCTTCCTGGCGGCCGAAGACCGGCCGGAGCTTGCCGACGTCCATATGGTTTCCGGCGGAGAGTTTCTGGACGATTCACGCCTGCCGGCCTTCATGGTCGGGTTTTTGTCGAGGGCCTTCGGCCTTGCCGAGAGGGGCTGAATTTCTCGCAGGCGCAGTATAGATTGCGGGCCATGACACGGATTCTACCCATCGGCGCAACGCCGGCGCCTCCGCCCGGCGTCCTGGACGAGCGTGTTCCCGCCATCCTTGCCGGTCTTGGCGGCCGCGCCATCGTTCTCGTGGGCATGATGGGCTCGGGGAAAAGCGCCATCGGACAGCGCCTCGCCGCGCGCGTCGGCCTGCCTTTCGTGGACGCCGACGCCGAGATCGTCGCGGCGGCGGCCGGCATGTCGATCCCGGAGATTTTCGCAAAATATGGCGAGCGCTATTTCCGCGACGGCGAACGGCGGGTCATCATGCGCCTCCTGAACAGCGGCCAGATCGTGCTTGCGACGGGCGGCGGCGCCTTCATGGACCCCCGCACGCGCGAGCGCATCGCCGAGCGGGGAGTCTCGCTCTGGCTCGACGCCGATCTCAAGACGCTGATGAAACGCGTCCGCCGCAAGAACGACCGTCCGCTGCTGCACACAGACGATCCCGAAGAGACGCTGCGCCGCCTGCTGGAGGCGCGCCGGCCGATCTATGAACTCGCCGACATTCGCGTAGAGTCGCATGACGCGCCGCAAGACGTCATGGTCGAGGAAACGATGAACGCGCTGTGCGCCGAACTGCCCAGGATCGCCGTCGCGCGCGGCGCCGCGAAGAAAAAGGATTTCGCCAAGGCCATGACCCATTTGCACCCGGAACGCGCGCATGCCGATCAGGGCGCGACGCATCGCGAGATCGTGCGCGTCGCGCTCGGCGGGCGTTCCTATGACATCATCATCGGCGCGAATTTGCTCGAGGAATCCGGCGAGCACATCGTCAGGATCGCGCCTGGCGCGGCTTGCGCGATCATCACGGATGAAAATGTCGCGCGGCTGCATCTTGCGACGCTGGAGAAGAGCCTCGCGAAGTCGGGCGTTCGATACGCGACGATCGTCGTGAAGCCCGGCGAGGGATCGAAGTCGCTCGCAACCTTCGGCCGCGTCTGCGACGAGGTCCTCGCGGCGAAGATCGAAAGGCGCGATCTCATCGTCGCCTTCGGCGGCGGCGTCGTCGGCGATCTTGCAGGCTATGTCGCGGCGAGCGTGAGGCGCGGTTCGCGCTTCGTGCAGATTCCGACGACGCTTCTGTCGCAGGTCGATTCCTCCGTCGGCGGCAAGACCGGGATCAACTCGCCGTATGGCAAGAATCTGATCGGCGCCTTTCATCAGCCCTCGCTCGTATTGGCCGATGTCGACGTGCTGCGGACGCTGTCGATGCGCGAATTCCGCGCCGGCTACGCCGAGGTCGTCAAATACGGGCTCATCGGCGACAAGCGCTTCTTCGAATGGCTGGAGGCGGACGCCGAGGCCGTCTTCCACAGCCGTCCCGAGCAGATCTGCGCCGTTGCGGTGAGCTGCGAAACCAAGGCGACGATCGTCGCGCGCGACGAGACGGAGCAGGGCGACCGCGCGCTGCTCAATCTGGGCCACACATTCGGCCACGCCTTCGAGCTTCTCGCGCATTACGACAGCGAGCGTCTCGTGCATGGCGAGGGTGTGGCGATCGGCATGGTCTGCGCCGCGCGCTTCTCGGCGCGCCTCGGTCTGTGCTCGCAGGAGGACGCGGATCGGGTGGAGCGCCATCTCGCGAGCGTCGGCCTGCCGACGAAAATCTCCGACATTCCCGGCTGGAGCGGCGACGCCCAGGCGATCCTCGACGCCATGTATCAGGACAAGAAAGTCGAGGGCGGCGCGCTCACCTTCATCCTCATGCGCGGCGTCGGCGAGGCCTTCATCGCAAAGTCGGTCGATGCCGAATCGGTGAGAAGTTTCCTGCAAGACGAACTCGCGCGGACATAACGCTCATGCATGGCATCGAATCCGGAGCGCCGCAGGTCGATATCTGGACCGCCGTGCTCATCGTGGCGCTTTGCGTTTTCCTGTCGGCCTTCTTCTCCGGATCGGAGACGGCGCTCACCGCGGCGTCGCACGCCCGCATGCACACGCTCGAAAAGGAGGGCGACAAGCGCGCCGGCGTCGTCAATCGTTTGCTTCGTCAGCGTAATCGCATGATCGCCGCGCTGCTCCTTGGCAGCACGCTGGTCAATATCGGCGGCTCCGCTTTCACGACGAGCGTGCTGGTTGTCATCGCCGGCGAAAATGGCGCGGTTTACGCGACGATCATCATGACCGCGCTGCTGCTCGTCTTCGCGGAGGTTTTGCCGAAGACGCTCGCCATCAACCACCCCGACGAAATGTCTCTGCGGGTGGCGAAATTCATCATGCCCTTCGTCTCGGTCTTCGGCCCCGTGCTGGGCGCGGTGGAATTCATCGTGCGGTCGGTGCTCCGGCTTGCCGGCGTCGAGCTCGGCCACGGCCGCACGATGTTGTCGCCCTACGAGGAGCTGAAAGGCGCGGTCGACATCCTGCACGAAGAGGGCAATATCGAGCGTTCCGCGCGCGACATTTTCGGCGGCGTGCTCGATCTTCAGGTGCTGCATGTAGCGGACGTCATGATCCACCGCACCAAGATGCGCACGATCGACGCGGATCTGTCCCCCGTGCAGATCGTGCGCGAAGTGCTCTCCTCTCCCTTCACGCGCATGCCGCTCTGGCGCGAACGGCCGGACAATTTCGTCGGGGTGCTGCACTCCAAGGACCTGCTGCGCGCGCTCGACGCGGCCGGGGGCGACGCCGCCAAGATCGATATCGACGAAGTGATGTATGCGCCCTGGTTCGTTCCGGAGGCGACGACGCTCGAGGATCAGCTCGAGGCCTTTCTCAAACGCAAGACGCATTTCGCGCTGGTCGTCGACGAATATGGTGAGGTGATGGGCCTCGTGACGCTCGAGGACATTCTCGAAGAGATCGTCGGCGACATTCGCGACGAGCATGATCTCGCCGTTCAAGGCGTGCGGCCGCAGCCGGATGGCTCGGTGCTCGTCGACGGCGCGGTGCCGGTGCGCGATCTCAATCGCGTCATGGCCTGGAGCCTGCCAGACGAGGAGGCGACGACGATCGCTGGTCTCGTGATTCACGAAGCGGGCGCGATCCCGGAGGCCGGGCAGGTCTTCACCTATCATGGCTTTCGCTTCGAGGTGATGCGCAAGATACGCAACCGCGTGACGGCGCTGCGCGTGACCCCGCAGGCGGCGCGGGAGGACGAGTAGGCCCGCTCAGATTTCCGCGGTGATGTCGGCGCGAACGCCCTCGGTCTCGAAGTGTATTTCAACATCCCCGCCGAACTGGCGCGCGAGAATGTTTTTCATCAGGATTTGCCCGACGCCGACCCGATCCGGCGCTTCGACGCTGGGGCCGCCGTTCTCCGTCCATGTCAGCGCGAGATGCCGCTTCTCGCCATCCACGACGCGCCAATCGACCGTCACCTTGCCTTTGTCCGTCGAAAGCGCGCCATAACGGACGGCGTTCGACAGAAGTTCGTGGAGCGCCATGCCAAGCGCCAGCGCGACTTCGGAACGCAGTTCGACGTCTTCGCCCGAGAACGAAATACGGTCGCCGTAATCGACGCTTTCGCACGCGAACACCGTTGCGACGAGCTCCCGCACCGGCGTGCATGTCCACGACTTCGAGACGAGCAGCGTCGAGATGCGGCTGAGGCAGTGGATCCGGTTGGAGAAATTGCTTCTGAAGCAATCGAGGTTCGTCGCGGAGCGAGATGTGATATTGGCGATTCCCTGAATCATCGCCAAAGCGTTGTTGACGCGATGGTGAAGCTCCATAATCATCATTCGGCCGCGTTCCTCCGCGGCCTTGATGCCGTCGATATCCGTGATGGCGGCGATCGCGCCGATAATCTCGTTGCGGTCGCTGCGGATCGGAGCCCCGACGATGTCGATCCAGCCCCAGCTCCCGTCCCCGCGCCGATACCGACATTCGAGCGTCGGATGCTCCTCCCCCGCCAGCGCGCGAGCGAGCGGAAATTCTGACGGCTGCACGGGGGCGCCATTTTCATGCGCCGCGATCCACTGGCTGTAGGCGTCGGCGTTGTCTGAATAGATCACCGGATGTCGAAGGATCGACTCGATTGCGCGATTGCCTTCGAGAATACGGCCGCTCGGGGCCTCGGCGATCAGGACGCCGACCGGCATCGCATTGATGATGGCGCGAAGCTCATTGTTGAAGCCGGTCGATCCCGCGATCGGCTCCCGCTTGATGAGCTCCTCGTTCAACCGGGCGAGTTTCGACCGCTTTTCGCGCAGCCGCCTGTCGAAATCCTGAAGAGTGGCGGCGATCGCATCCACATCGGCGATCCCCGTCTCGACCCAATTCGTGATTTCCCCCGCCTTGAGATCCTGAGTCAGAACCGCGAGACGACTGTGCGCGTACAGCATTCGTCGACGGTAGGCGGTGAGACGATAAAGCGTGAAGAGCAGAACGAAGATCATGCCCGCGAGGGCGATGGCCGCTGCGCCCGGTCCCATGACGCAATTCTCGGCCTCTGCGGCCGCCGCTCCGCCAATTCCGATCGCGAGAACAGAAGCGAGCGGCCAGGAAAGCGCGCCCCGGATTTTCGTCACGCCTGACCGTCCCAAGCGACCCCTCCCGCAAAGTGCTGGCCCTGCGTTCTGCGACGTCCCGGCGCGGCGCGCGGCGACAACCTCATGATGCAACCGGCGAAGCCTCGCACAAGTTCCATTAAACCGATTTTTGCAGCGCAAAATTGCGCCGAAAATCGTGAATCAGGGCGTCTTGATCTCCTTGCGCGCGGTCGGCGCGCTTGTCAGCAGGTCGTCGGCGACCTCATTGAAGCCGGTCAATCCGAGATGTTCGGCGAGTTTGGCGCGGGCGCGGTTCAGACGGCTCTTGACCGTGCCGACCGCGATGCCGCAGACCTGCGCGGCCTCTTCGTAGGAGAGTTCGGTGATGCCGATCATCAGCAGGATTTCGCGATGCTCGGGGGCAAGTTTGTTCAGCGCCTTTTGCACATCCTGCATGGTGACGGTGGACTCCTGCCCGCCCTTGACCGGAATCTGCTCCGCATGGACATTGTCGCTATCCTGCACCTCGCGCGCGCGCTTCCGGTATTGCGAGAAATAGGTGTTGCGCAGGATCGTCACCAGCCAGGCGCGGAAGTTGGTCCCGGGCGCGAAGGAATCGGCGTGTGACCATGCCTTGATCAGCGTGTCCTGAACGAGGTCGTCCGCGACGCTGTAGGAGCCGGACAAAGAGACCGCAAATGCGCGAAGATACGGCATTTGCGCGACCATCTGTTCTCCGAAGGTCGCGTCTTTCATTTCTTTTCGCGCTGTTTGGCTTCGAGCTGCGCGAGCAGCACGACGAATTTGTCCGGAATGGGCTGGTGGATCAGATCGTCGCAGAACGAACGGAAAACGCGACCCAGCTCCTCCTGAATGTGCGGCTCGAGAAAAGCCTTTTCCTCAATCGTCAAATCCGCTTCTGCGCGGCGCGGATCCATCTGCTCCTGCGAGGTCGGCGTTTGGCGATTATTGTTCTCCTTCATCAGCGACCTCTAGAACGCATTCCCTTTCAGCGCAACCTTAGCGGTTTACGATCCGGATCCAGCCAATGCCCCTGATTAGCAACCCTTGCCGCGGAGAATCGTTCCCATTTTCGAGGGCAGTGGATTTTTGTGTCGGCGAACAATAAGATTCGCGCCGGGTCGGGAGTTCTTGAAAGACCGCGGGACGTCATATGAGCCTTTCAAAAGAGATTGCCCCTCATCTTCCCTACCTGCGGCGTTTCGCCCGGGCCTTGTGCGGCTCCCAGAAGAGCGGGGACGCGTATGTGGTCGCGACGCTGGAGGCGCTCATCGCCGATATCGACGCCTTTCCGAAGGAAATGTCGCCCAAAGTCGGACTTTACCATCTGTTCATGGCGTCTTGGTCGTCGATTGCGCTCAATGTCGAGGAGCCGCCCGGCGACGAACTGCCCCCCGTTCAGCGCAACATCAGCTTGCTGACCCCACGATCCCGACAGGCCTTTCTGCTGCGCACCGTCGAAGGATTTTCGTTAGAAGAAGTCGCGGCGATCCTGTCGGTCTCCGTTCCGGAGGTCGAGGCGCTGGTCGACGAAGCGGGTCGCGAGATTGCGGAGCGCGTCGCCACCGATGTTCTGATCATCGAGGATGAAGCGCTCATCGCGCAGGATATCGAGTTTATTGTTCGCGATCTCGGCCATCACGTGATCGGCATAGCGCGCACACACAAGGAGGCGATTGCGCTTGCAAAGGACAGGCAGCCGGGCCTCATCCTCGCCGACATTCAGCTGGCGGACGGCAGTTCAGGCCTCAGCGCCGTCAATGAAATGCTCGAAAGCTTCGATGCGCCGGTGATTTTCATCACGGCCTTTCCCGAGCGTCTCCTGACCGGCGAGAGGCCCGAGCCGGCCTTCCTGATCAGCAAACCCTACAAGGTCGACACGGTCAAGGCCACGATAAGTCAGGCCCTGTTCTTCCAGCGCAACGCCAGCCGCACATCCTGAAAGGCTCCGGACGCTCGCATCCGGAGCCGGGCGGCGACCGGTCAGCCGAATTTGAACAGAACGCCATATCCGCCGCGCGGATAATTCCAGACAATATCGCCTGCCGACTCGCACAAAACGCGACATGTGCCGCATTCGAGGCAACCGTCCGGCGTGATTTCCACTTGTCCGTTGCTCGTTTCCGAATAGCACCCGGCGGGACAGATGCGCGTCATCGCCAGAAGATTGGCTGACGGCTTGTCGTGCGGACGAATGCTGATGTGCGGCTTTCCGGCGTCGACCAGATAGCGGTTCTGAAAGAGTTTCTCTTCAACTCGCGCGGCTATGGACATGAGAGTTCTCCTGTCGCTTCTTCCTGTGTCCGCTTACGCAAATTCAGCGCCAGGCGCGCGCCAGACGCAGCGCGTCGCCGAACAGGCCCGTCCATGAACGTTCCTTGACAAAAGAGCGCACCGTCGCCTTCTCCTTGTCGAGTTTCGGCGTGCCGTCGACGCGCAGGAAATTTTCCATCGCCTTCGACACGAGCGACGGATAGGCAAGAAAGTAATTCTGCGAATTGGCGTGCAGCAGCGCGGGCATATCCTTGTATTTTTTCAGATCCTTCATGACGAAGCTGTCGTCGAGCAGCTTCTTGTAAAGCGCCAGATTCTGTTTCGTCATCGGTTCGCGCCGTGATTTCACCTGAAAGATCGCCTCACCCGCGAGCCGGCCGGACGTCAGGGCGAGATTCGAGCCCTCACGGTGAATGGCGTTATTGAGCTGCGCCGCGTCGCCAACG
Organism: Methylocystis sp. ATCC 49242; assembly: GCF_000188155.2. NCBI lineage: Bacteria > Pseudomonadati > Pseudomonadota > Alphaproteobacteria > Hyphomicrobiales > Methylocystaceae > Methylocystis > Methylocystis sp. ATCC 49242. Next base: position 3,706,258 of record NZ_KE124774.1, read on the forward strand.
ACGACCCACCCGTCCCCGAAGAGCTGCGGAATGGTTTTGTATCCGCCTTCGGGAATGAGATGCGCCGCATATTCCTTCACTTCCGACCCTTCGAGCAGCGGTTTGATCGAGGGATGCGCCTTGAAGGCTTCGAGCAGCCCGTTTGGCGTGTCTTCATTCTCCGCAAAGTCGGAAACAAGACAGCCCATGCCGACAGAAATGCTCTCTTTGTTCGTGTAAACGAAACCCATGCCTGTCATGCCCTTGGAGATCGCGCCGGCCGCCTCGATGACGACGCCCTCGTCGCCATGCAGATTGAAGCGCGCCTCGATCGTCTCGCGCGGCAGGAAATGCATTTCCTTGACGGCGAGCGCCACATGTTCAGGCTTCGGCGTTTCACGCAGTCCCGCGCGCGCGCCGAGAAGACCGTTCACGCCTTCCGCCAGAACGACGACATCGGCGAAAATGGTGCCGCCGCGCCTGTCTGTGCGTACGCCGATAACCTTGCCATAAGCGTCATTGACGAGTTCCGTCACGGTCGTCTCACTGATGACGAGCGCACCCTGCGCCTGCACCTCCCTGGAGAACCAGCGGTCGAACTGCGAACGGATGATCGTATAGCGGTTCGGCTTCTCTTCGTTGAAGTCGTCGTTGCGATATTGCAGACCGGTGTGCGAACGATCCGTCATCATCCAGAAGCGTTGTTCGACGAGATGGCGCTCGAGCGGCGCTTCCTCGCGAAAGTTCGGGATGATCTTCTCGACCATATCGGCATAGAGAATGGCGCCCTGCACATTCTTGGAGCCTGGATATTCCCCGCGCTCCAGTTGCAGCACCTTCAATCCGCGCGCGGCCATCGTATGGGCCGCGGCGTTTCCCGCCATCCCTGCGCCGATCACGATCGCGTCGAATCTCTCTTCGATCATGGCAACCTCCATATGCGCGAATTCGCGAACGCGCCTGCCGTCATGCGTGAAACCGTCAGCCTGCGAGCCTGTCGCGTTGATGTGGCGAAAGCCGCTGGCGGAAAGCCTCGGTCAGCGCGGGCAGCAGGCGAATGGCGTCCGAGACAATTCCAATATGCGCGAAGTCGAAGATTGGCGCATTTTTGTCGGTGTTGATCGCGACAATGCAATCCGCGCCTTCGACGCCGACGCGATGCTGAATGGCGCCGGAAATGCCTGCGGCGATATAGAGCTTCGGACGAATTGTCTTGCCGGTCTGCCCGATCTGCCGATCCGAAGTGAGCCATCCCTTTTGCACCAGCGGCCGCGAGCCTCCGAATTCGGCGCCGAGCGTCGAGGCCAGATTGCGCACCAGCTGGAAATTCTCCGCGCTTTGCAGCCCCAGTCCGCCGGCGACGACGACGTCGGCGAAGGCGAGATTTGTCTTGGTCGATTCGCGGTCCGGCACGAATCGCAGCAGCTTGGTGATGATCTCGTCTTCGCTGAGGTCGGGTGTGAAGGACACGATCCTTCCCGTGCGGCCTTCATCTCTCGCAGGCATGGCCATCACGCGCGGGCGTATCGTCGCCATCTGCGGACGATAGTTGAGCGTGTAGATGGTGCACAAAAGCGAGCCGCCGAAGGTGGGCCGCGTCGCGGCGAGAGATCCGTCGGCGTCCACGGCAAGTTCGGTGCAGTCGGCTGTGAGACCCGTCAGCAGCGTCGTCGCGACGGAGCCCGCGAGATCGCGTCCCAGCGTCGTGGCGCCAAGCAGGAGGATCTCCGGCTTATGCGTCTTCACGAGCTGGGTCATCGCTTTCGAGTACGACTCGTTACGATAGTCGGCGAGCACGGGGTGTTCGACAAGATACGCGAGGTCGGCGCCAAATCTGAAAGACTCCGCGGCGGCGAGCTTCGTTGCGTCGCCGGGCGCGCCAAGCACGACGCTCGCGAGTTCGACGCCAAGCTTGTCGGCGAGCTTGCGGCCTTCGCCGAGCAATTCCCAGGAAACGGGATGAACTTCGCCACGTTCGAGTTCGACGAAGACCCAGACATGTTTGTAGTCCAGAAAATGCTCAGGCAGCGCTTTCTTCGTGGAGGCCCTGTTCGACGCAGGCGCGACGGGAGCAGCGGTGGACATGTTCGTCTCCTTTAGAATCCCGAGGCAAGCTTGGTCATGTCCGCTTCGAGGGACGGTTGGCGCGAAAAAATGGCTTCGATCAGCGCTTCGGCGGAATCGCTGGCCGTCTTCGCGGGCTCCACGAAGGCTGCGCGCTCGGATCGCGGCGAAGGCGCGAAAACCTTCTTCACGATTGTCGGCGATCCCTTCAGGCCGCACTTCGTCAGATCCTCGATTCCCGCGTCCTTCGCGCTCCAGGTGACAATCTCGGCGCGCGCCGCGCGAAGCGAATCCTCAATCGCGCCGCGGCGCACTTCATTGGCGCCTTCGAGCATGGTGACCAGGCAAGGCATGGCCGTCCTGAGCACCTGGACGCCGCCTTCCGAACGCCGCTCTACGACAAGCTCGCGTTTGTCGGGGTTACATTCCGCAATCCTCGAAACGTATGTCAGCTGCAACAAGCCGAGCCGCTTCGCGACGCCGGGACCGACTTGCGCCGTGTCGCCGTCGATCGTCTGTTTTCCGGCAAAGACGATGTCTTGCGGCCCGAATGTCTCTTCGATTTTTCTGATCGCCTGCGCCAGCGCATAGGTCGTCGCCAAAGTGTCTGAACCGGCAAAAAAGCGATCCGTCAGCAGCACCGCGCGATCGGCCCCGATGGCCAGCGCCTTGCGCAAAGAGTCGGCGGCCATCGGCGGCCCCATTGTGAGCACAGTAACCTCGCCACCGAATTTGTCGCGCAGGCGCAGCGCCTCTTCGAGCGAGAAGAGATCGTATGGATTGATGATCGTCGGCACGCCTTGCCGCATGATCGTGTTCGTGACCGGATGCACGCGTATCTGCGCGCTATCGGGAACCTGCTTGATGCAAACGAGGATCTTCATCGCCTGCTCCTCAATTGCCGTTCGTTGTGAGCGTCGTCAGCGACACAAAGGGTTTTGCTGGCGCAGGCGCCGGCTTGATCGCATCTTTGTGAACTTTGAATACGCGTTCCGCGATCGGAGACGATGCGACAAAATCAGCATAAGCCCTGGCGAGATATTCCCTGCACGCGGCGCGCGCCTCGTCGTCGGACGCTGTGTCGAGATCGTTCGTGGCGAGGTATTCGCCCATGCGCCGCAATATGTGCAGTCGCGCGACGCGAACCACCGAAGGATCGAAATCAACTCCAAGCGCTTCGAAGAAGTCCTCCGCGGAGGAGAGTTTGCGCAACTCGTCGAACACGCTCATTCCTTCGTCTCCTTTTCCCCGCGCATTTGAGCGCTTTCACTCTTGCGGCTTTGGAGATGCATAAAGCGCGCCTCCAGGAAATCGATGCGGTCGATCAGCGTCGAGATGGCGTCGCCGACGGGGTCGGGAATGAGATGATGTTCGAGGTCGATGCGCCCGTCGACGCCGGAGCGGCGGCGTACTTCGCGGACAATGCGGCCCGGTATGCCAACCACAGTCATTTCCGGCGGGATGTCCTCGATGACGACCGAATTGGCGCCGATTCGCGCGCGTGCGCCAACGCTTATCGGGCCGAGGATTTTTGCGCCCGCGCCAATCAGGACTCCGCTTTCGATCGTCGGATGGCGTTTGCCGGTAGACCAGGAGGTGCCCCCGAGAGTGACGCCGTGATAGATCGTAACGTCATCATGAATGACCGATGTCTCGCCGATCACGACACCGGCCCCATGATCGATGAAGAAACGTTCGCCGATCGTCGCGCCTGGGTGAATGTCTATATTCGTGACGAGACGAGCGAACCAGGACAGAAACCGTGCTGCGAACTTGAATTCCCGGCGCCAAAGTCGATGCGACAAGCGATGAAAGATCACGGCGTGAACGCCAGGATAAAGCATCGCAACTTCGAGCGCATTGCGCGCTGCGGGGTCTCGTTGCAGGACGCAGGCGACGTCGCTGCGAAGCGTCGCCAGAAGGCCGCGAATATGCGGCCTGCGCGCATTGACGAATGTGGCCACGACAGTCACGTTTCGCCTCCTGCCCACGCCTGACGTCTTTCGACAAGGCGAATGAGTTCGCGGCGCGTGATCGGCGGTTTCTTGTCATTGGCGCGCCGGCGGATGTGCGACAGCAGCGCGCTCGCCGTTTCGTGATCGATATCCACGCCGAGTGAGGAGCACCTGCTTTTCAACGCGGCAAGGCCGGAATGTTTGGCGATGACGATCCGGTTGCGTCGTCCAAGTCGAGCGGGATCGACGCCCTGATAGGTGCGCGCATCCTTGAGCAACGCCGCGACATGAATGCCGGATTCATGCGTAAATATATCAGCTCCGACGATCGCCTTGGCGCGCCCGATCTTGCGTCCCGACAGGCGAGCGACGAGCTTCGCCAGCGCCTGGAGCTTTTCCAGCCGCACGTCGGTGCGGCCGGCGGCGATATGCCCGAGCGCTGCGACGACTTCTTCGAGAGCGGCGTTGCCGGCGCGCTCGCCGAGACCAATCACCGTGACGGACGCATGCGACGCGCCGGCGCGCAACGCCGCCAGCGTGTTCGCCGTCGCCAGTCCGACGTCGTCATGGCCATGAAATTCGATCGGAAGGTCTGTTTCTTCGCGAATACGGCGGATCGACTCATAGGCGGAAAACGGATCCAGCAAACCGAGAGTGTCCGCGAAGCGATAACGCCAGGCGCCCGCTTGCGTTGCGGCGCGCAGGATCAATCCGACATCGCGCGGATCGGCTCGCGATGAATCCTCTCCGCCAAGTGCGACAGTCATTCCTTGTTCACGCGCATATGAAACAATTTCGCGCACGCGCTCGGCAAGCGTCGGTATGGTGAGACCGAGTTTTACGCTGATCTGCAGTCGCGACATAGGCGCCGATATATTGACATGAGCGACGCCTGCCGCGCGCGCGGCGTCGATGTCGTCCTTGTTCAGGCGGCACCAGCCCATCACGCGACATGGCAGGCCCTCTGCGACCACGCCCGAAATCGCTTCGATTTCGTCTCGACCCATCGCGGGAGTTCCAGCCTCTATCTCATCGACGCCCGCGTCAGCCAGGGCGCGCGCGATGACGAGCTTCTCGGCCGCCGTAAAGGCGACGCGAGGCGCTTGTTCGCCATCGCGCAGCGTGGTGTCGTTTATGTAGATGCGAGGATGGTCGGGGTTCACGGTTTCACTCAGGCATAGACGGGTTTGAACTCGGTCGGGCCCTTGTCGGCGCCCGCCCAGAAGGGCGATAGTTCACGAAGATTTTCGAGAATCTTCGGCAGCGCCTCGATGACCTGATCGACATCCTCCGCGACATTGTCGCGCGAAAACGAGAAGCGGATCGAGCCATGCGCCGCTGTGAAGGGAACGTTCATCGCGCGCATCACGTGTGACGGTTCGAGCGAACCAGATGTGCATGCGGACCCCGAGGACGCCGCCACCCCCGCGCGAGTGAGATGCAAAAGGATCGCCTCGCCCTCCACATATTCGAAAGCGATATTGGTGGTATTGGGCAAACGCTCGCGTAAATCGCCATTCACGAAGCAATTGGGAACCTGCTGCAGAATTGCGTTTTCGAGACGGTCGCGCAGCTCCTTTACGCGGGTCTGCTCATCCCCCATATGCGCGAGCGCAAGCTGCGCCGCCTTGCCGAGGCCGATGACGCCCGGCGTATTTTCGGTGCCGGCGCGGCGGCCGCGCTCCTGATGTCCGCCACGCAGCAGCGGCTTGAAACGTGCGCCGCGCTTCACGTATAGCGCTCCGACGCCCTTCGGCGCATGCAGCTTGTGGCCGGACAGCGACAGCATGTCGATTGCGCTGCCCTTGAGTGAAATCGGAACCTTGCCGACCGCCTGCACGGCGTCTGTATGAAAGAGCGCGCCATGCTCCTTGGCCAGTTCGGCAAGCGCTTCAACCGGGAAGATCGTCCCTGTCTCATTATTCGCCCACATGAGCGTCACGAGCGCCGTGTTGGGTGACAAAGCGGCGCGATAGGCTTCGAGGTCGAGGCGCCCGAGAGAGTCGACGCCGATGTAGTGAACCTTTGCGCGGCCGATCTTCTCGAGATGCTGGCAGAGCGAGAGAATTGCGGGATGCTCTACTTGGCTCGTCACGATCTCGTTGCGGCCCGGCATCGCTTCGAGCGCCGACAATACAGCCGTATTATCGCTTTCAGTGCCGCCGGAGGTGAATATGATCTCGTGATCGTGTTCGGCGCCGAGCAACTCCTGCAATTGCTGCCGCGCCTTCTTGACCGAGGCGCCAACGCTCGCGCCGAATGAATGGATCGAGGAGGGATTACCGAACTGTTCGGTGAAGAAAGGCAGCATGGCCTCCACAACCTCGGGATCGACCCGAGTCGTCGCATTATTGTCGAGATAGACCGCGCGCATGTCGTTCTCCTCAGTGAGCGTGCTGCTTGATGGGAATGACGCGGATCGGCATGCCCAGCTTGGCGATCAACCGTTCCTGTATGCCCGAGACGGTGACGCTCGACATCTGGCATCCCATGCAGGCTCCGCTGAGGGTGACGAGAACATTCGAGCCGTCGACGTCGATGAGTTCGCAATCGCCGCCATCTTTCTGGAGATAGGGACGCAACTCCTCGATCGCTTCTTCGATCAGACGCACCTTCTTGAGGTTCGTCATGCCGGCAGAGGGAGGCGGCAGGGGAGAGGCCGGCGCGATCGGCGATGTCGGCGGCGCAGCTTCCGCCTTCGCGGCCTTCGCTTTCGCCTTGATCTCCTTGGCGTCGGCTGTGCCGAGGCGATAGGCCTCATGCTCGGCCAGCACGCCCTCCGCAACGAGTTCGGCGTTCACCGCGGCGAGGATCTCCTCGAGCTTGTCGAAGCATGTCAGACAGCCGCCGCCGGCCTTGGTGTAGGAAGTGACTTCCTCGATCGTGGTCAGCTTGTTCATCTTGATCGCGCGTTCGATCATGCCTTCATCGACGCCGAAACATTTGCAAACCAGCGCGCCTTCCTCGTGATCATCGCTCCAGACTTCGCCGCGGAAGTTGGCGATTGCAGCCTGAAGAGCTTCGTAGCCCATGACCGAGCAGTGCATCTTTTCAGGCGGAAGGCCTCCAAGAAAATCCGCAATGTCCTGGTTGGTAAGCGTGATTGCTTCCTGAAGCGTCTTCCCGATGATCAGTTCGGTAAGCGCCGAGGAAGATGCGATGGCGGAACCGCAGCCAAAGGTCTGGAATTTTGCTTCGAGAATCGTTTCGGTCTCGGGATCGACTTTCAGCATCAGTTTGAGCGCGTCGCCGCAGGAGATAGCGCCCACTTCGCCGACCGCATTTGCCTCACCGAGAACGCCGGCGTTCTTCGGATTGAAAAAATAGTCTTTTACCTTGTCGGAATAGTCCCACATATCGCTCTCCTCGCGCTCAGCCGAATGATTTGCCGCAGGAACAACTCGACTTGGCTTGCGGATTGTCGAAGGTGAAGCCGGAGCCTTCGAGGCCGATCACGAAATCGATCCGGGTTCCATCGAGATAGGCGAGCGAGCCTTCCTCGACGAAAATCTTGACGCCATCGTTGTCGAAGACGTGATCATTCGGATCCGGTTCGTTTACCAGCCCCATCATGTATTTCAGACCTGCGCAGCCGCCGGCTTCGACCATGATGCGCAGCCCCTCGACCTCCTGGCCGGCCCCTGCGATAGCGGTGCGCACGGCGGTTACGGCGCTGTCCGTGAGCTGAATCATCGTGACGACTCCTTCAGTCAGATGAGATTGTTTCCGAGTAGCGGTAGCAACCCGTGTGCCAGCGCCAAGGTCCTGTATTTCTGAGACATTGCAGCAGTTTGCATGTCCGCAATGCGTCAATGTCCGAGAACTGACAATGTGCGGTTCGCGGCGTCGAGGAGCAGGAAGCGGATCGGGAGCGAAGTTTAAGCGCGGCGGCCCTGCGTGAGACGGGCTAACGCGCTTTCGCCGCCTTCGTCGCCGAAACAAGAGTTGAAATCGCCGCATTCGCGGCATGTCGGGGCCGCGCAAAGGCTGAAGCCTTCAAGTTCGCACAGTTTGCGATAGAAGAACTTCTTCCACTTCATATTATCAATATTTTGTGACGCGAGCTCCGGGTGCCACCGCTTCAGGAGGCGTGTCAGCTCGTCGCGGTTGAAAAGTCCAAGGTCCTGCCAAAGGTGGCGCGGAGCCATTGAGCGACGCGTGACGATCGACGTGATCCAACTCGTCGCGTCAGAGTCATCTACGCGGTAGCGCTCCAGCAATTCACGAAGCTGAGTTTCTTCTTCGTCCAGAGAAATTGAGGCTGATTGCGCGTCGAGGGGAATGACGTGACGTGCTTCCGGCAACCAGCTTTCGATGATCCTGGCAAGCGCGTTCCTGTCCAGGCCAATTGCCCCCGAGACGTTGTCACGAAATTCGGCAGCTTCAACGACGCCAACGCTGATGGCGCAGGCGAGAACATGCGCCATGAAGGGGTCGGCGAGCGCAAAAGGACCCGGATTTTCACAGATGGCGCAATAAATGGCCGCGGCGTCGAGCGTGCCTGGCGATGCGCCATGGCTGGAGCACGCGCGCGCTACGTCCGCCATGATTCGTCACGCCGCGATCTGATCCGCCGGAACATGCGTCTGGCAGTTCTTCGGGCAGACGCGCGCGCAGGCGTTGCAGCCGATGCAGGCGCCGGCGTGTTCGACTTTCATGATCTTGCGGTTCAGGTCGCCGTCGAAATCGTCGTCATCATCGTCGGTGACGATCCCGAGAATTTCACCCTCGTCATTGACTCCGTAAAGCGCCATGACGCCCTGTGGGCAAACCTTGAAACAGCGCCCGCAACCGATGCAGGTCTCTGGGTCGATGTCGGTGAGATAGAGCGGCGTATAAGGCGAGCCGTCTCGCGTCTTGAATTCGCCCATCACGCCGCCTCGAGTTCCTTGAGCCTCTTGCGGGCCGCCTCCAACGCCGCATAAGCGTCGTAGGTTTCCTGTGCGACGCTCATTATCGTCGTCCAGTTCACTGGCAGCTCCTCGGAGAGGTCGTGCAGGTTCATCTTCATGTTCATGGCCTTGGCTGAGAGCTTCTTGATCTCGGCCTTCAATTCGTCGACGCCGCTCATGTCACGCCTCCGTTCAATAGCGGGCCACTTCTGGAAATTTCTCGATCATCTCGACGCCGGCGTCGACAAGTTTTGCGCCCTCCGCAGCGAGTTTCTCTAGGCTCTCGAAGCCAAACCGATGAACGTCGCGTAGATGCTTGTTGACAACGATCAGGCGTCCGGCAGTCAGTATCATGCGTCCGAATCCTTCATGGCTCATTTTCATCATCGGCTGAACCATGCAGCCGGTTCGGCGTTCGATGGCGAGACCGACGGCGTTGTAAAAAAGTTCGAGACGCCAGAGGATTTCAGGGTCCGGATCACCGATGATCGGGATTTCCCGACGCTGTTCCCTCGTCACGATATAGGGATCGAGAAGGGCTACGTCCTTCTTGTTGTCCCATGTTCCATGTGTGTCCTGCGCGCGCCAGACCTTGATGAGCTCCTTTATGAAGAGGCTCACTTCCGGTTTTTCTTCGGCGATTTCGGCTGCTTCAGGCATTTGCTGTCTCCTCGTCGAAATCGAAAGTGCGCTCGCCACTCTTCGACAATATCTTGCGCAACCAAGGCGGCGGCGCGCCGTTCAGAACGACCTGAAGCCTCTGGAGCAAATCGACGATCTTCTCCGGTTGCTGCACCTTCATTGGATGAATGTTCTGAGCGACGACGCGGGCCGCCCCGGAGCCGCCGATCGCCGCGACGTAAAGAATCGAACAATCCTTGATCGCTTCGAGCTTCGGTTGAAGCTTGTCCTCATTGCCGTCTTCCTGCAAATCGCCGGCGAACTGGATCGCCTCGACAAAATGATAGGAGTCCGGGCTCAGTTCGTAGATCGCGATATTCCTTGCCCAACCGAAATGAGCATCGACGGTTTCAAGGTCCTGGGTGGCGAATGCAACTTTCATATTGCCTCCTTTGCCGTCAGTGCGCTTGCGATGGTTGGACGAGATCAGACGCAATCGCCGTAGTTTCATGGCCCTCGTCCCCGCTTTGCCGTCTCCAACTGTCGGGCGTTGGCTCCGGCGTCTGCCCGATGAATATGTTGCCTAGCGCGAAGATGAGATCTCGGGTGCCGCGATAGCCGACGCTGACCTCATGCGCGGCGCCGAGCCGGTCGAACATCGGCAGCCCCATGCGATAGAGCGGGACTCCGAGACGATCCGACGCCTGGCGACCATGCGAATGGGTGATGATGAGGTCGCAATCGGCTGCTCGTTTCTCGAGGTCTTCCAGATCGCCGATGATGACTTCTTCACTGGGAATATTTTCGAGTAAAACGGATGAAGTCGTCGTGACCGCCGCTGCGACCTCTGCGCCCATTTCCTTCAGCCAATGGGATACGCTATGCAGCAGATCCGGCTCGGCCCCGATTGCTATGCGCTTGCCGCCGAAGTGGAAGTGACCGTCAAGCATGGCGTCGACGAGCTGACCGCGCTGGCGCCGGAATTTGATCGGCGCCGGCCTGCCGCTTATGCGCGTAAGGAAACTCATGAATTCGTCATTGACCGCGAGGCCGGTCAGCCGATCGAAGAGCATGAAGGGGACGTCCGCGCGCGCTTCGAGCGTCTTTGCGGCCTCCCGCATCTGCTCGCCGATGGCGATGGTCCAGGCGGCGGTTCCCATCGCCGCAATATCGGCGCGTGACACGCCGCCGAGCGTGGTCGGCGTGAAGTCCTCAGGAATGTGACCGTCGAGCGAGCCGGACAGATCGGGCAGGAAAGTCGGCTGGAGACCGAAGGCCTCGATAATGTCGCGCAATTCGTCGATATCGCCGGGAGTCAGATGGCACCCCGCAAGCACATTGACGCGTTGAGGCGCGCGTCGCTGCGGCGTCTCGTGTTGCGGCACAAATTCCTGGATGAGTCTGGTGACGGTCTTGGCGAACCCGTCCTGGAAGGCGTCCTTGAAGTCTGGCGTCGAGACATGGACGATGCCAAGATCGGCGAGTTCGGGGTGACGTTTGCGCACGAGCTTGAGATAGCCCTCGACATCGTCGCCCTTGATTTCAGTGACGCCGGTCGAGCAGATGCCGATGACATCTGGTTTCGCGCGTTTCACGATATTGAGGATCGCCTGCTCGATATTGTCAAGTCCGCCAAGAACGGTCGCCACCTCATTCATCGCCGTCGTCTGAAGTGGGATCGACTCACGGAAATGCCGCACGAAGAGAACAAGCCCGAAAGAGGTGCAGCCCTGCGAGCCATGCAGCACCGGCATGCAGCCGGAAACGCCCATAAAGGCGAGCGCGCCGCCGATCGGCTGGCTCATCTTCAGCGGATTGACCGCGCAGGCTTTCTTCGAGGAGGTGACGCGCGCCATGGTCGCCTCACGCTGCCTGCGGCGCTGCTTGCGCTTGCGCGCCAGCCAGCGAAACGATGATGGACGCGATCTTCTCCTGACACCCCCCGCAACCCGTTCCGGCGCGAGTCGCCGCGCCGACCGCGCTTACGCTGTCGAGGCCGCCGTCTCGAATGGCGTCCTCGATCATGCCGACCGACACGTCGTTGCAGGCGCAAACTTTTTTTCCACGCCTCGCGCCTTCGGCGGCGACCGGATCATTTGCCAAGGCGGCTTCTTCAGCTGCAATTGCCTCGGACGCGCGCGCTTCCCATCCAAGCTCTTCCCATGGAGCAGGCTTGCGCACCTGTTCCCAGACCGGATTGTAGAGAGCCTTGTCGATCTCGTGAACGAGTTCGACCATGCCTTCGTATCCGGCGTAGGCGTGATGCCGCTCCTGGTTGATATCCAGCCATGGCATCTTGGCTTTGAGCGCTACGAATTGGGAGCGGCCGCCAGAAAGCATGATGTCCGCTCGCGCTTCCTTCAACATCTTGTACATTTCGCGCGGCGTCATGTCGTCGATCATATGGGCGTCCTGACCCATCAACTCCTTGATTTTTTCCTTGTCTTCCTTTGTCGATTTCTTCACGCTGGTTCCGACAATCTCCAGACCGGCTTCCTGAAGCGCCGCGACGACCGACCACGACTTAACGCCGCCGGTGATGAGCAGCACGCGCTTGCCCTCGAGTCGGGCGCGGTAGGGCGCGATACGCGCCGAGGCTTTCGCCTCCTCGCGCGCGATAACCGCCTCTGTTCGTGTCATCAATTCGCCCGGCGCGCCGCGTTCGATGAGAAGGCGCGCAATCTCGCGCAGACTATCGCTCATGTCGCCGACGCCATAGAATGAGCCTTCGAAGAAGGGGATTCCGTAACGCTCCTCCATTTTTCTGGCGACGTTGATCATTGCCTTGGAGCAGACCATCATGGCGGCGCGGGCGCGATGCGACGATGCGACCTCATGGTATTTTGCGTCGCCCGAGATACAGGCGAGAATACGAATGCCAAGTTCGTCAAGAATTGGCTTTACCTGCCACAATTCACCGGCCAGGTTATATTCGCCGATGATGTTGATGTCGTAGGGCGTCGTGAATTCAGGCTCCTGCGTGCCGATGACGTGATCGAGTATCGCCTCGCCTGCAAGCTTGTTGCCGAGATTTTTTGGGCCAACGAAGCCGGGAGATATGACCGGGATGACAGGCTTGCCGAACTTCTCCGCAGCGGCCTTGCACACGGTGCCTATATCGTCGCCTGTCATCGCCGGAACGCAGGTTTGATAGACGAAGACGGCAGGCGGATCATATTTGTCGATGATTTCCTTGATCGACTTGAACAACCGCTTCTCACCGCCGAAAACCACGTCGGTTTCTCCCATGTCCGTCGTGAAACCCGTGCGATAAAGCGAGGAGCCGGAAGTCTTTGCGCCGCGATTGTCCCAGCTATTGCCTTCGCAGGCGATGGGGCCGTGCACGAGGTGAGCGACGTCGGTAATCGGTTGCAAAGCGATCTTTGCGCCGTCGAAAGCGCAGCCGCCGGCGGCGGCGCCGGGGGCGAGTTGCTTGGTGCAGCCCTTTTTGCGTTCTTTCTCGGATTTGTCCTGGTTCTTGCCGCATCCGGGCTCGTTGAAGACGTCCTGAACTTTTTCCGAGAGCGTCGTCATTCCGGCCTCCTGCGAGCGTCACGCGGATAATCGCGCGTCATTTGCATGCATTCGCCGGGCCAACACGGCCCGGCGAACCATCGTCGATCAACGGATGATGTCGAAGCTGTAATCCGATTTCGCCACAACATTCGTATTGCGGTCGATTTCATCGAAGATCTTGTCGAGGATCCAGACGAGAACGTTCATGGCCCCCTGATAGCCCCAAACCGGATATCGATGCATGTGATGGCGATCGAAGATCGGGAAACCGATGCGGATCAACGGCGTGCCGGTGTCGCGGTCGAGATACTTTCCGTAAGTGTTGCCGATCAGGAAGTCGACGGGCTCCGTGAAGAGCAATGAGCGCATGTGCCACAAATCCTTGTTCGGATAAACGTGGCAGTTCTTGCCGAATGGCGAGGCGTCCAGCATCGCCTGCACCTTCTCTGCCCATGCCTTGCCGCCGTTTGTCGAAAGAATATGCGTCGGCTCTGCGCCGAGCTCCAACAGGAAGCCCGCGACGCCAAGACAAAGATCGGGATCGCCGTAGATAGCGAATTTCTTGCCGTGAATATGCGCTGCGGAGTCCGCGATGGCGTCGACGAGACGGCCTCGCTCCTTGGTGAGCTCGGCGGAAATCGGCTTGCCAGTGAGCCGCGAAATCTCCATCAGAAACTTGTCGGTTCCCTGAACGCCGATCGGGTGGTTGAGGGCGACAACTTCCTGCCCTTTGCTTGCGATGTAGGGAAGCGTCTTTTCGGTGCAGAATTCCTGCATCGAAATCGTCGCCCTGGCGTTCAACGCAGCTGCGACGTCCTCGAGCTTTGTGCCGCCGTCATACATGCGGAATTCGCCATCCGTCGGCGTGTCCCATACATCGCTGTTGTCGCCGATAATCGTATAGTCGACGCCCATGGACCCGAAAATGCGCTTGACTTCGCGGAGGTTCCCAACTGTGTAGCCGTCGAAGCCGCCAAGGAAGTTGATCTTTTCATTCGGCGTGCGCTCGAGTTTCGGCGCCGTTCCCGCCTTGCCATCCCAGAAGTGCTCCAGCACGCCCTTGATGACGTTGTCGTAACCGGTGATATGGCTGCCGACGAAAGCTGGCGTATGCGCGAAGGGAACGTCGAATTCTTGCGGAACCGACCCTTTCTCCTTTGCTGTCTTGATGAAGGCGTTGAGGTCGTCGCCGATGACTTCCGCCATGCAGGTGGTGGAGACGGAGATCATCTTCGGCTTGTACATGTTATAGGCGTTGGCCAGGCCGTCGATCATGTTGTTCAGCCCGCCAAACACCGCTGCGTCTTCCGTCATCGAGGAGGAGACGCAAGACGTCGGCTCCTTGAAGTGACGCGAAAAATGCGAGCGGTAATAGGCGACGCAGCCCTGCGAACCATGAACGAATGGCAGTGTGCTCTCGAAGCCAACGGCTGCAAAGACGGCGCCGAGCGGCTGGCAAGCCTTGGCGGGGTTCACGGTCAGAGCTTCGCGTGCGAAGTTCTTTTCCCTGTATTCCTCTGTTTTGGTCCATTCGCGCACCTGCTCGAGGCGCTCGTCGGCGACCGGGTTCTCGAAGTTCGTCTTCTTGTTCTCGAACATCTCCCTGTATTCCGGCTGGCGGAATAGATTGAAGTGGTCGAGGACGTTATCAGCATTCTGTGGCATAGCGATTCCCCATTTGCTTCCGCGAGCCGGTCCCGCCTCGCGACGGAGACGAGACCTGTTTTGCGCGAGATCAGGCGGCCCAAGGCGCCTTGGCGAATTTCCAGACAGGCGAATTGATCGCCATGTCCATGTCGCGTGCGAAGATGGCGAAGCCGTCGTAGCCGTGATATGGACCTGAATAATCCCAGCTGTGCATTTGACGGAAAGGCACGCCCATCTTCTGGAAGACGTATTTTTCCTTGATGCCCGAGCCGACGAGATCCGGCTGAATCTTCTCGACGAACTTCTCGAATTCGTAGCCCGTGACGTCGTCGTAAATCAGCGTGCCGTCTTTCACATAATGAGTCGTGCGCTGATAGTCGTCGTTATGGCCGAATTCATAACCGGTGCCGATGACTTCCATACCGAGGTCTTCATATGCGCCAATGACGTGGCGCGGACGCAGACCGCCGACGAAGAGCATGACCTTCTTGCCTTCCAGACGCGGACGATATTTGGCGATGACGGCGTCCATCAGGGGACGGTATTTCGCGATGACTTTCTCGGCCCCTTCCTTGATCCTGTCGTCGAAGTGGCTCGCGATCTTGCGCAGCGACTCCTCGATCTTGGATGGACCAAAGAAGTTGTACTCGACCCATGGAATTCCATATTTCTCTTCCATATGCCGCGAGATGTAGTTCATCGAACGATAGCAGTGCAGAACATTTAACTTCGCCTTGGGCGTCGCCTCGAGCTCCGCGATCGTGCCGTCGCCGGACCATTGCGCGACGACACGCAGGCCCATTTCCTCGAGTAGAATGCGTGAAGACCAGGCGTCGCCGCCGATGTTGTAGTCGCCGATGATGGCAACGTCATAAGGCGTCTGCTCGAAGCGCGCGGGCTTGCCGTCCTGCTTGTCGAACACCCAATCGCGCACCGCGTCGTTGGCGATGTGGTGACCAAGGGATTGCGACACGCCGCGGAAGCCCTCACAGCGGACCGGAACGATCGTCTTACCGCCGAATTCCTTCGACTTCGCCTTCGAAACCGCTTCGATATCGTCGCCGATGAGGCCGATCGGGCATTCGGATTGAACGGTGATGCCTTTATTCAGCGGGAACAGGTCTTCGATCTCGTCCATGATCTTGGCGAGCTTTTTGTCGCCGCCGAAGACGATGTCCTTCTCCTGGAAATCGGATGTGAACTGCATGGTGCCGAAAGTGTCGACGCCGGTGGTGCCGATGTAATAATTGCGGCGGGAGGCCCAGGAATATTGACCGCAGCCCACGGGGCCGTGGCTGATGTGGATCATGTCCTTGATCGGACCCCACACTACGCCCTTGGAGCCGGCGTATGCACAACCACGGATGGTCATCACACCGGGAATGGACTTGATGTTGGACTTTACGCCGCAATCCGGCTTGCCGTCTTCGAACGTGCCAAGATGTTTGGCGCGACGCTTTGCGGTTTTCTCCGGATACACTTCCAGGACTTCCTTGATGAGGTCCTTGTTGCGGGCTTTGATCTCTTCGATGGTTTCAGCTTGCGCCAGACTCATGACGGAGCCCTTTCATAAAAGTCCTTGTTAGAGCCTGGCCTCACGGAGAGGCCAGGCTATGGGTCTTATTTATGCAACGGCGAGTTCCGCAGCGGTTTTGCCGACCTGCGATTCGTCGATCGATTTCATGATGCCGTGTTCCATGAGCAAATCTTCGAGCTCGTCCATGGTGATCGGCGTCGGGATCGTGCCGGCGCCGACATTGGCGTCGACGCGGCGGGCGAGCTCGCGATAATGCTCGGCCTGCTTGGATTCCGGCGCATACTCGATGACGGTCATGCGACGCAGTTCGGCGTGCTGAACAATGTTGTCGCGCGGCACGAAATAGATGAGCTTCGAGCCGAGTTTCTTGGCGAGGGACTCGGCAAGTTCGAGTTCCTTGTCCGTCTGGCGCTCGTTGCAGACCAGCCCGCCCAGGCGCACACCGCCGGAGTTGGCATATTTGAGAATGCCCTTGGAAATGTTGTTGGCGGCGTACATCGCCATCATCTCGCCGGACATGACGATGTAGATTTCTTGCGCCTTGTTCTCGCGGATCGGCATGGCGAAGCCGCCGCAGACCACGTCGCCGAGGACGTCATAGGAGACGTAGTCGACGCCGTCGTAAGCGCCGTTCTCCTCGAGGAAGTTGATCGAGGTGATCACGCCACGACCGGCGCAGCCGACGCCCGGCTCCGGACCGCCCGACTCGACGCAACGGATATCTTGGTAGCCGACCTTCATCACGTCCTCGATCTCGAGGTCCTCGACCGAACCGGCTTCCGCAGCGAGCGAGAGGATAGTGTCCTGTGCCTTGGCGTGAAGGATCAGGCGGGTCGAGTCGGCCTTGGGGTCGCAGCCGACGATGAGAATTTTCTTGCCCATCTCGGCGAGCGCCGCCAGAGTGTTCTGGGAGGTCGTCGATTTGCCGATGCCACCCTTTCCATAGAACGCGATCTGTCGAAGCGACATTGCAGTCTCCTTGGATTTAACCGTTGATCGGATCGGCGCGCGCCACACGCATGCCGAATTCATTTCACCTTGCGACGAGGCGCGGGCTCCGGGACTCTGGGACATCTCCGAACGGGGGTGACCCAACCCACAGCCAAAAGCCTTGCGAGGCTAATTGCGCAAAGGGCGTGCCAATGTTGTTCTTCGTCTATAAGTTATTGGAAATAATCCAATTATGTGCCTGCGGCGGTTGGGTCGAACACATGTGTCAAATCCGACAGTGATGTTCGCAACCCGACTGACCCGCCAATTCCTCAGAAAAGATTCATTTTTGCCCGCGGCACATCGCTTGCTTTCCGTCCTGCGTCCAATTCCGGAGGAGGCAACATGCAGATCGGCGTGGAAATGGCGCGGGCGATGGAGAACAAGCGGGTGTTCATTGTCGATGACGACGAGATTTTTCGCGGTGCGCTTCAGTTCATGTTGCATGACGAGTACGAGGCGCATGAAGTGGCAAGCGCATCTCTGGCGATAGAAAAGGCGAAAAAGCAGCCCCCCGACCTAATTCTTCTGTCGGAGAGCCAGATACGAAAACAGGGATTGGGCTCGGTTGCGGAACTGAGAGCGGAGATGCCCGGCGTGAAAATACTTGTCGTTATCGAATCTGCGGACTCGCGATATGGGAAGGAATGCATGGGCGCGGGCGCGCATGGCTTCATCGCCAAGCCTCTAAAGGTCGAGTTTGTACGTCAGAAGGTTGACGCAGCACTTGGGCGCGGGAGGGGCGTAACTATTCCGCTCACGGTGCTGAATACGCGCTAGGAGGAACCGATGCACATGCTGAACAACGAGAGGTCGGGCGCGGCGCCCGCGAACGAAATCAGTGAATCGTCCATTCGCGATTGCGTGCGCCGCTTTTACGAAAAAGGCGGGGCCGATCCTCTTCTTGGCCCTATATTCGCTGAATCCATACCGGAGCTCGAGTCGCATATCTCGATTGTCGCGAATTTCTGGTCCCATGCTCTACTGGGAACGGATCGCTACCAGGGCACGCCGTTTGGCGTGCATGTCAACTTGCCAATCGAACCGTCGCATTTTGCGCGTTGGCTGGAGCTTTTCACTGAGGCGGCCGGAGAAACCATGCCGGTGCCGCTTGCCGCGCAAGCGATCGCACGTGCGCAGCACATGACGCAATGCTTCCAGTCTGGCCTTTTCCCATTTGTCGGTGCGGACGGAAGGCCGTCTCGCACGCCGGCATGATTGGCGCGTTCAGAGTTGTGGCACGATAATCAGTCGCTCGACCGGATTTCCTTCGGTGAAATGCGACTGGATAATTTCATCGATGTCGGCTTCCGTGCGCGGCGTATACCAGACGCCTTCCGGATAAACGACCATAAGCGGACCGGCGCGACAGAAGCCGAGGCAGCCGGTCGCCGTTATAGATACGTCCGGAATTGGCTGCGCAGTTAGTTTTGCCTGCAGGCGATCCCATAACGGCTTGCCGCCGGCGCTGACGCAGCTTCCGCGGGGATGACCCGGCGGCCGCTGTTGAAAGCATGTGAAGACGTGATATTTGAAAACGACGGGAAGTTCGGCGATCATGTGCATTGCTTTCAGGATCGGGATCAGGCGACAGCCCGGACAGGCGTACGCGTCAAGTCGGCGACGAAATCCACCAGCGACGCATCGATACGGGTGATATTCTGCTCCTGCAGGAATTTCTCTTCATTGCGCGTCAAATTGCCCTCGATCACGGCCCAATGCCTGTCGGAGGATCGTTTCATGATCTGGCGCGAAAAGCTCCGTTCAAGCTGGTTGGTGAATCGACATCCGAGGAAAAGGAAGCTGCGCCCTTTTCTTATCGCCTGCACAGCCTCCGGAATCGGAGTTTGAATGTCGATCTCGGTAAGGATCTCGACATAGTCCGAATCTGAGACGATGTAATTTGCGCCCGGCGAAATCGAGCCGAGGGGTTGATAAAGCAGGGTTTTCCAGCTGAGAGTTTCGTCAGGCGCCTCGGCGGGGGCCTTCGCGCCCGAGCCATCCCGGACGAAATTCTTCCCGGGAACCAGCGAATGGTCGGGGCGGAAGTAATTCACCCATTCGCCAAAATGTTCGCTTTGCGTCACGCCTTGTACGACGCCCCAGTCGCTGTGCGATTGCAACGCCTTTTGTGGCAGATCATCATACCAGGCGTGAACAACGAGCGGCAATGTATCCTGCGCAGCGAGCCAGACATGCAAGTCGCTCGGCGCCGCGGACGACGTGAACGCTTTGGTCATCAGGCAGGTAAGCGTCTTTCGGTGCTTGAAATTCTCGATATATTGCGCCGCCGCAGTCAGATTGTTGCGAATTTTGTGCGGGACGGTCACGCCGGCGACGAGCTGGGCGACAAGCGTCTCAGGCGTCGCCGGCGGCGCATCTGCCCCCGCGAGCCCCGTCACCGCCGGCCCGAGATAGGGAATGATATCGCCCCGACGAAAGGCGTTTTCGATTTCGCTGAGCATAGTCGTCTCCTGCCGCGCAGCCGGCTGATCGTTATTGAAGGACTGTCGCCTTCATCGACTCAATTTCATCGCGCGACAGGCGAAACACGCCACGCCCGCCCGATAGGGATTCGAAGGCGTTGCCGGCCTTTTCGGTCAGCTTCGTAAACCATTGTTGCGCGGTCAGCGCGCTCGGCCTTTCCCCGATCTCGAAGACAGTTCCGTCGGGGGCAAATCGAACATGAATGATGAGATTCTTGTCGGTCATCGTTTGTCTCCTCGGTTGCAGTATTCAGAACCCTGAGCCGAAGCCCAGTAGTTCGACAGTGACATTTTCGGCGCCAATTAACGCCTGACACGCTAGGCGGGACTTCGAGCTGACGCCGACAATCGAGTCGAGCTTTTCGTTTTCGCTGCGTGTCGTCTTCGACAGGCTTTTCTTTCCCTCCTGAACGAAAACGTGGCATTGACCGCATTTTGCTTCTCCGCCGCATTTGCTCACGATCGCTTCGCCCGCAGCGAGTATTGCGTCGAGCAAACGACTTCCTGTCGCTGTTTCAACGGTCTTTCCAGAAGGAAGAATCGTAAGTGTAGGCATCGTCTCGCTCCTGTTGAATTGCCCGCGCTGAAGCAACCGAGCAAATTTCGAAAAGTCAAAGATAGATAGCGGTTCCAGCGCCGACATTGATCGATGCGTCCTTCATCGTGCCGACAATGAACGCAACCTGCTCTTCTGTGAGATGCGCATGGAATGGCAAGGCGACCGCACGGTCGGCGACCTTTTCCGTCACGAAGAGATCGCCGCGGCGGTATCCGAGATCGAAATAATGGCGCTGCAGATGAAGGGGCTGAGCATAGGCGCAACCTTCTATCCTCTCAGTGCGCAGATCGTCGACGATTGCGTCGCGGCTGGAGCGCGAGAATCGTGTACCGAGATGCACCACGTAAAGAAACCAGTGACACTGCTGAACCTCCGGCGCCACATATGGATCTTTAATCCCCTCGAATGAACGAACGTAATCTAGGAACCAACGCTCCACGCGCTTGCGGCGCGCAAGCAGAAGCTCCAATCGGCGCAGTTGCGCAAGACCGAGCGCCGCGGCGATGTCGCTCAATCCCGCCTGCAATGGCGGCCAAGCGCCGAGCACGACGGAAGAGCGTTCCTCGATCTTTCGGCTACGCAACCGACGTAGCATGGATGCGCGTTCATCATCGTCAGTGACAATAATCGCGCCTTCGCCGCACGCCAGAACGCCGGGCTGCGAAAAGTCGAAGATCGAACAATCCCCGAATGTGCCTACGAGCGCGCCCTTGTAGACGGATCCGATCGCTTCGGTGGAATCTTCGATGACGGCGAGACTGTGCTCATCAGCGAGACCGCGCAGCGGCTCCCATGGCGCCGGATGTCCATTGGCGTTGCTGGCAATGATCGCGCGCGTTCTCTCGGTGACCAACTTTCGGGCTTTTTGGGCGTCAAGCGTTCCCGCCCAATAGTCAATGTCCGCAAAGACTGGTCGCGCGCCGGAGAGTGTGATGGCGTGCGTCGTCTCACGGAATGAATACGCGGGCGCAATGACTTCGTCACCGGACCCTATCCCGATCGCTTTCAAGATCAGCAACAATCCGATTGTGCCGCTCGACACGGCGATCGCGTGTTTGCGGCCAAGATAGCGCGCAAATTCCTCCTCGAATGCGTCGACGACGGAGCCCATCGACAGGCGTTGTGACACGAGAATTTCCGTTACCGCGTCGAGGTCGCTCTGGGCCAGGTCGGGGTCGTTCAGGGGCAGCAGCGTCGTCTTCATGCTCCTCCTCCTTTGGCGGTCAGCGCGAGGCCAGTCGCGTAGCGTGGATCCTGGGTGATTCTCCAACAATGATCACGACCGTCGATCAGGTAGAGAGCGCATCTTTCATAGGTTCGAAAGGGGGTCTCGTCGCGCATGTCGATCGCGTCGCAGCGGGTGACGACGAGGCCCGTCAGTCGCCTCAATGCAGCGATCGTCTGCGCGTCGACTGACGACGCCCCGAGAGCGAGGTCGATTTCGGATAGTTGCGCGGGCTCGAGACTCATGCGACGCTCACGCGAGCTTTTTGGCTTCGACGGTGATAGGAAGCGACGTGCCCGGATCCATCTCGGGAAGTTGCAGTTTCCATCCATTCGCAAGCGTTACGGAGCCGCCCCACATGAGGGGTGATTCAACTTCGATGATCGGCTCTTCGAGGTCTTTCTTGGGAACATAGGCTGACAGAACGCCGTCAGAACCTTTTCTGATCATAACTTTCACGGTGGGCCTCGTTCGTTTGCATTGGTTAACCCGGCGGTCAAAGGGCTTCTATTTCGTCCTCGAGACAGCCGATGACAAGTTGTGACGAGAATTCGACCAGATAGACGATCGTTTCGGTTTCGACATGCGAACCAACCTGGACAATTTCGCCGGGCTCTCCGCTCCTGACGAGGAGTTCGTCGGCCGCGCGATCGGGATAGGAGCCGTCATTGATGAGGTCGATAGCTGCTCGCACGCGCTGACCCCAATCATATTTCGCAGGCGTCATGCTCATTCGTGGTTCTCCTCCACCATTTCGACCATCTCCAGTTCCTTACGTTTCATGCCGACACGATGGCCAGTCGAAACGAATTCGACGCCGTAGATATAGAACTGCTGGAGAAAGGAGCCGATGCTGACGACATAACCTTCCTCTCCTTTCGTCACGAGGATTTCGCCGATGTCCTTCCCCGGAAAAGTTCCGTCATTACGGATCGTCCGGCGGGCGCGAACCTTGTCGCCATAATCGAAATATGGCGGGCCTTCGAGTTCGACTGTGTCGCTGTCGCGACTGATGTTTGTCATCGTCGTTCTCCTTGGCCCGTCGCGAGGATGGCGATCGACGCATCATCGTTCAGACCCGCGGCGCGCCGTCGTTTGAGGGCGGTTTCACGAACAATTGGATCTGCATCCGCAAGAAGGGCGCCGATTGATTTGATATCCGCGCGCTGCGCAATTTCGTGACGCACGCGCCAATCGGGGTCGTCAAGGAGCGAGAGCAGGTCCAACGGCTCGAGTCGTTGCGCGGCCTCGAAACGGACGACGGGGTCGGGGTCCCTTGCAAGACGAATCAATAGCGCCTGATTTATTCGCTGCGCGACGACGCGTCGAACTTCGGCGTCGTCGTCGTTGATCATCAAGACAAGAAGGTCCGTTGGCAGTCGTTTGGCGACCATCTGTCGGACAAAATAATCGGGATCCGACATCATGGGCAGCAAATCGGCGCCCTCGAGGCGACCCGCAATGCGTATGCGAACTTCGCGATGCGGATCGTTTCGGAGCTTCAGAAGGTAGGATCTCGGAAGGCGGCGCGCGGCGCTCCAGCGAACAGCTTCTTCAGGATCATTGAGCAACGCCGGCAAAAGAAATACTTCGGCGGCCTTGGCTGCGCAGGCCCGGGCCTCGAAATAGGGGTGGGAGAGATAATCGCGCGCCAGATCCGGATTCCAATCGAAGAAACGATCAATGCGACGCGCGTAACGATCATGGGCGCATGCCCTTAGAGGCTTGCATCGCTCATCAAGCAGTCGATCCTTGTGCGCACAGTCAGCGCAATCGATTGGCCGGCCGAGCCAGTCCAGCGCCTCGTCGATGTCAGTCGACATCTTCTTCCCCCATCCGATCGAGAACGTCGAGCAACACGCGCGCGCCGACCTTGTCGGCAGGATCGAGCTCGAGCAATTTTTCGATAGCTTCGCGTCCTTCCTCGTAATCGCCGAGCCGCATATTCAGATAGGCGTATCCTTTGAGCGTGAACATGAAGAAGCGCGGCTGCGGCGCGTCGTAATCGCCAAAC
The DNA here is from genome assembly GCF_000188155.2 of Methylocystis sp. ATCC 49242. Classification (NCBI taxonomy): domain Bacteria; kingdom Pseudomonadati; phylum Pseudomonadota; class Alphaproteobacteria; order Hyphomicrobiales; family Methylocystaceae; genus Methylocystis; species Methylocystis sp. ATCC 49242. Next base: position 3,729,743 of record NZ_KE124774.1, read on the forward strand.
TTTGCGTCCTGTGGTCGAACGGCGCGCCAGTCGAATGGCAGGGAATTGTCTATCGCCGCGCGCGTGAGGCAGGCGCGTGCAACTGCAAGGGTTTCGTCGAGTCGCCCCTTGTAAAAGTGGAAGCGATAGAGGCCGATGAGCGTCGCCGGATGCGTGGGCGCAATTCGTTGTGCTTCGACGAGGTGTCGCATGGCCATTTCGTCATCATGATAGACGGCCGCCGCTGCGCGAAGATAATTCTCGGCCTCGGTGGGAAGACCCTCGCCGAGGACGGCGGATGCAGGAAAATCCTGCATCGCCAGGGCATTATCCTGCGACGCTTTGGAAGCGAACATTACTCGTCCCTCAGTGCGTCTCCACGAAGACGGGAGCGTCGGTCGTCGAGCAGCCGCAGCTCTTCGCCTTCGGGTCATGGAAGATGAAGCCCGTCGAGGTCGGCGTTTCGACGAAATCGATTGTGACGCCATCGAGCAGAAGGCGGCTTTGCGCAGGTAAGAAAAGGTTGAATACGCCATGCGCATAGATCTGTTCGTCATCGCGGGGCGCAGGCTCTACGGAAAACTCCGCCGACATGCCCGAGCAGCCACCAGGAGATACAAGCAATCTCAAGCCAGAGCCGGGTGGCCCGTCGAACATGACGAGCCGGCGGATGAATTTCTCGGCGGCGGGAGTGAATGCGATTTTCATCACGCCCCCGCCTGATAACGCGGATAGGACGTGTCGATAACGCAAGTGTTGTCAACAGGACAAACCGCAACGCATTGTGGGATATCGAAGTAGCCGATACACTCGGTGCACTTCTTCGGATTGATGACGAAAGTGCCGTTCTTTTCCGAAATTGCGACGTTCGGGCACTCCGCCTCGCACGCGGAGCAAGAGGTGCATTGTGATGCGACGATTTTGTAGGTCATGGTTCAGCTCCTTTGGGAAAACTTGCGTCAGACAGGGATGAAGGCGCCTTGTCGGATATCCGCGTCGCCGCGCGCGACATGGATGATCTCGCCGTCTTTCACGCGGGCAAGGTAATCCTTGAAGTAGGCGATCGCTGATTGTTCGATGAATTCATAGGCGTATTGATCCACCGGATCGATTCCCGCGGCGATGAGATCGTCTTTTGGACAATGACCGATCTTGGCGACGAAGACGGCTGTGCAATCATTGATTGCGCGGATGATCGTTTCCAGGCTGTCTTCCTCGCCGTAGCCGCCCTGACAATACAGGTCGACGCGGCGATGGCCGACAAACTTCGCGCCGCTGCTGGTGAGTTCATAGATCTGGAACTCTTTCGCATGGCCAAAATGTTCATTGATGCGGCCGCTTCCCTTGGTCGCGACGGCGACAAGGATCGCAATGTCGGCGTTCTCGCCGGCAAGCTCTTCGAGCTCTGCGTTGCGCGCGGCGACTTTGGCCACGCGCTCCTCCTCCACTCTGGATTGATACGCCTGACGCGCGGTCAGATCGTAATTGACATCCATCTCCATGATTTTTTCGGTCGTGAATTCGGCGCTACGGTCTTCGCCAAGTAGGCCAACGGCGTCGGCGCGGCATTGGCGACAGTGGCGCATCATGTTCATTTCGCCCTCGCAACGGTCCTGAAGCGCCTTCAGCTCCTGAGCCGAGGGGCCGCGCTGGCCGTTGAGACCGAAGACCGTGCCATGCTCCGGCGATGAAATTAGCGGCATAATGTTGTGGAGGAATGCGCCGCGCGACTTCACCTCCCTGTTGACGGTGACGAGGTGATCGTCGTTGATCCCTGGGATCATGACAGAGTTCACCTTGCAGAGAATTCCGTTCGCCGTCAGCATCTCCAGGCCTTGCAACTGGCGTTCGGTGAGAATTTTCGCGGCGTCCTTTCCGGTGACGCGTTTGTGCTTCCAGAAGACCCAAGGATAGATTTCGGCGCCGATGTCAGGATCCGTCATGTTTATTGTGATCGTGACGTGATCGACGTTGAATTTCTTGATCGTTTCGACATGATCTGGCAAGGCGAGACCATTCGTGGAAAGGCATAGCTTGATGTCGGGTGCAGCCTCGGAAATAAGTTCGAAGGTCTTGAAGGTCTTCGCTGGATTGGCGAGTGGATCGCCGGGGCCGGCGATGCCGAGGACCGTCATTTGCGGGATTGCGGATGCGACGGCGAGAACCTTCTTTGCGGCCTGCTCGGGGGTCAACTTCTCACTGACAACGCCCGGCCGAGACTCGTTAGCGCAATCATATTTTCGATTGCAGTAGTTGCACTGGATGTTACAGGCGGGAGCGACAGCGACATGCATTCGCGCATAATGATGGTGCGCTTCCTCGCTGTAGCAGGGATGATTCTTGACCTTTTCCCAAATCTCGGCCGGCATGTCGCTCTGGCCGGCGCCCGAGCCGCAGCTTGCCTTTCCGCTGCCGCCGCTTGTGCCGCAACCTTTATGATCGGCGATTTTCTGCATGACTTCATCGAGCGGCGTCGCCGCGTCGGATTCAAAGGTGTCGAAAGAGTGAGCGTCGTCCATTTTTTAACCTCACGAGCGTTGAAGGTTTGGACCCCGCGAGAAGGGTTTATTTCGCCCACCTTGCGAATGGGCTGTCCGCGCTGCGAAAGGGAGCGCAACAAGCATGCCATGGTTCGTTTGTTGTTATAGCTGGCTGAAAAGTTTGGAATTAATCCAGATATGACATCCGGGCGGGAGGAGTTCTTCGATGTTACAAACCGTCATCTTCTTGTTAGCTACGCGACATTCGAACATCGGCGGATTTTCCGCTGCGCCGCTCGTTGGATCGGCGACCGGCGCCAGATGATTTGGCGCCGCAGCACAAAACCGTGCCAAGTCGCGCTAATAAGTGGCGCTCCGATCGCGCGAGCTTTAGCGTAACCCGCAGAAATAATTGCGAAAGAGCGATCCGTCTCAACTGGCGCGCGGTTTGCTTGAAAGACGACAAAATCAAAGCCTGTTGTGAGGCTCTTCAACATGGGTCTTGAATTCGGCGGCCAGGTCGGCGTCGCGCCGAGACGCGCGATCGACTCCGGTGAAACCGCACTCGTCGGAATATATGAGATATCCAAGCTCCTCGCGTCGCCGCATCGGTTGGAGAGCGTGCTCGCGGGTGTCCTGAGCTTATTGTCGAGCTTTCTCGATATGCGGCATGGCCTCATCGCTCTGCTTGATCAAGGCGGCGCGCCAGAAATGGTGGTCGGTTCCGGCTGGACCGAAGGCGCGGCGAAGCGCTTCTTTGATCGTTTGCCGGAGCGCGCAGTTGGCCAAATCGTTGCAACAAAAATGCCGCTGGTCATCGAGAATGTGGCGACGTCGCCGCTTTTCGAGGGAACCGATCTTTCCGAATGGGGACCAACAGACGGAGTGCCGTTTTCTTTGATCGGCGTCCCGATCAAAGAAGGTGAAACGGTTGTCGGAACCTTGACCGTTGATCGCGTATATAATGCGCGCGCAGGCGTGCTATTCGATCACGACGTCCGGTTTCTGACTATGATCGCCAATCTGGTGGGGCAGACGCTACGTCTCCACAAGCTGATCGCGCGAGATCGCGAAAGACTGATGCAGGAGAAGGCGCGTCTGGAGAAAGTCGATCGGCAACCGCCGATTGACGTTTCGGGAGAAAAGCTCAAGGGCATTGTCGGCGACAGTCCGGCGGTGCGTGCGGTCGTCGCGAAAATTCGCGTGGTCGCAAAAGCCAAATCCACGGTATTGCTGCGCGGCGAGTCGGGAACGGGCAAGGAGCTTTTTGCCGCCGCGATCCATAACCTTTCGCCGCGCCGTTCGAAGCCGTTCGTAAAGTTGAATTGCGCCGCGTTGCCCGAGAGCGTGCTCGAATCGGAGTTGTTCGGACATGAGCGCGGGGCGTTTACGGGCGCGGCAAATCTTCGCAAGGGGCGCTTCGAGCTTGCTGACGGAGGCACGCTATTCCTGGATGAAATCGGGGAGATAACTCCGGCGTTCCAGGCAAAGCTGCTGCGCGTTCTGCAGGAAGGCGAGTTTGAACGCGTGGGCGGGTCGCGCACACTGAAAGTCGATGTGCGGCTTGTATGCGCCACAAACCGAAATCTCGAGGAAGCGGTTCAACGCGGTGATTTTCGCGCTGATCTCTACTATCGCATCAGTGTTGTGCCCATCTTCCTGCCGCCGTTGCGCGAGCGCAAAGGCGATCTGGAGTCGCTCGCCAATGAGTTCGTAAAGCGTTTCAATGCGGATCAGGGCAGTCACCTGCAACTCTCCGAGTCCGCGATGAGTGTGCTGAACGAATGCGCCTTCCCGGGCAATATTCGCGAACTCGAAAACTGCATCTATCGAACGGCGACGCTGGCTCGTGGCGACGTCATTACCGACAGGGACTTTTCCTGCCGTAACGACGGTTGTCTATCTTCGATCCTGTGGAGCGGTTCACATGACCCGACGATGCGGGCGTCGAATTTCTCACCGTTGCCGATCGTCGCGTCCAACCGCGTGAAGCCGCCGTCGCCGCCGCACGCTTCCGGAGCGGAAGCAGGAGAGAGTCTCGCTCCGGAAACCTGTCCAGGGGCGGAGAATTGCAACATCATCGACAAGGATCCGCGCATGGATCATGACAGGCTTGTCGACGCGATGGAGCGGGCGGGATGGGTGAAGGCGAAAGCTGCGCGGCTGTTGGGTCTTACGCCTCGGCAGATCGGCTACGCCTTGCAGAAGCACGGCATCGCAGTGAAGAAATTCTAGGCGGCAGACAAAGAGGGGGCGAAACCGCAGCATATGCCCTGCGCTGCTGGATCGCGGATGCAACAGGCGTGTCTCGCACACCGATGTCGGAAACCAGACACAGTGTAGCTAACGACAGTTGATTCTTATCAAATAGAAATTGATTTGAAAGGAATTTCAAGGGCCGGCTGCTTGGTCCGTGTCTTGCTCCGAGCTGATGCGTGGCGTCGTTCGCCCGCAAGCCGAGAGCAAATCAGGAGACGGACCTTGGCCAATATCACTTTTTCATCACCTGTGATGCCGAAGGACATTACGGTCTATGCCGTCGCGGGCGATCGCGGGACGATTTTGGCCGTGGCCAAGGCTCACAAGATTCCCATTCCCTTCGATTGTCAGGATGGCGAATGCGGGTCCTGCCTCGTCGAAGTGGAACATCTGAATCCCAATGCAATCTACGGTGTCGCCTTGACCGAAAAGGAAAAGGAGATGCTGAAGCAACTGGGCAAGATCAGCAAGGCGGAACTTGAAAACGCCGAAGTGAATGACATGCCGCCGCGCTATCGTCTCGCGTGCCAATGCTTCGTTCGCAATGAGGACATCATCGTCAAATTCGAGGGTGATCAAACGCTCCCCTCTGCGGGCCCGTATGTCACCCAGGCGGCCAGTCGCTTCAAGGGCGGCACTGAAATTCCGACGGTCGATGAATTCCTCAGTTACGCGGTCAAGGTCGAGGAGGACGCAGCAGTGCATTTCGAGGCGCTCGCCCTTACGCTCGAGACGCACGGCGCGACGGAAATCGCGAAACTCTTCCGCCAGCTTGCGGCCTTTTCGCGACAACATCTTGCCGAGGCGAAGGAGACGGCGAAATCGATCGATCCAGCCAAGTCTGTTCCTCCGGACTACGCCTGGCCGAACCAGTCTTCGCCAGAGCAGCCCTCACAATGGTCTGGAGACGTCGCCCTCATGCGCCTTGGCGCCTTGAAGGCGGCCCTGCAAGGCGAGCGGCGCGGCTATGAATTCTATTGCGCAGTCGTTGCGACCGCCAAATCGCCCGAGGTGGTTGCGGCGGCCAGGCAGTTCGTCAAGGAGGAGGCGGAACATGTCAAGGTTCTGGAGGCATGGATCACACGCGAGGAATGGGCGACGCGAGGCATGCCTGCTCATTGATTGATGGCGAAAGAACGTCGAGCGCCAATCTGACCATCGACGGGGCAGGGAGCACGAGAATGGAGTCTGTCGAGACCTTCCTCGCTTACGCCATAAGGCTCGAGCAGGAGGCTGCCGAGCGCTTCGGGCAATTGGCTGATGCTATGGAGGCTTGCGGCAATCGTGAAGTCGGCAGGTTGTTTCGCCGGCTCGCCGATTATTCGCGTCTGCATCTCGCTGATGCGCGAACCCGGTCGGGGTATCGGGACGTTCCGGAGATGATGCCGGACGAATTCGTTTGGCCCGACGTCGAAAGCCCCGAGACCGCGGCGATATGGGCGGCGGACCCGTTCGTTGGCCGAGAGCAGGCGCTCGAGATCGCACTCGAGGCCGAAAGGGCGGGCTACAACTATTACAAGACTATCCTCGAGACGACGAACGACCCTGAAATCAGGGTTCTCGCGAAAGAATTCGTCGAGGAGGAGCGCGGCCACGTCGCCGAGCTGGAAAAATGGATCGCGGCGCATAGGGCAGGAAAGCCCTTGCCGGTCGATCGATGAACGCATCGTCTTCGAGCACCCATTGCGCGCTGGTCTCGAAGGTCATGCACGGCCCTTTGCGAATGGCGCAAAACGGCCAGGCCGAACAGTCGAGGGAATCATCGACATCGCCGCGCGCGGATAATCGACACTCTGGATGACAACGATGACAAAGATAGACGATACGGCGTTCGCTCGACTGGAAAAGGAAGGTCGTCTGCTCAATGCGGTTCTCAAGGCGCCGACGGAGCGTCCAGGGCGCTTCGGATTTCGTGGCGAACTGGCGATCAAATTCGCTCAGCAATTCGCTGATGAGAAGCGTCCGCCGGAGCTGAGCGCCGACCAGGTCATCGCGGTCGCGCAGGCGGGAGAGGGGACGTTCCCCTTTTTCGCAGCCTATCTGCATTCCTTCGAATCGCTCACTGCGCTTGCAGATGTGTTGAAGGGGCTGCTGACGCCGGAGGGAAAGTATTTCATCTTCTGCAACAACATTGATCTCCTCAGCAAATATGACGTCGTCATCGACGGCGCGACGTTCCATGTCCTGCCAATCGACGAGGCGACGGTCTATAATGAGCTGCTGGAGCTGCTCTACCTCGACAAAGGTTCGCTGAAGCGCATGTCCACGGCTGGCAAGACCGATGCAATCGCTGACGCCGCGCTCCGTTTCAACGCCGCCTTCGAGGCTATCGCTTATACGGAAGGGCTGCGGCGCATGGGGCCTGTTCGCAATCGAAACGAGAACCGGCCCGTCTGATGCGAGACAATTCCTGGCGGAGCCCGGTTTGCCGAGGGTCCGCGGAGAGGCGCGCGAGCCCTGCGCGCCTCTGATCACTCGGACGGGAGCGGTGAAAGGGGCGTCAGCCGACCCTCGCGCGGCAATTTATCGCGCGGATATCGGACGAAAGTCGAAGTCGAGATTCTCACTCGTATATCGCTCATCGACCTCGGAAAATGGTTTCTGATCTTCAGAGTACAACACCGCACGGTGTTCGAATAATTCATGCGGAACGGGGATCGAACGGGGGGCGGCGTCGGTCGGCACATCGGTCGCCGTGGCTCCGGACTCCCAGCCCTGCGGCAATGGCGACCAAAGTATTTTTGCGTCGATGTTTTGCCGAAACGGCCGCAAAGGTTGCACGACTCGACCGAATGACGTTTCCGTCGTTTCCAGTGTGTGATTCATCTCCGCCGTGAGGCGAGCGGGCACATACCAGTTGTCCGCTTCCGACAGAACGTGGTCGCCGCAGAAAAGTTGCACGTGACGGTGTTTCACGATTTCGTTCGGTTCGACGCGAAGGCGTTGGCGCGTTTCTGCGCTCGCGGGCTTCTCCGGACCATCGATGCGGCGGGCGATCACTTTTGGCTCTGCCGCCATTTTATGGTCGGCGCACCACTTCTCCAGCACGGTTGTCGCACTACGGCCAGCGAGCAGATTGGCGTTCAAGGTTTGCACCAGGGCCAGTATTTCGACGCGCGATACGAATCCATCCTGCCAGCGGGTCTTCGGGCGCTCCGTCGCGCCAACTGTGACGGTATGGAGCGCGATGAGGCAGGCCGCGATCGCGCTCGACTTGTTCGATTGGCTGAACATGGACTCACCAATTCCCCACTGCCCCGGCAATCGGGCGCGTGCCGAGAGAAGCGCCGAAAGTTCGGATGGCGCGCCATACTGATAACCCGGGAACAGGGCCTGAACCAAGACCGAATGCGCGATTGCAAACATCCCGTCGGCCGGCGCTTTTGAAAATCAGCGAATGGATCGTTATTCTCCGCCTCGGTGAAATCACGCGCGATCGCGCGATAGACCTGCTGGAGAGCCTTATCGTGTACCCGATCGGAGTCAGTCTGTTTTCTTTCGCGTGCTTCATGGCGGCGTCGCTTGGCGGCATGTGGGCCGGATATGTCCTGCCCGAAGGGCAGTTGACAGACCGCAATCGTGATTTGATCAAGGAGGCGCGACGCATGCTGGTCGCGCTCGCCACGCTGACTCTCGGTCTGATTATCGCCTCCGCCACCGCCTCTTTCGATTTGAGGACAAACGAGGTCGAAAACAGCGCGTCGAAGATCATCGCGCTCGATTCGACATTGGCGAAATATGGACCGAAAGCGAGAGAGAGCCGGGAGGCGTTGCGCCGAATTGTTGCGAAAGGCATCGAGCGGATAGAGATCGCCGCCGACGAAGGCTTCAATACGGAAAAGACTCGCAAGGGAATTGGCGTCAACAAGTTACAGATCAAACTGTTCGAGTTGAGTCCTGAAAGTGATCGCGAAACCTGGCTCAGGTCGTCGGCGCTCACGCTCAGCAGCGAACTAGCCGCGTTTCGTTGGCTGAAATATTCGGGCTCGGAAGGCAATATACAGTGGCCCTTTCTCGCCATCCTCATTTTCTGGCTGGTCGGCGTTTTCGTCAGTTACGGAATTGTAGCTCCGCGAAACTGGGTGGCCGTTGGAACCATGGTGGTTGTCGCATCAGCCATGGCGATGGCGATCCATCTGACGCTTGATCTGGACTCGCCAAACAAGGGACTTATCAGAATGTCCAGTGCGCCTCTTCAAATGGCGCTCGATCAGATCGGTCCGCTCGAATAAGGGCGGGTTCATGCGCGGGCGACGGCGAGATGTTGTAATCCCCCGGGGCGCCAGGACCTGCGGTATGGAAAGTTCGAGCAACGCTCTGTTGGAAACGATGCGAGCGCGTCTGGTTTATGGCTCTCACCCACAAAGTGATGCGTGGGTAAATAAAACCGCCCGGCCGTTTGTGGCGGCCGGGCCATTTCATCATTATCCACTGGCAACTGCCCGTTGCGTTTCCCGCCTCATGGCAAGTCGTCCGATCTCGGTCAGAAACCTGGGAGGGCGGAGCTTCCCCAGTTGAAATGGTAATTCACGCCGGCCCGGACGATATGGCCATTGTAGCGGGACGAGACGTTCGACGCATAGGCGTAGCCGATTGATCCGGGAGGCAGGTTGAAAACATTGGCCAGGCCTGCAACCGGCGCAAGATTGTTCGTCGTTGATCCCAGATCATAATAGAGATACTCGCCCTTTGCGCTCCAGCCCGGCATGAACATCCATTCCACGCCGCCGCCCGCGGTCCAGCCAACGAGCGTGTTGCTGAATGTCGTATTGCCGATCCCGGCCCCGAAAAAGGCGCCCGTATCGAAGGAGAATTGCGAGGCGTTGAGCCCAACGCCGCCATAGGCGAGACCGCCCGTTCCATACGCCAGCAACGTCGGCGTGACGAGATAGCCCAGTCGCCCGCGCACCGTGCCGAGGTAATCGAGCCGCTTGCTGACGTCCGTCGTCGTCATCGCCATGGCGCCGGTCAATGCGTTGAAGGCGACGCCTGTGACGCTGCTGCGGCCGCTGCTCGCGGCTATGCCCTGAATGTCGGCTTCGACGCCAGTAAGGAAGGAGCCCCCAAATTGCCAATTATAGCCGATCTGGCCGCCGCCGATGAAGCCGCTCGCATTGCTTGTGGGAACTGCGCCCCATGCGCTCGATGCGAAGGCATTCCCTTGAAACCACAGCGGGTCATTGAAAAGCGCGAAGGAAGACAGATTGGCGCTGTTGCTTTGGCCCCATGTTCCGCCGGCGTTGAGACCCACATAAAAGCCCGTCCATGTCATCATCGGCGGTGGGGGCGGCGGCGGAGCCTTATAGGATGGCAGGTCGGCCGCGAAGCCGGCGGCGGCTGAAAAGTAACAAACAAGAAATGTTGCGGCGCAGAAATTCTTGCCCATATCGAAACTCCTATAGCGATTACTGTCAAGGCGTCTCCGTCGTCGCGCCCTTGGAGGAAAGAAATGCCATAAAAAGCCGCAGCTTTGTATATCACGCCAATCAGGTTGGATGATTTGCTCATGAGTGTATCATGTTTGCAACATTTGGAATGTGCGCAACATTATTACCGGATTGCGTTTCATGTTGCTTTTTGGTACGCACGATCGTCGCCTCATCTGTCGGTGGCGTTTTTTCTTTGCAGTTCGGGCGACCAATTAAATTTTCTCTCTGGAGGGGCTATGCTTAGGAAGATGTTGATCGCAGGCGCTGCCGCCTGCTTTTTCTCGACTGGCGCGTTTGCGGCGAACGCTCCCTGCCCGAATATCTCGAACGCTCAACTTAAAACGGCTCTGAAGAACGCGATTGTTCAGACGGGCCCGAACGGCCTTGGTCTCGGTCTCAACATGTGGGCGACGGTCGTCGCAGCGGATGGCGTTGTTTGCGCGGTCGCCAATTCGAGCGGCGACCCCATTCAGGGCCAATGGCTTGCGAGCCGCGTCATTTCCGCCCAAAAGGCGTTTACGGCCGCGACGCTCAGCCTTGGTCCGACTGCCAACTCGGGGTCGGGACTGCCGCTGGCGACGGGTAAGCTGGCGCTGTCATCCGCCAATCTTTATTCGGCGGTCAACCCCGGCGGCAGCCTCTATGGTCTGCAGCACAGCAATCCGGTCGCGGCGGCTGGCGCCTATGGCGACAAGATCAGCCCCGGCGGCGTATACGCCGGCCCGATCGATACGGCGACCTATGGCACGGCGTCTGACCCGATGATCGGTCAGGTCATCGGCGGCATCAACGTCTTCGGCGGCGGTCTGGGTCTTTACGCCCAAGGCGGCGTGAAGGTTGGCGGCGTCGGCGTCAGCGGCGACACCTCTTGCGAGGACCACCTCGTCGCGTGGCGCCTGCGCCGCAATCTCAATCTGGACTATCTCGCGACGATCGGCGGCGTTTCCGGCGATGCGGCGCGCCCGGACAACATCGTCTTCGACATCACCCCGAATCCCAATGGCGGCACGGGCGTGAGCGCAGGCGGTTTTGGACATCCGACCTGCCTCGCCTTCACACAGGCTCAGTCGAAGAACCGGGCTAAGGCGTTGCCGGCGGTTCGCTGAACTGTAACCCAAGCTCGGGTTTGAAAAGGAAAAGCCGGGAGGCGCTGGTCGCCCCCGGCTTTTCTTCATTGCGTCACGATTTTCCGGATCTTTTGCCGCGCGTTCTCAATGGGCTTCGGGCGGATCGCCTGGCGCCTCCGGGGCGACGGCCGGAACTTGTTGTCCACGGATTCGCTCGCGCAGCGTCTGGATGATGACGTAAAGCCCCGGGATCAGGAAGACGCCGACAAGGCTCGCCGCCAGCATGCCGCCAAATACGGAGGTGCCGACCGCACGTTGCGTCGCGGCGCCGGCGCCCGTCGCCTTCACCAGCGGCACGAGGCCGAGGATGAAGGCGAAGGAGGTCATCATCACCGCGCGAAAGCGCAGGCCCGCGGCTTCGAGCGCAGCGTCACGTATGGAAAGGCCGGCGCGGCGTCGCTCCATGGCGAATTCGACAATGAGAATCGCGTTCTTTGCAGCGAGCGCGATGAGCACCACAACACCGATCTGCGCAAACAGGTTATTGTCCAGCCCCGTGAGTTTCAGCGCCAGCATGGCCCCGAAAAGACCCACCGAGACTGAAAACAGCACGGCCGTCGGGATCGACCAGCTTTCGTAGAGCGCGACGAGAAAGAGGTAGGCGAAGAGGACGGCGAGACCGAGAATGCGGCCGGTCTGCCCGGCGGCGGCTTTTTCCTGAAGCGCCGTGCCCGTCCATTCATAGCCAAATCCATTCGGCAGATTGTTCTTCGCGACTTCCTCCATAGCGGCGATCGCCTCGCCGGAGGAATATCCCGGCGCCGGGCCGCCATTGAGCGTGACGGAGCGCAGATTGTTGTAGCGCACGATCGACGCCGGCGCGTTGACGAGGTCAATGTCGGCGACGGCGCGCAGCGGCACCATTTCGCCCGACGCGCCGCGCAGTCTCACGCGGAAGATGTCGTCCGGCGTCATGCGGTTCGAGGCGTCAGCCTGCGCCTTCACCTGCCATGTCCGGCCAAAAAGGTTGAAGTCGTTGATATAGGCGCCCCCGAGATCGGTCTGCAGCGCATTGAAAATGTCGGCGGGCGGAATGCCAAAAGTCTGCGCTTTTTCACGATCGACCTTGACGAGGATTTGCGGCGTCGAGGCGCTGAAAGTGGTGAAGACGCCCTTCAGTCGCGGATCCTGACTGGCGGCGATCATCAGGCCGCGCGCGACCGCCGCGATTTCATCAGGCTTCGCGCCCGCGAGACTCTGAAGCTGGAACTCGAAGCCAGAGCCTGTGCCGAGACCCATGATCGGCGGCAGGTTGAAGGGAAAGATATTCGCCGCCGCCACGCTCTGGAAGGCCGCGCGCAATTCCGCAAGGGCGGCGAAAGCCGACATGGACGGATCCTTGCGCTCGGCGAAAGGTTTCAGGGTGACGACGAAAAAGGCCTTGTTCGACAAGGCGAGGCCGTCGAGCAAGCTCTTGCCGGAAACCGAGAAGACGCCCGCCGCCCAGGGCTTCTGCATGATGATCTGCTCGACGTCCTCCAGCACGGCCGTGGTGCGAGAGACCGAGGCGGCGTCGGGGAGCTGGATCTCGCCCATGAAGGCGCCCTGATCCTCGTCCGGGAGGAAGCCGGTCGGAACGATCTTTGCGAGCGCGCCCGCGCCAATCGCGAAAAGCAGCACAATGGCGCCGGAGATCAGCGCTCGATGCACAAGGGGACGCGCCATTCTGACATAGCCGTCGCGTGCGGCGTCGATGCCGCCCTGAAGTTTCGCCATCACGCCAGTCGGCCGCTCGCGTCGCTTGAGGACCAGCGAGCAGAGCGCCGGCGAGAGGCTGAGCGCCGCAATAGCGGAGATGAGCATCGAGAAGCAGACGCTCACCGCAAATTGCTTGTAGAGCTGGCCGGTGATGCCCGGGATGAAGGCCGTGGGCACGAAGACCGAGAGCAGCACCAGCGTAATGGCGATGATCGGGCCAGTGATCTGCCCCATCGCTTTTTCGGTCGCCTCCGCCGCCGTCAGCTCCGGATGGTGTTCCAGCACATGTTCGACATTCTCGACCACCACGATAGCGTCGTCGACCACGATGCCGATGGCCAGAACGAGCGCGAGCAGCGACACTGTATTGAGAGAAAAACCCAGCGCCAGCATGACGGCGAAGGCGCCGATGAGCGCCACCGGCACGGCGACGATCGGAATGATCGTCGCGCGCAGGCTGCCGAGAAACACGAATACGACGACGCCGACGAGCACGAAGGCTTCGACAAGCGTGTGTTTCACCGCTTCCATCGTCTGTTCGACGAAGACGGTCGTGTCGTACATCACCTCTGCGGTGACGCCCTCGGGCATGCGCGGCTTCAGCTCCTCCAGCACCTTTCGCACGCCATGGGCCGTCTCGATGGCGTTGGCGCCCGGCGCCTGGTAGACGCCGATGCCCGCGGCCGGCTTGCCGTTGAAGCGGGTAGCGGAGTCGCTCACCTTCGCGCCGAGTTCGACGCGCGCGACGTCCTTGACGCGCACCAGCGCGCCTTCGCCGCTCGCGCGCACGATAATGTTCTCGAAGTCCTCGACGGAGGTCATGCGGCCCTGCGCCGTGAGATTGATCTGGAAATCGACGGAGTCGACCAATGGGGCCGCGCCGATGCGGCCGACCGCGGCCTGCACATTCTGCGCCTCGACCGCCTTGACCACGTCCGCCGCCGTGAGTCCGAGGCTCGACAGCCGGTCTATGTCGAGCCACAAGCGCATGGAGTAATCGAGAGGCCCGAACAATAGCGCCTCGCCGACGCCCGGCACGCGTGCGAGCCGATCGAGCGCATTGATCGTCGCATAATTGGACAGAAACAGCGCGTCCTTCGATCCATCCGGCGAATAGAAGGTGACAACCTGCACCATCGCGGCGGAGCGCTTCTTCACCGTGACGCCGAGGCGTTGCACCTCCGGCGGCAATTGCGCGATGACCTGATTGACGCGATTGGTGACATTCACCGAGTCGAGATCGGGATTGGAGCCAACCTCGAAGCTGACGAGCAAGGTATAGCTGCCGTCGGCGCCGGAGGTGGACTTCATATAGATCATTTTTTCAACGCCATTGACGGCGGGCTCGATGATCTGGGCGACGCCCTGTTCTACCGCGCTGGCGTCGGCGCCCGGATAGACCGCCGTCACCTGCACCTGCGGCGGCACGATGTCGGGAAACTGCGCGACCGGCAGGGCGAAATAGGCGATGAGTCCCGCTACCGTGATGACGATGGAGATGACGAGAGCGAGTCGCGGCCGACGAATGAAAACGGAGGAGAGCATGAGCGGTCTCCGTTACTTCGTCGCTCGCGGCGCCATTTGCGGCGTCACGGTCAGCCCCGGCTTTACGCGCTGCTGACCCTGCACCACGACGCGCTCGCCAGCGTTCACGCCCTCGGAGACGGCAATATAGCCCTCGCGCTGATCCGTGACTTTGACGGGACGCCGTTCGATCTGGTTCTTGTCGTTCACGACGAACACGTAAGGCCCGGCCTGATCGGAGGCGACCGCCACCTGGGGAACAGCGACGACCCGCGTCGCGGCCGGCTGCTCGACCATCACCCGCAGGGTCTGACCGTCGGTCAAAAGATGGTCGTGATTCTGGACAGTGGCGCGAACGATCTGTCCATCGGTTCTCGGATCGACGATAACGTCGAGGAAGTCGAGCTGCCCGAGGTCTTTCAGAAATGTGCCGTCGGCGAGCTTCACGAACACCGTCGAGTTGCCGCCCTTGAAGCCATTGCGGCGCGCCTCGAGAATTTCCTTCTGGCTGACCGGGAAAAGGATCCGCACTTCCTCGTCGCGGACGATGGTGGCAAGCACGCCGGAGTCGGGGCCGACCAGATTTCCGGGCGTGACATTCGCGCGACCGATCCTTCCATCGATGGGGGAGACGATCGTCGTATAGGAGAGATTGATGCGCGCGAGGTCGAGAGCGGCCTTGGCTTCTTTCACCTGTCCCGCGGCGCGCAATTCATCGGCGGTCAGCCGATCGACTTCCGCCTCTGAAATCGCCTTCGTCTTCACGAGCGCCTTGGCGCGCCGCAATTGCTGTTCGGCGTTGGCTTGCGCCGCCTGCGCCTGGAGAACCTGCGCTTCGCGTTGGGCGACGGTCGCCTCATAGGGAGCGCGCTCGATCTCGAACAGGACCTGGCCGGTTTTCACCTTGTCGCCGTCCTGAAAGCGCCGGGGCCCGAGCTGGCCTGTCACCCGAGCCCGCAGTTCAACTTTTTCGAGAGACTCGACCCGGCCGACAAAATCCCTTTGACGCGCGAGCGAACGGAGTTCCGCCGCCTCGACCAGTACGGCGGGCGGCGGCGTTTCGGCGGCAAAGGCCGGCTCGACGAGGAGCATAACGCCAAGCAGATAAAAAAGGGCAGGGGTAGACATGATATCCTCGCGCACGGGTGCGTTCCTCGTATCCCGCGACCGTCCAGCGTCGAGCGCTCATGTTGAAATTTGGCGGGACCTGTTTTGCGCGACTATCTTTACCTTGGGGCCGCGTTGCAAGCCCCCTCTCCGTCAGCGCATGCCGCGGAGGCCACGTCGAGACAGACCGGGAATTGCGGTTGAAAGACTTCGCCTCCCAACCCGCCCCTCGCCGAATCCATGAGGAGAACGCCGAGGGAACCGTGGAAACGTCGAAAGCATCGCTTGCCCGGATGGGCGCAAAAATGAAATTTGGTATGCTCTGTCGAAATGCAGGGTGAAAAACGCGAGTATGTACATGTGGCCTGTCGAACTTAGCTTTGCCTCCCGCCTCGTTGCGCTGGTCGCCGCAATGAGCGTTAGCGCAACGCTGATGTCGTCTGCTCTCCTGTCGTGGTCCTATTATCGCGCCACCCTTGCAGAAGCTGAAGTCCAGGGCGAGAGCGTCGCCCGACTCCTGGCGAGAAGCGCCAGCCTCGCGCGTGAGCTTCCGCTCGAAGTGGAGCAGATGCTGTCCGAGCATATGGTTGTCACGGCAGAGCTTCTGGCGCAGTTTGTCGCCGCCGCGGAAAAAGCCGGCATGAGCGCAATCGAGATAAACAATCGGTTGACCGCCATCACTGGCAAGACAATTCTCGACGAGTTCTGGGTCACCGATGAAAATGGCCACGCCTATATTCATAAGAACGAACATAGTGATTTCGCATTCAGTTCTTCGGCTCTGGAACAGCCGCAGGCATACGAGTTTTGGGACTTGCTGACAGGCCGCAAGAACGTAATTGTTCAGGAAGCCCGAAAACGTGAAATTGACAACGAGAAGTTCAAATATGTCGGTGTAGGCGGCGTCGACAAGCCCCGCATCGTTCAGGTCGGCTATAATGCAAAATATCTCGGCGCCCTCACGGAACAGATTGGCCTCCCGCGCGCCATCGACAATCTTCTTGGCACTGGTGAGATCGACGCGATCTTCGTTTTCAACAAGGATTCGGACTTGATCGCGAGCCCAAAAACAGCGCGCAAGAAAGTCGGGGACGACCATTTGAGCGAGCAGGAGCTGCTCCCGGTTCGCGCCGTCATCGAAAGCGGAGTACCGCGATCGGTAAAGAGTAACGACACGCTCAGCGTCATCTCTCCAATAAACACTGATGAGGGCGCTGTAATTGGGGCTGCTCTAATCCGAATTCCGACCAATCGTCTCAAAAACATCATTTCTCTGCAAATCGAAGCAGCCCTCGGGATTGCGGCGGCGATTACTCTAATCGGAGCCGCCATGGCCGCCTTGATCGCACGGCGGCAGACGGCGCCGGTTGTGGCGATAACGAATGCTGCGCGCAATGTCGAACGCCGAGCCTTTTCGGCGGGCGAACTTTCAGACGTTGAAATACGCAATGATGAAGTGGGACAGTTGGCGCGGGTCTTCAATAAGATGGCCCAGGATTTTCTCGATCGCGAAAAGATCCTCGATTCGGTCGTAAAGGAACGAACCCTCGCTCTGGAGGAAAGAAACACAGAGCTGGAGAGGCTTTCGGCCCGTCTTTCGAAATATCTTTCGCCCCAACTGTATGGAACTCTGTTCAGGAACAACCAGGTCTCGTCGATTTCGGCGAAGCGGAAAAAGTTGACGATCTTTTTCTCGGATATCGTCGGCTTCAGTGAAATGACGGAGCGGCTGGAGTCTGAAGATATTACACGAATGCTCAACGAATATCTGAACGAAATGGCCATCATCGCTCTGCGGCACGGCGCAACGATAGACAAATATATCGGCGACGCTGTGATGATCTTTTTCGGCGACCCAGAGACACGAGGCGTCAAGGAGGACGCGCTGGCTTGCGTCTCGATGGCGATAGAGATGCAATCGATGACACGTCACCTCGAGAGCAGATGGCGCCAGCAGGGTTTGGACAACCGGTTCCAGATACGTATCGGGATCAACACAGGATATTGTACAGTTGGAGATTTCGGAAGTCAGGAACGCATGGATTACACGATTGTAGGCCATCAGGTTAACGTCGCGGCGCGGCTCGAGCAATCCGCCGCCCCGGGCACGATCTTGATATCTCATGAGACAATGTCGCTCGTTCGAGATGCGATAGAAGCAGAAGAGCAAACTATACTGCATGTGAAAGGAATCAGTGCGCCGATTCGCACATACAAAATAACACGAATGAAAAGCGCGGATGCGTTGGCTCTTATTCACGAAGAGCGCGAAGGGCTTCTCGTGGCGGTCAATCTTGCGACGGCGGACAAGGGTGAGGCAGTCCGAATACTCCAATCAGCGATTGAGCGCATGACTTCTGACGCAGAATGAACAATGTATTATGCATTGGCTTCGCGTCCCATATCAGGTTTCCTGGCGTCAGCGGGCAGGTATAGTCGTATCTAACGTGCGGCGCATGAGATTATTAAAGGGCTCAACATTTAATATGAATGCGATGTGCGGTGCCGACTGACGTTACTACGCCAAAGCGCTAAAACGAAGTGAGAGCTCCCCCGGCTTTGCCGGGGTCGCAGTCGCAGCTTGACGTTTTCGGAAGTCCATCGAGGACATTTCCTCTTGCGGGCCGCCAAGCACACGACGAGGAAATTCCACGATGGACGAGTATTAGAGCCTAAGCCACACGAAATGGGACTGCAAATGCCATGTCGTGTTCATCCCGAAATATCGCAGACGAATGCTTTAGGGTCGTCTTCGCCCGCGTCTTGGTGAGGTGTTCAAGAGGCTTGCCGCACAAAAGGAAAGCCGGATCGAGGAGGGGGATATTATGCTCAACCATTTCCACACGATGCTCGCGATCCCGGCGAAATATGCGGTTTCCCAAGTGACGGGATACATCAACAGCAAGAGCGCGATCCATCTGACGCGGGTCCATGGCGAACGCAAACGCAGTTTCGTTGGCGAACATTTTTGGGCGAGGGGATATTTCGTTTCGACGGTCGGCCGGGACAAGGAACTGATGCGGGAATATATTCGCAATCAGGAACAGGAAAACGCGCGACTGGATCAGTTGACCCTGTGGCACTGAGGCTTCGTAGCCGCCTTTAACCCGTCCTATTCGCACAGCCGACGAGCTTTGCTGAGTTTTTCCGCGACATGATCGTGGACGCGGGTTCGCTTTGCGCTTTACCGTTGAGTGAGGTCCGGACTTTTTGAACGCGTTGGAGATGAAAGGACGGGCTATCTGGGGCTTCCGGACGTAGTCTCGGCCCCGTCGTTCACGGTCCTGCCGGCTGCAACGCGCCGGCCAGACATCGGAATAGCTCGGCTTGCGGGCAGGCGCTGGCGAGCGCAAGGCTGATGCGGGTTGCGGTCTCGACGACGCGCGCGCCGATCTTTAGCAGCTTCTCGCGCAAGGTGGCAAATTCAGCGACGGCGAGCGGATGAGGCTTTGGAATGGCGTCGCGCAATTCGGGCATCAGCCAATAGGCGGCTGTATGCAGGAAGAGCCGCATCTGATTGGCGAGCGGCTCCCGGCAGGAGGCGCCATCCGACGCCAGCTGGCTCTTGTGCAATTTGATCAGATTTTCCATCTGGCCACGCGCGCAATAGAGCGTGTCGTAGATATGTTCGGCTGAGCCCGTCGTGATGTTGGTGACAACGTAGCGGACATCCAGCCCCATTTCCGTCGCTTCGATGCGGGCGCAGACGCGGCGCTCGGCCCGCCAGGATTTGGCGGCGTAGTGCGTTTGCGCATAGTCGCGCAGGACGACCAACTGTTCCAATGCGCGACGGGTGCGGATGTCGTCGGCCTTTTCTTCGACGGCGGCGGCGAGAAGCCTATTGCCAGACAGGCCGAAAACATAATCGAGGCCATTGTCCTCACACCAGTCCATCACCTCGTGGCGGCCGTAGTGACCGTCGCCCCGAATGGTGATCCTGGTCGTCGGCCAATGGGCGCGGATGCGGTGGACGATCCGGCGCAAATGACCGCGCACTTCCTTGCCGGTCGGCGTCTTTCCTGGACGTAGAATGATGGCGACAGGGCGTCCGGTCGCGGTGTCGTAAATATGGATCGGCAGGAAGCAGCGCTCGTCGTAATGAGTATTGAACAGCGACAGTTGCTGATGCCCATGCACGATGTTGCAAGTGTCGTCGATATCGAGCGTGACGGCTTTCGGAGGCGTGGCGTAGCTGGCGCAATAAAGATCGATCAGCACGCCGCCGAGCTTCACGATTTCGCGCAAAGCCGGCGCATTCTCCCAACGCGACATGGTCGGGTGCGAGCACAAATCGTTCCCCGTATCGGGCAAGCGCCCGCAAGCGATCTTGAAGACCGGATCCTTGCGCAGATGATCGAGATCGTCCGCATCCTCGTAACCGCAAGCAATAGCGAGAATGCGCGCAAGAAAAATGCTGGCGAGCGAATGGGTGATCAACAAAGGATTACGCGGATCGGCAATGACGGCGGCGAGCTTGTCGGCCAGACCCGGACGATGCTCGGCTTGCCCCAAAAGCATCACCCCAGCATCCGAGGTGATGCGTCCACCGTCGAAGGCTGCAGTGATCTTCTTGCGGCCAACGGCTGGAAACGAGAACGGGAGGGGGATACCTTCGGTCATGGCGAGTGTGGCTGCGATGGCGTGAGGGATCAGCGTAAGAAACTAATGTATACGCTAATTCAAAATCCTACGCTACGCTCGCCAACCCAAAATGACCTCATCGCTGAATAAGATGGGTTAACGCTGAGTTCGTCAGGCAGTATGGTGTAACCATTCATTCATAACTGAACATCGCATGAGATTTGCTCGTGACTGTGTAAAGCAGACAGACTTGCCGTTGAAGATAATGGCCGAGCGCGCAGGGTACTCTCACGTGAATCACTTCAATGCGGCGTTCCGGCGATTTTTCGACCACCCGCCCGGAACTCTTCGACGAAACAAGAAGAAATGAAAGGGCAATGATCAATGACACCCGTTTGTAGGATAGCGAGGGTCCGGATGAATGTGTAATTTGCGACTGCGAGAGTAGATTGTAAGGCCGTATGTCCGCTTCTGCGACTGAGGTAGCTCGCTCTACGCTGTGCGAGCGAGGGTTGCTCGGTGTTCCGAGCCGAGCCTCAGCGCAGGAGAGCGAGCCATGGAGCGGTCTACAGAAATTTTTGTTGGGATCGACGTTTCGAAGGCGCGCAATGCGATTGCCGTCGCCACGGAGGGACGCAGCGGCGAGGTGCGTTATGTCGGTGAAGTTGACTCCTCCGTCGACAGTATGCGTCGCTTGATCAAGCGCATTACCGCCAAACACCCGCAGGCACATTTTTGTTATGAAGCCGGACCGACCGGCTACGGCCTGCACCGGCTCATCATTTCCATGGGGTTCGCTTGCTCCGTCGTGGCGCCCTCGCTCATTCCGCGCAAGCCAGGCGATCGGGTCAAGACCAACCGGCGCGACGCCGTTGCGCTCGCCAAGTTGCTTCGAGCCGGGGAATTGACTGCTGTGTGGGCGCCGGACGAAAGCCATGAAGCGATGCGCGATCTGGTGCGCGCTCGATCCGCCGCGGTTGAAACACTGCGTGTGCATCGTCAGCAGGTGAGCGCATTCATGCTCCGTCACGGTCGGATTTTTCCGCGCAAAACGACTTGGGGCGCTCGTCATCTTCGTTGGCTGCAAGAACAAAAGTTTGATCATCCAGCCCATCAGATCGCGCTGCAGGAGATGGTCGAAGCCGTGAGAATCTCCAAGGAGCGCGCGGAGCGGCTCGAGGCGGCGATCAAAGAGTTCATACCCCAATGGTCGCTGGCGCCTGTGGTCCGGGCGCTCCTGACATTACGCGGGATTGATCTGCTTGTGGCAGTCACCTGCGCCACGGAGCTCGGTGATTTAAGCCGTTTCGATAATCCGCGTCAGCTTATGGGCTATCTCGGCTTGACCCCGAGTGAACGCTCGACGGGTGACACGGTTCGTCGCGGCGGCATCACCAAGGCCGACAACGGACGTGTCCGGCATCTGCTGATTGAAAGCGCCTGGACCTACCGTCATCCGCCAAGGGTCGGAAAAGAGAAGCTCTACAAAATTGAAGCCGCGCCGCCGCGCGTAAGGGAGATCGCGTGGAAAGCGCAGAGTCGCCTTACAGCTCGCTATCGCGCACTCAGCGCACGCGGCAAAAAGACAACCGTCGTCTGCGTTGCAATTGCGCGGGAACTCGTTGGCTTCATGTGGTGCATCGCAAAGGAGGCGCAAGTCGCCTAAGCGACGGTTGATTGTCCGCTCGCGCATGGGCGGGGACTGGATCACGGCAGGGGAATACCCGTCAGACGCTTTGTGGCCGGCGACAGCCGACGCCCGATGTAAGATAGGGAAAGCCCCAGACGCATTTTCGGGAATGCGGTAACCAACCCGCGCATAAGAGCTTGATCACCGACGTCTTTCAGATCCAGTCCCTACCCCTGCGCGATAACCTTCCCTTGACGCTGCTGCCCGTGGCGCGAAGTCGCTCGTCAAAATTGTTGACTGCGGACATAAGAGCGCTGCTTTCAGGCCACGTCTCTGAGGTCGGTGTGCGGGGCGTAGGCCCAGGGCATGAACTCGTCGAGCTTGCTCATGAGATGGCCGTTGACGATCTTCGTGAGGACGTCGGCCATGTGGGCCTGCGGATCGACGCCATTGAGTTTGCTGGTCTCGACGAGCGAGGCGGCGATCGCCCAATTTTCGGCCCCGCCGTCGGAGCCGGCGAAGAGCGCATTCTTGCGATTGAGCGCGATGGGGCGAATGGCGCGCTCGACGATGTTGGAGTCGATCTCGATGCGCCCGTCGTCGATGAAGCGCGTCAGGCCGTCCCAGCGCGAGAGGGCGTAGCGGATCGCCTCGGCGAGCCTGGTCTTCTGGCTGATCAGCGCGAGCTTTTCACGCAGCCATGGCTCGAGGGCGTCGAGAATGGGGCGGGATTTTTCCTGCCGCGCGTCACGACGCTCGTCGGGGCTGCGTCCGCGGATGTCGCTCTCGATGGCATAGAGGGCGCCAATGCGCTTGAGCGCTTGCGTAGCGATCGGCGCCGCGCCAACGGCGGCGAGTTCATGGAAGCGCCGGCGGACATGCGACCAGCAGAAGGCGAGCGACACGCTGTTCTTCGGCGCCAGCGCGCGATAGCCGGCATAGCCGTCCACCTGCACGACGCTCGGAAACATCCTCGCCGATCTTGTGCAGCAGTCCCTTGCAGCAGAGACAAGTCTTCTCGTCGATGTCGACGATGGTTTCGATGCACGGCAGATGCGCCGGCAGCGCGCGACGGTTCGTGCGGCGCTTTCTGGCCGCCTTCTCGCGTTCGGCGGCGGATGTTGCTTCCGTCGCCGCCGCCGCGCCGGCCTCCGTCTGCTCGACCTCTTCGTGCGCCAGCAGCATCTGGCCTTCGGGAAGCGTTCTGCGCGCCGTCCGAAGCGATGGCGCTGCATCTCCTTGATGATCCGAACGAGGCGCTCGTTGCGCGCCCGCTCGGCGAGAAGCATCGCCTTCAGTTCGCTCGGATCGTCGGGAAGCGTCTCGATCGCCTGCGCCATAACCGCAGAAGATCATATTCTCCGCCGCCTTTCGATACGCTTCGACGCCCCGATTCACTGTGTCGCATCATCCCGGCAAGGCCGGCGCCGGCGTCTCTTTCGCGCAGTGGACGCGTCGCCAGTCGAGCCCCTCCAGCAGCGCCGAAAATTGCGCCGCCGACAGACGCATGACTCCGTCTTCGATCTTGGGCCAGCGGAACTCCCCGTCCTCCAGCCGCTTGGCGAAGAGGCGCACGCCCGCGCCGTCCCAGAAGACCAGCTTGATGCGGTCGGCGCGCCTGGCGCGAAAGACGTAGATCGCGCCGTCGAAGGGATCGCATTGCATCGTCTCGCGCACCAGCGCCGCGAGACCCTCCGCGCCTTTGCGGAAGTCGACCGGCTTCGTCGCCACCATCACGCGCACCGCGCCCGTCGGGCCGATCACTTCGCCCCCGGCGAGGTTCGCAGCGCGCGAAGGATCGCCGTCGCCATGCCGATGTCCGCGTCGCGCCAGATCCACACATGCGTCTCGCCGATCTCGATCTCCACGACCGGAGCGGCGGCCTCCGTTTTCGGCGCAGGCGCCGGCGCGCGCACGGCGGCGCCGCTGTTCTCCGTAATCGCCGGAACAAATGGCGGGACGCCCTCCGCCTCAGCCCTGCGGCGCGCCTCCCTTCGCCAGGTGAAGAGTTGCTGTGGCGTCGCGCCATGTCGATGCGCGACCTGCGAGACGACCGCGTCGGGAGCCAGCGACTCTTCGACCGCCAGCGCCTTCTCGTCCTCAGACCACCGGCGCCGCCCGCCAGCTCCAGTGATTACCTCGATGCGCCGTAACCCGGAGCCGTTCGGCTCAAGCGAAGGATCAAGTCTGGACACAAGCCTTATCTCCAAATCAGGAGATCAGACTCGTCGCTTTAATCTCGCGTTTGAAGGTGGGGCCGTAACAGCGCTCTTATGTCCGCAGTCAACAATTTTGACGAGCGACTTCGCGCCACGGGCAGCAGCGTCAAGGGAAGGTTATCGCGCAGGGGTAGGGACTGGATCTGAAAGACGTCGGTGATCAAGCTCTTATGCGCGGGTTGGTTACCGCATTCCCGAAAATGCGTCTGGGGCTTTCCCTATCTTACATCGGGCGTCGGCTGTCGCCGGCCACAAAGCGTCTGACGGGTATTCCCCTGCCGTGATCCAGTCCCCGCCCATGCGCGAGCGGACAATCAACCGTCGCTTAGGCGACTTGCGCCTCCTTTGCGATGCACCACATGAAGCCAACGAGTTCCCGCGCAATTGCAACGCAGACGACGGTTGTCTTTTTGCCGCGTGCGCTGAGTGCGCGATAGCGAGCTGTAAGGCGACTCTGCGCTTTCCACGCGATCTCCCTTACGCGCGGCGGCGCGGCTTCAATTTTGTAGAGCTTCTCTTTTCCGACCCTTGGCGGATGACGGTAGGTCCAGGCGCTTTCAATCAGCAGATGCCGGACACGTCCGTTGTCGGCCTTGGTGATGCCGCCGCGACGAACCGTGTCACCCGTCGAGCGTTCACTCGGGGTCAAGCCGAGATAGCCCATAAGCTGACGCGGATTATCGAAACGGCTTAAATCACCGAGCTCCGTGGCGCAGGTGACTGCCACAAGCAGATCAATCCCGCGTAATGTCAGGAGCGCCCGGACCACAGGCGCCAGCGACCATTGGGGTATGAACTCTTTGATCGCCGCCTCGAGCCGCTCCGCGCGCTCCTTGGAGATTCTCACGGCTTCGACCATCTCCTGCAGCGCGATCTGATGGGCTGGATGATCAAACTTTTGTTCTTGCAGCCAACGAAGATGACGAGCGCCCCAAGTCGTTTTGCGCGGAAAAATCCGACCGTGACGGAGCATGAATGCGCTCACCTGCTGACGATGCACACGCAGTGTTTCAACCGCGGCGGATCGAGCGCGCACCAGATCGCGCATCGCTTCATGGCTTTCGTCCGGCGCCCACACAGCAGTCAATTCCCCGGCTCGAAGCAACTTGGCGAGCGCAACGGCGTCGCGCCGGTTGGTCTTGACCCGATCGCCTGGCTTGCGCGGAATGAGCGAGGGCGCCACGACGGAGCAAGCGAACCCCATGGAAATGATGAGCCGGTGCAGGCCGTAGCCGGTCGGTCCGGCTTCATAACAAAAATGTGCCTGCGGGTGTTTGGCGGTAATGCGCTTGATCAAGCGACGCATACTGTCGACGGAGGAGTCAACTTCACCGACATAACGCACCTCGCCGCTGCGTCCCTCCGTGGCGACGGCAATCGCATTGCGCGCCTTCGAAACGTCGATCCCAACAAAAATTTCTGTAGACCGCTCCATGGCTCGCTCTCCTGCGCTGAGGCTCGGCTCGGAACACCGAGCAACCCTCGCTCGCACAGCGTAGAGCGAGCTACCTCAGTCGCAGAAGCGGACATACGGCCTTACGGCGCCGGCATCGGTCGCGCGCCGTTTCCGCAGGCCCGCCGGGGGTGGGAATTTCCCTATCCCGCCGATGAGATCCGTCAGCGGTCGCAGTGAAGATGAGGTTCATAGACCCATCCCCGTTTGCCCCCCTCGAGCGGAGCAACATCAACCCATAGGCTCGAGTCAACGTATGTCTTATCCGGAATTTCAGCCGGGGGTGCGCTGATCACGCGGCGATCGTCCACCCGAGGCGCTCCGTGTGACAAGGAAAACAAAGGGAAATCAGAGCCATCTGCGCTTCGTTGAGCAAAAACAAATCGCCCGTCAACGCCTCCCTGTCCGGAGGCCTCGAATCACATCTCAAGCAAAATTGATGGGTCCCGAGCCTGACGCGAAATGGCGGCTGAATATCAGAATATATAATAAAAACATTACGCTATAAAGCTAAAAATTACTTGCTCGGCGTCTGCTTCAATTCTGAAAAACGCGCAAGCAGTGGGCAGATGTCGCTAACGAAAGGGCTGTGTTTCGACGTTTTCTGGCTTGTCCTGCGACCTGCATGCTTGGGGGCGGTTCAGCGGCCTCAAACGGAACCCCGTTCACCATGACACGGGGAGAAGTTGCCGGCCTTCGCCATCAGACTCAGGCCGAGGCTATTGCGGCATCCAAAGGCGGCGTATGCTTTGCGGGTCGTTGACATTGGACACGAGAATCGTATTATCGTTCCGGCACAACGAAGTTTCGGTTGAGCCCCCACAAGGAATCTTGCTGAAGATACATGGTAACTGATCGGGACATCGACGCAATAGAAAGATAATTTTGAAGCTATTGCGCGTAGGATATCTAACCGTTTACCTTCGAGTTACCTGTTGGCCGAGCCACTAAACTCTTACGGAAAGTTGAATAAGGGCGTTATGCAACCTCCTGTAAACGCTTTGACCGAACGGTATGCCATCTATGACCAAATCGACCGTATACCGGGTTGGCTTAATAAGACGACAGCTCACAGAACGATGGTATTCTCCGCTGGTAGGCCGAACAAGGTATCACGGGAAACCTTCTCGAGATAGGTGTTTTCTGTGGCAAATACTTTGCGGTTTTGGTCAATTCCGCGATAGCAACCAATTCTACCGCGCTGGGTATTGATACGTTCCAGTATTCGGCGGAGCAGCGCGTGGTGGATGAGCTTGGTAGGGTATTCGGCCCTGACGGCAAAAAGTCCTTCGCGATTTGGCGGTGGCAATCATCCAGCGTGACGCCGCACGAGATTGCGGCGGCCATCCAGCAGCCCCGCTTCATTAGCATCGATGGGGCGCATGACTTCGAAAATGTGTATCGTGACCTTCTTCTTTGCGAGCAGGTTCTGGGATCTGAAGGCCTCATCGCCGTGGATGATTTCCTCAATCCGCTGACTATTGGCGTTAGTCAGGCTGTAAACGCATTTTTGAGCACGCCGCGCGCTGTCGTCCCTGTGGCCTATATTTCCAACAAATTGTTTCTCGCGCACCGATCAAACGAGGACCGGTACCGGTCCGCCATCGAGAGCATGATCATGGAAGGTGATGAGCCGCAAAGCGTGAACTTCCGCACGAACATTCAGAAGGGCAGGCATAACGTCGAGCAGGACTTCCATGGCCATAAGATCGTCCTTTCATAGCGATTGAGGTCATGAAACCGATTCTGTACCTTCACGTTGGTGTACATAAAACCGGCACCACGGCGATACAAAAGTTCCTCTTCGACTACGCTGATCGACTGAACGAGGCTGGCATCTTCCGTCCGGTCACGGGCGCGCTCGATAACGCCGTGAGCTGGGGTCATCATGAACTCGCCTGGACGCTTCGGGATGGAGACAAAAGCGGCCTCTGGCGCAAGGCGCGCATGGAAATCGCTGGCAAAAAAGCAGTCGTTAGCTCCGAAGAATTTTGTCTTATTCGCGGCGCCCATTCCTATGCCCCTGTGAGGGATGCTTTTGACGGATGGTCGATTCGACCCATCTGTTATGTGCAACGTCAGGATCAACTGCTCGAGTCAATATATAACCACCATGTCAAGTCTCTCGGCGAAACCGAAGACATACAAAGCTTTGCCAAGAGGCTTGGAAGGCGATTGGACTACAAGCAATTCATCGACACCCTTGAAGGGGTCTTTGGGCAAGGTTCCGTAACGGTGCGCGTTTATGGCAAGCGCGAGTTCGATGATCTCTTTGACGACTTTCTCCTCCAGCTTGGCGTGATTGGCGCAGGTTGGAACCGGCCTGCCACCGCAGTGAATCCGGGTCTCTCTTCCGACGGCGTGCGTCTCATGCTCAAGGCAAACCGGGCTCTAAAAGACGCGCCAGACGCGTTGAAGCGATCTCGCGCCCAAATCATGCGCGAGCAGAGCGCACCGGCATTTGCTGCTTACGACATCCTCAGCGCGGACGAGCGGGAGCAGTTGATGAAGCGCTTCCAAGCGGATAACGACGAAATCGCATCCCGATTCTTGGGACGAAGCCGCCTCTTTGACTGAGGTGGGGCGGGGCCTTGACACTTCGCAGGCTGATTATGGCAAAGCCATCTTCAGCAAGTGCGGATGACGGTGACCGCCTATAACTTTGGTGGATTGCGAGGCGCTGTGCGACACACGTCCCGTTGGATAGGCTCACTATTCCCCCTCCCTATGGGGTCTCTTGCCCTCAAAGGGCCGCAATAGGCCAGGATTTTAACCGAAACGGGGCTTTTTCGTTGATCAAACAGAGTGTTCGGGCGCGATGTGCTTCACTTCAGAACCCTCGGACAGCGACGGGGTTCGCGGGCGTGAAGCACAGTTGAGGAGCTCACAAGGTTCCTCGAGCATAATACTTCGGGGCGACAGCAGCATTTTTTACGCCGACGCCAAGCGATTTTTGTTGCCAATCAATTGAAAATGCAGAGGCTTGTTGATATCGCCAAGTTGTGGCAATAAAGAATCCGTGTTTGGGAGGACTGGCAATGTGCCGACTAAATTGGCGCGCAACCAAAAGACCGCTTCATTGAAGACGCTCCTATGCATTCAGGCCCTTTCATGAGTCGCCGGTTTGTGTTGGATGCGCCCAAAAGGATCCCTTCCCTGGAAGCGATCTACAAGCGCCCGGGATCACTGGTGCGCGAAGCACGATTTGAGCCGTTTCTGGTGAAACTTGGACTTTGTCCATCCGAGCCGTCCGTCGTTTTGGTTGCAACCGACGGTCAATGCGTCGATATCAGCGACGAGTTCCTCGACGCTGGTGAAGGAGGGCCCGTCGAGCGATTTCCGGGCCGGAATCGAGAATCAGATTTCGATCTGATCGAGCCGGGAGGCAGGGTAGGTCTTTAATGGAGATACAGGTTCTTGTGGCGCTTCAGCCACATGTCGCGCCAGGGCTTGTGTGTGGATAGATTGTCGAGGATCACATGGATTACTCGCTCCGGATACGCGGCGACGAGATTGTTCATGAAGTTGAGGAAATCGATGCGCCTGCATCTTTTGTAATGGCGGCAGACAACTTCGCCGCTCGAACGATCGAGGGAGGCGAACAGCATAGCGGTCACATGGCGCTTGTAATCATAAGGTTGTGCGGTCATGACGTGACTATTGGGCTGCTTCGAATAACCCTGCTAAGCGTCGAGCGTCTGGATCGACGTGCTTTCGTTGACCGCCAGCGCGATGGCGTTCCTGGGGGGCGCCATGTAGAGCCCGATGATTTCGGCCGCCTTGCTAATGCACTCGGGGTCGTTGCTTTCGCACCACGATTTGCGGCCGGACACGTAGATATCGTCGGCGCGCAAGTAGCGCCAAACATTTTGCGCGCGCACATCGCCGAGCGCTCTGGCGATGAGTGGTCCCGTCCAGTTGGCGTAGCCCTCCGGCGGGTTCGCGTCGCGCAGCGACCGAATGCGGCGGTCCGTCTCGACCCCGTATTCGGACTCGGCGCCGCGCTTGCCAACCTCCGAAAAGCCAGCGAGGCGGTTCCTCGCATAGCGCACGGGCCACTTCGACGCCGTTCCGGTCGTGCAACCGAGCGCGCGCCCAATCACCCGCGTCGCCGCGCCATCGACAGCTCTCAGCACGATTTGCGCCTTCACTCGCGAGCGGCGTTCCGTCCTGATCGAGCGCGCCAAGCCCTCCAGTTCGGCGCGTTCATCACAAGGCAACGTAACCCGCGTCGCTCCATAAAGGTTGTCGATGCAGCCTTGAATTACTTCTCACCGAAGTGCGACAGTGGCTACTAGTGCGGGGTCCCGCTATGGCGGCGCGTGACGCCGATCAAATTCCACTAGAGGAATTTGCGGAAAACTAGCTGAGCAACTCGGATGCGTCTTACCTTGGAGGAGATCGCCAGTGATATTCACTGAATTAAATAGACTTTATGCCAAGGTCGTCTATGGGGACAAGCAGCCCGAGTATATCGTTCCTGGCTATCTGTTCGAAATTTTATTGAATGCGGCCGTGTCTAGCATAAGAGTCGACGAAGACTGGTATCTAGCGCGATACGAG
Organism: Methylocystis sp. ATCC 49242; assembly: GCF_000188155.2. NCBI lineage: Bacteria > Pseudomonadati > Pseudomonadota > Alphaproteobacteria > Hyphomicrobiales > Methylocystaceae > Methylocystis > Methylocystis sp. ATCC 49242. The sequence goes on from NZ_KE124774.1 coordinate 3,759,792, forward strand.
GATGTCGGACGCGCAATTGAGGCTGGCTTTGTAAACAGCGCAGCCGAACACTATCGTCTCTATGGCTACAAGGAGAACCGGCAACCCCGGCCGATCAAGGTCGATGAGGATTTTTATCGACAGCAATACCCGGATATCGTCGCTGCGATCGAGGACAACATATTTGAATCGGGACAGCAGCACTTTGAGCGGTCAGGCTTCGCAGAAGGACGACTCCCCTACCCGAATTTCTCTTTGTTCCGAGGTGACCGATGAGCAAAGCTTACTGGCGTAAACTTCTTGGTTTCGTCAATTCTTCAGGAGCCGAAGTGTTGGTCGTCGACGAGAAGTTCTATCTCGCGGCATACCCTGATGTCGTTGCGTCAGGGATATCTGCACACGATCACTTTCACAATTATGGTTGGAAGGAAGGCCGAAATCCCGCCTCCTGCTTCCACACGTTATATTATGCAAAAAAGAATATGCCGGGTGGCCAACTTTCTATGAATCCTCTGTTGCATTACGCGCAACTTGGAAAAAAGACTGCCACTGCTCCAAAAACGCCGGCTGAATGGCTGGAAATACAAAAAAAAGAAATTGCCTATCTTTTCGATGAAACATTTTACAAGCGACAATATGGGCCTATGCTCAGCTGGCTTGAGCCTATTGATCACTACTTAGAATCCGGCTGGAAGCAGGGTTTCAATCCTCGAGAGGATTTCGACACGCAACAATATGTTGCGCTCAACTCCTTTCTTACCAACTCAGATATCAATCCATTTTATCACTTCATCGTAACCGCAGAAAATTCGCGCACGCAAGCAGCGTCGTCGACACAAATGGGCGGCGACCAGGAATCAGTCGCAAGAGAAGCCGAAAGGATGGAGCTGATAACGGCGATTGCTCCACATTTCGATGCGCGATTTTATTGCGATGAAAATCCAGACATCGCAAGGGCTAAGGTTAATCCGGTCAGTCACTACGTTGACTATGGCTGGAAGGAAGGGCGTAACCCAACTGCGTATTTTTGGACTAATTATTACCTGTCCAGCCATCCCGAAGTTAAGTTGGCGGGCGTGAATCCATTTCATCACTATCTGCGCCATGGACGGCAGAATGGCTTGAAGCCCAATCCTATGGGTGTGGAACGATGGTCGCGTCCTGTCGCCCCCACGGACGAACAATGGGCAAAGCTGGCGCCCATGACAGACCAAGAACACCTCAATGTAAGCGTAATCGTGCCTGTCTATAAAGGCTACGATGATTCTTTGGCCGCGATTTATTCTGCTCTTTGTAATCCGCAGAAATGTAAATTTGATCTTATTGTCGTTAACGACAAGAGCCCCGAGTCAAACCTGACGGAAAAGCTGCGGGCTTTGGCGCAGAAAGGCTTGTTCGTGTATGTCGAAAACCCCGAAAACCTTGGTTTCGTAAAGACCGTCAACAAGGCATTGCAAATGCGGCCACACAATGACGTGGTCCTGCTCAACGCAGATACGCTCGTCTATGGCGATTGGCTCGACCGCCTGCTTCAACATGCCAAGAATGATTCGAGAGTTGCGACTGTGACGCCGTTCTCCAACAACGCGTCAATTTGCAGTTATCCCGATACGAATCGTGCTAATTTTCTTGCACTCGAGTGCACATTAGAACAACTTGATGAGTATGCGAGCGTTTCTAATAAGGGACGAAGCACGCGCGTGCCGACGGGCGTCGGATTCTGTTTCTATATGCGTAGATCCGTTATCGATGAAATCGGCGATTTCGATCTCGTTTTCGGCCGAGGCTATGGCGAGGAGAACGACTTCTGTATGCGCGCCTTAAAAGCCGGTTACAAGAATCTATTCGCGCATGACGTTTTCGTCTATCACAGTGGTCAGGTCTCCTTCAATGAGTTTCGTGTAGAGGAGTATGAGCCCGGTCAACTTGCTCTCGCAAGGAAGCATCCGGACTATCAGTCTCAGGTCAGCGCGTTCATCCACGCCGATTCTGCGCTCGACGCTCGTATGCGACTCGATCTTTATCGATTAGCGCGTCATATCGGCCCTCGTTCCGCGGTCCTTATCACGATCGAAAGTAGCGGCGGCATTCCGACCCATGTAGAACGCCTCGCTGAGCGGCTCGAAGAGTCCGGAATGACGACGGCGTTGCTTTACGTCAAAAATGATACCGCCACTATACGTCTGTTCGATCAAGGCAAGAATATCTACTTACCTTCGCTCAGCCCGGTTAACATAAAGGCCAATGTGAACCTCATCGCAGAGTTTCTCGATTGGCTGAATCCTGAAATTGTCCACGTGCATTCGTTTGCGATCGTTAATTGGACTTCAGCGAATCTTTTGATGAAGATGCTTTGCGACAGGTCGGGCCCGTTCTTCGTTACACTGCATGATTATGACTCGATCTGCCATCGTCACCATATGGTGGATCGAGAAGCTCGCTATTGCGATGTCATGACATTAGCCGATTGCCGGATTTGTGTACGAAATGACAATGCCGCCGTAGACGTCGTCGATCCCGCGGAACGAAAGGAGGCATATCGATCGTTTTTGAAACACGCGCACCAGGTGTTCGTGCCTTCGGAGGATACTCAAAAGCGGCTATCCCACCATTTCCCCGGCCTATCGTTCGTCGTTCGTGAGCATGAGGAATCGTTTACCGATGTCGCCTTTCTTTCGCCTCACGCCGGACGCTCAACAATTCGTGTCGTAACGATCGGCGCTATCGGAGCCCACAAAGGACGCGATGTGCTTTACTCCCTGGCGCTCGATGCAAAACTGCGCTCTTTGCCAATCGAATACTATATAGTGGGCTACTCTTCGAGCGAAGAAAAAATGCGCGAAGTAAATGTTGTGGAAACAGGGCGCTACAGTACGGTCGCCCAGTGCATATCGATGATCGAGAAGCTTGAGCCTGATTTTGCGCTGTTCCCGTCGATCTGGCCAGAGACCTATTGTTATTCGCTTTCCATCGCCTTCGCTCTCGGACTTCCACCTTTGGTGTTTGACATCGGCGCACAGGCAGATCGTGTCAAATACGAGGACTTCGGAGTGGTTTTCGATTATGCGCTCATTCGCAACCCTGTGGCTCTAAACGACGCAATTCTTAAGCTGAACGTGTCCAATGAGTGGGCTAAGCGGCACGCCTGCACATTTCGAAGCTACAGCAATTTCCTAGAGTCTTACTATGGCCTCAATCCGGGAAGCTCCAGAGAGAACCTGCTGTCAAATTCGGAGGTTGTCCGGCAATAATTTGCTACTTGGGGGCGACTCCCTCCAGCGATAGGGCGCGCCTTTTTGCGGGTGACACTTGGAGAAAGAATCGAGACCAGCGCTAACGATTTTTGGAAGGACGAATTTGGGCGGTAAACCAATGGTCGTGTACGTCTGGACGCTGCGATCAAGATCGTCCCTGGTGTTGCATGGTCGACATGCGTCCGGTAGGCGAATAATGCCGCCTTGAGGCGTATCGTGGGCAAATTCTCCATGGTTCACCCCCGATGAAGAATGAACTGATCCGCCTCGAAGTATGTCTTTGGGCATGAGCTGGAGAGCGAGTATGGGGGCGAGGCGTCCTGCCGCAGCGGACTTTTATTCTTCCAGGCAGTGCGCCGAGGCCCATTGTTGACATAAAAAATATTATTGCTTGAAATCGTGTAATTCTATGTGATACTGAGGAAGGTGGAGACGGTCGAGCTTCAATAGCTCTTCGTGCAAGGCCATAGCCTTGAGAAGGAAACGCGCGGTCATGAATACGGGCGGAGGCTCATTCCGAAGCTCAGGTTTGGCCGACAGTAATTATGTAGCAGCCTGTGTGGCGCGGGCGATGGAGAAGACAGGGCGGAAGTCGGCTTGACGCGATTGGCGTAAGTTGAAGCGAAGGACGAGCTCGTCCAGATAGCTTTGAAGACACTGATCCCGCATCCCACGATAGAAGATGAGCGCCTAGATCTTCGGATTAGAGACGACGCGATGGATCCACGGCAAAACAACATGGGCGGCCATCACGCCTGCTACATGGGTCCCGCGATCGACGCCGGTCGCCTCCGGATAAGCGGCTCATCAGTCAGTCTCGATGGTCGCGCCTTGCGCCAAATTTACGTCGACGAAACCATGCAACGACGCTGCGAAGTAGTTCGCGACCTTCCCGAGACGGGTGCGCCCCGGACCTTCAGATTCGATCTCAACCGCGGCGCCGAGAAGCATTTTGTCCTGACGAGGGCGACCGCGTCCGCCCAAGAACAGCTCGTTCGTTCCCCGCAAGGGGGGAGTCGCCTCATCGACATCGACCATCCCCGCAGGCGAACGGGGATCCCGAGCGCTCATGGCGTGGCGCAGCTGGGCGGCAACGACTTTATACCAGCCCAACGCGAGTCGCCCTTGCAATTGGGGCAAGGAAATTCCGTCGGAATCGGTGCGCATGAAGTAGGACGCCCAAAACCAAACGATCAGCGGCAGTTTCGCGCCGTGCAGGATCGTCCCCGGGGTGATGGAAATCGGTTTGCCGCAGGAGGCGAATTCCTAAGGGAAGGACTTGCCGCCGTTCGCCAAAGCGGCGCTGAAAATCGATGAGCGAGGTTTTGAAATTGGCTGTGCCGCTTACTCGGGCGTCAAATTATGTCCCGGATATGTTCGTGCCTACAGCCGGGGTGTCTGTTGCTCAATATCTGGTAGTTCGGCGCCTGAGGGATTGTCGTCATGGGCGACTCGGCGCATGTTCGATGTTGCCATAAATGACGACGCAATACTCAGTGAGAAGCGTGATAGCTTACATCGCCTATAGGCAGATGATTGAGGTTGACGCCCTCATCAAGGATGGCTTTGATCCTGTTTTCTATCGATTTCTTTATCCAGATCTCGAGCATCTCGATGATGAAAAGTTATTAGCTCACTATAATGAAATTGGATGGCGAGAGTATCGCGACCCGTGCGCATGGTTTTCGACCGCTTTTTATTTGAAGCGCTATCAAGACGTTCAGGGCGCCGGATTAAATCCATTCTACCACTATCTCACGCACGGAAGGGGCGAAGGAAGGCTGCCCAGCAATATGCGCGCTAAACGGCCTGCCTCTTCCAAGCGATTGCAGGTCTCCGTGATCGTTCCCAATTTCAAGAACGCCAGTTTGCTTGAGCAGCACATCAATTCAATTGCTATACAAGAATGGTCTCCTGTCGAAATAATAATTTTATACGATGCATCCAGCGACGGCCGCCATGAGGTCATCGAGCGAGCAACGAAAGATCTCGCAATTCCTGTGAAGTTGATCGTGGACGACGCGCCTTCAGGAAATATTTTCCATCAGTGGGAGAAAGGCGCAACACTCGCGAATGGGGACTTATTGTGGTTTTTCGGCACAAACGTTGAATGCGACAAAAAGTTCCTCGAGACTCTTGCGCCGTATTTTAGCGATTCAAGCGTCATGATCGCTTTTGGCGCGTTTGATCAGCCGTCATCCGAGGGGCTTTTTAGCTCAGAGTCGGACAACTACTGGGGAAGGGTCGAGCATGGACTAGGAAAAGAGCCGCGCATCGACGCTGCGTCCGCATGGTTCAAAGGTCCGTTCGGCATGCAGAACCTTATCGATAGCGTGGGTGGATGCCTCATTCGAAAGCAGACGTTAGAGAGAGAGGTGTGGGCTGATGCCCAAACATATAGTGTGTGCGGCGAATGGTATTTGTACATGCATTTTGCGCGCGGTGGGCGAATCGCTTTCGACCCGAGAACTGTTACTCGCTTTCATTCGCAGGTCGACAATTCCTCCCGTGGTGAAACTCATAGCGCTGTGTTTTTCGAGGAGCATTTTCGTATCGCGCTCGAGCTCCAACGACAATTTGGCCTCAGCCAACCGGCTGTCTTCGCGTTTTACAGGCGCGTCGCGGGTCTTTTCTATGCTGAATTCAAGAAAGAAGCAGAACGAAATTTTTCGAAGGTCTTTCATTTGAACACGATTCTGAAACAGCGTCGGGAGCGACGTCATGTTTTGATGATCATTATTGGGTTCTTCACCGGGGGTGGGGAGATTTTCCCTATCAATTTGGCGAACGCGTTCGTCGAACGTGGCTATACAGTATCGGTCATGACGTTGACCGAGGCGGGTGAAAACGAAGAGATTCGAGGGCGTCTCGACTCACGAATTCCTGTTTTCGAGCGGAAGCTGATCGAAGATATTGGCTTCGATCGCTTTCTCGAAAGCCACCAAATCGATTTGGTTCACACTCATTACGTCTCCGCCGACGTGGATTTTCACAGGGCTATCCAGAAGCAACAATTGCCTTATGTTGTGACCCACCACGGATCCTATGAGATTTCCGATATCGATCCCGAAACCTTAAAGTCGATCATGAACGCGGTACGACATTGGGTTTATATTAGCGAGAAAAACCTCTCGACGCTCGACGCTCTTGGTCTCGATCGAGCTTTGACGACCAAATTGCCAAACGCAGTGCCTGTTCGCGTTGCGACTTTCCCTTACACGAGAGAATCTCTCGGAATCGAAAATAATGCTTTTGTTTTCGGCGTAGCTTCGCGCGCCATCCAGTCAAAGGGATGGAATATCGCCGTGGAAGCTCTCGAGAAAGTACGAGCCGAAAGTGACGTCCCTGTATACGTTGTGTTGTGTGGAGAGGGGCCGCATTACCAGCATTTTCACGACGCCTACCACAAGAGGCCGGGCGTCATCTTTCTTGGGTACCAACGCGAAGTCATGGCGTTCTATGACATGTGTGATTGCGCGCTGCTGCCCACGAGATTTGCCGGAGAGTCATATCCACTTACAATTGTCGAGGCGATTATGAAATACAAACCCGTAATCTCAACTGATATTGGAGAACTCCGGCTTATGGTTGAGGCCAATAACATAACGGCGGGCATTCTCGTTCCAAATTTGGAAGATGACGACGCTTTTGTCGCAAAGCTTGCCGAAGCAATGCGTGCGATGCTCGACGCCGATAATTATGTGCGATTTGCCCGAGGAGCGCAGGAAATGTCAGCGAAATACGACTTTGCCCAATTGGTTCGTGATTATGAGGCGACGTACCGGATCGCCGGATTAGCAGCCCGATGACGAGGTTGTTTTTGGTTGATTGGGTTAGAGCCTGTTTGGAAATCGAGGTTTGCGGGGATTCCCTTTTCGCTGCGCCTATGATTAACACTTTGGATGTGGTGACCTTGCCCCCTTGAACGCCCTCGTTTTGAACTGGAATTCAAAGCGAGGAGTAAGAGATGAAGAAGAGTCGTTTTTCCGAAGAGCAGATCATCGGGGTTCTGAAGGAGCATCAGGCTGGGATCGCCGTCTCAGAGATTTGTCGCAAACACGGGATCAGCGACGCTACCTTTTACACGTGGCGTTCGAAATACGGCGGCTTGGAGGTTTCGGACGCCAAGCGGTTGAAATCTCTTGAAGAGGAGAACCGCAAGCTCAAGAAGCTGCTCGCCGAGTCGATGCGCGACGTTGCAACGCTCCGTGAAGCGCTCGGAAAAAACTTCTAACGCCCGGCGCACGGAGAAAAGTCGTGAACTGGGCAATCGAAGCAAAGGGCTATTCGCAGCGTCGCGCCTGCGATCTTATCGGCATTGCGCCGAAAACGTATCGCTATGCGTCATCTCGTCCCGATGACGGGACGCTACGCGAGCGATTGAAGACGCTCGCCAATGAGCGCCGGCGGTTCGGCTATCGTCGGCTGCATATTCTGCTCAAGCTCGCCGGCGTCGTCGTCAATCACAAAAAGCTGTTTCGGCTCTATCGGGAAGAGCGACTGACAGTGAGGCGGCGCAGCGGGCGAAAGCGAGCGATCGGCACACGGGCGCCTATGACGGTTCCTCGGCAGCGTGACCTGCCCCTGAGAAACTCGACCAGATGCGATTAGAGTCCGGCCATATCGGGACGGACGAGATGAAGAAGAAGCGGTTCACGGAAGAGCAGATCATCGGGATTTTGCGGGAGCACGAGGCGGGCGCGAAGGCGGCGGATCTGGCTCGCAAATATGCTGTGTCGGAGACGACGCTTTACAACTGGAAGGCCAAATATGGCGGCATGGACGTCTCCGAGGCCAAGCGGTTGAAAGCGCTCGAAGAAGAGAATGCGCGGCTGAAGAAGCTTCTGGCCGATCAGATGCTGGAAGCCGCGGCGCTGAAGGAGCTTTTGTCAAAAAAATGGTAGGGCCCGCCGCCAAGCGCGCAGCCGTTGTGCATCTGCGAGCCGCCATGGCTCTGTCGGAGCGTCGGGCCTGCCAGATTGTCGCCGTCGATCGCGCGACCGTCCGCTACATCTCGAAGCGGCCGACCGACAAGCCGTTACGGGAGCGGCTGCGGGAACTCGCCAACGAGCGCCGGCGCTTCGGCTATCGGCGGCTGTTCGTGCTGCTGCGGCAGGAGGGCGAGACGTCGGGCAAGAACCGCATCTACCGGCTCTATCGCGAGGAAGGGCTGACGGTGAGAAAGCGGCGCGCCCGCCGAAGGGCTGTCGGCGCGCGGGCGCCCATTCCTGTCGAGGCGCGGCCGAATGCGCGTTGGTCTTTGGACTTCGTGCATGACCAGTTCGCCTGCGGACGCCGGTTCCGCATCCTGAACATCGTCGACGACGTGACGCGTGAATGCCTCGCGGCGATCCCCGACACATCCATCTCGGGCCAACGCGTGGCGCGGGAACTGTCGGCGCTGATCGCATGGCGCGGCAGGCCCGGCATGATCGTTTCGGACAACGGCACGGAGTTCACCTCGAACGCCGTGCTGTCGTGGTCGAGCGAGAACAGGATCGAGTGGCGCTATATCGCGCCGGGCAAGCCGATGCAGAACGGCTTCTGCGAGAGCTTCAACGGGCGCATGCGCGACGAACTGCTGAACGAGACGCTGTTCTTCGGGCTCGACCATGCCCGGGAGAAGATCAGCGCCTGGGCCCAGGACTACAATCACCGCCGCCCGCATTCGGCCCTCGGCTATGCGACGCCCGCCGCCTTCGCGGCCAATCTCACCGCAACAGGCGATCGGCTGCGCAACCCGGACCAACTCCGCCGATCGCCTGTTGCTCCATTCGCGCCCTCGGGCGTATCAACCGGAAGGACTCAACCCGCCGCTGGATGAAAGTTCAGGGGCAGGTCAAGCGCAATCAACGATGTAGTCTCGACTTTGTGTCGGACACGCTCAGCGACGGCCGTCGCTTTCGCGTGCTCGTCGTGGTCAACGATTTCACCCGGGAATGTCTGGCGCTTGCCGTGGACACGTCGATCGGCGGTCGTCGCGTTGCGCGAGAGCTCGACGCGCTGATCGCCCAGCGCGGCAAGACGCTGATGATTGTCAGCGACAACGGAACGGAACGTAAGCGATGTCCTGACCTCACCTTCAAAACGGGAAGCGACAGCTGCGAGTCTGATCCTCTGCAGGAGGTAAGGCTTGTGTCCAGACTTAATCATACGCTTGACCCTAAGGGCGAGACTGTCCAGCGCATTGAAGTCATCACGGGCGGCAGAGAACGCCGACGCCGATGGTCGGATGACGAGAAGGCGGAAGCCGTGGAGGAATCGCTGCAGCCTGGCGTAGTTGTCTCGCAGGTTGCGCGGCGGCGGGGATTGACCCCGCAGCAATTGTTCACCTGGCGGCGCGAAGCACGCCAAAAGGCAGTGGTTTCCGATGGGGTTCCCTTCGCGCCGGCCGTTGTTGAGCCGCGGGGGACAGCGCCAACGGCGTTACCGTCTGAGAGCAACGCAGCTACGTTCCGGCCGCATGTGATCGAACTCGACATTGATGGCGCGAGCGTCTGGATCTGGCGCGACGCCGATATCGAGATGGTCACGGCGATCGTTGTCGCATTGAAGGCCCGGTCATGATCGGCCCGACTGGCGCGGTGCGCGTGATGGTGGCGACGAAGCCCGTGGATTTTCGCAAGGGGGCCGAAGGCCTCGCCGCCCTGGTGCGCGAAACGATGAAAGCGGACCCTTTCGACGGCGCGATCTACGTTTTCCGCGCCAAGCGCGCAGATCGGATCAAGTTGGTCTATTGGGACGGCGCAGGCGTCTGCCTCTTCGCCAAGCGGCTCGAGGATGGCGAGTTTCGCTGGCCGAAGATCGAAGACGGAACGATGCGACTCTCCGCGACGCAATTTTCGGCGCTGCTCGAAGGGCTCGATTGGAAGCGCGTGCATACGAAAGAGACGCCGGCGCCGGCGTTGCCGGGATGAGCCGCGACACAGTGAATCAGGGCGTCGAAGATCGTCGAAAGTCGGCGCGAAATATGGTCTTCTGCCCCCGATGGCGCAGGCGATCGAGAAACTTCCCGACGACCCGAACGAGCTGAAGGCGATGCTGCTCGCCGAGCGGGCGCGCAACGAGCGCCTCGTTCAGATCATCAAGGAGATGCAGCGCCATCGCTTTGGGCGTCGCGCTGAGACGCTCCCCGAGGACCAGATGCTGCTCGCGCTCGAAGAGGTCGAGCAGACGGAAGCCGTCGCAGCCGCGGAAGCAGAAGCCAGCTCTGCCCCTGAACGTGAGAAGGCGGCCAGAAAGTGCCGCACCAACCGGGGCGCGTTGCCCGCACATCTGCCGCGCGTCGAGACGATCGTTGATATCGAGGACAAGGCCTGCCCCTGCTGCAAGGGCGTCCTGCACCAGATCGGCGAAGATGTTTCCGAGCGGCTCGATGTCGTTCCGGCGCAGTTCGGGGTGCTTTTGACGCGTCGGCCAAAATACGCCTGCCGGGCCTGTGAGGGCGCGGTGGTGCAGGCGCCCGCTCCGGCACGACTGATCGAGGGTGGCCTGCCCACCGAGGCGACAGTCGCCCATGTGCTGGTCTCGAAATACGCCGATCATCTTCCCCTCTACCGCCAGGCGCAGATCTACGCCCGACAGGGGATTGCGCTCGACCATTCGACGCTCGCCGACTGGGTCGGACGCGCCGCTTGGCATTTGCGGCCCCTGCACGAGCGCCTCCTCGAACAGATTAGGGCTTCCACGAAAATCTTCGCCGACGAGACGAGGGCGCCGGTGCTCGACCCCGGACGCGGGCGCACCAAGACCGGCCAGCTCTGGGCTTACGCAAGAGACGATCGGCGATGGGGCGGCGCCGATCCGCCACTCGCCGTCTATGTCTATGCGCAAAACCGCAAGTCAGAGCAGCCGCTCGTCCATCTTGCCGGCTTCACGGGCATCGTGCAGGTCGACGGTTACGCCGGCTATCAGGCGCTGGCGCAGAAGAACAGCGTGTCGCTCGCCTTCTGCTGGGCGCATGTCCGCCGGCGCTTTTACGAACTCGCCGCAGCGGGGCCCGCGCCGATCGCTGCGCAAGCGTTCGAGCGCATCGGCGCGCTCTATTCCATTGAAAGCCAAATCCGCTGTCGGAGTCCTGGCGAGCGTCGTGATGCGCGACAGGAGAAATCCCGTCCCATCCTCGACGCGCTTGAACCCTGGCTGCGCGAGAAACTCGCGCTGATCAGTCAGAAGACCAGGCTCGCCGAGGCGATCCGCTATGCGTTATCGCGCTGGGACGGCCTGACGCGCTTCCTCGACGACGGGCGCTTCGAGATCGACTCCAACATCGTCGAACGCGCGATCCGCCCCATCGCGCTCAATCGCAAGAACGCGCTCTTCGCGGGCTCAGACGGCGGCGCCGAGAACTGGGCGATCGTCGCCTCGCTCATCGAAACGTGCAACCTCAATGGCGTCGATCCGCTCGCCTACATGACCGACGTGCTCATCAAGATTGTCAACTGTCAATGGCGGGGACAAAGTGTGCATGAAGGCGGGGTAAAAGTGTACCGGTCTGGTTTCGAGAAAAGGGCCGCACGGCCCTTGTAGTTTAGTTGACGCGGGCGTTGAGGCGCGCGGAGCGTAGCGCAGCGCGGTTCAACGCGCGCGACGGCGATCAGTTCGTCGTGTCGGCGCCTCCTTTGTCGATTGCGGGCGCGTCGGGGAGATCGCGGTTTCGCCGTTGCGCTTTCTTTGCGGTCGAGAGCCGATAGCTCTCGCCGTTCATTTCCAGAATGTGGACATGATGGGTGAGCCGGTCGAGCAATGCGCCGGTGAGACGCTCGGAGCCAAACACCGACGTCCATTCATCAAAGGGCAGATTGCTGGTCACCAGCGTCGCACCGCGTTCATAGCGCTGGCTGAAGACCTCGAAGAGCAGCTCTGAGCCGACCGTCGTGAACGGCGCATAGCCCAGCTCGTCGACGATCAGCAGTTTGACGGTGTTGAGATGCTTTTGCAGCGCGCGCAGGCGGCGCTCGTCGCGCGCCTCCATCAGTTCGTGCACAAGAGCCGCGGCGGTCGTGAACGCGACGCTGAACCCCTTCTGGCAGGCGGCGAGCCCCAGGGCGAGCGCGACGTGGGTCTTCCCCGTTCCGCTTGGCCCAAGGGCGATGCAGTTCTGTCGCTTCTCGATCCATTCGCACCGCGCCAGCTCCAGCACGAGCGGCTTGTTGAGTGAAGGCTGGGCGGTAAAGTCAAATGTGTCGAGGCTTTTGACCTGCGTAAAGCGCGCCAGCCGGATGCGGCGCTCGACATTGCGCCGCTCGCGATCAATGCGCTCCAGTTCGCACAGGCGTAGCAGATAGCGCGGGTAATCGGCGCGGTCCTGCGCCGACTCCAGCGCCACCTTCTCATATTCGCGCGCGAAGGTGGGAAGCTTCAGCGCCTTGAGATGATTACCCAGCAGCACCTGCGGCGCGACGATCGTCTGCGAACCCGTCTCATGCGAGGTGGTCATGCCGGACCTCCCGCGGTCGTCTCCATGACGCCCGCGATGACGCTCGCGCCGGCGACGAGCCCGAGATAGGCGCGCGGATCCGTCGCGCCGACCGTAGCCGCCGGCAGGTAGGGGTAGAATGTCAGATCGAGCCGCGCGGGCCGGTTCTCCAGCCTGGCCAGCAGCAGCATCTTCACTGCGTCAAAGCTGATCGCGCCAAGACGCAGCGCCTCCGCGACCGCCTGTTCGACCTGATGCTGATGAAAGTCCTCCATCAGCCGCAGCACCTGGATGAACTCGCGGCGCCCGCTATTCCCCATGCGCGCCTCCATCAGCCGCCGCAGACGATGCACGCAGTCGGCAAGCCGCCAGTCGTCGAGCGGCGCGGCCTGATCGAGCGCGCGGCTCTTGTGTTCGAGTAAAGCGAGATAATGCAGCGGGTTGTAGATGAACTCGGCCTTGCCGTAGCTGCGCGCATGCACGGCGATGGTCTCCCCGCCGCAGACAATCTCGACCCGATCGACATAGCCCTTGGCCAGCACCTCCCGATGGCCGAAGCGCGTCGGGACCGAGTAATCGTTGTTGCGGTAGCGCACCAGCGCCATCGACGACACGCGCGTCGCGACCTTGTGACAGGCGTCATAGGGAGCCGGCGGCGCCGGCAGGAATGCCGCCATATCCGCCTGCATGCGTTCGCCGATCGGCGTCGACTGGCCGCGCAGGATCGCCCGCCGTCGTTTCGTGCAGGCGTCCAGGAACCTCGCGTTCAGCGCCTCGAAACTCTCCGCCACGGGCAGTGGCGTCATGAAGTTGCGCCGGACATAGCCGACAAGCCCCTCGACCTTGCCCTTGTCATTCCCCTTGCCGGGCCGGCCAAAGCGATCAGCAAAAAGGTAATGGCTCTGGAGTTCCGCAAACATTTGCGAACGCAGACGCTCTCCACCCTTCACGATCCTGGCGACCGCGAGACGCGTATTGTCGTAAAGAATGGACTGGGGGACGCCGCCAAAGAAGGCGAAGGCCGCGACATGGCCGTCGCAGAAGGCTTCCGCCGTCTCCGCCGGATAGGCCTTGACGAAGCAGCCGTCCGAATGCGGCAGGTCCATGCAAAAATAATGAAAGCGGACCTTCCTGCCGGCGATATAGGCGTCCGCCTCGCCAAAATCCGCCTGCGCATTCCCCGGTCGATGGCTGAGTGGAATAAACATCTCGCGCGACCGCAACTGCGCCTGCGCGACATATTCCCGGACGATCGTGTAACCGCCGGAAAACCCTTCTTCGTCCCGCAGCCGTTCGAATATCCGCTGTGCCGTATGACGCTGCTTGGCGTGAACAAGCCGATCATCCGCCAGGACCTTGTCGATCCAGGCCATATACGGCCCCAGCTTCTTCGAGATCGGCCGCTCCCGACGCCGATACCCCGGCGGAACCGAATATTGAAGCATCTTCGTGATCGTATTGCGGTGCACGCCGAAGCGCCTGGCCGCTTCCCGCCGGCTCAGCCCTTCCGCCATCACCGCGCGTCTCACCCGGGCATAGAGTTCCACTGTGAACATCCTTTCGGCCTCTCCATGCCAGTCGATGACATCGAGTTCGGCCTATCAGGACCGGTACACTTTTGCGCCGCCGTCACAGCAGCCCCCAAAGCCGGTTCAGTGGTACACTTTGCCGCCGCTGTTCATAGGCGCGCTCATAGAGCTTGCTGAGCAGGTGGAAGAGCAAGGCCCCGCCGGACGGGCTGAATGGCAAATAGCCGAGTTCATCCAGGATCACGAGATCGTTGCGAACCAGCCGTTCGGTGATCTGGCCGGTTTTTCCTAAGGCTTTCTCCTTCTCGAGCGCATTGACCAGTTCGACCGTCGAGAAGAAGCGAACCTTTTTGCGGTGATGTTCGACGGCTTGAACGTCGAGGGCCGTCGCCAGATGCGTCTTTCCGGTTCCGGGGCCTCCGACGAGAACGACATTGTCGGCATTGGTGATGAACTCGCAGCGATGGAGTTGTCGCACCAGAGCTTCATTGACCTCGCTGGAGGCAAAGTTGAATCCGGTCAGATCTTTGTAGGCGGGGAAGCGCGCCGCCTTGATCTGATAGGCGATCGATCTGACCTCTCGTTCGGCGGTTTCGGCTTTGAGCAGTTGGGAGATGATGGGGACAGCCGCTTCGAACGCCGGCGATCCTTGCTCCATGAGATCGCTCACGGCCTGCGCCATTCCATACATTTTCAGGCTGCGTAACATGATGACGATGGCGGCGCTGGCGGGATCATGACGCAAAGCGCGCCTCCTGCGGCGCTTCTTCGCGGCGGAGCGCGTCGTAGCGTTCGACGTCGGCGCGCGGTTCCTGGGTCAAAGTCAGCGCCTGCGGCGGCTCCACCGTCGATGTGATCGGGGATTTGCCGTCGACCAGTCGATGCAGCAGGTTCAAAACGTGCGTCTTTGTCGGCGCGCCGGCGTTCAAGGCCAACTCGACGGCGCACAGCACCGCCTCCTCGTCGTGGTGGAGAACCAAAGCGAGAATCTCCACCATTTCCCGGTCGCCGCCGGGATGTTTGAGCAGATGCTGCTGGAGCTTCTTGAAGCCTTCCGGCAGATCGACGAAGGGCGCGCCATTGCGCCGGGCGCCGGGCTTGCGCTGGATCACCGCCAGATAATGCCGCCAATCATAGACCGTCCGCCCCTGGCGATCATGCGAACGATCAATCAGCCGCGCATGCTCGCAAAGCACTTGCCCTTCCGCGACGACGACAATGCGTTCGGGATAAACGCGCAGGCTGACCGGTCGATTGGCGAAGGACGCGGGCACGCTGTAGCGATTGCGCTCCAGATGAACAAGGCACGTTGGCGATACGCGCTTGCTATATTCGACAAAGCCGTCGAAGGGCCGAGAGAACGGCGTCAGACTCGCCGCTTCGCATTCCCAGACGTCGGCAATCGTTCCCGGTTGGCCGCCATGTGGCGTCTCGCGCCAAAGCTCGATGCAACGCTGCTCCAGCCAGTCATTCAATGCATTCAGCGTCGGAAAGCGCGGCATCGTCTGCCAGAGCCGATGGCGGATGTCCTGCACGTTCTTTTCAACCTGGCCTTTTTCCCAGCCGGAGGCCGGATTGCAGAACTCTGCGTCGAAAAGATAGTGGCTGGCCATGGCCGAGAAGCGGGCGTTGACCTGGCGCTCCTTGCCGCGGCCAACGCGATCCACCGCGGTGCGCATGTTGTCGTAAATTCCACGCCGTGGAACGCCGCCGAACACCCGAAACGCATGATAATGCGCGTCGAACAGCATTTCGTGGGTTTCAAGAAGATAGGCGCGAACGAAAAAGGCGCGGCTGTATGACAACTTCACGTGAGCGACTTGCAGCTTGATCCGCTCATTGCCGATGAACGCCCAATCCTCGCTCCAGTCGAACTGGAACGCTTCGCCCGGCTGGAAAGCCAACGGCACGAAGACGCCACGACCAGTCGTTTGCTGCTCTCTTTGTCGATCCGCTTTCCAGTCGCGAACAAAGGCGGCTACGCGGCCATAGGAGCCGTCGAAACCAAGAGCCATCAGATCTGCATGCAATTGCTTGATCGTGCGCTTTTGCTTGCGCGGCTTACCCGCTTCCGTCTTCAGCCATCCCGCCAATTTGTCGGCGAAAGCATCCAGTTTGCTCGGGCGCTCAGGAACCTTGAACTTCGGCTCGACCGTTCCCGCGCGCAGATACTTGCGGATCGTGTTGCGCGACAGGCCGGTCCGACGCGCAATCTCTCGGATCGAAAGCTGGTCCCGCAACGCCCAGCGGCGAATAACGCTCAACAACGCCATGTCTATCACTCCGTTGACCCCCGCTGAAAACAGCCAGGGCGGGTTCAAAACATGGGTCAATTCTCAGCAGAAAATTCTCCTTCCCCGGGTCAAATCCAGGCAGAAATCAACAGTTTGTTGTTGATTGCGCATTTAGATAAGGTGTGACAGCCCCAGAGAGGGGTCATTCCGAAAATATGTGCGCAGGCGCCGCGCATGGCTTCGATCAGATCCGGCAGCCCACCTCGAAGGCTGCGAGGTAATTGCGCAAATCATCCGGGGTGGAGACGCCGTCAAAAGGCCCAATTGGATCGACCGCGGCGAGACCGGTCGGCGGAGATGAGTGACGGCCGTAAAGGGCGGAGTCATAGAGTTCGGGACGGAAAACGCGTTGTGCGGCGGCAACATGTTCCTGAGAATATGATCCCTGCTTCCAGCGCAGCATTTGCGCATAGATCCAAACGGCCTGACGCACATCGGGGCGCACAGACCCGCCCTTGCCGATGACGAGGTAATCGTCATCCGATCGGGATGCGCCGGATGCGTCCAGCTTCAATTTTCCTTCCAGGGAACGACGAATTAAATTCGCATCGACGCCCAGCCGGTCCGGACTGGCCATGCTTGCTGATATTTCAGCGTGATTTTCGTGCTCAGCGACATAAAGGGCGGCCTTTGCGAGCGCGCGCGTCAGGGCGAGCGCTACGGACGGGTCTGCGTCGACGTCGGCTTCGCGCAATGCGAGAACTTTTTCAGGCGCATGCGAAAAAATTTCGCAACCGAAATGCAGAATTTGACCAACGCCGGCGTCGACAGCGACCGAGCTCCATGGCGCGCCGACGCAAAAGCCGTCGACCTGGTCCCGCCGGATAGAGTCGACCATATAGGGTGGGGGCAGAACGACGAGTCGAAGATCCTGATCGGGATCGAGACCGCCGGCTGCGATCCAGTAACGCAACGCGTAATTATGCATCGAATATGGAAACGTCATTGCGAAGGTCAGGGGTTCCTGCCCCCGCTTGCTGCGGGTTCGGACCACTTTTTTCAAGGCGCGGGCGGTGACGAGCGGGTCGACGATATTGCCGTCAACCGCTTCTCGCAATTGTGCATGCAGCGTCGCCGTGGCGGTAAGGGCGTTTCCATTCATCGCAAGGTTCATCGGCGCGACGAGCGGCGTCTTGAAATGCCCAAAGCCCAGGCTCGACGCTATGGCCATGGGCGCAAGCATATGCGCTGCGTCCAGGACGCCGATCGCCAGCTTGTCGCGAATGTTCGACCACGAGACGTCTTTTACGAGTTCGACATCCAGTCCTTCGTCGACGAAATAGCCTTTGTCGAAGGCGACAAAGATTGCGGCCGCGTCGACCAGTGGGATGAAACCGATTCGCAACGGCCTGGCTGCGCCGCTCATTTCAACAGCTCCGCTGCAGTGATGATCGCCTGGGCGATTTCAGCGATCTTCTTGTTCTCGCGCATCGCCGTTCCGCGCATCAGTTTATAGGCTGCGTCTTCCGACAGGCCTTTCGCTTTCATCAAAATTCCCTTGGCGCGATCGAGCTTCTTTCGTTCCTCTAGGTCGGATTTTGCCCGCTCGAGTTCGTCTTGAAGACGGGAGAAGACATTGAATCGCGAGACGCAAAGGTCGAGGATCGATTTGATGCGTTCCTTTTTCAGTCCGTCGACGATATAGGCTGAGACGCCGGCGTCGACAGAGGCGCGGATCGAGTCGGCGTCGCTCTGATCGACGAACATCGCCACCGGACGGCGCACGGCACGACTAACCTGGAACATCTGTTCCAGAACGTCGCGGGAGGGATTTTCGAGGTCGATGAGAATCACGTCCGGATCTATGGAGTAGATCCGTTGCAGGAGGTTGCGCATTTCGGACAGGCGCTCGACCTCCGTAAACCCGGCTTCGCGCAGTCCTTCTTCGAGGATGGCGGCGCGGATCGGGCTTTCATCGACTATGACGATTTTCAAGTGCGGTGTCCGGCGTGGTCTGCGCGAGAGGGGCTTTGCTGCGCTCAGCCATAATCTGTTCGTGTTGTAGTCGCGGCGCGAATACGGAACAAGACGCCGCATCGCGGCGCCTTCATCCTTTCTCGTCAGTGAAGTTCGTCCAGAAACGCGTCCAGACCTTTAATGATTGCAACGGCCCCAAGAATGAAGCCGCCTGTGAATAGCGCGCCCTTGACGATCATCCAGACGCACCACCATGCGTCTGCAAGAACGGCGCCGCGTTGCGCGCGTTGTTGCCGGTCGCAAGGCGCGGTCATGAAGCTGATGACGTCAAACCGGCGCCGCGCATTCGCGAGAGACATCGTGAGCATCCTTCAATGAGGGATATTGTTGCAAAACCGGGCGTCCATCGAGCCTCGAATGCGCAGAACCGTCAGATCCTCCATCGCAAGGCCATGCCCGCCTGCCAGTTCTTGGAGAGCTGCGGGCCGTTGAGATTTTGATAGACTGGCGCGCCGGCCTCGACGGCGAGCGTCACATTTTCGTAACCGACGAATTTGCCGCTGATGACGGCGCCGCCGAACAGTTCGATACGCTCGCCGCCATAGAAATTCGGGTTGGCGGCTTGCGCGCGCCCGCGAATGTTCGGGTCGTAGCCGCGAATTGGGCCCTGTATGCTCGCGTTGACGCGAAAAGTGGTCGTCAGACCCGGGATCCAGGTGTAGCCTCCCCAACCGTTGAATTCATGCAGATCGCCCCACAGATAGCCTTGGCGATTGGCGGCGATCGGAAAGCGACCGCGATATGAAACGCCCCACGACCATTTTTCGAGGTGTCCGGCGTAGACCACGCCGGGCATGACGTCGAAGGTTCCCGTTCCCGGCTGCATTGCATAGAAGGCGCGGTTGGTCGCGTAAGTTCCGTCGGGCTGAAGCAATGTGAAGGTGTTGGTGTTGCTGCCCGTGGGGAATGTAACGCCTGCATTGAACTGGATGCGATGTATGGGATCCTGATAGATCCTGTAAATGCCCGACAGGGTGAAGTCGGTCAGGCCCGTCGTTCCCGTGTAGCTCATGCCGCGGGGGATTATTCCGGCAAGGCCGCGAAAGGTCAGCATGTCGAGATTTCGCTCGATCATGCCCGCTGTGAACACAACGGAGAGCTCCTTCGTTACGCCGTAGGCGAGCGCGACCGTCTGCGTCGCTACCGCCGCATTCTGGGGCACGAGGCGCAGTTTTTGAGTCGGGTTGAAGAAATAGGGAACCGTCGCCGCTATTTCCTGCGACGAGACGGGGCGCGTTCCGATAAGTGACGTAGAGAGATTTGCGAATTGCGGAATGATGGACAGAACGAGTTTACCGGCGGGCGCCATGTCGGCGCCGAAGACGCCGAGCGGCGCCGGGGGCAGAGGCGGCGGCGCTGCCGGCGCGGGTGCGCTCGACGATTTCGTGGCGACCTTGTCCGCACGGGCGTCGCCAGATGCAGCAATTACAGTTGCTGCGACCGATATCGCGACGGCGGCGATGCTCGAGCGGCGCCGAATTGTCTGCGGATCAATGATCGCGTTGTTCCTCATTTCGCACCCCCGAATTTCGCGCTTTCACCGCATTTGCGGCGCGTCGAACGGCAATAAAAAAGCCGCGGTCTGAAGGCGCGCCCATGTGGCGTCGTTCAGAACAGCGGCGATGCTGAGTGGCCCGTCGGTGGACCGGTTGACGTCGCAGCCGACGTCAGTCGATCAGATTTTGCAATTCGGGCGCCATGGTTCCACAGGTTGGAAGTATATTTGAAAACAATATCATATGATCGTGCATATTTTCCGGGCGCGTAATAAGTCGATCAAGGGTTCGGCGGATTGCCGATTTGATATGCATCATGCGCGCGCAGTCGCTCGTCGCAGCGCCGAATGTCCAGAGACGCGCTGCGTGTGTCGCTTACGGAACGATGCGGTTTGACTTGGGTAGTGCGAAAAGCGTCCCGCAAATTCTTATGAATGGGGTCATGCGGAGCCCTTCACGACCGTCTGGCGCTCGCCGCGCGGCGTCAAGTTCAGGTGCAGGACGCGGTCGAAAAACCTGTCCTGCGCCTGCGGCCCGTTGATGTAGACGAGCGCGGCATGCGCCAGCTCGTCCGCAAAAACCTTGAAGAGAGTGCGGCGCGCCTCGGGAGAAAGCGACTCGATCGCCTCGTCGACAATGACGAAGCGCGGCTTGTGCAGCAGGACGCGCGCGAAAGCGAGGCCCTGCTGCTCCGCGTCCGTCAGCTCCTTTTCCCAATGGGGGATTCGATTGAGCTGGCCCGCGAGATGCGCGAGGCCGAAGCGTGTCAGAACGGCGACGTATTCCTCGTCGGAGAAATCGCTCGATGAAGCCGGATAAGAGAGAATGTCTCGCAAGGCGAGATCGGCGATGTAGGGCCGCTTTGGGACGAAATAGACGGCGTTCGCCGGCGGCAGGCTGATGTTCCCGCGTCCCGATGTCCATAATCCCGCGATGGCCCGGAACAGCAGAGTCTTGCCGGAGCCATGCTCGCCTATGACGAGCACATGATCCTGGGGTGCGATTTCGATATGAGATTCGTCGAGGCGCGTAGAGCCCGATGGCGAATAGAGCTCCAGATTCTCCAGCAGCAGTCGGTCCCGGGAGGTTGATGTGAATGTGATGCGCGCCGCGTCTGGGGCGGAAGCATCGATGTCGAGCAGAGCCTGCCGGAAGCTTCCGACGCGAAACAATGTCGCACGCCAGTCGGCGATGACGCCCGCATTATCGACAAACCAGC
Source organism: Methylocystis sp. ATCC 49242 (assembly GCF_000188155.2). Classification (NCBI taxonomy): domain Bacteria; kingdom Pseudomonadati; phylum Pseudomonadota; class Alphaproteobacteria; order Hyphomicrobiales; family Methylocystaceae; genus Methylocystis; species Methylocystis sp. ATCC 49242. The sequence continues at coordinate 3,780,958 of NZ_KE124774.1, forward strand.
GTAACGACTGCTGCGCCTGCGTGAAGGCGCCGACCGCCATGAGCAGTCCGCCGAATGTGAGATTGCCGGCAAAATAGGCGGGCGCGGCGACGATGATCGGCGCGACGATGGTGAACCAGCCATAGCCGGCCGTGACCCAGGCGAGGTTCGTCGTCGCGGTGACAAGCTGCCGGAGAACATCGAGAAGTCGATCGAACTCGATCCGCAGGCGCGCTTGCTCCGCCTCCTCGCCACGATGAATTGCAATCGCCTCGCCATGCGCGTTCACATGCATGAGCGCGAAGCGCATCTCGGATTCGCGAGCGTAGCGCTCGGCGCCCAGATGCACGAGCGGGCGGCCAACCCGCCAGCTGGCGAGCGACGCGAGGGCGGCGTATAGCAGCGCGCACCAGACCATATATCCCGGTATGTCGATATGCGCGCCGAGGAGAGAGAATGTGACGCCCTCGGAGAGCGTCCAGAGGACACCGACGAAGCTCACCAGCAATAGCGAGGCCTGAACGAGGCCGACGCCAAGATCGGTGGACACCTCTGCGAGATGCTGCGCGTCGGCATGGATTCGCTGGTCGGGATTGACCCCGATTTCGCCGGAGCGCGCGATCAGGAATGCGCGCTTGGGCGTCAGCCATTGGGCGAACAGGTCTCGCGTCAGACCTTCGCGCAGTTTGAGCTTGGTCATCTGCACGAGCCATGTCTGGCTGACGTTCAAAATCAGCAAAGTGATGGCGATGCCCGTGAACACGAGAAGCTGCTCGCCGATCGCGGCAAGATCCTTTCGCGCGAGCGCGTCGTAAAAAGGCTGGTTCCAGGCGTTGAGCCTGATCTGCCCGTAAGCGGTTGCGGCAATCACCAAGAGCAGGCCCCCGCCGAGCCAATAGAGCGCGACCCTCTCGCGCGCGGCGCGCAAGGCAACCAGGATCATTCCCAGATATGGCGCGAATCCGTTGATCGGCGTTTGCTGATCCGTGCTCCTCGGCGCTTTGCCGTTCCGGTTTGTCATGGGCTCCCGATCCGTGTTCAGCGGTCACAAGAGCGTCGCGACGCTGACTTAATCTTGGCTTGTGAAATTCTGCTATATCCGGTTGGTAGTTTAAACCGCTTCGGTCCCCGCAGGCGAGGCTTTCGCGTCGGGTCAAATGGACGCTGCATCATGAGATTTGTTCGAGGGGAGACATGAGCCGGGTCGAGTCGCTTCTGCGGTCCATGACCATCGAGGAAAAGATCGGCCAGCTCAATCTGGTGACGGCGGGGCAGACCGTCACCGGACCGGTCGTCCATGTCGAGACCACGGCGGAGATTCGGGCGGGCCGCGTCGGCGGGGTGTTCAACCTTTGGGGGCGCGAGGCGATGGCCGCCGCGCAGAAGCTCGCTGTAGAAGGGACGCGCCTGGGCGTTCCGCTTTTTTTCGGCCTCGACATCCTCCACGGACACCGGACGATCTTTCCGATTCCACTTGCTGAAGCGGGAGCGTTCGATCCGTTGCTCTGGGAGCGCACGGCGCGTGTGGCCGCGATCGAGGCGGCGCATGAGGGCGTCAGCCTGACTTTTGCGCCGATGCTCGATGTCGCGCGCGACCCGCGCTGGGGACGCATTGCGGAGGGGCCGGGCGAAGATCCGCTCGTCGCCGTCAAAATGGCCGAGGCCAAGATTCGCGGTTTTCAGGGTCGGGCGCTTGAAGCGCCAACGTCGATCGCCGCCACCGCCAAGCATTTCTGCGCTTATGGCGCGGCGACCGCAGGACGAGACTATGCGGCGGTCGATGTTTCGGAGCGCGCGCTGCATGAAATCTATCTCCCGCCGTTCCGCGCCGCAGTGGAGGCGGGTTGCGCGGCAATCATGCCCGGTTTCAACAGCCTCGCCGGCGTTCCGATGACCGCGCATGCGCGCCTGCTGCGCGAATATCTGCGGCGCGACCTCGGTTTCGATGGCGTGATAATAAGCGACTACACCGCCATTGCGGAACTGATCGAACATGGCGTCGCCGGCGATCTCACTGACGCCGCCGCGCTTGCACTAAGGGCGGGCGTGGACATGGACATGATGAGCATGGCCTATGTTCGCCGCCTGCCGGAGGCGCTGGCGCGCGGCCTCGTCGATCTGGCTGACGTCGACGCCGCCGCAAGGCGCGTTCTGCTCCTGAAGGAAAGGCTCGGGCTCTTCGACGATCCCTTTCGTTCGATCGCAGCTGGCGAATACAGCCGAGCCGCGCATCGGGAGCTCGCGCGCGACGCGGCGCGACGTTCGATCACGCTGCTGTCCAACGACGACATTCTCCCGCTTTCGGCAGATGTGCGTCGAATAGCGGTGATCGGCCCTCTGGCTGACGCGCGCGCGGAAATGCTGGGTCCATGGTATTCCGCAGGCGCGGCGGAAGATTGCGTCACGATCCTCGAAGGATTGCGTTTCGCCCTGCCGAATTGCGAGGTCGTTTTTCACGCGGGCGCAGGCATCGACGACGACGACGCGAGCGGAATCGCGCCGGCTTGCGATATGGCCGCGGGAGCTGACGTAATTGTATTGTGTCTCGGAGAGGCGGAGAAAATGAGCGGCGAGGCGGCCAGCCGCGCGATGATCGGCTTGCCCGGACGTCAGCGCGAACTCGCTGAAAGAATTCTGGCGACGGGAGTTCCGGTCGTCGCGCTTCTTTCCTCGGGCCGTCCACTCGCCGTGAGCTGGCTCGTCGAACGTGCTCGCGCCGTCCTCGCGACCTGGTTCCTCGGCGATATCGCTGGCCACGCCATCGCGGATGTTCTCACGGGTCGATACAATCCGAGCGCGCGGCTTGCCGTCACCTGGCCACGGGAGGTCGGGCAGATACCAATATTCTATGCTTCGCGTTCGACGGGTCGTCCGTGGAATGCAGACAATAGATACACAAGCCGATATCTCGATCTCCCCGTCGAGCCGCTTTTTCCCTTCGGTCATGGGCTTTCCTATAGCCATGTCGTCCTGTCCAACCTTCGCGTCGCTCCAAGCGATATTTCTGCCGATGGGACCGTCGAGATCGTGATTGATGCGCAAAACATCGGCGCGTTCGAGACCGAAGAAACGATTTTTGTCTTCGCGCGCGACGTCGTTGCGAGCATCGCGCGACCGCTGATGGAATTGAAAGGATGGGTCAAGATCGTATTTTCACCCGGCGAGAGCAGGACGGTCGCCCTCACGTTGAGCGCGGATAGTTTCTCGTTTCCGGACGAGGACATGAAGCCAAAGATCGAGCCCGGACAGTTCGAAATTCTTGTCGGCCTCGACGCCGACAGGAAAAATCTGCTGGCGACCGTTCTGAACATAACGTCAACATAGATCGACGATTCGGGAGCGCATCATGTCTTTCGCCTGGTGGCAAAAGGGAGTCATCTATCAGATTTATCCGCGCTCCTTTCAGGATACGAATGGTGACGGCGTCGGCGATCTGGAAGGCGTGCGTCGGCGGCTCGATTATCTCGTCTGGCTTGGAGTCGATGCGATCTGGCTCTCGCCTTTCTATCCGTCGCCGATGCATGATTTCGGATATGACGTCGCCGACTATTGTAATGTCGACCCGCTGTTCGGCTCGCTGGCCGCCTTCGATGCGCTCCTGTCGGAAGCGCATCAGCGCGGTTTGAAGATTATCCTCGATTTCGTCCCCAACCATACTTCCAATGCGCATCCATGGTTTCTGGCGAGCAAGCGCTCCCGGAACGATCCGAAGCGCGACTGGTATATCTGGCGTGATGCGGCGGAGGATGGCGGGCCTCCGAACAATTGGGTCAGCCATTTTGGCGGTAGCGGCTGGACCTGGGACGAGGCGACACGACAATATTACTACCACGCCTTCCTGCCCGAGCAGCCAGACCTGAATTGGCGCAACCCGCAGGTTCGCGCCGCAATGCACGAGGTTTTGCGTTTCTGGCTGCGTCGTGGCGTAGACGGATTCCGCGTCGACGTGATTTCGCATCTCATCAAGGATGCTGCCTTTCGAGACAATCCGGTCAATCCCGGCTGGACGGGAAATGGCCCGGACATCATCCGTTTCAAGCAGACATTTTCATCCGATCAACCCGAAGTGCATGAGGTGATCGCCGGTCTTCGACAAGTCGTCGAAGAATTCGAGGATCGTTTGCTCATCGGCGAGATTTACCTTCCGCTCGACAGGCTGGTTGCTTACTATGGCGACAATTTGAAAGGAGCGCACCTGCCCTTCAATTTCCAGCTTCTCGATGCAGACTGGAACGCTGCGGGGATCGCCCGTTTGATCGGGAATTACGAGGCGGCGCTACCGAAAGGCGCTTGGCCGAATTGGGTGTTGAGCAATCATGACCGGCCCCGCGTCGCTGCGCGTGTCGGCGCGGGGCAATCACGCGTCGCAACCATGCTGCTTCTGACATTGCGCGGCACGCCGACGCTTTTTTATGGCGACGAAATCGGCATTGGCCATGTGGAGGTGCCGCCGGAGCGATTTCAGGATCCATGGGCAAAGCGCGAGCCCGGTCTCGGCGTCGGCCGCGATCCGTCGCGAACGCCGATGCAATGGGACGCGAGCGTTTTTGCCGGCTTTTCGACGCGCGAGCCCTGGCTTCCGCTGACGGCCGATCACGAAACGCGAAATGTCTCGACGATGAGCGGCGATGAAACGTCGATCCTCGCTCTCGCGAGAAAACTGCTCCGCTTCAGGCGTGAACACGCCGCGGTCAACTGTGGCGCCTGGCGACTTCTGTCGAGTGACGATGACGTTTTGGCTTACGAGCGTAGAAGCGAAAATGAGCGCGTTTGCGTTGCGCTCAATTTCTCCAACACCACGAAGCGGTGGCGATCGGCAATGTGCGAAAGCGCCACAATTGTGTTATCGACGCTAGGCGATCGGGTTAATGAGCCCGTCGGATCGGACGTCCTGTTGCGCGCCAACGAGGGCGTCCTCATTCAATAACTCCCGCCGGGCCGGCGGCGGCGCGGCGAAATGCCTCACTTCCGAGAGAGGCGAAATCGACGACTGTCGTTGAACTTCCAGAATTGCGTTGAAGACTCTAACATTCTGCGACCGCCATTCGGCCAGTCGCTCAACATGCGACCACCGCCAACGATCGATGATCCTCAATGACTGAAAAAAGAAACACATCGCCTGTCTCGTCCGCCTCTATGACAAGCGCTCGTTCGGGAGTCGGCCGCTTCGTGCGCTTTTTCTCCCAGATCGGCATTGGCGATGTGCCGCTCGTCGGCGGAAAGAACGCCTCGCTCGGGGAAATGTATCGAGAGCTGACTGCGAAAGGCATCCGTGTTCCCAACGGGTTTGCGATTACCGCCGAGGCCTATCGCCATACACTCGAGCACGCCGACGCATGGCCTGCGTTGAAGGAATCGCTCGAGGGGCTGAACCCGGACGACGTCGACGATCTGGCGCGGCGCGCGGCGCGGGCTCGTCAAATCGTTTATGACGCCGCGCCGCCGCCCGATCTCGAAGCCGATATTCGCGACGCGTTCGCGCAATTGAGAGAGGAATACGGCGCCGAACTGACCGTGGCGGTGCGCTCCTCCGCCACCGCGGAGGACTTGCCGAGCGCGAGCTTCGCCGGGCAGCACGACACCTATCTGAATGTCCGCGGCGAAGCGGCCGTGATCGACGCCGTCCGGCATTGTCTGGCGAGTCTTTTTACCGACCGCGCCATTCGGTATCGCATCGACAATGGTTTCGACCATTTCAAGGTCTATAATTCCGTTGGCGTCATGAAAATGGTGCGCTCGGACCTCGCAGCGTCCGGCGTCATCTTCACGATCGATACGGAGACCGGATTCGAGGACGTCGTTTTCATCACCGGCGCCTATGGCCTTGGCGAAAATGTCGTGCAGGGCGCTGTCGATCCCGACGAGTTCTACGTCTTCAAGCCAACCTATCGCCAAGGCAAGCGCGCCGTGCTGAAGCGCACGCTCGGACCGAAAAAGATCAAGATGATCTTTTCCGACCGGGGACGCATGACAACCCGCAACATGCCGACCGACCGGAAGGAAAGAGAGAAATTCTGCATCTCCGACGACGAAGTCGTGACGCTCGCGGGTCAGGCCATCGCCATCGAGGAACATTACAGCGCCAAGGCGGGCGTTCACCGTCCCATGGATATCGAATGGGCGAAGGACGGCGTAGATGGCGAACTTTACATAGTTCAGGCCCGCCCCGAAACCGTGGCGTCCCGCCGCGACAGGAATGTCGTCGAGGAATACAGGGTCCGCAAGCACGGTCCTCTAAAGGTAGAGGGCCGCGCTGTCGGCACGAAGATCGCGCTGGGCAAGGCGCGCATTATCGAACACGCGAGTGAGCTGTCGAGTTTTATGCCGGGAGAAATTCTGGTCGCGGATACGACGTCGCCTGACTGGGGCACGGTGATGAAGTCGGCCGCGGGCATTGTGACGAACCGCGGCGGCCGCACCTGTCACGCCGCCATCGTCGCGCGTGAACTCGGCATTCCTGCGATTGTCGGAACCGACGCGGCGACGCGCGTCATCCGCACGGGCGATTTGATTGCGGTCAGTTGCGCCGAGGGTGACGTCGGCAGGGTCTATGAGGGCGCGATCGAGTTCGAGGTCGAGAAGACGAACCTGAAGACAGTGCCGAAGCCCGCAACGCATATCATGATGAACGTCGGTAATCCCGATATTGCCTTCAGCTTGGCGGCCTTGCCAAATGACGGCGTCGGGCTTGCGCGCATGGAGTTCATCATCGCTGAGTCGATCAAAGCTCATCCGATGGCGCTGGTCCATCCGGAACGGCTCGACGCGCGTGAGCGCGAGGCGATTGCGAAAATCACCGCACAATACGAGAGCCCGAGCGACTACTTTATTCAGCGTCTGTCTGAGGGGGTCGCGACGATCGCGGCGGCGTTCTATCCCAAGCCTGTCGTCGTGCGCATGTCGGATTTCAAGAGCAACGAATATGCGTCGCTTCTCGGCGGACGCGTTTTCGAAGGTGACGAAGCCAATCCCATGATCGGTTTTCGTGGCGCGTCGCGCTATGCGCATCCCGCCTATCGCGAAGGCTTCGCGCTCGAATGCGCGGCGATGAAACGCGTGCGCGAGGATCTCGGGCTTACGAATGTCAAGTTGATGATCCCGTTCTGCCGTCGCATCGAAGAGGCCGAGAGAGTGATTGCGCTGATGCGCGAACTTGGTCTCGAACGCGGCGAAAACGGGCTTGAAATCTACGTGATGTGCGAGATCCCGAACAATGTCATGCTCATCGATGCGTTCTCGAAACACTTCGACGGGTTCTCGATCGGCTCGAACGACCTCACCCAGCTGACGCTCGGCGTCGACCGCGACTCTGAAATCGTCGCATTTGATTTCGACGAGCGTGACGAAGGGGTCAAGACCATTATTCGCATGGCGGTGGAGGGCGCACGGCGCAATGGGCGACATTGCGGCATTTGCGGACAGGCGCCTTCGGATTATCCGGAGATGGCGGAGTTCCTCGTCCGTCTCGGAATCGATTCGATCAGCCTGAACCCGGACACGATCCTTCGCACGACGCTCCGCATCGTCGATCTGGAGCGTACGCTCGGTCGCGGCGGACGGGACAGGAAATAGATCGCTGCGAGTTCGCCGACCACGGATCGGCGGCGTTCTCGCGCATCAAGACTACGATCGCGCGAAACGGATGGCGTGTCCGTTTCGCGTTCATTCCTGGGCTTCGCCTTCCGGTCCGCTCGACGCGGCAAGCACCATTTTCACGAGCGCAGCGAGATTGCCGGCTTGCATCTTCGCCATGATGTTTGCGCGATGGACCTCGGTGGTGCGGATGCTGATGCCGAGCTCATGTGCGATGACCTTGTTCGATTGGCCTTTGAGGAGACCCGCGAGGATCTCGTTTTCGCGCTTGGTCAGGCTGGCGAGCCGATCCTTGGTCGCCTGCGTTTCACGACTGCGCGATTGTTCCATGCTCCGTCGCGCGAATGCGGCGTCGACGGCCGCGAGCAGCGCGTGGTCTTCGAAAGGTTTTTCCAGCAAATCCACGGCGCCGAGCTTCATCGCCTCGACGGCGAGAGGCACGTGCGCGTGCGCGGTCAGGACGATGACCGGCATGGCGATCCGATCCTCTTTCATCCGCGCGATGAGCTCGATGCCGCTCATTTCCGGCATGCGAACGTCGGTTATCACGCAACCTTCGCGATTCGTGGCGACGGCCTTCAGAAACGCCGGCGCAGAGGGGTACGTGTGGACGCTGAAGCCTTCCGTACTCAACAGAAGCCCGACAGCATCGCGCATTGCCGCATCATCGTCGATCAGGTGAACTATTTTCGTGTCGTTCATGTTTCCTCTTCCGCATTTTGCAGAGGCAGCGTGAAGCTGAAAACGGCCCCGCCTCGGGGATTCGGTTTTGCCCAGATTCGCCCGTAATGCGCTTCGATGATGGATCGCGAAATCGACAGCCCGACGCCCATGCCCTTCTCTTTCGTGGTCGCAAAAGGTTCGAAGAAATCTTCTTCGACATTTCCGGCCAACCCTCCGCCGGTGTCCGTGACGTCGACGCGAATTGTCCTGTCGTCGGGATTGGACGTGGAGACGATCAATTCCCGCTTTTCCGTTTCTTGCATCGCCTCCATCGCATTGCGCATGAGGATGACGAGAACCTGTTGCAGCTGGGCCCTGTCCGCCACCACATCGTCTCTGCTCGCGTTGCGTTCCAGACGTATCTGCGCGTCTGTTTTGGCGCCGTCCGCCAGCATCGAGTCGTAAGTGTTCAGGATCAGCTCGTGCACGCTCACGAGGGTTTTGTCGGGCTCGCCGCGCGCAACCAGTTGCCGCAGGCTGTTGACGATTTTCCCTGCGCGCAATGTCTGGATTGTCGCCTTGTCGATCAATTCGACAATATTCGTTCCGGCTTCTTGCGGCGGTCTTTCCAGCAATCGCCGCGCGACCTTGAGATAGGTGGCGGTCGCCGCGAGCGGCTGATTGATCTCATGTGCGAGCTTCCCGGCCATTCCGGCCATGGCGTCGAGACGGCCCCTGTTCAGTTTTTCTACCCGCTGCTGAACTTTTCGTTGCTCGGACAGATCCTTGACGAAGCCGATAAGGATGCGTCGATGATCGTATCGGGCCTCCGAAAGACTGAATTCCGCAGGAAAGACTTTTCCGTTTCGGCGACGCGCCTCGACTTCCCATCTGTGGCCGATTCCGGCCTCGAGGGCGCGGAGGTCATTGGCCTCCTTGGTTTCGGGTCTGGTCGCGACGTCGCTCAGCAGCGCTGTGATATTGCATGCAGCCAGTTCCCCGGCGTCGTATCCGAACATCGAAAGCGCAGCCCGATTGACGGACTGGATACGACCGTCTGAATCCATCGTGATGACGGCGTCCTGTGCGCCGTCGATCATGGCCTGCAATCGCGCGGCGGTTTCGGCGAGGGCTATTTCGGATCTCTTGCGTTCGGTAACATCGGACACATAGCCGTGCCAGACGAGTTTGCCGTCTTGTTCGCAGACAGGCGCAGCCTGAGCCTCAAGCCATATTGCTCCCTTTTCCGGATGCTCGAAACGAAATTCGACATCCCAGTGGGAGAGGCTGTGCGCCGACTCGACAAGCGCGGCGTTGAGATGGTCGTGATCCGCGACATGAACGCGTCGATAGAAGACGCGCGCGTCTGCGCAAATATCCTCGGCGGCGACGCCGAACACGGCTTTGGCCTTGGGCGAGACGTAGCGATAGGCGATGTGACTGTCGTCGCCAAGATAGAATGAAAACACCACGCCGGGAGTCGTGGCGGCGACGCTCTCCAATTGCTCCGCCAATTGTGCGCGTTCCTGATGCGCCCGTGCGGCGACTTTTTCATCCGTAACATCGCGCGCGACGCCGACGACGCGCACCGGCTTGCCGTTCTCGAACGCCGTCTGGCCGCGCGACGAGACCCAGCGAATGGCGCCGTCCGTCACTCTGCGAATTCGATACTCGGCGTGATAAAGCCCGTTGCCGGATGGCTCGAGCGCCGCACGCAAAGCCTCGCGCGGCCGGGAAACGTCGTTGGGAAGGATGGTTCGAAACACCACATCCGGATTGACGTCGACATCGGGCGCCAAACCGAAGATCGAACGAAATTCGTCGTTGACGATAGCGGCGTTTTTTCCAAGATCGAGAAGCCATGTCCCGATGGCGCCTGCGGAAATCGCGATCTGGAGATGCCGGGTCGCGATATTCAGCCGTTCGGCGATTTCGCGTTTTTCCTGCGATTCGTTGAGGCGAAGCCGCGTGCGATGCAGGATTTCGGTGATGATGGAAAGGACCGTGCAGCTGGCGATGAAGAGCGACAGGCCAAAAGGATAGGCGGCGGTCTCCACCGGCCTGAACCAGAGATGCGAAACAAAGGCCCCTGAAAAAGTTGCGAACAGGCCGGGGTAGAATCCGCCGAGAACGGCGGCGATTTCCACGGCAGGGTAGAGGGTCGCAAATGTAAAATGCCCTTCGAGCCCGCTCGCAAGCGCGACGCGCGCCGACGTCCCGATGGCGACGGCCAAGGCCGCGATCGCCAGACGCCACCATAGCGGCGACGCGTAAACGGACGCGACCCAGCTGGTCGCGGCGTCGACGCGTCGCATGAACGATGGAGTCGTTACGAAGGGTTTCATGTCAGGGAGTGGGGCGACCATTGGGAGTTCCGGCCAAACGCATTCGTCTCTCGCTTCCTATGCTGCTCACAGGGGAAGGCGAGGAGCGCGCCGCCTCGACCGATGGCTCTAGTTTCCGCTTTTACAACGCCTTTGTCGACGTTCGAGTAAGATTTTTCCCGGACGCCGCCGGAAAGGCGGGATAGGCCTCATTAAGGCCAAGGCAAAGGTTTAGCGCTCGATCTTGCTGTCATTTCAAACGCTACGAAGCGGCGCGCCACGCCTTCGGTCTGTCGTGAAAAAACATTGTGATACGACCCGCCTCGTGACGTCTGCGCCGTCTCGGCGCACCCGAACTCCATCCATGAAATACCCGCTCCGACGGGCGCCGATCCTGTCGTCGGAACCCGAACATGGGGTCGCTGCGACGTTAGATCGCTCCTGCGACGCTTTTGCTATTGAACTATAGTTAAGGTTGCATATTATCACGAAACGTCAAGTTCTGGTTGTATCGTGATTTGTGCGGGAAAGCGTCGGCCTGACAAGGGCTTGTGACGACGGAAACTCTTGTTTCCGCGTTGGCGTGCGCATCCCCCGGGCCTCGTGGCAGGGGTCGCGTCGTGTCGAGAAACATCGGGGCTGTCGCCGAAAGGCGGCGCGATGCGGGCCTCTGCATCGCATGCGGGCGGAGTGTTGCGGTGAACCTTGAAAAGGTCGATTGCGCGGAGAGTCTCGACTCTGGATCGTTCCTGCGCGGGGCGATTGACGCGTTGCCGCATCAGATCGCCGTGCTCGACCACGATGGCGTGGTGATCGCCGTGAACGAATCCTGGAAACGCTTCGCGCATGAAAACGGTGCCTCTTCGCGCGCGGCTTTCGTCGGAGCGGATTATCTCCATAACTGCCGCGCCGCCGCGGAGACCGACATTTACGCGCTCAGAACGCTTGTCGGATTCGGCGATATTCTCGCGGGCGAGCGCGACCAGTTCTCGATCGAATATCCATGTCGCGCGCCCGGAAACGAACGATGGTTCCTGATGCATGCGGCGCGCGTGAATCAACCGCCCGCAGCGGTGGTCGTCAGCCACACGGAGATCACCGATCGCAAGCGCATGGAAGAAGCGCTGAGGCGCGGTCAGGAGGATTTCGCGCTCGCGCAACAGGTCGGACAGATCGGCTGGTGGCGCCTGGAGACGAAGAAGAACGAATTGACATGGTCCGATGAAACGCGCCGCATATTCGACGCGGAACAAGTCGCTCCGCTGACCTATGATGACTTCATCGCCATGGTGCATCCTGATGATCGGGCCATCGTCAATGGACGATGGGACGCGGCGTTGAACGGCGAGGCCTATGACGTCGAACATCGCATATTTGCGGGTGGCTGTGTGAAATGGGTGCGAGAAAAGGCCTATCTGGAGTTCGACGCCGCTGGCGCAGTAGCGAGCGCATTCGGCATCGTGCAGGACATAACGGAACGCAAGGCCGCTGAAGCGGCGCTGCGCGACGCTGACCGGCGAAAGGACGAGTTTCTCGCGACGCTGGCGCATGAACTGCGCAATCCGCTCACGCCGATCCGAAACGCCGTCCATCTCCTGCGCCTCAATTCCGAGACTCCCGGCAGGGAGAACCGTAATCCCAGGCTGTTCGAGATGGTCGAACGGCAGGTCAGTCATCTTGTCCGTCTTGTCGACGACCTTCTCGAAGTGTCGCGGATCACGCGTGGCAAGATCGAGTTGAGGAAGGAGCGCCTCGATCTGACGGCGCTCCTTCGTCATGTCGTCGACGCCAGCCAGCCGGCTATTCAGCGTGGTGGTCATGAGCTTCGGATGGACCTGCCGTCTGCGCCCCTGATCCTCGACGCTGACCCCGTGCGGCTTTCGCAAATCTTCACGAATCTTCTCGACAACGCGGCCAAATACACCGAGGCGGGCGGGACCATTACGCTGACTGCGGCGCGACAAGGCGCCGCCGCGACGATCAGCGTGCGCGACAACGGCGTCGGCATTCCTGCGGAATTGTTGCCTCGCGTGTTCGACATATTCACGCAGGTCGATCGGTCGTTAGGCCGGGCGCAAGGCGGGCTCGGCATCGGCCTTGCGCTCGTTCGCAGCCTGGTGGAGATGCACGGAGGTTCGGTCGAGGCCGACAGCGCGGGGCTGGGTCGTGGAAGCACATTTGTCGTTCGTCTGCCGCTGGCGGCGGGCGGCGCCGCGGACAGCGAGACAGAAGACGGCGCGCTTCAGGGAGCGATGGTTTCCCGTCGGGTTCTGGTGATCGATGATGATCGGGACGTGGCCGACAGTCTTGCGATGTTTCTCGAGACGATGGGAGCGACGGTGCGGGCGGCCTACAGCGGCGACGCGGGGCTTGACGCGCTCGGCGAATTTGATCCGGAACTCGTTTTCCTCGATCTCGGCATGCCGCGAATGGACGGCTACGAGACCGCCCGCCGTATCCGCTCGCGGCCGGAGGGACGAAGGCTTCCCCTGGTGGCGCTGACCGGATGGGGGCAGGATCAGGTCTGCGCGCGCGCCCGCGCGGCCGGTTTCGACCGGCACCTCACAAAGCCTGCCGACCTCGACGCGCTGCAGAACCTGCTGGTTTCGCTCTGACGCTCAGACCGCTTTGAGGCCCGCGCGCCCGGCCGAGCCGTAAATTTCCTCGACGGCGGTCCATTGGGTTCCGCAATCGACCGGCGCATTCCGGTCTCGTGACCCGGCGCCCGATCAGCAACCAGGCCGGCTTTGGCTTCTCGCGTGGAAAAGCGAGAACGGCATTGCCGGCCGTCGTCCAGACGCCTCGATGATCGAGAGCCCGGCGCGCAATCCATAGAATTTGTTCATGTAATCACAAAAGCTTTGATGTTGACAAGCGATTGACGAAATCTCAGATTGCGTAAATGAATTACAATAACAAAAATAAGCACTTATACGGATGGGCTCCCTTTGTCGAGGTTCATGGCGTCTTCGTTACAGCCTGCTGCGACGGCCCCTATGTCGCCCGCTCGGCGGCCGAGGGGAATGAAAACTGGAGCTACTGGTATGTAGCCGGGCGGGATGGCCTCACGAATGCCTGGCGTGTCGGAGACGCCAATTGCGATTTGCGGCCGGCCCGCGTGTTTTCGCGGAAGCAGCCGCGAACGCCCTGAATGAAGCTCTGAAGGCGAAGCCGTCGAAACGGATTCTGGCAGAGCCGCCAATGGCGCGCCGGTGATCGATGCCGACTTCATCCCCCGGCGCGGCGGGGGTGAGCTTTTGTCGCTTTCGGATGGTGAGCGGCGCAGGCTTTTCATGAAGGCGTTCTAGCGCCCCGGCGTCAGCGCCTCCTTCATACGTCGATGCGTGCTCTCGAAGGCGGGCGCATAGGTCGGGTTTACGTTAGGCGCCTGAATCTCGATATAATTTCCGCCCTTCGCAATTCCGTTGTCCAATATCGCCCTGAAATCATCGATGGTTTCGCATGTGCGGGCGACGAAGGGCTTGTAGATGCAGCCGCTGCCCTCCCGAACACCCATGAAGCCATTCATTTGCCATCCGATTTGCGCGCCCTTGTGGCCGGCGTCGAGCACTTCCTGAGGCGCCTTGGCCTGCCAGAGCGCGTTCCATTTCACCATCAGGCGATCCCGGAACATCGGAACCGCGGCGTTCAGTATCATGACTGTCAGGTCGTCCGGCGCGTCATGCGACGGCGTATAGATCTGTCCATTGTCGTCGATGGAAGGAAAGGCGCCGCGGTGGATGATGTCCACCGCCAGGGTCTTGTCAGGAAACGCCTGCGCCGTCTCGGTCGCAATTTTCATCCACGCCGAGAGGATCCTGTTTGGCGTAAAGCCGGCGTCAGCCCAGATCGCCGTCGCATCGGATTGTTTGCAGGGACCATCGTCGGGCTTGTTCGCCGCGACTCGCAATTCCTCCGTGGTGACATTGATGCCGCTGAGCTTGACGATCCTGACCGCATCATAGACAGCCCCGCGCGGCCGGCCGGCGACCTGCATGTCGCGCAAGTGCCCGGAAAGCGCAGTAATCATCGCGCCATATTCGCGCAGATAGGCGGGATGCCAGGGCGACGGCTGCGCGAGGACCGAGCAAAAGACGCCCCGCGGATTTCTGTTGTAATTGAAATTGTTCCTCGGCACGCCAATCTGCGGATCATAGAGCCACTCCGGCGCAAAATGGCCGGCGATGATTCCCAACGACAATTTCTTGTTCAGCAGGATGGCCTTCTCGACCCATTTGTCGAGATACGACCAGTCATAGACATGGGGGTTCGGCTCCACCAGATTCCACTCGATCGAGATGGCGGCGCCATCGATATAATCGGCCGCCAGAGCGGCGTCGTACATCTCGTCGAAATTCTTGAGCGAGGGATGGTTCATATACACATAAAGGCCCGCCTCGCCTCGCTTCTCTGCGCTGGCTGAAGAGAGGGAACAACACTCCGATAATAAAAGCGCCGGCAAGGCGATGAGCCAGATCGATCGTCGCCGCCTCGTCGCGCGGGACGCGCGATAGCCGATCCTGTGAGCGGTGTGACGCGGTTTCATCGGGGGCGCTCAACTTTCTCCGGCGCTTACGTATGGGGCGCGCGGCCGGCGCTCGATGCCGACGCTCACGCGGCCACAATATGCGAGATTGATCTCAAGTCCTCGTCAATGTCCATCGGGAGCTCCGGCGCGACATAATCGTCGAGCTTCAAGACCCAGGTCGAGCCCGGCTCGTCCCTGATGATTTCGCTGAAACCGAGCTTGCCGTAATGGTCGCGGACCATCTGGTTTTTCGCGCTCGGAATATAGCGCCCCACTAGCGTTTTTGCGCCGGCCGCCCGAGCCGCGGCGACCAGATGCCGCAAGACCGCCTCTTCGACGCGCCGCCCCAAAACCCTGCAACTCATGAGCCAGGTGTCTATCGTCCATTTTCCGTCGCCGATATCGGCGATCACGACGCTGATCATCCCGTTGTCGCCGAAGCGGTCCGCAAGGCGCACCTGCATCGTATGCTTGCACGGATCGGCCGCCATTCGGCCGACCTCCAGTTCCGTATAGCGACGGGTGGTGAGGTTGAACTGGTTCGACTTGTTGATCAGTTGGGCGATTCTGGCGCAGCCTTCGGCGTTGAAGCGCTGAATGGCGCATTTCATTCCGAGCGACCGCAGATAGGCCTCCATATCGCTGGCGACCGCCTGCAAGGACGCGCGCGCCGCGTTGGCCTGGTAATCGTCGGCTCGCTTTCGGTCCTCATCGCCGAAGGCGACGGCCTCGAAGTAGCCAGCGGCCATGAGGGCGCGCGGATAGAGCGCGGGACACGACGGCAACTCCGGCACGGCGACCATCGGCAGCTCGGCGCGCACCTGCGCGCGTTCCGCCGGGTTGTCGTCGAGGAACACGAGCGCGTCGAGACCTATGTTCAACGTCTCGGCGATGACCTTCAGATTGGCGGCCTTGTCGAGCCAGTTCGCCTGGAACACGGCGATATGGTCCTCCTTCAGGACCATTTCCGAATGCTCCCGGAAGGGCAGGCGCGCGGCGGCGTCTTCGTTCTTCGAGCTGACGGCGAGGATAACGCCGCGATTTCGCAGTTCGAGCGCCATTTTCTGGATGGAGAGGAACGCTTCGCCCGCTGCGGAGCCTTGTCCGAGCCTGATTCCGGCGACGCCGTCGTCGCCGATCACGCCGCCCCACAGCGTGTTGTCGAGGTCGAGGACGAGGCATTTGCGCGATTTGCCATAAACGGCTCCCAGCGTCCGCGCGACGAGCTCGGCGTATGGCGGGATGACGTCGGCGGAGAAGGGAAGCTTGGTCGCGTGCCACTGCTGCGGGTCGTCCCAGCGCTCCAGTCCGATCGAGCCGGCAAGCCGCGCCACGTCGACGATGACGAAACCATTTTCGGCGGCGAGTTGAGCCAGCCCGCTGTTGAACGCGTCGACCTGCGTCAGCGGGGCGCCGGAATAGCGCCGGTCGAAACTGCCGAACAAAGGCTCCATCGGCGGCACGATCGTCTGCAACAGGATTGCGCCCTTCACGAACTGTTGAAGGCCGGCGCAGATGGAACGGACGACGCCGAGCGCCATCTCGGCAATCTTTTGAGATTCCTCGGGTGAGAACGCCGCCCTGTCCAGCCCCAGGCTGCGACGATCGCAGGCGACGAGAACCGCGTCCAGCCCGATCTGGCGAAGAGGACTGTCCGGATTCACCGCGTCGTCGACGGCCCTGCCGTAGTCGCCTTGGATCACGCGTATCCGCAGGTCACGGCGCGTCGCCGAAGCGGTGATCGCCGGTCCGAGCAGGGAAAGAGTGCCGTCGCCGATCAGGCCCAATTTGAGCTGTCTGGCGACATTGCCGCCCTCGGGCAGATCGTCGACGACGCGCGCGAGCTGGGCGAGCTGGACTTCGTCCAGCGCGCAATTCCCCAGCGCCTTCGCGCGCAGCCACAGACTCTCCCGATCGACGCCTTCCGCGGCGTCGCGCCTAATCCCGCGAACGCGATCGCGAAAATCCGCAGGCGGCGACGGCAGCCAGCCGAGTCGTGTCCACATGTCCTGCTCCTAACCCGCCGCTTGCGCGCGCCGCGCTACGGCGGCCACGAGATCGCCGACGTTCTTGAGCCCCTCTATCTCCTCGTCGGAAAAGCGGAACTGAAATTTGCGCTCGAGGGCGGTGAGGATCCGGACGTGTTGCAGACTGTCCCAGCCCTCGACTTCGTCCGCTGTCGTTGCTTCCGTAATCTCGCCAGCGTTCTCGAGATCGAGAACATCGACGATCACAGTCCTGATTTCTTCGAGCATGTCTGGATTTGACATCTTGTTCCTCATGCAAGTTTTCGAATATCTGTCGCCGTATTTCCCCGTTTGTGACGCCGGCAAGCGAAAAAGGCGGCCCTGTCTGCCGTCAAATACGCTGGTGGGGGTCGAAGCTGTCGGAAAACAAACGCGCCCATTGCGATCTCAAGGGGAGATTGCGCGGCGGGCCCGTCAGCAAGCGAGTGATCTGGTCCTCATAAAAGGCAAACCAGCGTTCCCGAAACGCTCGATACTTTTCCCCGTCGCGCCGGACGGGGCCGGACACAAAATGGGGAAAGAATCTGTCGCCACGGCGTTCGACCGCAATCCAGATCGTTTCGCAACGGGTTTCGTAGGCGATGAATGGAGCGCCTTCCGCCATTGGCACGTCAAGTCCGAGGACATTAATCTTGGCGTTTAGCTTTCCGGCGAGACCATCAGGCGCCATGAAGATCGAATAACCATCCTCGATCGCCCTCACGCCCTGATATAAAGCCGTACGGGGATCCTTTACGTTGAAGTGGTTTTCCGCCGATATGACCGAGAAAACGCGGCCTTTCGCTCCAGTGCCCCAAACAAAGGCGAGGCTCAGCAAATTCACGAAACCGCCATGGAAGAACACGACCAGGGTTCCTCTGGAAGGACTGAATTGTCGAAAACCGCGACGCAATGTTTGAACATCCATCAATGCAAATAGCGCTCGGATGTCGGCCTCGGGGAACATGTCGCCCCACCGGTCCGCCATAATGTGATCGAGAGCAAAAGCCTCCTCCAGATCGCGCATCCATCGGTCGCGTGGTATTTCATCGAGGCGATTGACCGCGAGCAGGCGGTTCGCCAAATTGGGCGGCATTTCCACGCGACCTGCGAGGATCTTCGAGGTATCAAGAAGGTTACGAAAGTTGAGGTCCTCATGGCCGAGATACTTCAGTCGCATGAGCAACTGCAAATTTTCCTGCCCGACGTAATTGAACCTCTTCATAAGATCGAAATTTGAAAAGCGCGGCGGCGGCAGGCGGCCTTGCGCCTCCCGCGCCGATATATGACCGACAATCCTGTCTAGCTGGCCTGCATGGACCCCGAATTCCAGCAGCCTTGCAATAATTTTCAGATGACCGAAAGTTATGTCCTCGCGAAGGAGGAGCATTCGCAGGAAGGCGTCGGAGGAGGCGCGCCTTCCGTCTCTTTTGATCAGCGCGCTGAGCCTGTCCAGCCCGAATTCCATCCAGACCGGAATTTCAACGAGGCGGGCAAACAGGTCTCCAGCCGCTTCGAGATTCTCGTCCGACAAATGGCGGATCAATATCAAATGAAGTTCGGCGAAGCTTGACGTGAGCGCCGCAGAATCCGGGAGCGCGGGCATAAATCATCGCCTCAAAAATATTGATCGCTGAAGTTTTACTATCAGTCCTTTTGAATCTGTGTGCAAGTCCTCACCGGGTCATTTCTGGGCGTCATCACGATGGAGAGCGCGTCCGTATCCCCGGATCCAATCCAGCTAAATATTTGAGGACGTATGGGGTTCCATGCTCCATTTCGGACAGGACTCCGATTGCCCCGCGGATTTTATGGCGTTCGATCCAGCAAGATTCCGACGTCATTATCGATCTTCTGTTCGCGCATAGGTAAGCCTAATTATAATATACAACTAATAATTGTATTGTGGCGTGAGGAACGCGGGAGGAAGCGCCTTGAGTGATCCGGGCGCCAGCACAATCTGCTTCTTGCCATAAGCTTACCAGACAATCATGATGACCGGATATTTGCAAAGGAGAGCTCAATGACGATTGTCGATGGTCTGGTCGCGTCCCAACTGGATCCAAACTCGGCGCTCGGTCGCGTCATCTCCACCGTCGTCGCGTCATGGCCGGAGCACGAGAAGCTGCTCAATACGAGTTTGCGGGTTCGCAGTCCTCGCGTCCTGCAGCAAAGCGAACATGTTGCTGAAATGATCGAGAAGCTCGCCGATGGCGGCCTGGAGGCTTACGTCAGGGGCTATCGCTGGATGTGCGACATGGTGCGCGCCGAGGAGCTCGAGTTTCTGCGCAGCGGGCATTATCGACTCAGTTCTTTCGAAGAGGCGTTCGCGACCGTTTATTCCAATGACGAGGTGATGGCGAAATATATGGATGGCCTGCTCCTGTCGCAGGTGTTGTGGAGCAACCATGCGCTGATGCTGAATTTCTATATCGACACATTCCTTGCGAATACGCGCCGCGACGGCCGGCATCTCGAAATCGGGCCCGGCCACGGATTGCTGCTAGCGCTCGCGGCCCGGGAAGGCCGTTTCCGTGAATTGACTGGCTGGGACGTCAGCGAGACAAGCCTTCAGCACACGGCAAAATGCCTGAAACGTCTCGGCGTGACGACGCCGACAAGGCTGCAAGAGCAAAACGTCTTTGCTCTCGGCGGCGTGTCTGAGCAATTCGACAGTGTGGTCATCAGCGAGGTTTGCGAACATCTCGAGCGGCCGGTGGAGGCGCTCGTGGCGTTGAAGAAGGTCATGGCGCCCGGGGGCCGAATTTTCGTCAATGTGCCGATCAATGCGCCGGCGATCGATCACATTTATCTGCTGCGGACGCCCGAAGAAGTGGTCGATCTCGTTCGGCAGGCGGGATTTGGAATCGAAACCACCTGCATCGCGCCGGCCGCGGGCTATTCTGAAGCGGTTGCGCGCAAGCGAAACGCCACGATTTCTGTCGGCGTGATTGGCGTCGCCTGAGGCAAATGAATCATGACGGACACAGGCGTCGCAGCGATGAACCAGTTCGGGCTCACCTTTCATCATTTCGGCCTGGCGGTTAAGCGGCCGGAACATGCGCGCGCCCTTTTGACAGGGCTTGGCTATCGCATCGGCGAGCCGATCTTCGATCCCGAGCAGAATGTCAATTTGTGCATGGGCGAGCACGACACGATGCCCCAGGTCGAAATCATTTACTCCGGCGGGCTCCCGGGCCCGATCGACAAGATGGTCGCCCGGCACGGCAGCGGGATCGTCTATCACTTGTGCTACGTCACCAACGATCTGCAACACACTCTGGCGCGGATCGCGGAGGCGAATCTGGATTGCATTTGCGTCGCGCCGGAAAAGCCCGCCATCCTGTTCGATGGGAAGCCGGTTTCATTTTATTTGATTTCCGGTGTAGGACTTATTGAAATTATCAATGAGAATCCTGCCGGGTAAGGCCTTGTCGACCAACGACGGCGTCCCGACCCGCGGGGCGCCGTGACGTCTCGAAGGCCCGGCTGGACTGGCGAATGGCAACGCTTGGCGAGAGAAAATGATTTATACGCCATTCATCCGTGATCTGATCAATACGGCCGGCCTCGTCATGGGCATGGCCGGCGTGGCGGTCATTCTTCTTGGCGCTCTCGTCTCCACAATCGTCTTTGTTACGGGCCTGAAGGAGCCCGCAACGTCGTTCCGGCTCTACCGGAAGAATGTCGGCCGTTCGATCTTGCTTGGTCTGGAGTTGCTGGTTGGCGGGGATATCATCCGAACCGTCTCCGTGGAGCATCCGGGGCTCGTTGACGTCCTTGTCCTTGCCCTGATCGTTATAATCCGAACGGCGATGAGTTGGGCGATGGAGGTCGAACTCGAAGGACGTTGGCCATGGCTCGCTGCAAGCCTCGACGACAAGACGCAATCCAGACACGACCCCGGGCAATCGTGAAAATGCGGGACGCGCCGCGATCCGCGCCTGATGAAACGACGGGCGTCGGTCGATCGGTGCTCGCTCGCTCCTGCATCGGGCATCGCTGTCAGGCCGGGCCATGCACATGAAAATTTTCGTCATAACCGGCGCCGGCGTCTCGGCCGAGAGCGGTCTCGGCACATTTCGCGACAAGGATGGAACGGGCCTCTGGGCGCGTTTCGATCCGATGAAACTCGCGACTCCTGAAGCGTTTCGACGTGATCCCGGCGAGGTTCACGCTTTCTACAACGCCCGCCGGCGCAACCTGCTCGCTTCCGAACCCAACGCCGCGCATATCGCGCTCGCGCGGCTCGAGACCGGGCTGGCGGAGCGGGGTGGAAATTTGACGCTCGTCACGCAGAATATCGACGATTTGCATGAAAGGGCAGGCGCCGCGCGCGTGCTGCACACGCATGGGGAATTATTGAAGGCGCGCTGCGTGATCTGCGGCGAAACGTCTCTTTGGAAAGATGACCTCGGCGTCGATGATCCGTGCCCGCGTTGCGGGAAGAAAGGCGGACTTCGGCCGCATGTCGTCTGGTTTGGCGAAGTTCCGCTTCATCTCGATGAAATTTACGGCGCTTTGAACGACGCCGATCTCTTCGTCGCCATCGGCACGTCAGGTTCCGTCTATCCGGCCGCCGGCTTTGTGTCGCAGGCGCGACGACGTGGGATTCGGACCTGCGAGATCAATCTGGAGCCGTCGGATAACGCTGACCAGTTCGACGAACGGCGGTATGGGCCGGCCAGTGAAGCCGTTCCCGCATGGGTGGACGAGATTTTCGTCGCAGACCGTTGAATGGCGAAGCCGGTCGCCGCCGCTGAAAAGCTTGCCGGGCCTGGCCGGCTGATCCATCGAAATTCCCTGAAGCCCTTACGGCCATCGGCTCCACATCGCTGCAGAGGGGGCGGCGCGCGGACCGTAGCCCGATGTCGGCCCAATCGAGCTGGCGGCCTCAGGAATGTTCCTTCGCTCATGCCGTAGACATCGCTCCGCCTTGCGCGGGCGGCAGGGAGGCGTCGGCTTCACGCACGGGGGCGTCCTCTGGGCGAATCCTGCCCGCCGTGTCGGGACAGGCGCGGATAGCTATAAGTCTCTTCAATCACTTTTTCGGCGAGGAACGGATCGGGCGCGTTTTTCTTCACTGATGAGAGCTTTCGCATATGAGGGCTATCAATAGGCAGGTGAGGAGTTTAGCGACCAGCGGTGTCATCTCCTGCGAGTGGCCGTAGGAATGGGCGCCGAAAAACGCCACCAGTGACGCCGATAAGAAGCAAGGCAAGGCCAATCGCTTTGTGCATGGAAACCTCCTCGCGTTCCGGCATTCGAGCTGTTGAAGGCATTGGAAAAGCAGAAGTTGATTACTTCCAATGTTTTTGGACGCTGCGTCGGGCGAAGCTCGCATTCCTCTAGAATTCGCCTTTGGGAGCAATGGGCATTAGCAATTTAATTGCCGCAGTGTCCTTCTCGTCCCGTTTGCTCCGCAATCGCGTTCAGCAGGAGGTCGTATCCAAGGCGGGGCTTTTGGTTCATTCGCTGGTTGATTGCCACGCCGTGCGCCCACTGACGGCACCGAGGATCCGCCACGAGACGCTCTGCTATCCACCACTCGCCAAGGTGCGTCATCATCAATGCGGTGCTCATCAAAGCTTCGAGCAAGAGCATTTGATCGATTTCCGGTAGTTTCTCAAATGCATCCCAATCTTTTAGCATGGCTCACTCCTGTCATGATTTCATCAATGTGAATTAGGAGCTAAAATTCAGACGATCCGACAGCATGACAGATTTCACTTCGGCCGAGCTGGCAGCTAACGCCGGCCAGAAGCCTTTTTATTTTCAGGATGAACGAGGGTGCAGTTTCGTCCCGAACCAGACGAAATCCCAAGTTGCTGGGCGGCTTGCCTGCGGCGCACCCGCCGTTGCCTGCGTCCCGGATAAAGTCCGTAATGTAGGCTCGGTGTTCTCCTTCGACCACACGCACGCCGCAGCTGGCAAACTCGATCCGTGTGGAGCGACCATTCACATCAAGCGACTGCCGGATGAAGCAGGTGTTCGTCCACTCCCAAACATTTCCGGACAAGTCCAGCAAGCCGTATTCATTTGCGCCGAAGCTCCCGATAGGTCGGGGACGTTTATCCGATTGTTGGCGCTCGACTTCTTTCTCGTAGCGCGCAAGCCAACGGACGGACGGATCAGACGTTGCGCCGGTAGACAAGGCGTCGTCGTGGAAGCGCGAACCGGCAGCGAAAACCCATTCCTCGTCAGTTGGAAGCCGCCGCGTCAAACCAGCTGACATTCGTAATCGGAAGATTCGGGCGTGACTCTTCATTGGAAGTTTTCTTGCATCTGCCTGCGGCGATGCAGCGGCCATATTCCTCGGCGGTGACCTGCCGCCTCATGATGTGAAGTGAAGAAATACGAGTTATCGTCACAGCCGTTGCATCGACAGATCGGCCTGCCGCGTGGAAATTGCCAGCCATTCGATAAGTGAACATTCGCGGCGTGATTTCGATCGTTTCGGGAGATTTCCATTTGGCGGAAGCCGACATAAATGTCGTTGCGGAGGCGAGGCTGAATGAAACAAGCGCCACCCCCACACCGAGTCCCAATTTTGTCCTGAGCGGCAGCATCCCCTGAGCCTCTTACCTAAGTTAGTGGCCCGGGTTCGGAGCAACATGATTTGGTAACTTGGGTTGCTCCTTCGAAGCTTCGGCTGCGGCGATCGAATGCGGCTCACTCACCCGCTTCATCAGAGCATCGTTCCATTTGCCCTCGACCTTGAAATGCGCAGTCGCTCCTAGTTCGACGGCCTCTATGAGGTTATGCGACAAATAGGCATAGATGCCGGGCTGACGGAATGTGTAGAGAGCCGCGCCTGCGCTGCCGCCGCGGATGAACCACGTCTCAAGATCTCTTTGCGGGGGGTTATGGAATTTTCCTGTCTCCCACACATAGTCGCCGTGACCGCCGATAAGGTGGGGTCGGCTGTCGCGGTTGGCTTGTGAGTGGATGATCAGGACAGTCTCGCCGACATTCGCCTGTAGAGCATTCTTACCCGTAAGCGCGCCGACTTTCCCTTCGAATACAACATGGCTCGGAACGAGTTGGTGCATGACTTCGAGTGTTTTGGGGAAAAAATCGCTCGCATCGTCGATGCGCAAGAATTTGCCTTTGTCGTCCCGGGGAACGTAGAAATCATTCTCGCCGATGTAAAAGACGCGGTCATAGTGCAAGCTCTTTCCGGTCTCATCCTTGAGCCCGTCGCGCGGCAGAACCATGACCGCGCCGCTCATGCCAGATACGACATGCAGTGGGATCATCGATCCACCCGGCGCGCAGTGGTAGACAAAGACCCCGGCGCGCGTTGCTCTCCAGCGAAGCGCGACCTGTTCTCCGGGATTGACGAGGGTCAATGCAGCGCCTCCAAGCGCTCCGGTCGCCGCATGAAAGTCGACACTGTGCGCCATCTTATTTGATTGAGGATTGATGAGGGTCGCTTCGACATAATCACCTTCATGGACAACTATAAGTGGCCCCGGGACTGAGCCATTGAAGGTAGAGCCTGGAACGGTGGTTCCGGAATCGTCGATAACGAGCGGCTTCTCGATCACCGTCAGCGAAAGCTCAACTACCTTTGGCTTCGATTTCGTCGCCTGCTCATGGGCATGAACAAAGGGCGGAGCGACGAGCGTCACTTTTTCACGCGCCAGATTTAAGTCATTTTCAGCGTGCATCGGCATTGAGTTGAATGTCAGAACGCCTATTCCCAGAAAAATCTTTGCAATAGGTCTCATAGTGTCACTCCAAAAAATGATGCGCGGTCGCCAGGCGCGCGTACTAAAATGATTGATGATAACTCCCCGATCTCAACATTGGTTCCATCAGCCAGAGGCTGAGCGGCCTCATGGAAGCGCCGCGCGACGACCTTGCGCTGTGCGGCTAGAGCGTTTCATATTTTGACGGAAGCGTATCCTGCGTTTGTGAAGTAGTTGCTGCATTCTTGTGGTTGGATGTCTTTTGCGAGGCGTCCGATCTGTCGCCAGGTTTCATCGATGGTGACCTGCCCCTGAACTTTCATCCAGCGGCGGGTTGAGTCCTTCCGGTTGATACGCCCGAGGGCGCGAATGGAGCAACAGGCGATCGGCGGAGTTGGTCCGGGTTGCGCAGCCGATCGCCTGTTGCGGTGAGATTGGCCGCGAAGGCGGCGGGCGTCGCATAGCCGAGGGCCGAATGCGGGCGGCGGTGATTGTAGTCCTGGGCCCAGGCGCTGATCTTCTCCCGGGCATGGTCGAGCCCGAAGAACAGCGTCTCGTTCAGCAGTTCGTCGCGCATGCGCCGGTTGAAGCTCTCGCAGAAGCCGTTCTGCATCGGCTTGCCCGGCGCGATATAGCGCCACTCGATCCTGTTCTCGCTCGACCACGACAGCACGGCGTTCGAGGTGAACTCCGTGCCGTTGTCCGAAACGATCATGCCGGGCCTGCCGCGCCGTGCGATCAGCGCCGACAGTTCCCGCGCCACGCGTTGGCCCGAGATGGATGTGTCGGGGATCGCCGCGAGGCATTCACGCGTCACGTCGTCGACGATGTTCAGGATGCGGAACCGGCGTCCGCAGGCGAACTGGTCATGCACGAAGTCCAAAGACCAACGCGCATTCGGCCGCGCCTCGACAGGAATGGGCGCCCGCGCGCCGACAGCCCTTCGGCGGGCGCGCCGCTTTCTCACCGTCAGCCCTTCCTCGCGATAGAGCCGGTAGATGCGGTTCTTGCCCGACGTCTCGCCCTCCTGCCGCAGCAGCACGAACAGCCGCCGATAGCCGAAGCGCCGGCGCTCGTTGGCGAGTTCCCGCAGCCGCTCCCGTAACGGCTTGTCGGTCGGCCGCTTCGAGATGTAGCGGACGGTCGCGCGATCGACGGCGACAATCTGGCAGGCCCGACGCTCCGACAGAGCCATGGCGGCTCGCAGATGCACAACGGCTGCGCGCTTGGCGGCGGGCCCTACCATTTTTTTGACAAAAGCTCCTTCAGCGCCGCGGCTTCCAGCATCTGATCGGCCAGAAGCTTCTTCAGCCGCGCATTCTCTTCTTCGAGCGCTTTCAACCGCTTGGCCTCGGAGACGTCCATGCCGCCATATTTGGCCTTCCAGTTGTAAAGCGTCGTCTCCGACACAGCATATTTGCGAGCCAGATCCGCCGCCTTCGCGCCCGCCTCGTGCTCCCGCAAAATCCCGATGATCTGCTCTTCCGTGAACCGCTTCTTCTTCATCTCGTCCGTCCCGATATGGCCGGACTCTAATCGCATCTGGTCGAGTTTCTCAGGGGCAGGTCAATGGTTCGCTGCTGCGCCTGTCGCATCCAGTGTTTGAGCTTGGAAAAGGTCTGTTCGATTGGATTGAGGTCGGGCGAATAGGGTGGCAGAAACCACAGTCTGGCTCCGGCGGAGCGGATCGCGCGTCGCACCGCCTCGCCCTTGTGACTGCCGAGATTGTCCATAATGACAATATCGCCCTGCTTAAGCGCGGGGACGAGTTGTTGTTCGACATAGGCGCGGAAACACGCGCCGTTGATTGGCCCGTCGAAGACGCAGGGCGCGTCGAGACGATCGCACGCGCAGCGCGCCGAGAAAGGTCAACGTGCGCCAATGGCCGTGCGGCGCGAGGCCGCGCAAGCGCTTGCCCTTGGGGTCCCAGCCGCGCAGCGGCGTCATGTTCGTCTTGATCCAGGTCTCGTCGATGAAGACCAGCCGCCTGGGATCGAGGCGCGCTTGCAGCGATTGCCAGCGCTTGCGCCGTCGCGCAATGTCAGCGCGGCCTTGTTCGAGCGCCAGCAGCGTTTTTTTTGAACCGCAGCCCCTCGCGGCGCAGGAACATCCAAATGGCGTTGTGCGAAACCTTGACCCCGCGCGCCAGCAGCTCGTCCTTGAGGCCATGCAACGTCAAATGCGGCGTCTGCGCCAGACGCTCGACAATGAAAGCGCGATGCGGCTCCAGCACGCGCTTGCGATAGCCGCCCATTTTCGCCGGCGCGACCGAGCCCGTCTCGCGCTGGCGCTGCGACCACTTCACGACCGATGACACGGCCACGCCAAAGCGCAAAGCCACGGCGCGGCAACTCTCGCCAGCCAAAACCGACGCAACCACACGCTCTCGAAGATCATTGGAGAGAGGTCGAACCATTGGATGCTGGCCTCCGCCCAGCCAGCATCTTGAATCACACTCCTGCTAAAACAGGAATCCCTCCCGATTCAGAAATACAGGGAAATGCTCTAATTTGGCGTTCTGATAAAGAAATGGCGTCAAGCGATGTTCTGTAGCGAACCCAACGGTCGCAAGGACAAAAGACCATCTTTTTCGGACAAAAGGGCCGAAGCTAAAACTGCGTAAATGCCTTATTTGAAGTCGTGTGACGTCGTGGTTTCAAACACAAGAACGAACGCAGGGGATACGGTCAGATTCGCATGACCATAAGAGGTGCTGATCATCGATTCCGGCAACATACGCCGGCGTCAATTTTAGCGCGATGGGGTTCAGGTGTGGTCTGTCGATGTTTGATTGGCCGTCGGCGGTCGCACTGCTCTTCGGCTGCCCACCATGCGACCGGGCCTTTCGTCGTGCGCCAGCGAATGCAGCGCGCTTACTAATCGCGCGCTGAAAGGATCATATCCAACTGCGCCAGCGCCCGGAGGAGAAAATCCCCAAATGGCAAACGCCCAAGAAATTCCTCGGTGCGTTGCGGCTGCTGACCCCACGCGATCAAGGCGGTCGCCAGCAGCAAAAACAGCACAGCCAGCCAACGGAACGCGAGGCCGGCAATAACTGCTACAGCTAAGGTGATCCCCCGTTTGGAGCGATTGCTCAAGTTCATGCTGGCCTCCTCGGTGCCGTCTTGGTCGCGGTCTTCCGTATAACACAGCCGTCGACAAATGGCCCAGTGACGACGGTGACGACGCTGTCGGCGCTCCCGCGCGGGCGAGGGCGAGCCGGTCCGCCTCATGGAGATCTCCGCTCCATTTCTCGTTTGCGCCGTTGAAGCTCCTCGAGCGGAATTTCACTCCCCAATGGCGCTTCCTGTTGCTTGATTTCGGGCGGAGGCGACCTTCCAGCCCCATCCGTCGATTGTTCGACGCCCTTGTTTTCGCCGCCCCATCCTGCCGGTGGCGTAGAGCCCGCCTGTGCAGGCGCGATAGCAATGAAGGCGCCTAAGCTCGCTGAAATGGGCGTCATTGAAAATATCGCAAGCGTTCCGGCATGCATCAGCGTTTTCCTTCACATTGAAAGCGGCGGGACGGCCGCCAAAAATGGCGTAGCCCCGTCGCTAACAAATCTCAGTTCTAATTGACTCGCTTCAGAGCAAGAGAATTAAGGGCGCTACCATGTTACGCGTCCGAACCGCGTTCCCCACACATTATTGCTGCAGGTCGTGCTCGTGCCGGAGGCGTATTCGCTATAGATCCATGTCCGCCTTTCGTCGGTGGGATCGAGTCCGATGCCGTTGTAGTCACCCCACCGATTGCGGCCCGAGGTATCGAGTCTCACGTAACACCCTTGCCCTGACGCCAAGTTTGCGCTTCCCTGCAACGTATTTGGCGGATCGGCTGAGCGCCTGCCGGTATACCTTGCGCCGGCATATTCAGTCGATCCAGACCGGTTAAAGACGATCGTGGCGTTGCCCGTGGCAGTGGCTGTGATGGCCGGATAATAATAATACGAGCCCGAATTGCCAAAGCTTCGCTGTTGCGAAATCACGTTCGTCCCAGGATTGATGTTGTACCAACGGATGCAGGAGCGAGTCGTCGGGTCGCCCGCAAATGTGCATCCGACGGTGTGAGTCGTCCACAATCCGCTCGCGCGCCAAACCGCATCCAGCAGACGAGCATCGCCAGTGTTTATGCGGGTCGACGACCCTCTTTGCACAGCATTCGGCCCAAGAGTATAGGACAGCGGGAATAGTGTAGATTGGCGCACCAACGACGGAGGCCAGGAAGGAGTGCCAAAGCGCCAGAGCGTCAACCTGGCGCCGCCGCCGGAGTAAGAGTTGATCCCATAGCTCGTGGTAGAGGCAAAATAGCTGAGTGCAGGCTGGACAGTGAAGGCCGTGCTGTTATCAGCATTGCGCAGGTTCCAGAAGTCCCACCACGACACGGCCGGGCAAGATGTGCTGTAGATCTGGGATTTCCGAATAAACCGGACTTTCGTGTATTGGAAAGATTGATTGGGGTTTGGAAAATTGAATTGGTTCGAGGTAACCACAATGGCGTTGCTCGTTGTTCCCACTTTGGCGTAATCGGCCCAGTTGTTTGTATTCGTCGATCCGTTCACGCTCGCGTTCAATGACCAGTTACACCAGTTGCCGCTCGCGGTGCTATTGTCTGAGACAGAGATCAAGTATCGGCTGAACTTGTCGCTGTTACGTTTCGCCAGCGCCAGCAAGACGAAGCGACTGCTGACTCGGTCATATATAACCCATGGATCGAAAACGCTGATCCCCGTCTGGTTGGCGGGGAGGACGTTGGCGAACCAGGAACCGAGCGTCCGCGAGAACACCTGTCCCCCAAATTTATTGTAAATCCGCCATGTCGAATTCACCGCGAGAATAAGGTCCGACGGGCCCACCGCGAGGTGCGGATCCGGCGGGATCCAGCCGGTGTAAGGAGTGCCCGCGAAACTCGACAACAGCACGGGCGCTTTCGGATTCAAGGCAAAGGGATTGGGCGTCCCATTCGAATCTTGCTGCGAGACTGCTTCTCCGTCTGCTTTGAAAGCTCGGGAGCTGGTGGAAACTTCGTTCTTCAGTCTTTCGATTACGGCGGGTGGGAACTCGTACGCCATCGGCGCGTCGCCGCCGGCTGGCTCGGCCCATGGCGCAAGTGATTGTCCTTTCGCGTTCGTCGAAGTGACATGCCCTCTCGTACCCGACTCGGCGCTTGGCGCGCGTTTCGCCGCGCCCGCCATGAAAGCCTCTCCTTCGCCGGGAGGCGAAACTACGGTTCCTTGCCGTTCTCGAGCTGCTGCGGCCTCCGGAGTTTCCGCCGCTCTCGCGGTAACCGTCGATCCTGCCCAAAGTGGAATGCTCGTCAGGGATGCAACGCCAAGCGCCGTCGCCCTAAGCCATAGATATTTTCCGGTCGCGCTACGCGACCGCTCTGAAAAGGTCATTGTTGGCCCCTCCACGATCAAATTGCCCCGGCCATGGCTGGCAAAATCAAAGATTTCCTCTAAAATCTCACCCGCCCCGCCGGAGACTTCTACGGGATGTAAACGCGCAAACATTTTAAGTGTTCCAGATGCATTGCCCGTAAACGAAGGCCGCCTGCAACCGCACAGATGCAGGCAGCCGTCGCTCCTTCAAGGCAGCTCGTGAACGGGTGATAGCTGTAGCCGTCAGAACAAGACACAGTCACAACAATTTCGCTGCAAAGGCCGCAAAAAACCTCGCGCCGACGAAGACATCTTGCCTGCCGTGTTTTGAA
Organism: Methylocystis sp. ATCC 49242; assembly: GCF_000188155.2. Classification (NCBI taxonomy): domain Bacteria; kingdom Pseudomonadati; phylum Pseudomonadota; class Alphaproteobacteria; order Hyphomicrobiales; family Methylocystaceae; genus Methylocystis; species Methylocystis sp. ATCC 49242. The sequence goes on from NZ_KE124774.1 coordinate 3,811,454, forward strand.
TCAATGTTGAACCCAAAACGGAGAGTTCCATAGTCCGATCAGATTAAATGAGGCGCGCGAGGGTGAAAAGTTCCGCGGCAATCTTCCAAGGCATCGGGCAAGTCTCCAGCGTTCGCGAGAATGATAACGCCTTGAGCGATAAAACAGCCGGGGCGCCGGGTTCATCTCCAGGAACGGAGGCGGAGCGGGTGCGCGGCTTCAGAAAGCGAAGGCTGAATGCGCGAGTGTCGTAGAAAACTGATTTCGAGATTGGCTCTGCTGTGCCTTTTGAGCATCATGGCGGCGTCATGCCAGTCGACGCCTGACGCGGAGCAGCAGTCCAGAGCCGCCAGGCGAGCCTATAATGAGCGACTGGATGCTCTGTGTGGCCGATTGCCGGAAGTTCAGAGGAATGTTTGCGCCAGCAAGGTGCCAGAAGACTAATCGCCGTCGTCTTCATCGGGTAGAACGGCGGGGGGCCGGAGTCGCGACTCAAAACGGAAATATCAGAATGAGCAAACCCTTTCTGACCATACTGTTCAGCAGCGCGCTCATTGCGCAGGCTCTGGCGGGAGGCGTGGAGAGACCCGAGGGTTGGTGGGTCGTTTTGGGATCGTTTGCAAATCCCGATCTCTCGGCGGCGCATGACAAGGAAATCAGAAGCCTGCGCAGTCGAGCGGCCCGCTGCGGGGTCGATCCATTCAACGACTTTTCCAACAAATTCCGCGGCTTTGCTCCCCGCTTCGACGTCGTTGCCGTTGGGGCCTACAAGACCCGGAAGAGCGCCCAGTCCGTTCTTCATCGCGTGCGCGCCTGTGTTCCCGAAGCCTATATCAAATTCGGCAGACATCTTGGAGAATAGCTGCGCGTCCCATCCTGCCTGCGCGGCTGATTCACGGGCTTGCGCTATGGTCGCGGCAAGTTCTCGCTTGGCGCCCTGACCGAGCCCTGTCGCGCTTGTGTGGCGCTCCCGCGAGGGCAAGCGCTCCATAACCCAGATTGCAGGAGGACCGCCTCCAGGCAGGGCGAGCGGCGATGACCATCGCCGGATAGGGACTTCTGCGAGGCTGATATAGGACGCGAGCAAATGACCCGAATTGTCGAGCATCGCAGCGCCATCCCGAACGGCCCGGTGATCGAGGTCCACGTCCGCCGCGACGCCAGCGCCGATCCACCCGTTATCGCCTCGGTCAACATCAACGTCTTCGGGCAGGATCCGGACCCCACCGCTTTCCCTGCGCGTATGCCGGTCATGGAGGCGTTCCTGCAGGCGCTCGCCTATGCCGAGCGCGCGGGAATTGCGGTCTTGTGGATTGACGACCCAGGTGGATTTTTCCGCCCGAAAAGCGCCTTGCGAAGGACGTCGGCGAAAACGAGGGGTGAGCCCCTCGCCGATCCTGACGCTCCAGCGGCCAATTGCCAAAGTGCGCCCTAAATAACGCTGATGAAACGATCAGGCGCAACGTTTGATCAGCGCACCAAGGCATCAGAAAAATGGCCAAAACATACGACCACGATAGCGACACAACGACTATCCTCGCCCTCAGCGGAATCGGCGCGGCGATCGGAGCGGCTCTTGGCGTTCTCGTTGCAAGATTTGACGGCGCCTTTGTTGGCGCCATCGTCGGAGCGATCGGCGGCGCAATCCTGGCAAGATGGCTGGAGCGAGCGGCCTGAATCGTTGAGCCGACTTTAGGACTGTTTGAGCACGGCCGGCAGGACGCTTGACGCCAGACAAAAAGGCCGCCCCTTCGCTCCGCGGCGGCCTCCGTGTCCTTCACATCACGGCTCGGGGTCAAGATGGGCGAGAGAGCCACGACCCGGGGGGGCGGGGGCGGCGCATTTGCAGCGCTCCGTCATGTCGCATCCCTGCCGCAAGGATTTGCCGCGTCTATCGGGAGATCAATGGGACTTGCTGCAGGCCGACGCAATATGGATGGACGCCTCAATCGTCCTCGCGGGGCGGCGCGGGCGGGCGATCGTCTTCGGGGAAGCGGAAAGGCGCAGGCTGCCGGATTTCAGACGCGCCGGGGGCGGTCGAAGCCTCGCGGGGCGGGAGCGGGCCGAGCAGATCGAAACGAAGCTCGCCAACGACTTCGAATCGGGCGCGTTCCTTGATCAGACCTGCGCTCCCGTCGCTCCGACGACGGAGCGAAAAGTTGATGAAGCGAGAAAGAAGGGCCGCAAGCAGAGCAAGAGTCTGAATTTCAGAAAATCAGTCGGCCAAAATCGTCTGAAAAGACGCTGACTATGATGGAAGCGATTGAATTATATGGCGAGAGAGACGGGGCTCGAACCCGCGACCTCCGGCGTGACAGGCCGGCGCTCTAACCAACTGAGCTACTCCCCCGCGCGGCGCGTTGTTCGCGCGAGGACTGCGGGATAGGGCAGCGGCATTTTGAAGTCAAGCGATTCCGACAGCCGTCGTCACGCCGGAGGAATTTTCCACCGCCGCGACCCCTGGCCGGGCGCAGGAATCGCCGCGCCGGCGGAACGCGCCCGCGCTTCCCTTTCCCGCCCGGCTGGGCTAAGCCGCGCGCATGACAGACGATCCCGCAGCCGCCGCTGGCGGGCTGAGCGAAAGCGAGCTCCGCCGCCGCCGTATAAAGATTCGCGCCTGGCGCCGCGGCATGCGGGAGCTGGACATTCTCCTGGGCGGATTCGTCGACGCGCAGCTTTCGGCGCTCTCCGACCCGGAATTGAGCGAATTCGAGGGGCTGCTCGACCTTCCAGACGCCGAGCTCCTCGACTGGCTCTCGGGCGCGACGCCGCCGCCGGAGCGGGACACCGCGCTACTTAGACGAATCATCGCCTTTCACACCCATGAGGGACCGATCCATTGAGCGCGCCCGCGGCGAAGACAGGAAGCGGGGCGGCTGAGCTCGCGGCCGCGAAAAAGCGCCTCGCTAAGGGAGAGAAGCTGCTTTTCTCTCATGCGCCGGAGGGCTTCGACGCCTTTCTCTGCGCCGATCTCGCCCGGGCGCTCGCCCGCGAGGCGGAGGGGCGCCCGGTGGTCTTCGTGCATGTCGCCCGTGATTCGACCCGTTCGGCGGCCTTCCGCGAGGCGCTGCGATTCGCCAATCCGGACGTCGAGATTCTGGACATCCCCGGCTGGGACTGCCAGCCCTACGACCGCGTCTCGCCGCACGCCAATGTCGTCGCGCGGCGAATGACGGCGCTCTCGCGCCTCGCCCGCGCGAGCTCGTCGGAGGAGCGCCCGCGCGTCGTGACCACGACGGCCGACTGCCTTTTGCAGCGCGTGCCGCCGCGAAAAATGGTCGCCGCCGAGAGTTTTTCCGCCGCCCCCGGCAATGTGGTGAAGCTCGACGAACTGGCGTTGTGGCTGGAGGCGAACGGCTTCCTGCGCGCCAGCACCGTGCGCGAGACCAGCGAATACGCCCAGCGCGGCGGCATCATCGATCTCTTCTCGCCGGGCATGCCGGCGCCGATCCGGCTCGACTTCTTCGGCGACACGCTCGAATCGATCCGAAGCTTCGACCCCGAGACGCAACGCGCGACGGGGCAGTTGCGCGCGCTCGATCTCACGCCGATGAGCGAGCTGCGGCTCACCTCTGACACCATGCGCCGCTTCCGCCAGAATTACGCGGCGCGCTTCGGCGGGCAGACGCGGGGCGACGCGCTTTACGAGGCGGTGAGCGAGGGGCGGCGACATCACGGCATGGAGCACTGGCTGCCGTTGTTCTACGAGCGGATGGACACGCTCTTCGACTATCTCGGCGACGCGCCGCTGATGCTCGACGCTTTGGTCGAAGACGCGGCGAGCGAGCGCCTCAAGCAGATCGCGGATTATTACGACGCGCGCAAATTCTCGCACGACCTCGATCCTGCCGCTTCGAATTACAAGCCGCTCGAACCGCGTGAACTTTATCTCACGAGCGAGGAGTGGAGCGACGCGCTCGCCGAGCGCGCCAGCGCGCAATTCTCGCCTTTTGCCTCGGAGCGCGGCGACGCGATCGATTGCGGCGCGCGTCCGGGACGAGATTTCGCGCCAGAGCGCAACGAACCCGACGTCAATGTCTTTCAGGCTGCGGCCGACCATGTGCAGGCGCTGCGCGGCTCCGGCAGAAACGTCATCGTCGCCGGCTGGTCGGACGGCTCCTGCGAGCGTCTCGGGCATGTGCTCGAAGAACATGGCCTGCGCGATCTCAAGACCGTCTCCTCGCTTCCGGGAGCGCTTGCGCAAGGGCCGGGCGGCGTCGCGCTCGCGGTGCTCGGCGTCGAGCATGGTTTCGAGACGGACGCCTATGTTCTGCTCGGCGAGCAGGACATCCTCGGCGACCGCCTCGTGCGTCGCCGTCGCAAGCGCAAGCCCACCGAAAATCTTCTCGGCGAAGTCGCCGCGCTCACAGCCGGCGATCTCGTGGTGCATGTCGATCACGGCATCGGCCGTTTCATCGGTCTCGAGACGATCACCGCGGCCGGCGCGCCGCATGATTGTCTGGAGCTGCATTACGCCGGCGGCGACAAGCTCTATCTGCCGGTCGAGAACATCGAGCTTCTGACCCGCTACGGCGGCGAGGACGCCGAGGCGCAGCTCGACAGGCTCGGCGGCGTCGGCTGGCAGACGCGCAAGGCTCGGATGAAGAATCGCATCCGCGAGATGGCGAAGGGTCTCATCGCCATCGCCGCGCAGCGCCAGCTGCGCCAGGCGCCGAAGCTCGCGCCGCCGGAAGGGCTATACGACGAATTCTGCGCGCGCTTCCCCTATGACGAGACGGAAGACCAGCTTGCCGCCATCGAGGCGGTGCTCGACGATCTCGCCTCGGGCCGTCCGATGGATCGGCTGGTCTGCGGCGACGTCGGCTTCGGCAAGACGGAAGTCGCGCTGCGCGCCGCTTTCTGCGCGGCGATCAACGGCAAGCAGGTCGCCGTCGTCGCGCCGACGACGCTGCTTGCGCGCCAGCATTACAAGACATTCTCCGAGCGTTTCGCGGGCCTGCCGATAAAAATCGGCCGCCTGTCGCGCATGGTCGGCGCTGCCGAAGCGCGCGAGACGAAGAAGGAGCTTGGCGAAGGCAAGGTCGATATTCTCGTCGGCACCCACGCCATTCTCGGCAAGGGCGTCAATTTCAAGGATCTCGGCCTCGTCATCATCGACGAGGAGCAGCATTTCGGCGTCGGGCACAAGGAGCGTCTGAAAGAGCTGCGCGCCGAAGTCCATGTGCTCACGCTCTCCGCGACGCCGATTCCGCGCACTTTGCAACTCGCCATGACCGGCGTGCGCGAACTCTCGCTCATCACGACGCCGCCGGTCGATCGTCTCGCGGTGCGCAGTTTCATTTCTCCATTTGATCCGCTGATCGTGCGCGAAGCCTTGCTGCGCGAACGCTATCGCGGCGGACAGGCCTTCTTCGTCTGCCCGCGTATCGAGGATCTGGAGGAAGCCGCCGCCTTCCTGCGCGAGAATCTGGCCGAAGCGAAATTCGTCATCGCGCATGGCCAGATGAGCCCGAGCGAACTCGAAGACAAGATGTCGGCCTTCTATGACGGCAGGTTCGATATTCTTCTCTCCACGACCATCGTCGAATCGGGGCTCGACATTCCGTCGGCCAATACGCTGATCGTCTGGCGCGCGGACATGTTCGGCCTTGCGCAGCTCTACCAGTTGCGCGGCCGCGTCGGACGCTCGAAGACGCGCGCCTATGCGCTCTTCACCACGCCCGCCAATCGCGCCATCACGCCGCAGGCGCAGAAGCGTCTCGAAGTCTTGCAGACGCTCGATACGCTCGGCGCCGGCTTCCAGCTCGCCAGCCACGATCTCGACATTCGCGGCGCCGGCAATCTGCTCGGCGAGGAACAGTCCGGCCACATCAAGGAGGTCGGCTACGAACTCTATCAGCAGATGCTCGGCGACGCGATCACGCTGCTGAAGGCTGGCGTCGAGGAGCCGCAGGAGGAGGTCTGGTCGCCGACGATCGCGATCGGCGCGCCGGTCACGATACCGGAGGATTACATCTCCGATCTCACCCTGCGCCTGCAGCTTTATCGTCGTCTCTCGACGCTCGAAACGGATCACGACATCGAGGCTTTCGCCGCCGAAATGATCGACCGTTTCGGCCCCATCCCGCCGGAGGTCGAGCAGCTTCTGGAGATCGTCGCCATCAAGGCCATGTGCCGTCGTGCGCATGTCGAGAAGGTCGACGCCGGGCCGAAGGGCGTCATCGTCTCTTTCCGCGACAATCATTTCGCCGATCCGGCGGGCCTGGTGCGCTATGTCGCGGAGCAGGGGACTCAGGCCAAGGTGCGGCCCGACATGCGCATCGTCTTCATCCGAGAATTCGAGACGATGAAGCAGCGCCTCGCCGGAACACGCCGTATCATGCGCGCGCTCGTCGGCATTGCGGAGAAGGGCAAGGCCGCCTGAATGGTGCGGCGCGACGATTCGTCGGCTCGCAAGATTGCTTGATTTGTGACAAAGTTACGGACCTTCGCGCGCGATGCGCGCAGGCTGCGAATCGGATTGTCAGGCGCCCGGCCAGACATTTGAACGCGCCAGCGTTCGTGGTCGCCGCGTCGAACAAAATACATAAGCTAGGGAGGGTCTCATGACGACGCAGAACAGATTCTTGCGCGGCAAATGTTTCACGGCCAGCGCGGCCGCCTTGCTGCTCGGGGCGGGCCTCTCCATCGCGCAGGCGCAGCAGGCCGGCGATCACGCCGGAATGGATCACAGCAAGATGGATCACAGCGGCCACGGCGCCGCGAATGCGCCGATCCAGTGGGCCGACCCCGGCAAGGCCCAGTCCGGCGCCGCGCCCGAAACGGCCGCGGCGCCCGAAGCGCCGAAGGCGGACGCGGGCAAGGCCGACGAGCATTCGGGTCATCATGGCGGCATGGGCGGCATGAAGCATGACGGTGGCATGGGTGGAATGGGCGGCATGGGCGGCGGAATGTCGGGCATGAACCATGGCGGCGGCGGCGCAGGCGGCGGCATGGGCGGCATGAAGCATGACGGCGGAATGGGCGGTGGAATGTCGGGCATGAGCCACGGCGGCGGCGGCATGGGCGGCATGATGAAGAACATGATGTGCGGCTTCACCGAACATCTCGAGGGTCGCCTCGCCTATCTGAAGGCCGAGCTGAAGCTGACCGACGAGCAGGCGTCGTCCTGGAACACATTCGCCGAGGGATGGCGCGCGGCCGCGCAGAAGGCCAGCGCCAAATGCGCCGCCACGGACGAGCGCATGGACCATTCTAAACCCCCGGTGCTGCACAAGCTGTCGATGATGGAAAACCATATGGTCGATCATCTCGACATCGTGCGCGCGCAAAAGGCCGCGATCGAGCCCTTCTTCACGACGCTCAGCGATGAACAGAAGAAGATCGCGAGCGAGACGATGACGAGCATCATGAAAGTCGGCATGTCCATGGGCGGCGGCGGCATGGGCGGTATGATGGGCGGAATGGGTGGAATGATGGGCGGCATGGGCGGCATGAGCCACGGCGGCGGCGGTGGCGGCATGGGCGGCATGCAGCACTGAAGCCCGCGACAATGAACGAGACGGCCTCGCATCTTCGGGTGCGGGGCCATTTCTTTGAGCGGCCGCGACCTCGCCGCTTCCAAGCAGGGCAGAATTGCCGGATCATAATTGCTTGTAGATTCGCCCAAATTTCGATCGGCTGACGACGGCCCTAAAGTCGTCACAATGTTGGCGGCTAAAATTGGCCTGTCGCCTTGCGGATGATGTTCCCGTCGCGGCTTTCGGACTTGCCGGCGTTGATGTCGCGTCCGTTCAACCATGAAGGACACTAATGACGAAGATCCGCGTTTTCGCGTGCTGCGCGCTTGTCATGGCGGCCGCCCCGGCCCTTGCAAAATCTTCCGCCGCCGACGCCGTCGGCGCCGTTTTTTCCCGCCCGACTCCGGTCGCGCGCAAGGCGGAGATTGGCCGTCAGGTCGCGCGTGTGTGCAACCTGTCCCTCTCCGAGGATCAGCTGAACAGGGCGTCTGCCTTCATCGAGGCGAACCGCGCCAAGGGCGTCGCCTGGGTCGCCGATCAGATCAGCAGAAGCGAACTCAGCTACGTCTGCAATATCTGACGTCCGAGTCCCTCGGATCGTGGGTCTCCGTGCTCGCATCGATCGGCGCGCCTTCGGGAGCGCCGTCCGGGAAGGCGTTACTCCACCGAAAACTCGCGCATCATGCCCATGTCCTCATGTTCGAGGTTGTGGCAGTGATACATGAAGCGCCCCTTGAAATCCTGGAACGGTTTGACGATGCGGATGCGCTCGCCCGGCGCGACGAGCACCGTATCCTTTAGCCCGCTGTCGACGAATCCGTCGCGGACGGTGGCGTAAGCCTCTTCATCGTCGCCTTCGTAAATGCGGCTGACAATCTCGAACTGTTGTCCGTGAAGATGGATGGGATGCGCCATCGACATGCCCATCATTCCCATGCCGCGCATGCCGCCGCCCATGCCCATGCGGCCGCGCATCATGCCCATGCCGCCCATTCCCATGCCGCGGCCCATTCCCATTCCGCCCATTCCCCTGCCGCCCATCATTCCGCCCATGCCCATGTGGCCGTGCCCGTGGAAGATTTCCAGCAATTGCACCGTATCGACGGGGATGTGCTCCTGTGGCAGCAGGTCGTCGTGTCCGAAGGTGCCACCGTTCAGCAGCATCGACATGTGCGCCATGGTGATCTCGATCGGGATCGGATCATTCCGATTGGCGACCTCCTCCATCCGGTAGTGTTTGATCGTCGAAAGTTTCTCGGGCAGCCTCGGGCTCTCGCCGACGGCGCGCGTCACCGTCGCGGAGAAGATCGGGAAGCCGTCGGTCATGGAGATCGCGCTGCCCATCATGCGCTCCGCCATCGGCGGAACGAGGCCATAGAAGCCGCCGCTCCACATCACGAGTTTCGACCCGACGGCGCGGCCGCTGAAATCGACCCAGAGATCCACGCGCTCCGCCGGCGCGAGCATCACATATGGTTTCGTCTCGGGCCTCTCCAGAAGGCCGCCGTCGACGCCGATCACGGTGAGCGGCGTTCCGTCGTCCCACCCGAGCTTGTATATGCGCGCGTTGGAGCCGTTGAGAATGCGTAGCCGATAGGCGCGGCTCGCGACTTCGAGCTTGTAGTCGGGACGTCCGTTGACCAGCACGCGATCGGCGTAAAAGCCGAACATGCTGGTGTGCATGTCGTCGCCATAGACGAGCTGGTTTTCGCTATCGAAGGAGCGGTCCTGCAGAACGAGCGGAATTTCATATTCGCCGGAAGGCAGACCCAGCGCGCGCTCCTCCGCGTCCTCGACGATGAGGCCGCCCGCGAGGCCGCGATAGACCTGAGTCGCCGTCGCCTCATGCGTATGCGGATGGTAGAAATTCATGCCCGCGCGATTGCGCACCTCGAACTCGTAGACATAGGTCTGCCCCGGCTCGATCGCGGCGGAAGGATGGCCGTCCGCCGCCATCGGAACATGCAGCCCATGCCAATGGGTGATGGTGTGCTCCGGAAGTTCGTTGCGCAGGCGGATGCGCACCTTCTGCCCCTTCACGAGGCGCATCAGCGGGCCGAGATAGCTGTTGGGCAGGCTGGTCAGCGTATTCGGCGGCCCTTTCACAAGATTGCCGACGTAGCGCCACACCTGCGTGGGCTTTCCGCCCAGAATTGGAATCGCGTCGCGTTTGCAAACGAGTTCGATCTCGACGTCGGGATTGAAGTTCGCGGAGGCGACATTCGGGACCCCCTGTCCACCGTGGTCGAGAGCGAAGGACGGAGTCGCCGCAGCCGCCGCCGAAAGCAGAAATCCGCGCCGCGTGAACTCGATTCTGTTGAGCATCGATCCCCCTTGCGCGCGTTTTACACCGCGCGAGGCTTAAATTAGCTGCCTCTTATATAAGCAGGGGCGGAGCCGAAAAAACTGCGGCAAATGGCGTCATTGCGCGAGGAAAGGACGCAGCCATTTCAGCCCCATGCGCGGAAGGTTTGCGAAGCGGCCACGGACTGTGCCAAAATTACAGCGCTTTCGCCGTGTTCAAGGCATGAGTGACGCCAGGGCGGCGACAGCGGCGACGATGCAATCCGTATATGGCGCGCGGCTTGCGCGTGAACGGCGGCGGGTTTCTCCATCGCGATGAATGAGACTGTTCGACAAAAAGCGTTCGGCGCGAGCCTGGCCGCGGCTGCGATGGATCGGCTGTTCGAGCCGCGCCGCGACGGCCGACTCATGCCGCGTCCGCGCTTTGCGGCCTTTATTCTGCTGTGCCTGCTGCTGCACGCCGCCATTCTCGCCTTCCTGCTGTGGGAGGATCAGCGCAATGCGCTTCTTCCGCCCGCGATCGAGGAAATCCCCGTCGAGGTGATCACCGAGCCGCCGCCCCAGCCAAAGGAGGAGCCGCCTCCGCCGGAGCCGCCGCAGCCCGAGCAAAAGGCCGAGGAACAGAAGCAGAAGCCTCCGCCGCCGCCGACCGAAATCGAGGAGCCTGCCTTCGATGCGCCCAAGCTCGAGAGCAAGGAGAAGAGCGAGCAGAACGCCCCCGAGGAGGCGAAGGAGGCCAAGACCAAGCGCAACGAGCCGGAAAAGCTCGCGCCGAAGGACGAGAAGCCTCAGGGCCTGAAGGACGCGCAGGACGACGCGGACGGCGACAAGCCGCCAGAGCCCGCGCCCGAAAAGCAGGTGGAGGACAAGCCCGACGCCGAGATCATCGAGCGCGCGGAGAAGACGCCCACGCCCACCGAGAAGCCCGACACGAAGGACACGAAGCCGGCGAAGAAAGGCGACGCAAAGTCGATCGCCGATCAGGTCGCCGCGCTGGCGCCGCTGCCGGATTTCAAGCTGGCCGCGCCGCCCAAGCAGTCGCCTGTCGGCGGCGGGCAGGCGAAGACGACCTATCTCACCATCCTCTATGGCCTCATCATGCCGCATATGCAGATCCCGGCGCGGGTCCGCGCGAGCCAGATTTCGTCGAGGGGCGTGGTCGCCTTCTATATCGACGAGATGGGCAATCTCACCCATCAGGCGGTCTATAAATCGAGCGGCATGCCCGATCTCGACGCCGCCGCGCTTTCCGCCGTGCGCAGGGCCGCGCCCTTCCCGCCGCCCCCGCGCGGCCTGCCGCATTCGATGCTGTTCACCTACGCCACGAAATGATCACGTGAGCGCTATTGCGGACACCAGCCGCCCGTAGTCCGGCTCCCGCCGATGCACGCTGCGCCGGTAGCTGAAGCAGCGCGTTTCATCCGTATAGGTGTCGACGGCAAGGCTCTCGAAGGAGGCGACGCCGAGCGCCTCGACCCGCGACGCGATGAAGCCCGGCAGGTCGAACATCGAATGGCCCTCGCGCGGCGAGGGCGCGAAGAAGCGCGCAAAGGCGCGGTCGGACTCGATGAAGCGCGCGGAAAATTCCGGCCCCACCTCATAGCTCTCCGGGTGGATCGCCGGTCCCAGCGCAACATGGATGTCCGCGCGCCGCGCACCCTGTTTTTCCATGGCGACGACGGTCGCCTCGATCATGCCGCCGAGCGCGCCTTTCCAGCCCGAGTGGCAGGCGCCGATCACGCCCGCGCGCGCGTCCGCGAAAAGCAACATGCCGCAATCGGCTCCCGTGACGCCCAGGGCGAGCGACGCCTCGCGCGTGACAAGCCCGTCGCAGCGCGGCCGATCCTCGGGCGCCCAGGGCTCGCTGACCGTCATCGCGTCGGCCGAGTGGATCTGGAACGGCACCAGCAGCCGCTCCGGCGCGACGCCGACCCGCGCCGCCATGCGCGCGCGGTTTTCGCCGACGCGGGCCGCCTCGTCCCTGGAGCCGACGCCGCCGTTGAGAGATGCGTAAACGCCCTCCGACACGCCGCCCTCGCGGGTGAAGAAAGCGTGGCGCACGCCGGGCAGATCGAGATTTCGCGCGCTGAGCGCGGGCGGATGGGTCACTCGCCGCTCCTGTGATTACACGAAGAAGCCCGGCAGGTCGGGCATGTCGGGATGCGTCACCGCCATCACCTTGAAGAGCGCGCCCATGTGGCGCCGCGGGTCCTGCGTTCCGGTCAGCCGGTCGAAAGCGCTGGCGATCTCCTCCGCCTGTTCGGCCGTCGCCTTCTTCGACAATGATTGCGCCCGCCGCTCGATGCCGAGCTGAAGCAGGAAATGCGCCTGCGTCACCGGCCCCATCACCTTTGCGCCCTGCGCGCGCGCCGCGCGGCCGAGCGCGGCGAAATCGACATGGGCGGTCAGATCGGCCTCGCCCGGCGCGGAGAGAGGATCGACATAGGTATGGCGGGCGACCGCCTGAAGGCTGTCGCCGAGCGAGGTCTGCGTATAGCCATAGTCGATGACCAGCATCGCGCCGCCTTCCGCGACCAGTCTCGCGGCGATGTCGCCCATCAGGCGCTGGCCCGCGGGGCAGACTTCGATGATCGAGCCCTCGCGCGCCGCTGCGGTCAGCGTCGGTTCGACGCGATCCGAAAGGCCGAAGGCGAGTTCGGCGCCGGCGTCGAGCCCCACGAGCCGCTCGCGCCAGCCTCCGATCGTCTTGACGAAATGGCGCACGGGCAGGGCGTCGAAAAACTCGTTGGCGAGAATGAAGGCCGGCCCATGCGGCGTATGTGCGAAATCCGTCGCCCAATCCACCGGCTTCGCGGCGCTGGCGAGCGTCTGCCGCTGGATGTCGCGCAGCGCCGGGCTCATTTCGACGAGATGCGCCGTGATCGCGTCGAGAAATTGCGGCGATATGCGCGCGACGCGCAGCACATCCGACATCAGCGTGCCTCGGCCGGGGCCAAGCTCGATGAGCCGCGCAGGCGAGGGCGACCCCGCCGCGCGCCAGGCTTCGCTCGCCCATACGCCGATGAGTTCGCCGAACATCTGGCTGATCTCCGGCGCTGTGATGAAATCGCCGCCCGCGCCGAAGGGATCGCGCGTCATGTAATAGCCATGGAGCGGATGGCCGAGGCAGAGCGACATGAAATGTTCGAGCGTCATAGGCCCGTCATGCGCGATGGCCGCGGCGATCTCCTGTTTGAGCGGATTCATGCCGGGACGCTCCTTTTGCGCAGCGCGTTCAGCATGGCGAGCGCTCCCAGAAGAACGAGCGGCAGCGACAGAACCATGCCCATCGTGAGCCCGTGCGGCAGCGCCTCCTGCACGGGGTCGGGCTCGCGGAAGAATTCGCAGAAAATGCGCGCGAGGCCATAGCCGACGCCGAAAAGCCCCGTGATGAGGCCCGGCCGCTTCAGCGCGCCGCCGCGCGCGGCGAACCACAGCAGAAGCCCGAGCGCAACGCCCTCTAGCCCTGCTTCATAAAGCTGGCTCGGATGGCGCGGCGCGTCGCCGGCGCCCGGAAACACCATGCCCCAGGGGACATCGGTTTCGCGGCCCCACATCTCTGGCTTGATGAAATTGGCGAGCCGCCCGAAGAACAGACCCACAGGCGCCACGGCCGCGCAGATGTCGCTGATGGTGAGGAAGGGGATGGCTCCGCGCCGCGCATAAAGCGCCATGCCGATGATTGCGCCGATGAGCCCGCCATGGAAGGCCATGCCGCCTTTCCACGTCTGAAAGATTTCCAGCGGATGGGCGAGATAGAAGCCCGGATCATAGATCAGCACATGGCCGAGGCGCCCGCCGATGATGATTCCGAGCGCGACATTGACGAGAAGATCGTCGATCCCCTCCCGCGTCGGCCGCGCCTGTCCGCTCGACCAAAGCGACTCCTTGCCGACAAGCGCGCGCATGCCGAACCAGGCGAAGACGAAGCCGCCGATATAGGCCAGCGCATACCAGCGCAGCGGCAGGGGCCCGATATTGACCGCGACCGGATCGACCACCGGAAAGGGAAGGGCGAAAATGGGCATGAGAGGCTGAAGTCCGAACGCGCGGCGCGGGTGGTGAGTCGCGCTTCGTTAACCTTTTTAGCCGTCGCTTATGGAGATGTCATGTCCCGCGGGAGCGTCCCTCGGCCTACGGACGAGGGACGCAGACATCTGGCGGTTTCACGCCGCCTTCTGTTTCGGCATGAACCGGCCGTAGAAAGTATCCCCCTTCGCCGCCATGTCGCGCAGCAACTGCGGGGGCTCGAAGCGCGGGCCGAACTTTGCCGCGAGCCTGTCGCAGAGCGCCACGAAAGCCTTTGCGCCCATGCCGTCGATGTAGGAGATCGTGCCGCCGGTGAAGGGCGCGAAGCCGAAGCCGAGGATGGACCCGACGTCCGCCTCGCGCGGATCGGTGACGACGCCCTCCGCCATGGTGCGCGCCGCCTCCACCGCCTGAACGACAAGCAGCCGGTGCTTCAGCTCCTCTATGTCTATCGTGTCAGTATCGAGCTGCTTTTCCGCGAGGGCGGAAAGGCCGGGCCAGAGCGATTTCTTGCCGTCGGCGGGATAGTCATAGAAACCCTTGCCATTTTTGCGGCCGAAGCGACCCTGCTCCTCGACCATGTAACGCAGCACGCGCTCCTGACGCGGATCGACCGCCTTCTCGCCCAGATCCTTCTTCGCGGCGCAAAGGATTTTCCAGCCGAGGTCGAGCGCGACTTCGTCGTTCAATGACAGCGGACCCACAGGCATGCCGGCCATGCGCGCGACATTCTCGATCATCGCCGGCGGCACGCCTTCGGTCAGCATGATCTGGCCTTCGCGCACGAAGTTCAGCACGCAGCGATTGGCGTAAAAACCGCGCGTGTCGTTGACGACGATCGGCGTCTTCCTGATGATCCGCACGAAATCGAGCGCCGTCGCCAGCGCGCGGTCGCCCGTCTTTTCGCCCATGATCACTTCCACGAGCAGCATCTTCTCGACCGGGGAGAAGAAGTGAACGCCAATGAAATTCTCCGCCTTCTGCGAGGTCTCGGCGAGCGATGTGATCGGCAGCGTCGAGGTGTTGGAGGCGAAGATCACGTCCCCGCCCACAACGTCCTGCGCGCGTTTCGTCACATCGGCCTTCACCGCGCGGTCCTCGAACACGGCTTCGAGCACGAGATCGCAGCCCTTGAGCGACGCATAGTCGGCAGTGGCGTTCACCCGAGCCATCAACGCCTCCTTGTCGGCGGCGGTCGCGCGGCCTTTCATGACGGAGCCGGAAATGAGCTTGTCGATGACCGCCTTGCCCTTGTCGGCGCTCTCCTGATCGCGATCGATCAGGACGACGTCGAGCCCATTGAGCGCGCTGACATAGGCGACGCCGGCGCCCATGAAGCCCGCGCCGATAACGCCGATTTTCCTGAGATTGGTCGGCGGAACATTCGCCGGACGATGCGCGCCCTTCTCCAACTCGCCCTTGGAAAGAAACAGCGAGCGGATCATCGCCGCGGCTTCCTTCGAGCGCAGTATATGCGCAAACCAGCGCGCCTCGACCGTCAGCGCCTGATCCATGGGCAATTGCAGGCCTTCGTACACGGCGTGCAGAATGGCCCTTGCGGCGGGATAGTTGTTGTATGTCTCGCGGCGCAGGATGGCGTTCGCGGCGGGCCAGATCATCATGCCCGTCGGCGAGAAAACCTTGCCGGACGGGTTCTTGAAGTCCTTCGCGTCCCATGGCGCGAGCGCCTTGCCGCCATTGACGATCCACGCCTTTGCGCGATCGACGATCTCCGCTTTTGGCGCAATCTCATGCACGAGCTTCGCGCCGAGCGCCGCCTTCGGCTTGACCTGATCGCCCCGGAACAGGAACTGAAGCGCGTCGCCGGTCTGCATGATGCGCGCGACGCGCTGCGTGCCGCCGGCGCCGGGGAAGAGGCCGACCTTGATTTCCGGCAGGCCGACTTTCGTTTTGTCGTCATCCGCCATCACGCGATAATGGCAGGCGAGCGCGAGTTCGAAGGCGCCGCCGAGGCACACGCCGTGAATGGCGATGGCGAAGGGTTTGCCGCAGGTCTCGAGTTTCCGATAGAGCAGGGAGAGCCGCCGCGCATTCTCGAGGAAAAGCCTGTTCGCCGCTTCCTCGCCCTGCTCCTTCAGCGCCCTGGCGTATTGCGCGGCGCCCTGCTGCAGCATGGTCAGATCCGCCCCGCCGGAAAAGGCGCTCTTGCCGGACGCAATCACGCAGCCCTTGATCGCGGCGTCGCTCGCGACCTTGTCGACGACCTGTTCGAGTTCGTTCATCACTTCGGGCGTGATGACGTTCATCGAGCGCTCGGGCATGTCCCATGTCAGGAGCGCAACGCCGTCGGCGCCGGTCTCGAAGCGGAAATTGACGAGGTTCATTGACTGCTCCCAAAATTCTTCTCAAGCCGCTTTCGAGCCTCGTCCTTCGATACGCCGCGCTTCGCGGGCTCCTCAGGATGAGGCTCGAGAGTGTTTCCTCATCCTGAGGAGCGAGCGACGCTCGCGTCTCGAAGGACGAGGAAACGCCGCATTCACACCCGCTCGATGATCGTCGCCGTGCCCATGCCGGCGCCGATGCAGAGCGTCACCAGCGCGATGGATTTGCCCGAGCGCTCCAGTTCGTCCATCGCCGTTCCCATCAGCATGGCGCCCGTCGCGCCGAGCGGATGGCCGAGCGCGATGGCGCCGCCATTGACGTTGACTTTCGCTGCGTCGAGTTCGAAAGCCTGCAGGTAGCGCAGCACGACCGCCGCGAAAGCTTCGTTGACCTCGAAGAGATCGATGTCCGAAAGCGACATGCCCGCGCGCTTCAGCACCTTCTTCGTCACATCGACGGGGCCGGTCAGCATGATCGCGGGTTCGGAGCCGATATTGGCGAAGGCGCGGATGCGCGCGCGCGGCTTCACGCCGATCTTTTCGCCCGCTTCCTTCGAGCCCACGAGCACGGCGGCCGCGCCGTCGACGATGCCCGACGAATTGCCGGCGTGATGCACGTAGTTGAGCTTCTCGATTTCAGGATAGGCCTGTATCGCGACGGCGTCGAAACCGCCCTGTTCGGCATAGAAGGCGAAGGAGGGCTTCAGGCTCGCGAGCGACTGCATGTCGGTTCCCGGCCGCATATGTTCGTCGCGGTCGAGGATCGTTATGCCGTTCACGTCCTTCACGGGGGTGATGGATTTCCTGAAGCGCCCTTCCTCCCACGCCTTCGCGGCGCGCCTTTGGGATTCGACGGCGTAGGCGTCGACGTCGTCGCGGGAGAAACCGTATTTCGTCGCGATGAGATCGGCGGAAACGCCCTGCGGCATGAAATAGGAGGGAATGGCGATCGTCGGATCGACGGGCCAGGCGCCGCCCGAGGCGCCGATGCCGACGCGGCTCATGCTCTCGACGCCGCCGCCGATCGCGAGGTCATGCTGGCCCGACATGATCTCGGCTGCGGCGAAATTCACCGAGTCGAGCCCCGAGGCGCAGAAGCGGTTGATCTGCACGCCGGGAACCTTGTACGAATAGCCCGAGGCGATCGCCGCCGCGCGGGCGATGTCGCCGCCCGCTTCGCCGACGGGGTCGACGCAGCCGAGGATGACATCGTCGACTTCGGGGCCGGCGAGATTGTTGCGCTCCCTGATCGCCTTCAGCGCCGTATTGGCGAGGCCGAGCGAGGAGACTTCATGCAGCGAACCGTCCGGCTTGCCGCGTCCGCGCGGCGTGCGCACGGCGTCGTAGATATAGGCTTCGGGCATGGGGTCTCCTCAGATGGGCGCATGGCGACGCGCGCGCCTCACGCGCCGCCTTATTTCCTAGAACATGTCCTCGGGTAACGACATCATCGTGTCGGCTCCGGTCGAAATGCGCGCGAGGCGCAGGCTCGTCTCGGGCAGCATGCGCTCCATGTAGAAGCGCGCCGTCGTGAGCTTTGCGTCCATCCACGCGGCCGCGTCTGGCTCGCGCGCCTTCTTCTCGATCGCCGCACGGGCGATTCTCACCCACATCAGCCCGAGCGCCACGCGGCCGAAGAGATGCATGTAGTCGTAGGACGCGGCGCCGGCGTTGTCGGGCTTGGCCATGGCGTTCTGCATCAGCCACATGGTCGCCTTCTGCAGGTCGGCGAGCGCTGACTGCGCCGGGGTCACAAAGGGCTTCATCGCTTCATCGCCGCTGAGCGAACCGAGAAATTCGGCCGAGTCCTTGAAATAGGCCATGATCGCGCGGCCGCCGTCTCGCGGCAGCTTGCGGCCGACGAGGTCGAGCGCCTGAATGCCGTTGGCGCCCTCGTAGATCATGGCGATGCGGGCGTCGCGGACGAACTGCTCCATGCCCCATTCGCGGATATAGCCGTGCCCGCCGAAGACCTGCTGCGCCTTCACGGCGTTGTCGAACCCGACATCCGTGAAGACGCCCTTCAGCACCGGCGTCAGCAGGCCTAGGCGATCCTCCGCCGCCTGACGCGCCGCCGGATCGTCGGAACGATGGGCGATGTCGCTGTCGAGCGCCGCCGCGAGCGCGAGGCCGCGCGCCGCCTCGTTGAACGACCTGATCTCGAGCAGCATGCGGCGGATGTCGGGATGCACGATGATCGGATCGGCGTTCTTGCCGGGGTTCTTCGGCCCGGTGAGCGCGCGGCCCTGCAGGCGCTCCCGCGCATAGGCGACGGCGTTCTGATAGGCGACCTCGGACTGGGAGAGGCCTTGCACGGCGACGCCCAGCCGCGCCTCGTTCATCATCACGAACATGGCGTTCAGGCCACGATTGGCCTCGCCGACGAGAAAGCCCTGCGCGCCGTCGTAGTTCATCACGCAGGTGGCGTTGCCGTGGATGCCCATCTTTTCTTCGATGGAGCCGCAGGCGACGCCATTGCGCGCGCCGAGCGAGCCGTCCGGGTTCACCAGAATCTTCGGCACGATGAAGAGCGAAATGCCCTTCACGCCGGCCGGGGCGCCCTCGATCCGGGCCAGCACGAGATGTATGATGTTTTCGGCCAGATCATGCTCGCCGGCCGAGATGAAGATCTTCTGACCGGTGATCGAATAGCTGCCGTCGGCGCGCGGGACGGCCTTGGTCGTGAGCAGGCCGAGGTCCGTGCCGCATTGCGGCTCGGTCAGGTTCATCGTGCCGGTCCAGCGGCCTTCGGTCATTTTCGGCGCGTAGAGGCGCTTCTGTTCGTCGGAGCCATGGGTCAGCAGCGCCGCGAGCGCGCCCTGCGTCAGGCCGGGATACATGGCGAAAGCCATGTTCGCCGAGGAGGCGAATTCGCTCATCGGCATGGTCAGCGTATAGGGTAGGCCCTGTCCGCCATATTCTTCCGGCACGGGCAGGCCGATCCAGCCGCCCTGCGCATAGGCGTCGAAGGCCGCCTTGAAGCCCGGCGGCGCAGCGACGCTTGCGTCAGGCTTGCGCGTGCAACCCACGGCGTCGCCCGACTGGTTCAGCGGCGTGAGAACCTCCTCGCAAAGCTTCCCCGCCTCGGAGAGAATCTGCGCCGCCACGTCCGGGGTGACGTCCGCGAAACCGGGAAGACTTCCGAACTGCTGGAAATTCAGCACGTCGTTGAGGAGAAAAAGCGTGTCGTCGACCGGCGCCCTATAGCTCGGCATATACGCCTCCTTGAAAGTCAACGCTTTTCCGCCGCGCCGCGCGCGCCGGCGAAGCGCCGACGCGTCATAGGTAGATAGGCGAGCGGAGCCGCGCAATAGGCGGTGAACGTCGCTCACAACTCTTGATGCGGCGGCAGGATAGATGTTTCAATGGTTAAGCTTACGAATCACAGCCACGGCAGGGTCGGCCGCAAAGGTGAATGAAACGGCGCCGGTTGAGCTAAATCTTAACCGCTTATTTACCTTGATTGACGGAAAGTCGTCGCCGTTGGCGCCCCGCGCCCCGAGTTAAGCGCGATTCGCGCGGTTCCGAGTCGGTTCCCTTCGTCTCTTCAACATCTTGCCCACGGGCCTCGACCCGCCGGACACCCACATGACCAAGGCTCTTTCGCGCAATCTCCGTGGCCTCGATTACGACACGCGCGAGGCGGCCCGGGCGGCCGCGCGCCGCTCTGGAAAGAGCCTGGGCGACTGGCTCGACGACGCGATTCGCGAGAAAGCGGACGAACTCCCGGAGGAGGATTTCGACTCCGACGAGGATGGCGACGGCGACCGTCTCGACGCCGCCGCGCGCCGGCTCGCCCGTTCGCGGCGCGAGCCCGAGCCGCCGCGCGAAACCCGCCGCTGGCGCGACGACGCCGAGGATCGTCGCGAAGCCTCGCAGCGGTGCCAAAGCCGCCGGGAGCCGGAATTCGACCATGAGCCGCGCCACAAGGAGCCGCGCGGCGGCGCGCATCGCGGTCGGGAGCGCCGTGACTGGGAAAGCGAGGGCGACGCTCCGCGCCGCTGGCGCGACGAGGAGCCGCCGCGGATCGATCCGCGCGCGATCGTCGACGACGCCGCCGCCATCGTCGAGAAGCGCCTCGCCGAGAGCGAGCGCCAGACCGCCCGCGCGCTCGACAATCTCGCGGGGCTCATCAAGCGCAGCCAGCGCCGCGACGACGGCGCGGACGTCAAAAAGGTGATCGCCGCCTTCGCCCAGCGCACGGAGGAAAGCGAGCGCCAGACCGCCCATGCCCTGAACGACATCGCCGCCGTTCTCGAAAACGGCCAGCGCGAACGCGACGCGGCCGAGAGCGGGATCGCCGCGCTCGCCGACAGGCTCGGCCGCATCGAAAGCCGGCTCAGCGAGCAGCCGGGCGCGAACGCCACTGTTCGTCCGATCCGCAGCGCGCTCGCGCGTCTCGAGTCACGCCTCGACAAGCTGTCGAGCGAGGATCGCACAGCTGACTTCGAGGACGCGTTGAGCGGACTCGACAAGCGCCTCGCCGACATCGCCCGCCGGCTCGACGAGGACGCCCGCGAACGCGAGGAGCGCGAGCGCCAGGCCAGGCTCGCGCCAGTCGCGCCGCCCGCGCCCGCGGCTCCGCAGCCGGTCGCGCCCGCCCTCGACATGAACGGGGCCAGCGCCGCCGCGCTGGAGCAGGGCCTGCGCCGCGTCGAGCCGCGCACGCGCCGTCCGCTCGTCGACGCCATCGCTGAAATCACGCAACGACAGCGCATTCTCGACGAGGACATCGTCCGCGCCAGCGCGCCGATTCCCGCCCCCGCTCCCGAGCCGGACGTCTGGGGCGGCGAGCCGCCGGCCCAGCGCTTCGCGTCCCTGCAGGCGACGCTCGACGCGATCGCGCAACAGCTCGACACGGTTCGTCAGGACTCCGGCGAACGCGCCGACCAGCAGATGGTCGTCATGCGCCAGGTCGAAGGTCTTCGGCGCGAGGTCGAGGACATGTCGCGCGCCATCGACGATCTCGCGCCGCGCGCCTCCGTCGCCGCCGTCGAAACCGCGCTGCGCGATCTCGCGCATCGCATCGAGTCGCAGCGCCATCGCGGCGTCGCCGACGATCTCCTCGCCCCGGCCGAGCGCATCGCCGGCGAATTGCGCGCGGTGATCAGGGAGCTCGATCCGAGCCCGATCGTGCGTAACCTTCATGCCGATGTGGAAACCATCGGCCGCCGTCTCGACGCCATGCAGGCGTCGAACCCCGACGATTCGATCGCCCTGCGCGAACTCTCCCTGCAGACGCGCGAATTGTCGGAGCAGACGCACGAAATCAAGCAGCAGCTTTCCGCGCTCGCGGCGCGCCCCCTGCCGCTCGAAAAGCTCGAGACGCGGCTCTTCGATCTGAGCCAGCGCGTCGACGCTCTGGCGCTCGCCCACAGCAACGCCTCCAAGGCCGCCGCCGCGCTCGACATGGGCGAACTCGTGCGCGCGATCCGCGCCATTGTCGCGGCGGAGACGGGCAGCGGCTTCGAGACCTTCAATCATCGTCTGGACCAGCTCGCCGGCAAGCTCGACGACGCCGTCGCGCGCGTCGGCGGCAAACGCTTCGACGAACTCGGCGAGCGCATCGACGCGCTCGGCAAGTCGCTCGCGCAGCGCATCGACAAGAGCGCCGCGCAGCAGAAGCCCGTGGATACGGGGCCGCTGGAGCAGCTCGTCGCCAAGCTCGCCAAGAAGATCGACTCGGCGCTCGATCATAAATCCCATGCGCCGGCCTTCGAGGAAATCGGCCGCAAGATCGAGCGTCTCGAAACCCGCTTTGCCGATCCCGCGCCCAAGGAATCCATCGCCCGTATCGAGGCGATGCTGGCGAAGCCTGTCGCCGACCGGCAGTTCGCCGAACTCGCCCAGCGCATCGACCTCGTGCACAAGACGCTGGCGCAGCGGCTTGAGCAGGGCGTCGGCCCGAGCGAAGCCGCCGACGTGCGCTACATCGAGGAGCTGGTGCGCGGCCTCGACCAGAAGATCGAGACCGCGCTCGAAGCGGGCGTGAGGCAGCCCGAGCTGCAGGCGATCGAAAACCAGATCGGCCAGCTCTCCCGCAAGATCGACCGGCTCGAGGACCCGACCGCCAATCCGAAGCTGGGCGCGCTGCTCGCGCGGCCGCAGCACAATCCGCAACTCGACGACATTTCCGATCGTCTCGAACGCATGCAGCTCGCGCTGGCTCAGCGCGCGGAAGAGGGCGCGCGCGTCGAGGCGCGTCAGAGCGATCTCGCGGCGCTCGTTTCGGAACTCGCCGACCGCATGAATCAGGCGCTCGATCCGCGCGACGACACAGCGGCGCTGAAAGCTCTGGAGAGCCAGATCGGCGCGCTGTCGCAGCGTCTCGACCGCAATGACCACAACGGCGCCGCGCTCGCCGCGATCGAATCGAAGATCGGCGGGCTCGTCGCCCAGATCGAGGACGCGCGCACGGCGACGACTCTCGCGGCCGAAGAGGCCGTCCGCCGCGCGACGCAGGACATTCTGCGCGAAGCGTCGAGCGCCGATCCCTCCGCCCTGCGCGCCGCGGTCGAACGTGAACTCACCGACATCCGCAAGACGCAGGACGAGAGCGGCCAGCGGACGCATGAAACGCTGCTCGCCGTGCATGAGACGCTGGAGCGCGTGGTCGACCGGCTCGCCATGTTCGAGGACGAGCTGAGCGAAATCCGCAGCGCGCCCGCGCCCGCCTCTGTCGCCGCGCCCGCGGCGCCTGCGCCGTCGCCAGCGCCCGAGCCCGTGACGGCGACCCGCAGACGCGCGGAGGATTGGCCGGCCGTGAACTCGCCGCGCCAGCCCAACGCGCGCCTGATCGCCGAGCCCGTGGCTCCTGCGGCCGAGCCGCGCCGTGGCCGGGTAGAGACGAGCGACGACGAAGACCTGATGGACTTTCTGCTGCCGCCGGGCGGCGGCGGCGGGCGGCGCGAGCCCCCACTGTCCGCGCCCGCGTCGGTCGAGGAGGAGGAGGAGGACGTCGCCCCGGTCGGCCCGCGTTCGGTGCAGTCGGACTTCATCGCCGCCGCCCGCCGCGCCGCCCAGCAGGCGGCGCTCGACGCCAGCGCGGCGGAGTCGCAGCACGCCCGCCGCGCCGCCGCGCGCGCCAGGGTCGACGCTCCCGAAGCCCGCGAAGGCGGGAAGATCGCGAAGTTCGGCTCGATCGGCGCCGCCATTCAGGAGCGCAAGCGCCCCCTGCTTCTCGGTCTCGGCGCGATCGTGCTGCTGATTGGCGCCTATCAGATCGCCCGCGTCAGCATCCAGGGCGTCGATAACGGCGCCTCGACCCATCAGGAGCATCAGGAGGCCGAAGCCGCCGCGCCGGCGCCGACGACCGCCGACGCGGCTCCGAAGGCCGAGGCCCCCGAGACTCCGGCGGCGCCCGTCGCCACGCCGAAAGACGCGCCGCCGCCGCGCATGATCTCCCCACCGCAGGCGACCGATCCGACAAAGCCCCAAACGCGCGGCGCCCCGCCGCGTATGATCTCTCCCCCGCGCGCCGAGGATTCGAGCCCCGCGCAGACGCCGGCAGGCGCCGCAAGCCTCGAAACGCCGGTCGATCCGACGCCGACCGGCGCGATCAGCCCCGCGCCGGTCAATCCGCTGTCCGCGACCGACGCGACCAACGCCATCAAGGCGCTCGCAGCCGGGGGCGACGCCGCCGCGCAGTACGAGATGGGCGTCCGCTACGCCGATGGCCGAGGCGTCGGCCGCGACGCGCGGACCGCCGCACAATGGTTCGAGAAGGCGGCGGCGCAGGGTCTTGCGCCGGCGCAGTATCGGCTGGGCTCGCTCTACGAGAAGGGCGTCGGCGTCGAGCGCGACTTTGCGAGCGCCAGGAAATGGTATCAATCCGCCGCGGACGCCGGCAACGCTCGCGCCATGCACAATCTCGCCGTGCTTGTCGCCGAGGGCGGCGACGGCAAGCCGGATTACACGGCGGCGGCGCAATGGTTCCGAAAGGCGGCGGAATTCGGCGTTCGCGACAGCCAGTTCAATCTCGCGATCCTCTATGCCAGAGGACTCGGCGTCGAGCAGAATCTAATCCAGTCCTATCTCTGGTTCGCCGCCGCCGCCCAGCAGGGCGACGCCGACGCCGGCAAAAAGCGCGATGAGGTCGGGGCGCGGCTGGACTCGAAGGAACTCGCGACGGCGAAGGCGCTCGCCGAGGGCTTCCACGCCAGGGAGCCGATCCGCGACGCCAACGACGTGCTCCCTCCGAAACTCGGCGGGCAGGCGGTGAAGGACCCCGTGAAGGCGCCGGTCAAGCCGGGCGCGAAGGCGAAGGTTTCGCAGATTTGACGGGGCAGGGGCGACGGTTTTCGAGGCGTTAATGATTCGTCTACGAAATCGCTTCTATTGTCCTGATCCAGCGGGCCTGATGACCCTGTTGGAGAGTGAGAGATGAGAAAGACCCTCGCCGCCCTTCCCGCCGCTCTTGCGATCGGGACGCTTGCGCTGGCGCCGTCGACGCCTGCGCGGGCGGACTCCGCCGGCCCCGCCATTGCGGCCGGGATCGGCGGCTTCGCGCTCGGCGCCATCGCAGGCGGCGCGCTCGCCCAGCCGCGACCGCCCGTCGTCTACGCCGAGCCGGTCTATGTCGCGCCGCCGCCGCCTCCGCCGCATTGCTGGGTCGAGCGCCGTCCGGTGTTCGACGAATGGGGCTATCAGGTCGGCTTCCGCCCGCGCCGCATCTGCGACTGAGGCGCGACCGTCGCTGTGTCCCTTGGAACTCCCGCGGAGAAATTTGCGGGAGCTTTCGTTTTTGGCGCGCCTTCCATGAAAATTAACCATGTGCGAGGTAATCTCCCGGCATGAAGGCGAATCACCTGCTTGCGGCCGGGGCCGCGCTTCTCTTCGCTTCGGCGCCGGCGCGCGCCGACTGGTCCTCCTGTCTGGGCGGCCTGCGCCATTCGGCGGCCGGGGCCGGCGTGAGCCAGCAGACCATTGTCTCGGCGACCGACGGGCTGGAGCCCAATGACGCGGTCAGCTTCATGGACAAGCAGCCGGAGTTCACGACGCCGGTCTGGGATTATGTCGCGGGGCTCGTCGATGAGGAGCGCGTCGAGGAAGGCCGCGCCATGCTGCACAAGCACGCGGCCGCGCTGCACGCCGCCGAGAGCCGCTTCGGCGTCGATCCGGCGACCGTGGTGGCCGTCTGGGGCGTCGAATCCGATTTCGGCAAGAGTTTCGGCAAGCGGCCTGTGGTGCAGTCGCTGGCGACGCTCGCCTGCGAGGCGCCGCGCCGTAACGATTACTGGCGCAAGGAATTCGTCGCCGCGCTGAAGATTCTCGACAGCGGCGACATTCGCGCCGACGAATTCATGGGCTCATGGGCGGGCGCCTTCGGGCACACGCAATTCATGCCGTCGACATTCCTGGGCGCGGCGGTCGATCACGACGGAGACGGACGGCGCAACATCGCGAGCTCGGCCGCCGACTCGCTCGGCTCGACGGCGAATTACCTGCGCCGTAGCGGCTGGCGCTCCGGCGAGCGCTGGGGCTTCGAGGTGCGGCTGCCGGAGGGCTATTCGGGCCCGAGCGGCCGGACGCGCAAGCAGCCCATGTCCTTCTGGGAAGCGCGCGGGATCACGCGGCTCGACGGCGGCGGGCTGGGCGGCGGCTCGGCGGGGCTGCTGTTGCCGGCCGGACGCAACGGCCCGGCCTTCCTGGTGACGAAGAATTTCGACGCGGTCTACGCCTACAACGCCGCCGAGTCCTATGCGCTGGCGATCTGCGTGCTCTCCGACCGCCTTCGCGGCCGCCCCGGCATCCAGACGCCCTGGCCGACGGACGATCCGGGGCTTTCGCGCGCCGAACGCCGCGAGTTGCAATCGCTGCTTATCCGCGCGGGTTACGAAGTTGGCGATCCTGACGGCGTGATCGGGACCAAGACCAAAGAGGCGATCGCCGACTTCCAGGGCCGCGTCGGCCTGCCGCGAAATGGCCGCGCGAGTCTGAAAGTGCTCAACGCGCTACGCGGGCGGTGAGCGAACCGGGCGATGACGCGCCCGCCTCGCCGCTCAGTTCCAGCGTTCACTGGAAGGTGATCTGCGGTCTTCCATCCGAACGCGCAACAATTTATGAAGTTGAAGCACGTTCGGCGCGCCCGGAGTCGATGTGGAGTGGATGAACACGACGCATGCAAGACAGTCTGATTGTGTTCAACCATATTCCGAGAACCTCCGGTTCTTCGATCCACGCATCTTTCGACGAGGCGTTGAAGTCAAGAAACTTTTTTGTTTTCAACGGATCTCTTGAAGACGAGCAGAAATTTGCTGCGGCCTTTAATGACAGAGGCGCGGGCGTCTTCTACACGGGCGGTCACATCGGGTTCCAACGTCTGCAAAAACTCGGTCTGCTGAACGACGAGAATTTGCTGTTTTCGATCGTCCGCGATCCAGTCGAACGCATGCTTTCGCTGTATTACCTGATGCGGCGCAGTCCCGATTGGCAACCGCACATCGCCGCACATGTCGGCGACAGGGATTTTGCCTATTATTACGACTTCTGTCGTGAAAAAGGCTTTCACACCGGCAACGCCCAGTGCCGGGCGATCGCCGGCGTCGAGAGCTTCGAGGCGGCGCGCGAAAGGGTTTCGCAGCATTATTCCCTCGTCGGCTGCCTGTCGCATGTGGCGATGACATACAACGCGCTGGAAGTGATTGTTCGCAACTTTTTGCCCGAATTCCGTTACCTCGGCCCCATGAACGAAGCCCCGAGAGACGGACAGACAATCAGCTCCGGACTGGCGGAGCGGATCAGGCAGGACAGCTCCGAAGACTGCCTGCTCGTCGATTTCATCGAGCGCGATTGCGGCGGCCTGTTTTCCCGTTCTCTGCAGCGCTGGAGCCTCGCCCGAGGCTGAGTCCGGCAAGTCGGGACATTCGACCTGCGTTTCGCCCCGATCGGAGCCGGCGTCTCAATCTTTCGCGGAAATGGAAAGCGTCTGCGACGACGAAAGCGGACTTTCGGCCGCCGCGTCATTGCGCGTCTCGTCGAGATCGTCGGCGATCCACGCCTTGCCCAGCTCCCACACGACGGCGAGCACGACGGGACCGACGAAGAGGCCGGCGACCCCATGCGCCAGAACGCCGCCGATGACGCCGATGAAGATGACGCCCATCGGCGTCGAGAGCCCATGCGCAAGAAGGAATGGTTTCAATACGTTATCCATGTAATTAACGGTCGCCATACATATCGTGAGGGCCAGCGCGGGTCCGGTCGTCATATGCGTCCAGGCCCAGAAGATCACCGGGGCGACAATGAGCAGCGGCCCTATCTGAACGATACCGAGCACGAGAATGGCGAGGGTCAGCAGACTTGCGCCAGGCACGCCGGCAAGCGACATGCCCAGGCCGCCGATCACCGCCTGCATCAGCGACAGGCCCATCACGCCGCGTGAGACGGCGTTGATCGTGTCGCCGGCGAGATTGACGAATTTGTCGCCATTGGTTGGGTCGATCCGGCGGGCGAGCGCCCTTATGCCGACCAGCAATTGCGGGCCGGAGGCGAGCAGGAATCCGGCGAGCGCCACCGACAGCAGGAATTTGAGAGTGCCCAGGCCGGCGTTTCGGGCCCCGGCGAGCAGATATTCGCCGACCGGCTTCAGTTGCGGAAGGATCTGCGCGAGGGCGCCGTGGATGTTCGTCGACGCGAGTTCCCAATAGGAGAAGAGCCAGTCGCCGATCAGCGGCCAGTCCTTGACGGCCTCGGGAGGCGGCGGAACCGACAGGTCGCCGTTCTCGAAGCCGGCGAGGACGCCCTTGAGCGGGTCGATGACGCCCACGCCCATCCATGTGACGGGGCCGATGATGAGAACAAGGCCCGCGATGGTCATCAGCGCTGCGGCGAGGATCGGCCGCCCGCCGAGCCAGCCGGAAACCTTTTCGAACACCGGATCGAAGGCGACGGCGAGCACCACGCTCCAGACGATCATCGCCGCGAAGGGCTGGATGATGATGAAGGTCCAATAGGCGAGAAAGCCGATAACGAAGAGCCGGATCGACAATTCGATGAACATGGCGTTGAAGCGCCGTTCGACGCCGTTGAAGCCAAACAGGCCGTTGGATTCCTCGTCCACGCGACAGATCCGTTCTGCTGGAGATGATTTCGGGCGATTCTAGCGGGCCGGCGCGCCGGCGTCACTCTCCGCGCGCATTCCGGAAAGCGGCGACCGCCCTCGATTTCACGAGATCGCGAATGCTTCGCGACCAGCAGGTGGTGTCCAGCGCCTCGGCGATCGATTTTTCGTCCGCAAACCCAAGATCGGACAGGCGCCGTCGCATTTTCGTGGTCTCTTCGACGTCGCCGCGCGCCGCCGCCAGCGCCATTTCGACGATCAGCACGACGGCCGAGTCGGTGCGCGCCGCCGCGCGGCGCAGGCGCGGCCGGTCGGCGTATTCGCCGCGTCGCAGCGCGTCGACGGCGATGGCGACGGTGTCGAGCGGGGTGAGGTCGGGGGCGATGGCGCGGGCGCGTTCGATCAGCGCCGCGCCTTCGGCGTAATCCCCGGAGCCCAGGATAAAGCGGGAGCCGATGTCGGCCAGGGCGAGAGGGTTGTTGGGAAAACGCTCGACGGTCTCGTGGGCGACCTGCCGGAAGCCGTCTGTGTCGCCGGTGCAGATCGCGGCGCTGTATCGCGCGACTCTGGGAATGAATTCGGAACTGTCGAGTTCATAGGCGCGCGCGGCGGTCGCCGCCGCCTCGGCGCGCGCTTCCTCGCGGGACCGGTCGGCATAGCGGGCGTTGTGCGCGTCGAAGCTCAGGAGCGAGGCGATGGCGAGCGTGTTGGCGTCGACCGCGCCGCGAGCCTTGACCGCCTCGAGGCACCGCCAGGCCGGCCCATAATCCTGTGATTTGAAGGTTTTCCAGTAGTGGAAGGCGCGCAGCTGGCAGGTGAGGGCCTCGTCGGAGAGTTTCTCGTTGCGCGTCCTCTGGGCCAGCGCGATATCGGCGACGATGCCGAAGGGATTGCCGACGTCCCGGCCGATATTTCTGACGAGGTCGCTCTGCATGGCCAGAACCTCGCCGGCGCGCAGGCTCAGTTCGTAACGGTTCGTCCAGCGCACGGCCCCTGTTCGGCCGTCGAGCAGAAGAACGGTCGCCTTCAGCTGGTCGCCAACCAGCCGCAGTGAGCCGCGCACCACGAAGTCGGGCGTGGCGATCGAGTCGCCGCCCGGCCCCGCTCCGTTTTCGTCGGTCAGCGGAATGACCGTCAGCCATTGATATTCGGATAGAATGTCGGCGAGATCGGCCTGCAGGCCGCCGCCGATATAGGATTGTCCCTCCCTGTCGGCGTGGAAGTCGAAAGGCGCGATGGCGACGACAGGGCCGCGCCGGGCAAGGGAGGCGGTCTGTCGGGGCGCCGGCCCGGCGGCGAATTTCCAGAAAACGGCGGCGAGGAGGCCGGCCGCTAACATGACCAGCGCCGCGAGCATGGCGTGGCGGCCGAACCGCCGCGTCGGCGGCGTGGCCGCCTCCGGCGGGGGCGGCGGATCGATCTGCGCGCGCGTGAAAACGGGGCGGTATTGCCCCTTGGGGATCGAAATGACGACAGACGCATTCTTGCCGTCCATCAGGTAATAGCGTTCGAGCGCCTGCCGCAGCCGGCCGATCTCCACCCGGACGATGCTGTCCTGCTGGGGATCGAAATCGTCGGGCCGGCCGAGCACTTCCGTCGCGATCGAATAGGCCTTGAGCCGCTCGCCGCGCCCCTCCAGCTCCTCCGTGACGAGATAGGAAAGGAGATTGCGCTGGCGGTCGCTCGCGCCCTCCAGCCCGGCGTCGCAGGCGCGGTGCAACTCCTCGAGAATCGAGAGCTTCAAGTCCTGCGCCGGGGTCGTCACGACACTGCTCAAACCAACGCTCTCCGAGGCCCCCCAACGGGGGCACGTCACCTGTTAACGCAGCGCACGTGCCTGAATCTGTGCGGTTTCGACGCCATTCTCAACGTCGTGGAAACGTTCCGTCCGGCGCCGCCGGCGCCACGACAAAAGGGGTTCAGAATGAAAATGCACTATGAAGGCGCGAGGGAAAACGTCAAGCTCGAGCAACTGCTGATCGAGGCGCATTACCTCGGCCTGTCGATGCGGCTGGTCGCGGGGGAGCGCAATTACCGTTACGCCTCGCTCACCGCCTTCGTGAGCTCCCTGCTCATCGGCTGGGCGCGATTCATCGGCGCAAGGCTGCAGGAGGGCGAATGCGTCTTCCCGCGCGACGGCGATCCGGAGGCTGCGCCGCGGCCGCGCGAGGGGCGGTAGGTCGGCTTTCGACAAGCTTTCCCCTTTTCGGCTAGGATGGAGCCTCGAAATCAACGAATCGGGCTCCATGACCATACGTCTGCATCAGGGCGACCTCCCCGCGGGTGTCGCGGTCGCCCCCATTGTCGCGATCGACACCGAAACCCTCGGCCTCAATCATCGTCGCGACCGGCTCTGCGTCGTGCAGCTCTCCATCGGGGACGGCGACGCCGAACTGGTGCAGATCGCCAAGGGACAGACGCAGGCGGAGAATCTCGTAAAGCTCCTCGTCGATCCCAAGGTGCTGAAACTGTTTCATTTCGCCCGGTTCGACATGGGCATACTGGCCAAGACCTTCGGCGTCATGCCGGCCCCGGTCTATTGCACCAAGATCGCCTCCAAACTCACCCGCACCTACACCGACCGGCATGGGCTGAAGGATCTGGCGCGGGAGCTGGCCGGGGTCGAAATCTCCAAGCAGCAGCAGTCGTCCGATTGGGGCGCCGCGACGCTCACCGACGCGCAGCAGGCCTACGCCGCCTCCGACGTGCTCTATCTGCACCAGCTCAAGGAGAAGCTCGACGCCATGCTCGCGCGCGAGGGCCGGACCGAACTCGCCCAGGCCTGCTTCGATTTCCTGCCGACGCGCACCCGGCTCGATCTCGCCGGCTGGCCCGAGTCGGATATTTTCTCGCATGAATGACGCCGCTCTTGGCGCCTCGAATTCGCCACCGGCTCGCCTCATGATGGCGCGATGACCGACGCCCAGCAGACCCAGATCGCCCGAGAACGCAGTCGCAGCCGACTGGGCGCGCTTGCGGCGCCGCGTGAGAGCGCCTTTCCCGAGGCGCTTCGCCACACTGCGCGGGTGACGCGCTTGCGGCGATGGATGCTCTGGGGAGCTGGCGGCGTGGTGGCGCTCGTGGGGCTCGGGCTTCTCATCGGCTCGCTGAGCTTCCTTCCCGTCGACCTGAATCTCGCGCGCGTCGCGCTCAAGGGCACGCGCATCGTCATCGAGACCCCGAAGCTCGTCGGCTATCGCAAGGACGGTCGTCCATATGAAGTGCGCGCCCGCGTCGGCGTGCAGGACATCGCCAAGCCGGACATTTTCGAGCTCGAAGGGCTCGACGTGCGCGTCGAGAACACGCAGGACAACTCCATCGTGCTCACCGCCGAGAAAGGCGTCTACAGCACGAAGTCAGATTACGCCGATCTGTCGGGCGGCGTGACTATTCGCGACGACAAGAATTTCGACATGCGGCTCGACTCGGCGTCCATGGATTTCAAGAGCTCCGTGATGAAATCCGACAAGCCGGTGACTCTCAGGATCGATGGCGGCGAGGTTGTCGCAAAGTCAGTCGAATTCGTGCAGAAGGAGCGGCGCGCGACCTTCGTCGGCGACGTCCATTCCGTGCTTTACGGCGAGGGCGACGTCCCGCCGGATGGATTGCGCCCGGCCCAATGAAAAGAGCCATGATGCGTCACACCGCTTTCGCCGTTCTCGCGGCGTTTCTCCTCGCCGGCGTCGCGCCGGCTCAGGCCGCGGGCCGTTCGGGCGGCATATTGCCCGGCGCCACCGCGAAGGACCCGCTCAACATCGACGCCGGCAAGCTCGACTTCTTCGACAAGGAGCAGAAGCTCGTCTATTCCGGCAGCGTGATCGTGACGAATGGGCCCTCGACGCTGAAGGCCTCGAAGATCACCATTTTCCTCGAGAACAAGGGCGCCGCCGCCGCGGGGGCGACCAGCAACGATCGCGTGAAGCACATCGACGCGGACGGGCCCGTGACGCTCGTCTCCAAAGATCAGATCGGCACAGGCGACCGCGCGAGCTACGACAAGGCCGAGAACAAGGTCTATCTCACCGGCAATGTCACGCTCACGCAGGGGGAGAACGTCGTGAAGGGCGAACGCCTCGTCTATGACGTGACGACCGCAATAGCGACGGTGCAGGGCGGCGGCGCGCAGGGCGGTCGCGTGCGAAGCACTTTCACGCCGGGCAGCGCGAAGCCGTAAACGGCTATTCCTGCGCGGAAGTATAGAGCTCGCTCAGCATGTGGCGGCGCTTGGCTTCGTAATAATAGCCGCCGGCGTAGAGCTGGATTGCGCGCGCCTCGTTCCCGCCCGAGAGCTTGTAGGCGTTGGCGAGATAGGGCACGGCGTAGGTGAGGTTCGTATCGGCGTCGAGCAGACCGCTCGCCGGCCCGTGATAGCCCATGCCTTTTGCCGTATCGTGGCGGATCTGCATCAGGCCCCAGTAAGGTCCGTGGCGGGCTGCGGGATTGTAATTGCTCTCCCGACGGACCGACCGATGGATGAGCGATTCCGGAATGTCATATTTGCGCGCGAAATGCGCAATTCGCGCGTTCAGCGCGTCCTTGCCGGAAAGGCCCGTCTCGGAGCGCGGTTCGTCGACATAGGATTGCGGCGCCGAGGCCACCGGCGATTCGGTCGGCGCGCAGCCTCCGAGAGCGAGGGCGCCGAGAATGGCGAGCGCGGCCGCGCAAGTTGCTGATTTCATGAACGCAGGATCCCCTCGATCGCGCCGCTGATCTATTCTGCCCAGTAAAGCGCCACGGCGAAGTGGCGAAATAGTGGCAATAGGGCGCTCGCGTTGATCCGGCCCGCGGAAATCCTAGTTTTGCGGGCTCATGGCCCGAAGAGGGAATGCGCCATGGCGCGGAAGGCCGCAAAAGACCGGGACAAGAGGGCGGCCTATTGGTCAGGCGACGTAACGCGCCGCAGCAACGCCCTCAACCTCGAGGCGGGCGTCTTCACGCTCGACGACCCGCGGGAGATCGCCTTGTCGCTCAAGCGTTCGGCGGAAGAGAGCGAGCGCCGCAAATCGACGCCCTTCCGCTCCGCCATGTCGATGCTGACCTTCTACATCAACCGCGCAGGCAAAAATCTGCCCGATTCGCGCCGCCGCGTGCTCGAGCAGGCGAAGGCGGAACTGCGGCGGGCTTTCGAGCGGCCCGCTGTGGACAATAAAACTGTTGTTCCTGCGCAACAAAACTGAAAAAATGGTTTAATTCTCATAAGTTGGATTGCTCATTCGATTGTCATGATTTCTGGACTGTTTCATAAAGTAACAGTCGAGGTCGAAACCGGCCTGTCGGGGCGGTCGGGAATCCAGACATTTTGCGTGGGGGCGCAAAGCGATGAAAAAGCTGACATTGTCTGAGCGTTCCGTTGCTGTCCCGTCCTGCGCGGGAACCGAATTCGCAGGCGATCCCCTGTCCCGCACAGCGCGGACGGCGACCGTCCGCCGTCCGTCCGTTTCGACGGCGCCCGTGGCGCGAAAGGAATCCGCGGAGCGCCGTTTTGCGACGAAACGGCCGGAGCCCGCTCCTTTCAAGCTCGGATACAGGAGCGAACTCGAGGGCGTTCGCGCGATCGCCGTCCTTTCCGTGATGGCGGTGCATGCGCATTGGATCGGCAGCGGCGCCGATCTGTCGAAGGCGACGCTCGATCTCTACCCGATGGGGTTCGCCGGCGGCCTGTTCGGCGTCGACGTCTTTTTCGTGCTGAGCGGCTTTCTGATCACCTCGCTGCTGCTTCAGGAGCACAGGACGTGGGGGCAGATCGACCTCAGGGCCTTCTATACGAGACGTATCATGCGTCTGTCGCCGGCGATGCTGATGATGCTCGGCGCCTGCTCGGTCTATTTGTTGTCGCGGGGCGGCTCGTCCGGGAGTTTCGATTGGTCCGCCGTGCTCTACGCTTCGTTCTATCTGTCCAATTTCGCGCTCATCTTCGGCGGATTCGCGTTGGGCATGCTCACGCCGACATGGACGCTTTCCGTCGAAGAGCAGTTCTATTCGATGTGGCCGCTGGCCATGACGCGACTGGCCGCCATTCCGCGGCGGGCGACCGTGGTCAAAATATTGCTGACCGCGATCTTGGGGGCCTGGGCGCTTCGGATGCTGCTTCACGAGAGCGCCTACGCTTTCGGAGCCTGGTCGCTCGGCACCTCCGCGCTGTATCTGATCTTCGCGCGCGCGGACGGGTTGCTGTGCGGCGCCCTCGTCGCCTTCGTCGCTCATTGGGGATGGCTGCCCGACGCCGCTCGTCACGGCGCGAAGCTGCAATTGCTTGGATGGTTCTGCGCGCTCACGATCGCGGCGCTGATCTGGTTCGGGCCGGGACCGCTGACGGACGGGCTGCCCAACGCCGTCGTTCTTTACAATTGCTACGCCTATCTGTCCGTGGCGACGGCCCTGCTCATCGTCGTTCTGCTGGTCGCGCCGCCGAAGGCGATGCTGACGCTGCTGCGCTGGCGCCCGCTGGCGTGGACCGGCAAGATTTCCTACGGGCTGTATCTCTACCACATGTTCATCTTCGTCATGATCCCCGTGGCGACGCTCGGGCAGGGACTGTCCTTCGTGCTCGCTTTCGCGCTGTCCTTCGCCGTAGCGACAGTTTCCTATTTCGCCGTCGAAAAGCGTTTTCTCGATCTCAGGGGAACGCTCGGTCTTCCGCGGCTTGCCCGTCTTGCGCGCGCAATCCAGGGTGAGACGCCGGCGCCGCTTGCCGCTGCGGAGAGGGGTCTGGGCGGCGCGCGCGGGTAATTCGCGCCTCCTGCGCATGGCGTCGAGGATCGTGCGCGGCCCGCGTCCCGATCACTCCGGCGCTATTCGACAAAATAGGCGCGGAACGGACTGTCGCTGAAACAGTCCCGCAATTCGTCATAGTTCTCGAGCGCGTCGCGCTGCCCGCCGCTCCTCTGGCGCGAGAACCGGCTCTTCAGGGCGCAGGGTGAAAGATCGAGGAAACGCAGCGCCTCGTCGGCGCCTTCCTTCGTCGTGATGCGCTCGTAAGTCATCGGCAAGTGCAGGAAGCCGGACAGCGCCGCCTCCACGCTTTTGTCGTTTGTGAGGTACGAATTTATGTAGTCCCTCATTTCATCGGGCGTCGCCGTGAAACGGACAATGTCATGGGCGCCGTGAAGAGAGGTCCATTTATTGTTCAATTGCGCCAGCCGCATCGAAATGAACTGGTCGAGCTTGTTCTCGCGCCACAGGCGAATCGCCCGATAGCCTTTCTCTGAAAGGAACTGCATGGTCGCGGGCGACATCTGCCCGACCGGCAATTTGAATCCCGAAACGCGTTTTCCCGAATTGTGGACCATGGCGTCGAGACGTTCGCCGACGGAACAGCCGGCGGGCATGATTGCCGGCGTCAATATTTCGCCCGCGCAGGCGGCGTCGGGGTGTGAGTCCAGCAGGCCGCGAAGATAGGACGATCCCGACCTGCCGACGAAAGCGATGAAGAAATACATTTGGCGCCCGGTTTCGTGACAGTTCTCCTGCGAATGACCGCCGCCTCACGACAAACGCGGGCTCCGCGCCGGCGGAGGGCGGAGCCTACGCTCCGCCCGCGCCGAGTCATCTCGTGAACTTCTTGTATTTCAGCCGGTGCGGAATGACCGAATCCACGCCCAGACGGCGCTTCTTGTCTTCCTCGTAATCGGCGAAGTTTCCTTCGAACCACTCGACATGCGAGTCGCCCTCATATGCGAGGATATGCGTCGCGATGCGGTCGAGGAAGAAGCGGTCGTGCGAGATGATGACGGCGCAGCCGGCGAAGTCGACGAGGGCTTCCTCCAGCGCGCGCAGCGTGTCGACGTCGAGATCGTTGGTCGGTTCGTCGAGCAGCAGGACGTTGGCGCCGCTCTTGAGCATCTTGGCGAGATGCACGCGGTTGCGTTCGCCGCCCGAGAGCTGGCCGACCTTCTTCTGCTGGTCCGCGCCTTTGAAGTTGAAGGCCGAGCAATAGGCCCGCGAATTGATCTCGCGCTTGCCGAGATAGATCACCTCATTGCCTTCGGAAATCTCCTCCCAAACGGTCTTGTTGGCGTGCAGCGCGTCGCGCGACTGATCGACATAGCCGAGCTGCACGCTCTCGCCGATCTCGATCGTGCCATTGTCGGGCTTCTCCTGACCGGTGATCATGCGGAAGAGCGTGGTCTTGCCGGCGCCGTTCGGGCCGATCACGCCCACGATGCCGCCCGGCGGCAGCTTGAAGGAGAGGTCGTCGATCAGAAGCTTGTCGCCAAACGCCTTCGAGATGTGCTCGAAGTCGATGACATTGGCGCCGAGGCGCTCCGCCACCGGAATGATGATCTGCGCGGTCGTCGGCGCCTTGTCGTTCTGCTTGGCGACGAGCTCCTCGTAGCGCTGGATGCGGGCCTTGCTCTTGGCCTGACGGGCCTTGGGGCTGGCGGCGATCCACTCGCTTTCGGCTTCCAGCGCGCGCTGGCGGGCCTTGTCTTCGGAGGCTTCCTGCATGAGGCGCTTCTGTTTCTGCTTCAGCCAGCTCGTGTAATTGCCCTCATAGGGAATGCCGCGGCCGCGATCGAGCTCCAGAATCCAGCCCGTGACATTGTCGAGGAAGTAGCGGTCGTGGGTGACGATCAGGATCGCGCCCGGATAGTTGCGCAAATGGCCCTCGAGCCAGTTCACCGTCTCGGCGTCGAGATGGTTCGTCGGCTCGTCGAGCAGCAGCATCTCGGGCTGTTCGAGCAGAAGGCGGCACAGCGCCACGCGGCGGCGCTCGCCGCCCGAAAGCTTGGTCACGTCCGCGTCATCCGGCGGGCAGCCGAGCGCCTCCATGGCCTGGTCGACCTGGCTGTCGAGATCCCACAGGCCCTTGGCCTCGATCTCGTCCTGCAGCTTCGTCATCTCATCGGCGGTCTCGTCCGAATAATTCATGGCGAGATCGTTGTAGCGGTCGAGAATGGCCTTCTTTTCCGCCACGCCAAGCATGACGTTTTCGCGGACGTTGAGCGCGGGATCGAGCTGCGGCTCCTGCGGCAGATAGCCGACGCGGGCGCCCTCCGCCACGAAGCCGTCGCCGGTGAACTCCTTGTCGATGCCGGCCATGATGCGCAGGAGCGTGGATTTACCCGCGCCGTTGACGCCCAGCACGCCGATCTTCGCGTCCGGGTAGAAGGAGAGGTGGATGTTGTCCAGGACCTTCTTGCCGCCCGGATAGGTCTTGGTGAGGCCCTGCATGTGGTAGATGAACTGGCGCGCCATTCTGTTTCTCGGTGTTTGGAAAAGTTGGGCCCGTGTTTAGAGCATTTGCCGGCGCGGAGGGAAGCGGTTTCCTTTCGGACCCGGAGCGCGTAAACCGGGCGGCGTCGCGGATGGGCGCAGGGAACGACCAGTCATGAACGTGCTTCTCATCGGATCGGGCGGGCGCGAGCACGCCATGGCCAATGCGCTGGCCAAGAGCCCGCGCCTCCGGCGCCTTTTCATCGCGCCCGGCAATCCGGGGACGGCGCGGGTGGGAACGAATGTCGATCTCGACGCGTCCGACCATGGCGCAGTCGTGCGCTTCTGCCGGGAGGAGGGGATCGCCCTCGTCGTCGTGGGGCCGGAGCAGCCGCTGATCGGCGGTCTCGTCGACGCGCTCGACCGGGCGGAGATCCTCGCCTTCGGGCCGACCCGGGCGGCGGCGCAGCTCGAGGGCTCCAAGGGCTTCACCAAGGACATGTGTCGTGAGGCCCGCATCCCGACAGCCGCTTATGAGCGTTTCGACGACAAGGACAAGGCGCTCGCCTATCTGCGCGAAAAGGGCGCGCCGATCGTGGTGAAGGCCGACGGGCTCGCCGCCGGCAAGGGCGTGGTCGTGGCCATGACGCTGGACGAGGCCGAGCGGGCGGTTGCGGCGATGTTCGCCGGCGCCTTCGGCAAATCTGGCGCGGAAGTGGTGATCGAGGAATATCTCGAGGGCGAGGAAGCCTCCTTCTTCGCGATATGCGACGGCGTCCGCGCGCTGCCTTTCGCGACCGCGCAGGACCATAAGCGCGTCGGCGACGGCGATACGGGACCGAACACGGGCGGCATGGGCGCCTATTCGCCGGCGTCGGTCGTCACTCCCGAGATCGAGGCGCGCGTGATGCGCGAAATCATAGAGCCGACCATGGCCGCCATGTCGAGAATGGGCTCGCCTTTCAAGGGCGTCCTCTACGCCGGGCTGATGCTGACGAAGGACGGGCCGAAGCTCATCGAATACAACAACCGCTTCGGCGATCCGGAAGCGCAGGTGATCCTGCCGCGCTTCGAGGGCGATTTGCTCGATCTCATGATCGCCGCCGCCCGCGGCGCGCTGCCCGACGCGCTTCCGCGCTTTTCGACACAGGCGGCGCTCACCGTCGTTCTCGCGGCGAAAAACTATCCCGGCGCGCCGATGACGGGCTCCGAGATTCGTGGAGTCGAGCGCGCCGAGACCATGGCGAATGTCATCGTCACCCACGCCGGAACGCGCGAGGAAGGCGGCCGGCTCATCGCCGCAGGCGGGCGCGTGCTGAACGTCACAGCTCTTGGCGAAAATGTCGCGCAGGCTCAGGAACGCGCCTATGCGGCCGTCGACGCGATCGACTGGCCCGGCGGCTTTTACCGGCGGGACATCGGCTGGCGGGAAGTCGCGCGGGAGCGCGCTCCGGGCGGTTCGCAACACTCTTAAAGCCTCTGCCGCGCCTTTCCTGACCTTCGGTAACAGGATGGAAAGGTCGGGCGCCTATAAAGACAATTGATTTGCTGCGTCCGGCCGCGCGCCGGTGACGCGGAGGCATGACGCCGCCAAATCGCGCTCCCAGCATGTCACATCCCCCGAGGGTCATCTCCCTGCGCCGTGGCGTTCGTCGCCGCGCGCGGCCCCTCGCCGCATTGGCGTCGCCGACATCCATGGAAAATGAATCATGAGACTCGATCTGGACAATCTGAAACTGAGTACGAAGACTCTCATTCCATTGGGCGGCGTCGCGGCGCTGTTTGCGCTCGTGCTCGGTCTCGGAATCTACCGGCTGCACACGATCAGCGGCGAATACGCCAATCTCGTCGAGCGCTCCAATGTCGCGATCGTCAAGGTGATGCGCGCAAACCGCCTTGCGGCCGAGATCGGTTATTCGACGCATGTCATTCTGGATTTCCAGGCGGATAATCCTCAATCGATCGCCGCGCAGGAATCGTTCAAGAAATCGCCGCCCGCCGCTCAGGCGCTGCTGAAGGAGGCGGCTGAACTCTGGCCCGAATATTCGAAGGAGCTGGCCGATTTTTCGCAACGAATTAGGACAATCGCCACGGATGCGAAACAGCCCAACGCCCTTGCGCTGGCAGTTCCCGGCGTCGACGCCGGAACAAGGCTGACGCCGAACGAACTCAATGAGCTCTCCAAGGCCGCCAAGCTGCTCGACCCGATCGACGTCAAGGTGCAGAAACTCGCCGCGGACATGACGGCGTTCAACGACAAGCGCCTTGCCGAAATCAATAAGATGAGCGCCGATTTGCACCACACGGCCGATCAGGCGATCTGGATCATGCTCGCCGCCGGGGCGGCCGCCCTCATCGGCGGCGTTGCGGCGTCACTGTGGATGACGAGGACGAAGGTCGTTCAGCCTATCATCAAACTGTCGGCGCAGATGAAGCGGATTGCAAAAAATGATCTGAAAATCGAGGTCGAAGGCGTGAATCGCGCCGACGAAGTCGGAGAAATGGCGCGCGCGCTGCAGACCTTCAAGCAGATCTGCCTCGATGTCCAGGCGGCGGAGGTCCGCGC
Source organism: Methylocystis sp. ATCC 49242 (assembly GCF_000188155.2). NCBI lineage: Bacteria > Pseudomonadati > Pseudomonadota > Alphaproteobacteria > Hyphomicrobiales > Methylocystaceae > Methylocystis > Methylocystis sp. ATCC 49242. The sequence continues at coordinate 3,851,372 of NZ_KE124774.1, forward strand.
GACCGAGGAGCGGCGCCGAAACGAGGAAGAGCGTCGCGAGTCGGAAGCGAGACTCATCCAGAACGAGCGCGACGTCGTGGCGCAGTCGATCGGCGGCGGCCTTGCGCGCCTCTCCGAAAAGGATCTCACATTCCGCATGACCGACGACCTGCCGGAGGCCTATCGGCGCCTGCAGGCCGATTTTAACGCCGCCATCGCGCAGCTCGAGAGCGCGCTGAGCGACGTCTCCACCGGCGCCAACACCATCGGCGCGGCGACGCTCGAAATCGCCGCCGCCGCCGACGATCTGTCCCAGCGCACAGAGCAGCAGGCCGCCAATCTCGAAGAGACGGTCGCCGCGTTGAAGGAAATCACCATCACTGTCGGCAAGACGGCCGAGGGCGCGCGCCACGCCAATGAGATCGTGTCCTCGACAAAGACCGACGCGGAGAAAAGCGGCGACATCGTGCGCCGCGCCGTCGATGCGATGAACCGCATCGAGAAGTCTTCGCAAAACATTGCGCAGATCATCGGCGTCATCGACGAGATCGCGTTTCAGACGAATCTTCTGGCGCTCAACGCCGGCGTCGAGGCGGCGCGCGCGGGAGAGGCGGGCAAGGGCTTCGCGGTCGTCGCCTCCGAAGTGCGCGGCCTCGCGCAGCGCTGCACCGAGGCGGCGAAGGAAATCAAGGGGCTCATCTCCACCTCGACCGGCGAAGTGGGCGAGGGCGTCACGCTCGTCGTCGAAACCGGCAAGGCGCTCGATCGTATCGTCGCCTCCGTCGTCGAGATCAATCACGTCGTCTCCGACATTACCAACGGCGCGACGGAACAGTCGACGGCGCTGCAGCAGATCAACGCCGCCATCTCGCAGATGGATCACGACACGCAGAAGAATGCGGCGATGGTCGAGGAGACGACGGCGGCGACGCATAGTCTGAAGCGCGAGACGGAAGACCTCGTGTCCTCCATCGCGAGCTTCAGGATCGCGCAGGGCGCGAGCGCGAACGGCCGCGTCGAGAAGCGTCCGGCGCAGGTTGCGCGCCCGGCGTTGAAGACGATGGGCGGCCGCGCGGCGACGGCGCGCAAGCTCGAAACCGCCGCCGACGAGGAGAACTGGGCGGAGTTCTGAGTTCCGCTCGAATGAAAAAGAGCGGCGCGCGCCATGCCTTGCTCGCAGCGCGCGCCTTTTGCGTCACTTCTTGGCGCCGCGGGCGGCGCGTTTGGCGAGGGTGCGCAGGCGCAGCGCGTTTAGCTTGATGAAGCCTTCCGCGTCGCGCTGGTCGTACGTCCCCCCTTCCTCGAAGGTCACGAGATCCTGGTCGTAGAGCGACCATGGGCTCTCGCGGCCGACGAGCGTCGCGTTGCCCTTGTAGAGTTTCAGGCGTACGCTGCCGGTGACATGTTCCTGGCTCCTGTCGATCGCCGCCTGCAGCATTTCGCGCTCCGGCGAGAACCAGAGGCCGTTGTAGATCAGCTCGGCATAGCGCGGCATCAGCTCGTCCTTGAGATGCGCGGCGCCGCGGTCGAGCGTCAGGCTCTCGACGCCGCGATGCGCGACGAGCAGGATCGTGCCGCCGGGCGTCTCATACATGCCGCGCGACTTCATGCCGACGAAGCGGTTTTCGACGAGGTCGAGACGGCCGACGCCATGAGTGCGGCCGAGATCATTGAGCTTCGCGAGCAGCGCCGCCGGCGACAGCTTCACGCCGTCGATCGCGACAGGGTCGCCCTTCTCGAAGTCGATGGTGATGTATTGCGGCGCGTCCGGCGCATCCTCGGGATTGCCGGTGCGCGAATAGACGTAGTCCGGCGTCTCCTCGTTCGGGTTTTCCAGCACCTTGCCCTCGGAGGAGGTGTGCAAAAGATTGGCGTCGGTGGAGAAGGGCGCCTCGCCGCGCTTGTCCTTGGCGATCGGAATCTGGTTCGCCTCGGCAAAGGCGATGAGGTCGGCGCGCGAGACGAAATCCCACTCGCGCCAGGGCGCGATCACATTGATGTCGGGCTCCAGCGCATAATAGCCGAGCTCGAAGCGCACCTGATCGTTGCCCTTGCCGGTCGCGCCGTGGCAGACGGCGTCCGCGCCCATCTTGCGGGCAATCTCGATCTGCTTCTTGGCGATCAGCGGGCGGGCGATGGAGGTGCCCAGCAGATAGAGGCCCTCATATTGGGCGTTGGCGCGAAACATCGGGAAGACATAGTCCCGCACGAATTCCTCGCGCAGATCCTCGATGAAGATGTTCTCGGGCTTCACGCCGAGCAGCAGCGCCTTCTCGCGCGCCGGCCCCAGCTCCTCGCCCTGGCCGAGGTCGGCGGTGAAGGTCACGACCTCCGCGCCATAGGTCGTCTGCAGCCATTTGAGAATGATGGAGGTGTCGAGACCGCCCGAATAGGCGAGGACGACTTTCTTGACGGTTTTCCTGCTCGTGTCTTGCTTGCTCATGTCTTGCCCGGGCCTGGCGCGCTTTCCGCTCGCACGGAATCATGCGAGCGACAAGAAATCGCGCGAAATCATAAAGTTGGAGCGCATTCTGACCGCAAAGGTCTGTCGGCTTTTGCGGAATGCGCTCTAGCGCTTGAGTCGGGGCCGTTATAACGGGGCGACGGGCCTGCGCAACTGCGGGAAAAAGGCGCGCGGCGGAAAATGGGCGCGTCGTCGCGACCGGGCGCGCCGGCGGTCATTAAAATAATTTCAATGCGCGCGCGCGACCATGGCGAAGCTGGAGCTTCGTTCATGTCGAGAATTGCAAGACTTGACGCCTTGCGCGCCTATTGCGTCATTGGTGTTTTCCTTTTCCACGCGCATTTGTTCGATAACGGCTGGATCGGCGTGCAAGTTTTTTTCGTCCTTTCCGGCTTTCTGATTACCGGTATTCTTGTCGACTACAAAAACAGAATGTCGGCTGGAGATTTTTTTATCAATTTCTACGCCCGCCGCACCTTGAGAATATTCCCGCCCTTTTATTTCTTTCTCTGCGTCTTCGCGGTTCTTGCGGCGACCAGCCTTGTTCCGGGTCGTGAAATCGGCGCCCGATATTTGGCCGAGCTTCCATATCTCGCTTCCTACACGGAGAATATACGCGCGCTTGCGGGCGATTACGTGAATTCGGATTATTATTCCCATTTGTGGACGCTCTCCGTCGAGGAGCAGTTCTATCTCGTCTGGCCGCTGGCGCTGTGGCTGACCCCGGCCGCAAGGCTGACGCGGCTCTGCCTCGGCGCCGTCGTCGCCGCCATCGCTTTTCGCACGGGGTTGACCGGCTATGCGCTGCTCGTCGCTCAGGACGACAATCTGTTCCAGATCGCTGTCCCGCGGGCGCCGCTCAGCAATGTCGACGCCTTCGCGACCGGAGCGCTTGCGCTGATCGCGCAGCGCGAGAAGAGCGACATGTTTCAGCGCGCGATCAGGTTTTCCTTCGCCGCCGCCTTCGGCGCGACGGCTGTCGTCTTGGCGCTCGCGTTGTGCAAGGCGTCGGCGCGCGGCGCCCTGTTCGCGCTCACGCAGGATCAGGTGACGCAGGCCGCCATGTATGTATGGGGGCTGATGTTCCTCAATATCAGCGCCGCGAGACTCATCGACGCGCTGTCTCTGCCCGGAGACGCGGCGTCATCGACAGCGCTACGACTGTTCGACGGCCGGGCGCTGCAATATCTGGGGATGATTTCTTACGGCTTCTACATCTACCACGATCCGATGCTCGCCCTCGCACAGAATGTGACGAGCGGGTCGCGGGCGGCGGGCGCCTATCCGCTCGTCGCCTTCGCAATGACTTTTGCGGCGGCGCATCTCAGCTACCGATATGTCGAAACGCCTTTCCTCGCCTTAAAGGACAGGCTGCCGCGGCGCATCGGCGTCGCCGGACTCCATCAGCGCTGACAGCGCCGGCGCGATGGCCGGAGATTCATCGCGCAGAAAACGCAGAAGGCGCCTTTCCGCGTTCGAGATCACGCCGTCGCGGCGCAGCCGGGCGATGAGCCAGTCGGCTTCGCCAGCGTCGATGACTTCCGCTTTGGCGGTCGCCTCGGCGTCGGCGGCGTTTTGCGCGGTGTCGGGATCGACGTCGTCCGGGATGCGGCTGAAATCGAGCATCGACGAAAAGAAGCCGCCAATGCCCGGCGCCGGCGCGTCGAGCCAGTTTTCGTTTCGCTTCGCCTCGGCGGCCGTGGAGGTCCAGCGGAAGGCGACGCCCATCAGATAATTGCCGATCGACTGCGCAAAGAACTCCTCGAAAGCGGGATCGTTATCGGCGTCTATCGTAGCGTCGGCGATGCGAAACAGCGCCTCAGCCGACTCGCGCGTGACATGCAGCGCGCTGTCCTGCGTCGCGGCGTAGACGACTATGCGCAGCGCTTCGAGATCGTCGGGCGTGACGCGGCCGGCGCCAGAGACGATGGCGCGCTCGATTTGCGTTACCCCGAAAGCAGCAAGCGACGGCGGGACGGAAACCGCGCTGCGGATCACGCGCGTCAGCATGTCGAGCGCGAGAGGGCCGGGAACGCCGCCCTCGGTCGTAAGCTGCGCGACCAGCCAGTCGGCGTCGGCCTGCCCGATGTATTTCGGCGGATCGACTTCATTCACCAAGACGTCGGTCGCCACTTCGGCGAGCAGGTCGGCGAAGGCCTCGGAGGCGGGGCCTTGCGCGCGGCTCATGTCGAGCAGGCGGCTGAGATCCGTCTTTATCGCCGCCCCCTTGCCGTAGATGTCGCGCCGGAGCGTCATTGCAGTCTGGTCGTCGAGCGGCATAAGTCTTCCCCATTATTGATGGATCGGAAAAGTCGCGTACAATCTTGCGGCGAAAGCTTTACCGTCTATGAAACCCGGATATGCGGGGAGGAAGCCGTGAGTCGGAAAACGCGCCGAATAGTGAATCTCGCCTTGATCCTCGCCGCGGTCGGGGCGGGAACGCCCGTCGTGCACGCCGCCGACGAGCGCGTCTGGACGCTCTCCGGCGTCGAGGAGAAGAAGCCCGACAGCATCTACCTCGGCTATGGCGTGCCGGAGACCGATGACAGTTTCGGCGGCTTCTCCTGCAAGCCGGGAAGCGGCGTGGTGAAACTCTGGATCAGCGAGACGGGCGAAAAGTTGAAGCCCGGGAAAAGCGCGACCGCGATCCTCTCCGTGGGCGAGACCAGGGCGAAGGTCGCCGGAAAGCTCATGCCCAATGAGGAGGCCGGCGTACCGAGTTTCGAAGGGCGCCTGCCGGCCAATGATCCGATTTTCGCGGCGCTTGCTGGCGGAGAGACGCTTGCGGTCGCCGTCGGCCCGTCGAAGCAGACGGCGCCCCTGAAGGGCGCCGCCGAGAAGTTCAGGCGGTTCGCGGAGAAATGCGCGAAGCCCTGATCAGTCGAAAGCCAGCTGCGCCGTCGTGATCGCGCGGTCGAACCAGGCGGCCGGCTCGTAGCAATAGCCATTGGTCGCCACCGGCGCTTCCTGGCAGCGCGGCGCGGCGTCCGTCCACCGGAATCCGGCGGCGTTCATGCAGGCGACGATGTGGCGGCCGATCACGCCCGTCTTGCCGCCGCGAGCGTCGGGATGCGCGCTCTCGCCTTCGAGTTCGCATGTCGAGGCGCGCGCCATCTGGCCCTTGAGGAAGGCCGTATTGCTGCTGCCGGTGAAATGCACGCCGATCCCGGCGACGAACATGGCGCCGGCCAGCGCAAAGACGGTTCCCTGCGCGAGCTTCGAGCGCGTCTGCATCAGCACGAGATTGCTGCGCATGAAACCGACGCCGCCGGCGACGATCATGACGACGCCCAGTGCGAATGCGACGATCATGATAAAGGCGGACAGTTCTGCGGTCATGAGTTTTTCTCCATGAGTTCTCGTTCGCGAGAAGTCGAGGCAACGACTTCCCGCGAGATGGCCAAGTAGTATTTTATGGATGACAGCGTTTATTGTTTCAGGCTGAAGCGATATGGCCTGATCTTTGTCGGATATTTCCAGACGTGAGCCCGAGCGTCTGTGACTTTGTCTTTCTCGAAAGATTTTTTTCAGCTATCGGCGACGCGTCTCTCGCCAGGCCCGCGCCGGCCTCGTTTTTCGCGTCCCGCCCCGCTACAATAGCTCCATGACCAGCCATTCGACGCAGGACGCCGCGCTGCAGGCGAAGATCGCGAGCCTCACGCCGGCGCGCCGCCGCGCGCTCGACATTCTTACCCAGGCCAATCGGCCGGTCGGCGCCTATGAGATGATCGACCTCATGGCCGATGCCGACGGCAAGCGCCCCGCGCCCGTATCTGTCTATCGCGCGCTCGCGTTTCTGCTCGACAATGGGCTCGCGCACCGCCTCGAATCGAAGAACGCCTTCGTCGTCTGCGGTCATTCGCACGGCGCCGAGGAGCCGGTCGTGTTTCTCATCTGCGAACAATGCGGAGAGGTGAAGGAGGCGACCTCGACGGGTCTTGCGCGCGAGCTTTCAGCGCTGACCGGCGAGGCCGGCTTCAAGGCGCGCACCCGCGTCGTCGAGATCGCCGGGCGCTGCGCGCGTTGCGCGGGCGGCTGACATGAGCGGCGCCCCCGCCTCCGTCCCAACGCGCGTTCGCCCGTCGGCGGCTCCATTGCGCGCGTTGCTCGTAATTGTCTTCACGCTCTTCGCCGCGCTCGCCTTCGCCGCGCCGAATTACCCGGAACTCACCGGCCGCATTGTCGATCAGGCGGGGATTCTTCAGGCGTCCACGCGGGCGGGGCTCGAGTCGAAACTCAGGGATCTCGAGAACAAGTCCGGCATCCAGCTCGTCGTCGCTTCGCTCAAATCGCTCGACGGTTACGACATCGAGACCTACGCCAACGGCCTTTTCCGCTATTGGAAACTCGGCGAGGCCAAGAAAAATAACGGCGTGCTGTTTCTCGTCGCGCCCAATGAGCGCAAGATGCGCATCGAGGTTGGCTATGGGCTGGAGGGCTCGCTCACCGACGCGCTCTCCAAGGTCATTCTGACGAGCGCCGTCGCGCCCCGCTTCAAGGCGGGCGATTACAATGGCGGCGTCGAACGCGGCGTCGAGGGGATTATCGAAGTCCTGAGCGGCGACTCGGCGGAATGGGTGAAGAAGGTTCCGCCCCAACCGACGTTGTTCGATCAGCTGTTTCCGCTGCTGATCTTCGCCCTGTTCATTTTCATCTTCATCTATATGGCGCGAAATGCGGGCGGGCGGCCGACTCATTACCGCCGCTACCGGCGCGGCGGACCGCCGATCATCATCATTCCGCCCGGCGGCGATACATGGGGCGGCGACAATTTCGGCGGCGGCTCCTGGGGAGGCGGCGGCGGTTTCGGCGACGGCGGCGGCTTTTCCGGCGGCGGCGGCTCGTCGGGCGGCGGCGGCGCATCGGGGGATTGGTGATGCAGTTCACGACCGCCGACTATGAGCGCATCGCGGAGGCGATCCGGGAGGCCGAAAAGGAAACCTCGGGCGAGATCGTCTGCGCCCTCGCGCGGCGCTCTTCCGACTATGCCTATGCGCCGCCGCTCTGGGCGGCCTTCATCGCGCTTGTCGCGCCCTGGCCGATGGCGGTCTTCACCGATCTTTCGACGAAGACGATCTACGCCGCGCAGATCGCAATCTTCATATTTTCGGCGGCGATCATCTCCTGGCCGCCGCTGCGTTTCGCGCTGACGCCGCGCCTCGTGAAGCGCACGCGCGCGCAGCGCGCCGCGATCGAGCAATTCCACCTGCTCGGCGTCGCGGGAACGAAGGGGCGCACCGGCGTGCTGATCTTCGTCTCCTTCGCCGAACATTATGCGCGCATCGTCGCCGATGACGGTCTTGCGGGCAAAATCTCCAATGAGGAGTGGCAGAGCGCGCTAGACCCCTTGCTCGCCTGCATGCGCGAAGGGCGCTGCGCCGACGGTTTTGTCGCCGCTATCCGGGAATGTGCGCGGCTGCTCGCCCGCTGCGCGCCGCCGGGCGCGGGGGAGAACGAATTGCCCGACAAAATTCACGTCATGTGACCGAACTGCCTTCAAGAAACCCGGATTTTGCATAGTTTACCCCTTGTGAGCGTTTCACCGGGGCTCCTCGATGCGCAAAGCGCTTTTCGCCATCATCGCCGCTCTTCTGGTCTCCGTTGGCGGCGCGGCGGCGGCCCTCTATTTTTACACCCGGCCGACGGTGCTGCGCGTCGCCGTCCCGCAGGGCGCCGAGGATTTCCGCCTGCTGTCGGCGGCGGCCCATGTCTTCGCCCGGCAGCGCGAACAGTTTCGCCTTCATCTCGTGCCCGTTCAGGACGCCGCCGCCGCGCTCGATTCCGGAACGACAGAGCTTGCGGTCGTTCACGCCGACGATGCGCTGTCGCCGGCCACGCAGGCGCTGGTCATTCTTCATCGCGACACCGCGTTGCTCGTCGCGCCGGGCGGTTCGAGGCTGAAGAAAGTCGCGGATCTGCGCGGCAAGCGCGTCGGCTTGATCGTGGAGGCGGGCGCGCCGGAGCGCAGCGCACGGATTTTCGAGCGCATTCTCGCGCAGTCCGACGTGCCTATGAAAGCCGTGAAGCTGACGACGGTTTCGCCCGCCGAGATCAGAATGGCGCTGAAGGATAAGCGCGTCGACGCCTTCTTCACGGTGGCGCCCATGCAGAGCGCCGTCGCGCATGACGCCGTCGCGGCCATCGCCGCGGCGAATCTCAAGGCGCCCGTCTTCATCCCCATCAGCGAGGCGAAGGCCATCGCCAATCACACGCCCGCGCTGGAGCCGACGGAGGTGATGCAGGGCGCCTTCGGCGGCGATCCGCCGCGCCCGGCCGAAAATATCGAGAGCTCCAGCGTCAGCGTCCTCCTCGCCGCGCGCCGCGAGCTTCCCAACGACTGGGCGGGGGAAGTGACGCGGCTCTTTTTCGCCGGCCGCGCCGCTATTGCGGTGGCGGCGCCCCTCGCCAACGCCATGGAGGCGCCTTCGACCGAAAAGAGCGCCGTGGTTCCGGCGCATGCGGGGACGGCCGAATTTCTCAAAGACGAATCCGAGAGCTTTTTCGACAAATATGGCGACTTTTTCTATATCGGCGCGATGCTGCTCTCGCTCGTCGGCTCGGGCGCGGCGGCGCTGGCGAGCCGGTTCAACACGAGCGTCCACCGCCACACCGAGCAGCTCGCCGAGCAATTGCTCGAAATCCTGCAGGCGGCGCGCAACGCCGCGACCGTCGCCGAACTCGACGAATATGAGCGCACGGTGGACGATGTTCTCGCCCATGCGCTCGCCGACCGCAGCCTGCGCAGCGCCGAGGCGCCGGGACTGCATGTGGTTTCGCTGGCGCTGGATCAGGCCCGCCGCGCCATTCGCGAGCGCCGCCGGGTTCTGGCCAAGGAGGGGAAGGTGGTGAGCTTCCCGGCTCATCAGCTGCCGCGCGCCTGATCCATTTTCACCCCGACCGGCTGCCGGCGCGCCCCTTTTCCGAGGGCCCGCCGGGCCGGACGGGCGATTCTTGTTCCAAATTCCCGCGCTTTGGGATAAGAGACGCTGCATCGCAACATAAGCCGCGCCTCCGTCTTCCTCCGAAGCTTCGCCCCGACCGGGCGCGACAGGAAGCGTTCGCGGCTGTTTTCATTGAAGGCCGGCCGGTTACATGCAGCTGCGCAACATCGCCATCATCGCCCACGTCGACCACGGCAAGACCACGCTCGTCGACAGGCTCCTCCAGCAGTCGGGCGCCTTCCGCGAAAACCAGCGCGTCGCCGAACGCGTCATGGATTCGAACGATCTCGAAAAGGAACGCGGCATCACCATCATGGCTAAGGCGACCTCGATCGCCTGGAAGGATGTCCGCATCAACATCGTCGACACGCCCGGCCACGCCGATTTCGGCGGCGAGGTGGAGCGCATCCTCTCCATGGTCGACGGCGCCATCGTGCTCGTCGACGCCGCCGAAGGCCCGATGCCGCAGACGAAATTCGTCGTCGGCAAGGCGCTGAAGATCGGCCTCAAGCCCATCGTCTGCGTCAACAAGGTCGACAAGCCGGACGCCCGCGTTTCCGAGGTCGTCAACGAGGTCTTCGACCTCTTCGCCGCGCTCGACGCGACCGACGAGCAACTCGATTTCCCGATCATCTACGGCTCCGCCAAGCAGGGCTGGATGGCCGAGGAGCCGGAGGGGCCGCAGGACGGCATGGCGCCTCTGTTCGATCTCGTCGTGAGGCATGTGCCGCCGCCGAAGGTCGAGGAGGGCGGGTTCCGCATGCTCGGCACGCTGCTCGAAGCGAATCCCTATCTCGGCCGCATCATCACCGGCCGCGTTTTCTCCGGCTCGGTGAAGCCGAACCAGCCGGTGAAGGTGCTGGACCGCACGGGCAAGGTGGTCGAGCAGGGCCGCGTCTCCAAGATTCTCGCCTTCCGCGGCATCGAGCGTCAGCCGATCGAGGAGGCGGAGGCCGGCGACATCGTCGCCATTGCGGGCCTCGAAAAATTCAACGTCGCCGACACGCTCGCCGCGCTCGACGTGAACGAGCCGCTGCAGGCGCAGCCGATCGATCCGCCGACCCTGTCCATGACCTTCCTCGTCAACGACAGCCCGCTCGCGGGCACGGAGGGCGACAAGGTGACGAGCCGCATGATCCGCGCGCGGCTCTATAAGGAAGCCGAGGGCAATGTCGCGCTGCGCGTCGAGGACTCGCCTCAGGGCGACGCCTACATCGTCTCGGGTCGCGGCGAGTTGCAGCTCGGCATCCTGATCGAAAACATGCGCCGCGAGGGCTTCGAGCTCGGCGTCTCGCGTCCGCAGGTGGTGTTCAAGAAGGGCGAGGACGGCGAAATTCTCGAACCGATCGAGGAAGTCGTCATCGACGTCGACGAGGAGCATTCGGGCGTCGTCGTGCAGAAGATGGCCGAGCGCAAAGCCGAGATGATCGAGATGCGCCCCTCCGGCGGCGGGCGCCTGCGCCTCGTTTTCTACGCCCCGACCCGCGGCCTCATCGGCTATCAGGGCGAGCTTCTGACCGACACGCGCGGCACGGCGATCATGAACCGGCTGTTCCACGAATATGCCCCGCATCGCGGCGAGATTCAGGGTCGCCGCAACGGCGTGCTGATCTCCAACGATCAGGGCGAGGCGGTCGCCTACGCCATGTGGAAGCTCGAGGATCGCGGCCCGATGATGATCGAGCCGGGCTGGAAGGTCTATCGCGGCATGATCGTCGGCGAGCACACGCGCGACAATGATCTCGAAATCAACGTGTTGAAGGGCAAGCAGCTCACCAACATCCGCACGCAGTCGAAGGACGAGGCCGTGCGCCTGACGCCGCCGATCCAGATGACGCTCGAAAAGGCGCTGGCCTATATCGAGGATGACGAGCGCGTGGAAGTGACGCCGAAATCGATCCGCCTGCGCAAGGTCTATCTGGACCCCAACGACCGCAAGAAGTTCGGCAAAAAGGCCGGCGCGCTGGTGGAGTAAGCGGGGACCCGGCGCGGGCCGCCACCTTTTCCCTCCCCCTCGCGGGGAGGGCGGGGGCGGCGCTTCAGCAGCGCCGTCGACGATGGCGGCGGCTCATTCTGCCGCTCGTTGCAGATTCAGCTCCAGCAATTTCGCCAGCGCGTCCTCGGTCGAAATATCCTCCGGCCAGCCATAGGCGGCCGCGACGGCCTTATCGAGTTCGGCGTGGGCGTTGACGAGCCATTGGGGGCGCTCGTTGTAGAGATTGGTGAGCGTGCGCGTCTTCAGGATCGCCGCCGCCTGCGCGTCTTTCGGCAATATGCGGTCCGGGTAGCCGGGAACGACCTCGGGTTCGATCACGACGAGATCGAGCGGGTTGAGCCAGTTGCGGCGCAACTCGTCGAGCTTCTTCGCGGCCTGCGCGATACGTTTCGCGCGGGGGTCGCCGGCGTATTTCTCCGCGGGGATGTCTGGCGTGAGTCCTTCCGGGAAGGGGAAGGTCTCGAAAGTGGTGGTGGGCGTGTAGCGGGGGCGGTCTTCGAGCGAGGTGCCGAGGCGCAGCGACCAGGCTTCGTGAAAGCGCGAGTGGAGAATGCCGAAGGTCGTGTCGTCGTCGCGCGCGATGGCATCAAGAAGATTTGCGATCAAGCAACGACTATCCAACCAGATGAAAGTGCGATGCTTGGCCACAACAGGCGTTGCGATGAAGCGTTGCATAGTGCGAAGCTTTTTGCGCAACGCGGGGCGGTCTCGTTCAAAGAGCCACCAATTTTCTCTCGTTCTTTTTGCACGATCATATGCGCGGATAGGAAAAACATTGGCTTGCGCATATTTGAATGGCTCTTGAAAGAACGCCGCCTCTTTTTCTGAAAGCCCAGAGAAATCTATAACCCAAGTGTCGGAGTTATTGCGCATCACGTCCATGGCGTTTAGCCACGGCTTGATCACGTCCGAGTTTGGCCGCGTGTTCGCATTTTGCGGCTCACGTAGCCATGCTCGCGCGACACCACCGGAAACATCGAACGGCCCGTACTTCTTGAAGCCTTCGAAGCAAATATCTTCATTTTCCGAAAGTCGCTTCGCTTCGATTATGTTGAGCCCTACGCTCAGATCCGCATTGATCCTCGCAACCGCAACGCCGTCGAGCCGACAAGCAACCTCATCCTGAGGAGGCTCCGAAGGAGCCGTCTCGAAGGACGAGGTTGCGGCGCCGACCCTCGTGCTTCGAGACGGGCGCTGCGCGCCCTCCTCAGCATGAGGGTCGGTGGAGGATGTTGCGGCCCTCGTGCTTCGAGACGGGCGCTGCGCGCCCTCCTCGGCATGAGGGTCGGTGGAGGAGGTTGCCGCCCCCGTGCTTCGAGACGGGCGCTGCGCGCCCTCCTCGGCATGAGGGTCGGTGGAGGAGGTTGCGGCCCTCGTGCTTCGAGACGGCTGCTCCGCAGCCTCCTCAGCATGAGGGTCTTGTGGAGCGGCTCGCGCGCTTTCTTGGGGCGCATGGAAACACACAATGCTCACCCGCACCGCCGCGCCGTCGAGAATCCAGGGCTCGTCGCTCCACGCCTCGAAAATCGCGCCCGCCTGCGCGATGGGCTCCAGCAGGCGCCGGTTGGCGCCGCCGCGAATGGAATTGGTGGAGACGAGCCCGACGCGCCGCGCCTTTCCGCTCACAACCGCGCGCCATGCTTTCGAAAACCAGTAACAGACGAGATCGGCCTCGGCGGGAACGGCGCCGTCATAGGCCTTGAAAAGCATATCGACGTAAGCGTCGCCCAGGCCCTTGCGCTGCAGCTTGCCGCCAAGAAACGGCGGATTGCCGACGATGAAATCCGCGTCCGGCCATTCGGCTTCTTTCCCCTCCGGCGTCAGCACCGCGTCGCGGCACTCGATCGAATCGAGCTTGCGCAAGATCGGCGAGGGGCGCGAATAGATCGCGTTCTTGATCCCCCACTGAATGTCGCCGATCCAGATCGTCGTGCGGGCAAGTTCGGCCGCGAAGGGGTTGATCTCGATTCCGTGCAAAATCTCCGGCCCGACGCGCATCATGGCGGGGCGGTCGAGGCCCAAAGTCTCGCATTCATTGACGACGCGATATTCGAGGTCCTTGACCCCCTGCAGCGCGAGATAAAGAAAATTGCCCGAGCCGCAGGCGGGATCGAGAATGCGCAGATTCGCGAGCCGCTCGATAAAGTCGTCGCGCAGCCGCGCGGCCTTCGCGCGCGCCTCGGCGATTTTCTTGCCCTGCTGCGCCTGCCCCTTGCGTCCCGCCAGCCCCGCCTCGCGCGCGGGCGCCATGACCGCTTCGATTTCCGCCCGCAACGCCTCCCATTCGCGCCGCAGCGGGCGCAGAACGACCGGCTCGACGTCAGCATGATCTTGTCGGGGTCGGTGTAATGGGCGCCGATCTGCGCGCGCTTGTCGGGATCGAGAAAGCGTTCGAACAGCGTGCCGAAAATGGTGGGGTCGATGAGGCTCCAGTCGAGGCCCGTCGCCGCGAAGAGAAGCTGGATTTCCCCATGTTGCAGCGGCAGCGCGCGCCGCCCGTCGAAAAGGCCGCCGTTGAACCACGCAATGTCGGTCAGGTCGAACTCGCCGCCCTTCTCCATCTGCTCGAAGAGCTTGTCGAAATAATCCTTCGACTTCGCCGGGCGCCGCTCGGCCGTGTTCAGCAGCTACTTGAGCAACCCCTCGGGCAAAAGCTTCACGCTGTCGGCGAAAAAGCAGAAGACGAGCTGGTTGACGAAATGCGCCACAGCCTCGCGGTCGGGATGGCGCTGTTGCAGCGCGTCGGAGATCGTCTGGAACTTGCTCGCCGCGTCCGCGGTGATCATCGCGCGGGTGCGCTTGGGCTTCAGCGCCTCCGGGTCGTGGAAGACGGCGCGCAGGAGCCTGAATTTCTCCGGCTCCGCGAGGTCCTCTAACTCGAACTCGTATTTCTTGGTTTCGAGATTCGTCCAGGTCGTGAGGATCTGGAAGCGGATCGTGTCGCAGGCGACGAGCAGCGGCGGATGCTCCAGCGCCGCCGCATAGCGCGCAAGCTGCGCCATCGCCTCGTCGAGATTGCGCCGGCGCTTCTTGTATTCCCAGGCGAAATGGCCCTTCTTCCAGACGTCGGCCCAGCCGTCGCCGCCCCCCGTGATGGCGGCGCCTTTCTCGAAGGCGAATTCCTTGCCTTCCGGGTCCGCTTCCGCGGGCGTCGGGTGCGAGAAGAGCCGGCAGAGATCGATGAAATGCTCCTGCGCCGACGCCCGTTCGGTCAGCGCGTGGTTCTTCCATTTCCTGATGAAATCCTGCGGCGTCATGGCCGTTTTGTTACCATGATTCGGCGGACTACCCTTCCAGCGCCGCCATCAGCGCGGCCAGATCGTCCGGCAGCTCGCTCGTAAACATCATCTCCTCGCCGGTGATCGGATGCTCGAATCCGAGCGTCGCGGCATGGAGCGCCTGCCGGCCGAGCTTCTCCACAGCCGCGCGCGCCGCCTCCGGCAGTTTGGCGACCTTGGTCTTGAACCCGGCGCCATAGGTCGAGTCCCCGATCAGCGGATGGCCGATATGGGCCATGTGCACGCGGATCTGATGCGTGCGGCCGGTCTCGAGCTGGCAGCGCACAAGAGAGGCCACGCCGTAATCGGCGACCTTCTCCCAATGGGTGATCGCCTCGCGCCCGCGCGCTTCCGGCACCACCGCCATCTTCTCGCGCTGGATCGAATGACGACCGAGCGAGGTTTCGATCGTCCCATGCGCGCGGTCGGGAACGCCCCAGACGAAAGCGAGATACTCGCGCGTCAGCGATAGCGTGCGGCCATGGTCGGCGAAGAGGCGCGACAGGCCGTGGTGCGCCGCGTCGGTCTTGGCGACGACGAGCAGCCCCGTCGTATCCTTGTCGATGCGATGCACGATGCCGGGCTTCTTCACGCCGCCGACGCCGGAAAGGCTCTCGCCGCAATGGGCGATCAGCGCATTGACCAGCGTGCCGCTCTCATGTCCGCTCGCCGGATGGACGACGAGACCCGCCGGCTTGTCGATGACAATGAGATGCGCGTCCTCGTAAACGATGTCGAGCGCGATTTCCTCGGCCTGCGGTTCGGCGGGCTCGGGGGGCGGCACGTCCAGCGACACCGCGTCGCCCGCCGCAAGTTTCTTCGCCGGGTCGCGTATTGCGGCGCCGCGAAGGCTGACGCGGCCCGATTCGATCAGCGCCTTGATGCGGCTGCGCGAAAGATGCGCGTCCACGATTTCCGGACGCTCGGCTAGGAAGCGGTCGAGCCGGGCGCCGGCCGCCTCTGGCGCCACGAGAAAATCGAAGCGCGCGCCGGCTGCGTCAATTTGCTGCACGTCATTGCTGGTCATTCAAGATTTCTTCCGCCTTTGGGAGCGCCATGCTAACTGAAGTGGGAGACCAACGCCGGCGAACAGGCGCTAGAAGAGATGGGCGAACGCCATCCGCCATTGAACCGTTTGACCGCCGCCGCTCCAGTGGAGGCCGCTCTCATTAAGGACGCCGTCGCTCCGTTCTGCGCCGTGATCGGCGCGGGGCCCGCCGGGCTTTTCGCGGCCGAGGCGCTCGCCCGCGCTGGCGCCCGCGTGACCATCTATGAGCACAAGGCGAGCCCCGCGCGCAAATTTCTCATGGCCGGCCGCGGCGGTCTGAACATCACCCACAGCGAAAATCTCGACCGCTTCATCTCACGCTATGGCGCGGGAGCAAAGCGCGTCGCGCCCTTCATCCGCGCCTGGCCGCCGCAGGCCCTGCGCGACTTTTGCGCGGAGCTGGGGGAGGCCACTTTCGTGGGCACCAGCGGCCGCGTCTTCCCCGCAAGCTTCAAGGCGTCCCCCCTCCTGCGCGCCTGGCTCTTGCGGCTGCAGAGCCTCGGGGTGACGATCGCGACGCGCCACGCCTTCCGGGGTTTCGCAGGCGAGAGGGTTTTGCGGCTGCAGGGGCCGGACGGCGACGAAATCATCCGCCGCGTCGACGCGGTCGTGCTGGCGCTCGGGGGCGCTTCCTGGCCCAAGCTCGGCTCCGACGGCGTCTGGGCCGGGCGGCTCCGTTCCGTGGGCGTCGCGGTGACGCCGCTGTCGGCCGCCAACAGCGGGGCGCTGGTGGAATGGAGTTCGCTGTTTCGCAGTGATTTCGAGGGCCAACCGATCAAGACCGTCATGCTGCGCCACGGCGGCGCGGGCGCGCGCGGCGACATGGTCGTCACGCGCACGGGTCTCGAGGGCGGACCGGTCTACGCCCTGTCGTCCCGCCTTCGAGAGGCGGTCGAGCGCGAGGGCAGGGCGACGCTTTTCGTCGATCTGCGGCCCGACACCTCGCCCGCCTGTCTGACCCGCAAGCTCTCGCGCCGGCCGCCGAAACAGTCGCATGCGACTTTTCTGCGCCGCGCCGGCTTCTCGAAGGCAGAGATTGGCCTCCTGCGCGAAGCGCGACCCGAGGGTCTGCCGCGCGACGCGGAGGCGATGGCCGAGCTGATCAAGAACGCGCCGCTGACCGTGACGGGCGTCGCCGGGCTGGAGCGCGCCATTTCTTCGGCCGGCGGCGTCTGCTTCGACGAGGTCGACTCCGATCTGATGCTGAAGAGGCTGCCGGGCGTTTTCGTTGCGGGCGAAATGCTCGACTTCGACGCGCCGACCGGCGGCTATCTGCTGCAGGCGGCTTTCGCCACCGGATTCGCGGCGGGCAGGGGCGCCGCCCGCTATCTGGGGCTGAACCTGGCGGACGATCAGGCTGGCGGGACTCAGGCCGGCTTGTCGCCCACCCATTTGCCGAATTCACGCGCGCCGGCGGCGTCGAACAAATACAGCGTATAAACCTCCGCTTCGCCCATCTCCATGCCGGGCGAGCCCGCGGGCATGCCGGGCGCGGCGATCCCGACGACCTTCGGGCGATCCTTCAGCAATTGCGCGATGGCCTGCGCCGGCACATGGCCTTCGACGATGTAGCCGTCGATTTCCGCCGTGTGGCAGGAGGCCATTTTCTCAGGAACCCCGAGTTTGGCCTTCACCGCCTTCATGTCGGTCTCGATGATTTCCTCGACGACATAGCCGGCCTCGCGCATCCTCGCCGCCCATTTGCCGCAACAGCCGCAGGTCGCGCTCTTGTGAACGACCATTTTTTTCGCGTCGTCAGCGCGCGCGGCGCCGATGCAGAGCGCGCAGGCCGCTGCGCCGAGGAAACGCACGCTCTCGCGACGGGAGAAGTTTTTCGACATGATCCTGTCCATTATCTCTTGGGCGCTGCGGCGCCTGCCCTAGATATAGCGAGCGATCGCAGAAGTTTAAATTGCCCGCCGCCAGAGGACGAAATTTTGGCGCGCGCGAAAGGGAGACAGAGCCATCATGAGAAAATTCATATTCGTCGCAGCCGCCGCCATTTCAGTCGTTTGTTTTTCTCCGGCGCTTGCGGCGCCCGCCGAGCCATTTTCGAGCCGGCGGCATTTTTCGTCCGAGGACATGTCCGCCTTCGCCGACGCGCGCATCGCCGCCCTGAAGGCGGGGCTGAAGCTCACCCCCGAGCAGGAAAAGAATTGGCCGGCGCTGGAGACCGCGATGCGCGACATAGCCAAGGCGCGGATCGCCCGAGTGGAGGAAATGCGCGAAACGGGTCCCGGCCTGTTCGACACGGACCCGATCGGCGCGCTGCAGCGGCGCGCGCGAAACCTCGCCGCGCGCTCCGGCGAAATGGAGAAGCTCTCGACCGCCGCCAAGCCGCTCTATGACAGTCTCGACGACGCGCAGAAGCGCCGTTTCGGAGCCCTTCTGAGATCGGCGATTCGGGAACGCATGGGCCGGGGGCATGGTCGCGGCCCGATGGGCGGCGGCATGGGCGGGCCGGGCATGGAGTGAGCGCGGGCCCGATCGCGCTTTTGACCTTTCGGGCGCGATGGGGCTTATGATCGCGGCATGCTTGCGTCGCCTTACTGGTCCGAACTCTCCTTGCGCGACATGCGCGCGCACGACATGGCGAACGTCATCGCCGTGCTCCCGATCGCGGCCGTCGAGCAGCATGGGCCCCATCTGCCCCTCGGCGTCGACGCCATGATCATGGAAGGCTGCATCGAGCGCGTATCGATGCGGCTGCCCGAAGATCTGGAAGCGGTCTTCCTGCCGGTCCAGAGCGTCGGCGTCTCGATCGAGCATCGCGATTTTCCCGGCACCTTGTCGCTGTCACAGGAGACGGCGGCGCGAATGCTGGGCGAGATCGCCGAAGGCGTCGTTCGCGCGGGCGTGAAAAAGCTCGTGCTGATGAATTCGCATGGCGGCAATTCGGCGCTCATTTCGCAGGTCGCGCTCGACCTGCGCGCTCGCTTCGGCGTCCTCGCCGTCACCTGCTCATGGGCGCGCTTCGGCTATCCGGACGGGCTTTTCCCGGCGCAGGAGCAGCGCCACGGCATCCATGGCGGCGAGATCGAGACGTCGCTGATGCTCGCTTTCCGCCCCGAACTGGTCGACATGGCGCGAGCGAAGAACTTCCCGCCCGCGACGCTCGATTTCGAGCGCGATTTCGCCTGGCTGCGCGCGGACAGACCCGCGGGCTTCGGCTGGATGGCGCAGGATCTGTCGCCCGCCGGCGCCATGGGCGACGCCACGAAAGCCACGGCCGGTAAGGGCGAGGCGGTCGCTGACTATTGGGCGACCGCCTTCATAGAGTTGCTGCGCGACATCGAGAGCTTCGACCTGGAGCGGTTTCGTTGATGACAAAGCGAGAAGACAGTGACGCCTGAACAGCAAACCGACCCCGCGCTCATGGCCATGATGCGCTGCTACATGTCGAGGCCGAGGATCGCCTGGCCCTATCTGGCGCTTCTCTTCGTCGCCATGGCCGTTCTCGTCGGCGGGCTGTTCCTGCCCGCCTGACTCACGCCGCCGGCGCCGTCCAGGGATAGGTCCAGGTCTCCGTGAGCGTGCGGCCGTTCGCGCGCAGGAAAACACGGATGTCCGTCGTTTCTCCCGGCTTGCAGCCGATGTCGATCATGGCGCGCACGCCGCCGATATTCACGTTCGGCGCAATGCCCGTTCGAAGCACGCGTCCGCAGGTCGTCGTGGCGACGACCTCGATCTGGCCGGGGTCCGAAACGTAATAGGAGAGATCGCCGCCGGCGAAATCGACGAGGAAGCGATTCGCGGTCGGATTGTCCGGCTCGGCCGAGCCGAGCGCGCGGGCAGGCGCCTCGAAGGTGTTCACGACATGGCCGTTCGGCGTAAGGCGCGGCATGTCGAGCCCCGCTGTAATCCGATAGCTGAACGTATAGGGCTTGCCCGGCTCCAGCGGATTTGCCGGAGTCCATGCAGCGACGACATTGTCGTTCGTTTCGTCCGTCGTCGGCAGCTCGATCAGCTCCACGCGGCCGGCGCCCCAGTCGCCCGCCGGTTCGACGAAATAGGTGGGACGGTTCTGATAGGCGAGATCGAGATCCTGATAGGATTCGAAGGTCCGGTCGCGCTGCAGCAGGCCGAATCCGCGAATGTTGGAGTCGAAGAAGGACGTCGAGCGCACGCGCGTCGGATTGGCGAGCGGCCGCCAGAGCCATTCGCCCGAGGCGTTGTGAACAAGAAGCCCGTCCGAATCATGCAGCTCGTTGCGATAGCCGTCGTGCACGTGACGGTCGTTCTCGCCGGTGAGATACATCGACGTCAGCGGCGCCAGGCCGAACTTCACGCCGGCGCGGCGCGCAAACAGCGTCGCCTGCACGTCCATCGTGCTTTCCTGGCCGACAGTGAGATCGAACTTGTAGGCTCCGGTCGCCGCCTCGCCGTCGAGCAGCGCGTAGATCGTGACGTGATTGCTTCCCGCCGTCGGCGTCTCGACCCAGAATTCGCGGAAGAAGGGGAAGGTCTCCTTCGGGGTGCCCGCCTCGACGCAGAGTCCACGCGCCGACAGGCCATATTGCTGGTCGCGGCCGAGGAAGCGAAAATAGCTCGCGCCGAGAAAGGAGATCGCCTCGTCATGGGCGTGGGGGTCGTTCACCGGAAAGTTCAGGCGGAAGCCGGCGAAACCCATGTTGACCGGCGGCGCCTTTTCAACCTTCAGCTTGCCGTAGTCAAACAACGACGGCGAATAGGGGATCGGCGAGGCAATGCCGTCGCGAATCACATTGATGGTGACGCCGCGCCGGTACAGGAAGCCGCGGTGAAAGGTATGGAGACGGAAACCGCCCGCGACATTGGAGAAGATCGCGTGGTCTTCCTTGAAACGCAGGTCGCGCCAGGTGTCGAAATCCAGCGAATCGAAGGGATCGGGCAGTTTCGCGTCGGCGTCCTCGAAGGGCGCTTTCACGAGATCCTGAGCGCGCCGAAGGACGTCGTCGAAGCCAAACTGCGGAGCAGGATTGGCGGGTTGAGCCTGGGATGGCAGCGTCATCTGTAAGCCGGCTGCCGCGGCGGCGCCGATGAAATGGCGCCGGGTAAATTCGGTCATTTTCGTTTCCGGAAGGTGGCGCCCCGCCGCGCGGGGCGCAATGCGCGGAAGTCGCTGCTGTAACGACATCGCTGAAGCTGCGCAAGCACTTGTAAGTTTATGTAACTCCGCCCGGGATCGCGCGACTGCGGAGTAATGCGGCGCATTCCGCCGCCGATCCCGCAGCGCACTTGGGCTTGGCGGCTGTTGCAGTTCTGCGCCCCTCGCGAATTTATTGCGGCGCACGGTCAAAAAGCTCTTGTGTTCGCTGCAAAAGCGCGTATCTACCGACTTGCCCAAATCGCACGTGCCTGTGGTCGTGTGTCGGTCGGCGGGGATCCGGACAAGAGGCCGGTCAACCGTCGGAATAAAACCGGCAGCCGGAGGCGAACCGGCGAACTCCGCCCTCAACGGAGGATCGCGACTTAAAGCAACGACGGACCGGGCTTTTTTGGTCTCTGTCGGCCCTCCAAAGGTCGACGCACCGAAGAGGCTTGTCTTTCTTGCCGGGCGTGCGGAAAGGGAACTTCCCCTTCCAATCGATGGCTGTTCGGATCGAAACGCATGCGCTGACGCGCGTGATTTTCGTCGTCTGACCGGCCTACGGCGCATCACCGGATCGTTTGCGCGCAAGCGTGACGCGGTCCTGGATTGCTGGCGCATCAGCGTTCGTCGCGTCTCCACCACGCGCGAACGAAGGACGTCGTGCATCCGCCGAAGCAACTGGTTCCTGGCGCGCCTCGCATCGCGCCCTTCGAAGGGGATGCCGCAATGACCGACCGTATCCACGAATTCCTCGCCGACCGTCGCCGCGCAGGCCGCGACACGGGCCCCTGCCTCGTCGTCGATCTCGACGTCGTGCGCGAAAACTATCTCGGCTTCGCGAAGGCGTTGCCCGACACGCGCGTCTTTTACGCGGTGAAGGCCAATCCGGCGCCGGAAGTGCTGTCGCTGCTCGCTTCGCTGGGCTCCTGCTTCGACACGGCCTCCGTCGTCGAGATCGAGCAGACGCTGGCCGCCGGCGCGACGCCCGACCGCATCTCCTTCGGCAACACGATCAAGAAGGAGCGCGACATCGCGCGCGCCTATGAACTCGGCATTCGCCTCTTCGCTGTCGACAGCGAAGCGGAAGTCGAGAAGATCGCGCGCGCCGCGCCGGGCTCGAAGGTCTTCTGCCGCATTCTCTGCGACGGAGCCGGCGCCGAATGGCCGCTGTCGCGCAAGTTCGGCTGCGTCCCGGAGATGGCGACCGGCGTGCTGGAGCATGCGCATCGTCTCGGCCTCAACGCCTATGGCGTGTCCTTCCATGTAGGCTCGCAGCAGACCAACCCGCGTATGTGGGACGGCGCGCTGAAGTCGGCGGCGGATATTTTCCGCGATCTCGCGGAGCGCGGAATCACGCTGCAGATGGTCAATCTCGGCGGCGGCTTCCCGACGAAATATCTGAAGAACGTGCCGGCGGTGAAGCAGTACGGCAACGCCATCTTCCGCGCGCTCTCGAAGCATTTCGGCAACCGCATTCCGGAAACGATCATCGAGCCGGGCCGCGGCATGGTCGGCAACGCCGGGATCATCGAGGCGGAAGTCGTGCTGATCTCGAAGAAGTCGGAAGCCGAGGGCGAATTGCGCTGGGTCTATCTCGACATCGGCAAGTTCAGCGGCCTTGCGGAGACGATCGACGAGATGATTCGTTATCCCATCCGCACGCCCGCCGATGGCGCGCCCACGTCGCCTTGCGTGATCGCGGGTCCGAGCTGCGATTCGGTCGACGTGCTTTACGAGAAGCATCCCTATGATCTGCCGATCTCGCTTGAAATCGGCGCCAAGGTGCTGATCGAGGGAACGGGCGCCTATACGACCACCTATTCGGCGGTCGGCTTCAACGGCTTCCCGCCGCTGGAGACGTTCATCATCTGAGCGCGCCGCCGCTCTCCGACAAGCGTGATGGCCGGGCCTGTCCCGGCCGTGCGTCCGCGCAAGCGCGAGCGCGATAGCGATCACCCAAGTAACCAGTCCCGTACGGCGGGCGCGTAACCGCGCCAGGCGCGAGGGTCGCTTGTCCTCTTGAAGGAGGAACAGATGACCTTTGATCTTCACCCTCACATCCTCGCGCCCGTCGCCGCTCCCGCGCCGCTGCCGCGTCCACCTTTCGCGATTCTCGATGAGACGCAGGCCGATGCGCCCGCGCGCGAGGCGCTGCTCGACGCCGCTTTCGGTCCCGCGCGCTTTCTCAAGACCTGCGAGCGTCTGCGTGAAGGGCGCAGGCCCGCGCCGGGTCTCGCGCTCATGGCAAAGGA
Organism: Methylocystis sp. ATCC 49242; assembly: GCF_000188155.2. Taxonomy (NCBI): domain Bacteria; kingdom Pseudomonadati; phylum Pseudomonadota; class Alphaproteobacteria; order Hyphomicrobiales; family Methylocystaceae; genus Methylocystis; species Methylocystis sp. ATCC 49242. The sequence continues at coordinate 3,874,401 of NZ_KE124774.1, forward strand.
TGACGAGGGCGAGCTGATCGCGACGATTCGCCTGTGGCCGATCTTCGCGGGCGGTCGCCGCCCCGCGTTGCTGCTGGGCCCGCTTGCTGTTGCCGAGCATGCTCGCTCGCTGGGTTTGGGCGGGGAAATGATTCGCGCCTCGCTCGCCCGCGCCGAGGCGCTCGGCCATCGCGCGGTGCTGCTCGTGGGCGACGAGCCCTATTATCGCCGCTTCGGCTTCGAGCGGCGCTTCACCGAGAAGCTCGCCTTGCCGGGGCCGGTGGAGCGCGCGCGCTTTCTGGGTCTGGAGCTTGCGCCGGGCGCGCTCGAGGGCGCGCGCGGGCGCGTGACGGCGGCGCCGGACCTTGCGCCGGTCGGCCTGCCATTCGCAGCCTGAGGATTCTCAGGCCGCGGTCGCGTCGGCGCGTGGTTCGAGCGCGGTGACGCCTTCGATGAAGGCTCGGTCGCGGCCCGCGCGCTTCGCCGCATAGAGCAGCATGTCGGCCGCCTTGATCGCGTCGTCGAGCGAGCGGCCGGGGCGACGCTCGGCGGCGCCTATGCTCACCGTGAGGCCGATCGCGCGCCCATCGATGACGGCGCCGCTGGCGCGCACCGTCGTCCTGATCGTTTGCGCCATCAGCAGGGCGAGCGCGCTCGTGGCGCGCGGCAGGAAGACGCCGAACTCTTCGCCCCCCAGCCGCCCGACAAATCCCGAATCGCCGACGCTCGCAGTCAGAGAGGACGCCAGAGTCTTGAGCGCCGAGTCTCCGAGGTCGTGGCCGTAGGTGTCGTTGATTTTCTTGAAATGGTCGGCGTCGACCATCATGAACACGCCGCCCTGAGAAAAAGCCCTTTGCGTCTCGCCGAGGAAATGCGCGCGCGTCAAAACGCCGGTGAGCGGATCGAACTGTATGAGCGCCCCGACACGGTCGATCGTCCGGGTGATCAGCAGCAGCATATAGAACACGACGAATGCGAGCGGGACGGTGATGAAGATTGGAATAAAGGCCGCGATGCCGACGCCGAAGTAAAAGACGACATCGGGCATGGGCCAAAGCGCGCCGCCCACGACGCAGACTGCGACCAGGGTCGTGAAAATGGTGCAGACGATCGTATAGCCGACGACCTGTCGGAACGACTCCATCCGCAGCCAGCGTGAAATAATCCGGTCAAACGCTTCGAGCATCCCCCCATCCTGGGCGCGATGCATTAAAGCCGTCTGATGGAAGACGGTTAATGATCGTCTTCCGGTTCAGAAGAGCGCAACTTGCGCGCTGAGATTCGCGCGCCATGTTTGGCTCATGTCCAAGCCTCGACAGAGTCCTGCACGCAGCAAGACGGATTTGCCCGAGAAAATCTGCCTTGCCTGTGGAAGGCCATTCGCCTGGCGCAAGAAATGGCGCGAGTGCTGGGAAGAGGTGAAAACCTGCTCCGAGCGCTGCAAGGGCGATTTGCGTCGCGCGCGCCGCGCTCAGAAAAAGGAGAGCGCGTAGCTCGACAGCGGAAAGGCAATCACGACGGCGAGCGCAACGCCGGCAATGACGTCGGTGGGATAATGATGCGCCGTGGCGATGCGCGACCATGCCATGGAAAGGACGATGATCCCCGACGAGACCGTCATCGCCGGCCAGGCCAGCACGATCGGCGCAAGCACGCCGGTGATGGTCATGGCGTGGCCGCTCGGGAATGAGTGCTCGTCGAGCGTCTTCAAGAGCGACGGCAGCCGCGCGTCGACATGACAGGGGCGCTTGCGCCGGAAGCGGCGCTTGATGATCGGATAGAGAATGTGCAGCAGCGCGGCGTTGAGGCCCGCGAGCAGGACCACATGCCAGCCGTTCCAGCCGAGGCCCCAGAATACGAGCGGCAGCAGAATGAGATAGATCCAGCCATTTCCAAGCTTGCTCACGCCGATGGCGAGATATCGGATCGCCCTGGGCTGCGCCATGCGGGAGAAGAGGTGAACGACGGCGAGATCAGCGTCGGCAAGACGTTGCAGCCAGGAAGCCTGAAGGCCATTTTGCGGAATGGATGACGCGTCGCGCGTCAGCTTCGTCGCGAGGTCTGTTGTAAACGCCATGATGCAAGGCTAGGCGCGCTGCGCTGCATTTTCACGACGTTGCGACTGCGTTTCGGTGACAGTTGGATTGAGGATGTGTGACGGGTGGATGATGGTTTGGTGACAATAGCGATCCTCAAATATCCACTATAATCCATTCGACTAACCAATCGTTCAAAGGTATCGCATGCGGTCTCTGAGAGAGGAATCGGCATGAGCGATTATGGACACTCTGTAGGATTCAGAAACGAAATTTGGGCTGAGATTTCGCGTGGCGCGGCGAAGGGCGGCATCTTGGTCCCCCATCGGAATCAGCGTGGGCGCTTCGCTGGGCTTTACATTGCCAGCAGGTCCAGATTCCAGCGAGACTACATAGGCGTTGGAAGCATTGAAGAACTCAAAGAGTACATCAAAAAAGGTTATTCGATCAGGATGTCGCCGCGCGATTGCGGAGGAGCGCCCAGCCTTGTTGCGCCCGAATCTATCAAGGGGTGGCGTTAGGAGGGCGGGCGCTATGCGTCCGCCAATTCAAATCGCCCGTGTCGCCTCCCGCAGCCACTTCCGCGTCGTCGCATCCACTAGCGGCGCGAGCGTCTTGCGCACATGGGCGTGATAGGTGTTGAGCCAGCCGATCTCCTCCGGCGTCATTAGTTTCGGCTCGACGCAATTGAGGTCGAAGGGCGCGAGCGTGATGGTCTCGAAACCATACATCTCGCGCTCGCCGCCCTTGATCTCGCGTTTTTCGACAATGACGAGATTTTCGAGGCGAATTCCATATTCGCCTGCGCGGTAATATCCGGGTTCGTTCGACAGGATCATGCCGGGAACGAGCGGCGTCGTTCCGAGTTTGGAGATGCGCTGCGGGCCTTCGTGCACGGAGAGATAGGCGCCGACGCCATGTCCTGTCCCGTGATCGAAATCGAGTCCCGCCTCCCACAGATAGCGGCGCGCGAAGGCGTCGAGCTGCGCGCCCGACACGCCTTTCGGAAACACCGCGCGCGCAATCGCGATATGGCCCTTCAGCACGCGCGTGAAATGTTCGCGCAACTGTTTCGACGCGCGGCCCACGCAGACGGTGCGCGTCACATCGGTCGTGCCGTCGAGATATTGCGCGCCGCTGTCGACGAGATAAACGCCCCTGCCGATTTTCAGATTGCTCTTTTCGGTCACGCGATAATGCGGGATCGCGGCGTGCGCGCCGAAGGCGGAAATCGTCGGGAAGGAAATGTCGCGCAGATCGCCGTTCTCGCGGCGGAACGTCTCCAGCGCTTCGGCCGCGGAAATCTCCGTCAGCCTGCCCTTGGGCGCAGCCTCCGCGAACCATGCGAGAAAGCGCGTCAGCGCCGCGCCGTCGCGAATATGCGCCTCGCGTGCGCCGGCGAGTTCGGCCTTGTTCTTGATCGCTTTCGGGAGCGACGCCGGGTCGTCGGCGAGGCGCGGCTTTCCGCCCGCCGCGCGTAGCGTCTCGACGAGTTTCGCGGGCGCGGTGACAGTGTCGAACATGACCGTCTCGCCGCGCCGACCCGCTTCCGTCAGATCATCGATGAGCGTGGAAGGCTCGCGCAGTGTGAGAAATTTCTCCAGCGCCGCGCGCGTCTTCGCGTCGAGTTTGGCGCCGTCGATATAGAGCCTCGGCGCGCCGTCCTTTGGCAGCAGCGCGAAGGCGAGCGCAATCGGCGTATGCGCGACGTCCGAGCCGCGAATGTTGAAGGCCCAGCAGATCGCGTGCGGATCGGACATCAGCGCCGCGTCGGCGCCCTTGAGGCCGTCGCGCAGCTTCCTGATCTTCGCGGCCGCGCTTTCACCCGCATAGCGCGGCGGATGGATGACGACGGCGCCGACCGGCTCGCCGGGGCGCTCGGACCACAGCGCGTCGATCGGATTGGCGTCGAGCGGAACGAGCGTGACTTCCTTGCCTTCCAGCGCCTTTGCGAAGCGCTCGATCTGGGCGCTGGTGTGCACCCACGGATCGTAGCCGATTCGGGCGCCGTGATGCGCGTGATCGGCGAGCCAGTTTGCGGGCGAGGTCTCGGAGATGTCGAGCGGCCTGAACAGTTTCTCGTCGATTTCCTGACGGACCTGAATCACGTAGCGGCCGTCGACGAAGATCGCGGCCTGTTTCTCCAGCACGACGGCGAAGCCGGCCGAGCCGGTGAAGCCCGTGAGCCACGCGAGGCGCTCGGCGCATTTGGGCACATATTCGTTCTGATGCGCGTCGGCGCGCGGAACGAGGAAACCGTCGAGCCCCTGTCGTTTGAGTTCCTGACGCAGGGAGGCGAGCCGCGCGGCGCTGTCGCTGGAGGAGGAGGCGTCGGCGAAGGTCTGGAATTTTGCTTCGAACATAGCGCAAAGCTAGTCGCGCGAGCGGCCGTCGGCAATGGTCTCACGCCTTGATCCGCGGCCTTTCTGCCCGTCCCCGCCAGGCGCGAGAGCGTTACGCGCCGCCCCGTCGCAGCACCAGCGTTGCCCAGCCGTCGATGTCGCGGCGCCCGGCGAGCGAGAAGCCTTGCGCCCGGTATGCGGAAAGCACGCCCGCGACGTCGCGCGCGAGAAGGCCCGAGAGCACCAGCTCGGCGTCTGGCTTCGCCGCGCGGGCGATGGCCGGCGCCATGAGCCGCAGGGGCTTCGCCAGAATATTCGCGAATATTAGGTCGTATCTGCCCGAGAGCGCCGTATGGCGCAGGCCGACGGCGGTAACGGGCCGCACGAAGGCGCGGGCGGCGTTGGCGACGGCGTTGGCGCGGGCGGTATCGACCGCCACGGGGTCGATGTCGCCGCAGGCGACCTTCTGGCGCAGCAGCCTGGCGGCGGCGATGGCGAGCACGCCCGTGCCCGTGCCGACGTCGAGAATGCGGCGCGGACGGCGCCGCTTCGTGATGCGGTCCAGCGCGCGCAGGCAGCCGAGCGTCGTGCCGTGATGGCCGGTGCCGAAGGCGAGCGCGGCCTCTATCTCGACGCCGATGTCGTTCGGCTTCAACCGGTCGCGGTCGTGCGAGCCATGCACCAGAACGCGGCCGGCGCGCACGGGCTCCAGGCCCGAGAGCGATTTCTGCACCCAGTCTTCCTTGGCGATCTGGGAAAATTCGGCGCGCGCGGCGGTTTCCGCGTCGCTCACGGCCTCGATCAGCCCGCGGATTTCGTCCTCGTCGGGTTCGTCCGCGAAATAGACCTCGACCGCCCAGACTGGCCCGTCGTCCACCTCGAAGGCGGCGGCGGCGGTTTCGGTCGGGTCGAATGTCTCGACGATGATGTCGGCGACGGCGCGCGCGCGCCGCTCGTCGCAGGAGAGGCGCAGCACATGGCTGGCGCCGTTGGGGGGCAGGCCTTCTAGCATGGGACCGCGCTTATCACGGCGGACGCCGCCCCGTCACCTTTCCCGCGCCGCGCCCGCCCTGTATGGTCGGCGGCGGATTTCCGGGAAGAGGATATGACGGAGAGAGTCGCGATTTGTCTCGTCGGGCCGAAGAAGGGCGGCAAGACCTCCCTGCTGGCGTCGTTGACGGATTGCGTCGCGCAAAGCGCCTTCGGCTACTCGCCGCGCCTGCGGCCGACGCTGCAGCCGATCACGCAGGCCGAGTTCCGCGCCGAGACGGTCGAGTCGCGCAAGGCGGATTTTCTCACGATCGAGCAGGGCGACTACGAAAGGCTCAAGCGCGATTTCGCCGATGGCGGCGTCGCCACAGACACGCTCGACACCTACGAATATTATTTCCGGCTCTCGGTGAATGGCGAGGCGCCGCCGGCGGTCGTGACGCGCGGCCCCTGGCTCCTCGAAATCGTCGATTCGGCCGGCGAGATCGCCGTGCCGCCGGATGGCGCCGAGGTCGCGATCCTCAATGACGTGAAGGCCAAGCTCGCCGGGCAGATGCTCATGTCGGAGGCCATCGTGATGGTGCTGCCGATGGTGCGGCTGGAGGATTCCGCCTGGACGGGCACGCTTGCGCGGCTCATCGACCGGCTGGCGCTGGCGCAGGACAGGAAGCTCAGGCGGCTCGTCGTCGTCTTTTCGCAATATGAGCGGCTGTTCACGCGGCTCGGCCCAAGCGCCTTCACCTACGCCTGCGATCCCGACGTGGCGCTGCATGTGCTGCGCAAGACGCTGCGCGCCGCGCAGTGGATGGACCGGCTTCGCGCGCTGGAGGCGCCGCGGGGCAATGTCTCGGTGCGTTTCACCGTCTGCTCCGCCTATGGCTTCACCAAGCGCTTCCAGAACCCCAACATCGACCCGCATCAGCTGGGCGAGCGGCGCTTTCGCCGCGCGGGGCTCGAGGGCGCGCGCGCCTATGCGGAATATTGGCGCCCTTTTCTCACCGCCGAACCAGTTCTTTATGCGGCGCTCGGCCTCGACAGCGCCTTTACCTTTTCCTACGAACAGCTCGACGCGCTCGCCGAAGAAAATGCGTTAACGTCAATTCTTGCTTAAGCAGCCGCACGTAACCTCGCAGGCGTGTGAGTAAGCTTAAGCGAGGGTTCCGCCGATGCGCACGGGCTCGACGGTCGGCGACGCCGAAACAGCTGTGATTTCCTTTTACCGCCTGCATTACGGCAAGCTCGCCGAAGGACACGCGCTGAGCGTTCCCGCGACGGCGGGCTATGGCGTCACGCGGCGTTCGCGCGAACTCGATCCCGCATATGATCGGCGGCTTTCGCCGTCGCTTCTGATGGGCCTGCGGCGTTTCGAGCCCGACTTCGTCGACGAGGCGGCGCGGCGCGCGGGCTGTTTCCTGGCGCGCGCGGGCGCTGGCGGGAGCGCGGTGATGATGCGCGCGCGCTTTCGTCCCGAGGACGGCGAGGACGGCCACGGGCGGCTGCATCAGCAGTCCGCGATCTGGGTCGCGGCCTTCGACGACTGGCGGCAAAATCCGGCGGCTTGCCTCGCGGTCGCGGCGGGAGAGCTGAAGGCGACGCCCGACCTGGTGAGCGAAGACGAATCCGCGCGCTTCGGCGAAGGACCGCTGCGCTGGCGCGTCGCGCGGCCCGATCCCGTCGCCGTGCGTCGTGTGCTGGAGCGCGCGCGCTGGGGCGCCGCCATGCTGGAGGTTTTCGCCAGAGGCGTCGAGACGGGCGGCGATCTCACACTGGATTTCGACGCGGCGGATTTTGCCGGAGAAAGCGATTTCCTCGCCGCTGTCGGCTTCGCGTTGCAGTTTCTGCCGGGCGATTATCCGCGCTGGCGCGAGATCAGCATTGTTTCGGGCCTGCGTCACGCGCCGACGGGATTGTGTCTGCGCTACCTTCCCTCGGGCCGTCAGGCGACGCCTGTCGCGGCGTAGAGCGCGCTCACGACATGCATGGCTTTTTCGCCGAACGCGCGCCATGAGGTGAATCCGGAGCGAAGCCGGATTCGCTGAATTTCCCTCAGGACGTCGGCCCCACGCCCGGCGCCGAAGCCGTATTGTCCGGCGTGAGATAGCGCTCGAGCGCCGTCGGGCGTCGCCGGCGCGCGCCGGCCATGGCGGGGTCGGCGTAATAGGCCCGCGGCCCGCCGCCGGGTCCGCCTTCCGCAGCGAAGCGCAAGGCGCGGGCGGCGCGCGGCTTCATCGCCGCATAGAGCCTCGAATCGATCTGCGAGACGGTGACGTTGTCGACGATGTAATTGCCCTTGCGATCGACATGGGCGATCTCGTCGCGCACCAGACGGTTGAGAATCGCAACGAGATTTTCGCGCACGCTGGGCGCCATGGCGGAAAGCGCGGGCGATTTCGGGTCGATCTCGCTCATGTCGCCCGGCGCCGGCTTCGCCACGCGCAGCATGGCCTTCATCGCGCGCATTTCGACGGGCTCTTCCTCGTCGTCGGTGAGATCGAAGGGCGCGGAGAACTGCCGTCGCTCGCGCGCCTCGTAACTGCGTTTGAAGATCTCCGACAGGAATTTCATGATGAAGAGGAAGGCGTCCTGCGCCATGGCGACGCCGATCGCCATCGTCGAATCCGGCGTGAAGCTCCAGAAGGCCTCGCGCGCGAGTTCGAACTTGTTGCGCTCCGTGGAGTGGGCGCGCAGAAAGGCGTCGCTCTTCTTCAAAAGCTCGCGCACATCGTCTTCGGACAGTCCCGCGGCCTTGCCGGAGACGACGCAGGCGTCGATCAGCCCTTTCGCCGCGTTGAAGCCATTGGCTGCGGCGGCCTTGTCCGATGCGGGAGCGGCGCGGATCTTCGCGACGATCGCCGAAAGCTCGTCGCGCAGGCCAGTCTCCAGACCGCATTTGGCGTCGAAGGCGGCGCGGGCGGCGATGACCTCGTCGCGGGCGGAAAGCAGATCGCGCGCTTCCCCCTGCGGCTCGCAGGCGAAGTCGCGCGGAACGATGGATGGCGTCGCATTCGACTGGCGCGCGGCGGTCAGGATCGGTTCGCAGAGCGGCTTCGCCTCGCGCGCTTTCGCCCATGTCGGATCGACGCGCAGCTGGTCGCGCAGCGCGGTGAGATCGCGCAGGGTCGCGTCGAGATCGAGCGCGGCTTCGCCCTTCGGCGCGGGGCGGCCGGCGGCTGCGGCGAAGGCTTCGGCCTTCTGTTTCAGCGCGATCGACTGCGCGGCGAGCGCGTCGCGTTTTTTCAAGGCGGCCGCGCGTTCGGTCGTCGGCCCGGCGAGCGTCTGGCGAATGGTCGCCGCGCGCCGCATCGCTTCTTCGGCCTTCGCGCGATGCGACCTGCAATTGGGTCCGCAGGTCGCGCCCCGGTTGTCGAGGCCGTGCTCGGCGTCGATGGCGAGCTGCTCCTCCCGCCGCGCCGTCGCCGAGAGCGCGTTGATCTCCTCCTGCTTGGATTTGATGATGGCGTCGAGATCGGCGACGCTATGCTCGAGCGTCGCGATCTCGGCGAGGGCGTCTTCGAGCTGGCGGGTCGCGGCGCGGGCGCTTTCGATCTCGGCGGCGGCCTGTCTCGCGGCCTGCGCCAGAACCGCCTGCTGCGCCTCCTGGCTCTTGCGGATGGCCTCGCGCAGCGCCGGACCGGCGGTCCGCGCGGCGTCGATCAGCCCGTCGAGCGAATCGAGATAGGCCTTGAACGATGCGTTCGCGACGATCTTCGCGGAGGCCGCGTCATAGGCGGCGCCGATCTGCTTGGTCGCCGGGAGCACGACTTCCGCCGCAAGCTCCATCGGCTGCAGCTCGGCGACGATCTTGCGGGAGGAGAGCTTGAAGATGTTGTTGTAATAATAGGTGAAGGAAAAGAAGGCCGAGATCGAGAAGACGAAAGCGAAGACGACCGCCGTCACGATCGTCTTGATGATCACGCGTTCACGCGCCATGCGGCGGCGGGCGATCAGCGCGGCGAGATCGGCGCCGAGCGACCAGGAGGTCGCGGCCAGCATGACCAGCACGGCGGTGGTCGCGACGAAGGTGCCGCCGAGGCCGACGAGGTCGCCGGGCTCCTTCTGCATGATGTCGATCATGCCCGACGAGGTCGTGTAGAACACCCAGGCCAGCACCGGCAGGGCCACGGCCATTCCGACGCGCCCCAGATCCAGTTCGCCGGCCCAAAGCCGCCTCAGCGGCGCGAAAAGCGCCCGCAGCCATCCGAATCGGCGCGGCGGCTGCGCCTCCGGCCGCGCGGAAGGGGAGGCTGGGGCGTTCAATGCGCGGCTCCGCGGAGGGCGCAGGGGCGCGGGATGGAAACAGGCTGCGTCATTGCAAAGTCACCTCGAACCGCCCCCGATCTTTCTGGGACAGAAATGAGACCGATTTGCGCTCGCGCGCAAGCGGGGCGGGCGCCGTTCCGAGACGACTTTGGTTGAGCGCTTACAGGGTCGCTTTCATGGAACCGTGTAATGGACGGTTCGCGTCGCGACATTCCCCGCGAGATCGGCGGCGTTGACGGTGAAGCCGTGAACGCCGCTCGCCGAAGTGTCGATCGGCGCGCCGTTCGGCACGGTTCCCACACAGCTCCTGATCCCCGGACCGCCCGGGTCTGCACAGGAATAGCTTGCGGCTATCCTGCTGCCCCTCGCATAGTTGGCGCCGTCTGCCGGCGTCGTAATGGTGATCGTCGGCGCCGAATTGGGCGAGACGGCGGCCTTGATGTAGGTGCTCAGCTCGGGGTTCGGATAGGGACCGAGCCAGGCCGCGAGCGCTGTTCCCACGGGATTGACCCCGACCACGGGGTTCAATTCCTCCGCCGCGGGCGGCGACAAGTTCTGTACTATCGCCCACGAGCCGTTGACGAGGCGCACCCTGGCGAAAACGCCGCCGCAGTTACAAGATGCTCTGCGCATGTGCCATACGACGACGGTATAGGCCGATGGATTCATGGCGAGACGCAGGCCAAGGAAATCGGGCGACGCGGTGGGGTCGCCGACCGGCGAGAGATTCTGGATCGGGCCCAGCGCGCCCGAGAGTCCGCGCGCCCGCGCCTGGACCTGCGCGGTGGCGGGGAATACATTCGTGTCATGGCGGCCCCAGACGACGAGCGCGCCGCCGTTGCGGTCGACGCCGACACGCGGCGACCGGATATGCATACCGGCGCCGGGCGCGGCCGATAGTCTTTGGACGGGCGCGAAGCCGCCCCCGAAGGGTCGGAACCGGCCAAGCACGGTCGAGGCGTTGGTGGGGAGTGGCCCGCCGTAACTGCCGGCGAAATGTCGCCACGCCACGAGCGCGTCGCCCCTTGCGTTGATTGCGGCCTCCGGGGCCTCGTTCCAGTCTCCGCAACTATTCGGCGGGCAGTCCGTCGCCGGCGTAAGTTGCTGGATTGGTCCCCATGATCCGTTTGTCGCCCGCAGTCGCGCCTGTATCTCCTTGTCGTAGGAATTGTATCCAATCTCCCAAACCACCAGTCCGGCGCCGTTGGGGGCAACCGTGACATGCGGGTTTCCGGCGTTCGCCGGCGTTCGGAGGCCCCCGAGATTCGACAGATGGGCGATGGAGCCCAGCGCGCCGTCGAGCGCGATGGTGCGGGTCATGATCCTGATCTGGACTGGATCGGGAATGCGCCCCTGCCATACGACGACGGCCGGACCCGAGTCGCCGACCGCCACGTCCGGATTGGCGCGCTCCGGCATTACGCCCGGAGCGTAAAGCAATTTGAACGCGCCTGCCGCGCCGTTTGCGGGCCAGACGCGCGCATAGACGCGCCAATTACCCGAAACGTTGGCGGACCAGACCACGAACACGTCTCCGGCCCTGTTGATCGCGACCCGGGGCTGACTGGTGTCGGGCAGGGCGGGAGACAGGGTCGTGACGGGTCCGTAAACGCCCGCCGCGCTTCGTCGCCGAGCTTGAATGACGGGATAGGTTCCCCCATGTCGCCGCCAGACGATAACCGCCGCGCCTTGGGCGTTTATCGCGACCTGTTGTTGAGTGGCGCCGGGAGCTGAAACAGTGGTCGGGGGCTGAAACCCGGCCGCGGATGCGGGCGCCGCCGAAATTAATGTCAATGAGAGCGCAAGCGCGGCGGAAAAATGAATGATAATGCGCGGCATGACTTTTCGTCCTTATGGAAAAGCTTTGCGCGGATCGGGCGATGTCGGTTGAATTTGTAAACGTTATCAGTCGGTAAACGTTCCCCGACCACTGCTCGCGATTGTCGTGCGGCCCCAAAAACGATCGTTGGGCGTTCCGGCGGTGGGCCTCGAGCGAATTCAGCAGCCCAGGCGGTCGTTCCATTCGCCGATTACCGAAATTTTGGCGACGAGTTCGTCGTTTCCCCATTCGCCGCCTGCGCCCCGCCCGGGTTTCCCTTGCGGGGCAATCATGATAGAGGCGCAGGGTCGGCGCGACGCTCGCGGCGTGATCCGCGCGGACGCCTTTTGTCTCGCGGCCCCTTGAAGGTTCGCGCAACACAACAGGAATTTGCCGTGTCCATACCCTTCCGTTACGTCGCGAAGATCGGCGCCTATATCGTCAAGCAGCATCTCATGGGCGTGAAGCGCTACCCGCTCGTTCTCATGATGGAGCCGCTGTTTCGCTGCAATCTCGCCTGCTCCGGCTGCGGCAAGATCGATTACCCCGACCATATTCTGAACAAGCGGCTCTCGGTCGAGGACGCGCTGGCGTCCGTGGACGAGTGCGGCGCGCCGGTCGTCGTGATCGCAGGCGGCGAGCCGCTGCTGCACAAGGACCTGCCGCAGATCGTCGAGGGCGTCATCGCGCGCGGCAAATTCGCGATCGTCTGCACCAATGCGCTTCTGCTTGCCAAGAAGATCGACCAGTTCAAGCCCAGCCCCTATTTCACCTGGTCGATCCATCTCGACGGCGACAAGGAGATGCACGACCACGCCGTGAGCCAGGAAGGCGTCTACGAACGCGCGATCGAGGCGATCAAGCTCGCCAAGTCCAAGGGCTTCCGCGTCACGACGAACAGCACCTTCTTCTCCGACGCCGATCCGGCGCGGGTCGCCAAATTCCTCGACGACACGACAGCGCTCGGCGTGGACGGCATGACGGTGTCGCCGGGCTACGCCTATGAGCGCGCGCCGGACCAGACCCACTTCCTCAACCGCCAGAAAACCAAGGAGCTGTTCCGCGCCATTCTCGCACGCGGCCGCGGCGGCAGGAACTGGGCCTTCGAACAGTCCGGCCTGTTCATGAATTTCCTCGCCGGCAACGAGTCATACGCCTGCACGCCCTGGGGCAATCCGCTGCGCACGGTCTTCGGCTGGCAGCGCCCCTGCTATCTCCTCGGCGAAGGCTATGTGCCGACGTTCAAGCAGCTCATGGAAGAAACCAACTGGGATTCCTATGGCGTCGGCAATTACGAGAAATGCGCCGACTGCATGGTCCATTGCGGGTTCGAGGCCAGCGCCGTGAAGGACACGGTGCAGCGCCCCTGGAAGGCGGCGATGGTGGCGCTCTTCGGGGTGCGCACGACCGGCCCGATGGCGCCCGACATCCCGCTCGATAATCAGCGCCCGGCCGAATATGTCTTCGACGAGAATGTCGCGAAGCTCTCAGAGATCCGCGAGCACGAGGCGAAGCAGCGGGCCGAGGAGCGGCCCACAGCGGCCTAGGGAGCCGAAGGCCGCGCGGGAATCGAGGCCCGCGAGGATCAGTCCCCCGATCTGGCCGGGCGCGCGGAACAGTTCGCGCGCCACGGTCGCATTATCGATGTCGCCGGAGGGCGTTAGAGCCTTGGCGGCAAGCGGCGGCAGGGCGCGCGCGGCGGGATCGCTGATCGCGCGCATGACGCCGAGGGGAATTTTGCGCGCCTGCGCGAACTCCAGCGCGACATGCGACTCCATATCCACGGCGACGGCGCGATTCGCCTCCCGGAGAACGGTCTTTGCGCCGGTGTCCATGGCCGGCTGATCGACGCCGACGACAGCGCCGGGGATCGGCTTGCAGCCGCCGGCGACGACGGCCTCCGTCAGCACGTCGGAAAGGCGCAGATGCGTCGGATGCCGCCGCTCGCCCGCGACCACCGTATCGGCGATCACCACATCGCCGGGGCGCAGCGAATAATCGAGCCCGCCGGCGAGGCCGAAGCTGACCACGGCGGAAAACTCCATCCCGCGCAGCTCGTCGAGCGCCTTGCGCAGCCGCGCGACATTGGCGCCGCTGCATAGCGGCACGACACCGTCGCCCGCAACGCAGGCGGCCTCCCGCTTCATGCCCGTGACAACGAGAATCGGCGCGGCGGCGCTCGCCCGCGCCGCCTCTCTTCTGCGGTTGAATACGCGCATATTCGCCCCTCCGGGGGCTCTTTCGTTAGAGGCCGACCTGCACGAGCTTGCTGTTCGCCCGCCGGAGATTGCGATAGCGCGCCAGCGCCCAGAGCGGGAAGAATTTCGCATAACCATGGTAGCGCAGGTAGAACACGCGCGGGAAACCCGTCGCGGTGAAACGCGCCTCGTTCCACAGCCCATGCTCCGCCTGCGTCGCCTGAAGATAGGCGATCCCGCGCGCCACGGCCGGATGATCGACGTCGCCGGCGGCCATCATCGCCAGCAGCGCCCAGGCGGTCTGCGAGGCGGTCGAGGGGGCCTGCTCATAGCCCTTGTAGTCCATCTTGTAGCTCGAAAGGTCTTCGCCCCAGCCTCCGTCGGGATTCTGGATCGAGACGAGCCAGTTCACCGCGAGGCGATAGGCTTCGTGCTCATGGGGCAGGCCGGCGGCGTTGAGCGCGCAGAGCGACGACCAAGCGCCATAGATGTAATTGGCTCCCCAGCGGCCGAACCAGGAACCGTCCTTCTCCTGCTCCTTGATGAGATATTCGACGCCGCGGCGCAGGCATTCGCTGGATTCCACCGTGTCGCCGAGCTGCGCCAGCATGGAGACGCAGCGCGCCGAAACGTCCACCGTCGGCGGGTCGAGCAGCGCGCCGTGGTCCGCGAAGGGGATGTGGTTCAGATAGTGACAGACGTTGTCGGCGTCGAAGGCGCCCCAGCCGCCGTTCTTCGACTGCATGCCGACGATCCATTCCTTCGCGCGGGCGATGCGTTCGGCGTAGGGCTTCTTCTCCTCTCCGCTGGTCAGGCGATCCATGGCGGTCGCCACAACGGCGGTGTCGTCGACGTCGGGATAATACGCGTTGGCGTATTGGAACGCCCAGCCGCCGGGGCGGAGGTCCGGGCGCTGCGCGGCCCAGTCGCCCTTCACGTCGAGCACCTGCAGCGGCGCGAGCCACTCGCAGGCTTCGCGGGCGCGTTCGCGCGCGTCCTCGTCGCCGGTTTCGAGGAGCGCGTGGGCGACGAGCGACGTGTCCCACACCGGCGAGACACAGGGCTGACAATAGGCCTCGGTTTCATTGACGACCAGCAGGCGCTCGATCGACTCACGCGCATCCTTCACGCGCTGGTCGGTTTCCGGCACGCCGAGCACGTCGTACATGAGCAGACTATTGACCATTGCCGGGAAGATGGCGCCGAGACCGTCGACGCCGTTGAGGCGCTCCGTCGTCCAGCGTTCCGCGAGCTCGATCGAATATTTGCGCGAGCGCTTCGGCATATAGGGCTCGATGAGGCGCAGCAGCTTGTCGATCTCGCCGAAGACATGCGCCCATGGCCATGTCTGATGTTCGCCCTTCGGCCAGACTTTCACATCTTCGGGCGGCGTCGTGAAGAGTTCCTGGATGCGCACGCCTTTGGGGTTCTTGGCGCGCGGCTTGTATGTCATCAGCACGAGCAGCGGCACGAGAACGGTGCGGCCCCAATAGGAGATCTTGTCGAGGTGGAAGGGAAACCACTTCGGCAGCAGCATGATTTCGACGGGCATCACCGGCACGCCGCGCCAGGGGATTTCGCCATAGAGCGCGAGCAGCGAGCGCGTGAAGACATTGCTCGTCGCCGCGCCGCCATGGGCGAGAATCGCCTCTCTCGCCCGCGCCATATGCGGCGCGTCGACATCGTCGCCAATCATCTTGAGCGCATAATAAGCCTTCACGCTCGCGCTGATGTTGAAGGCGCCGTCCTGAAACAGCGGCCAGCCGCCGTGCGCGCCCTGCGTGCGGCGCAGATAGACGGCGATCTTGCGTTCGAGTTCGGCGTCGACAGGTTCGGCGCGATAATGGCGCATCAGCACATATTCGGCCGGGATCGTGCAGTCGGCCTCCAGCTCGAAACACCAGTGGCCATCGCCCTTGCCGAGATTCAGCAGCGCCTTTTTTGCGTTCTGAATGCTGCTTTCCAGCGCCTCGGGGCCCAGCGGAGTGAAATTGTGGTCAACGCGCGCGGCTGCGGTCATCGTGAATCCTTTTTCGTGAATCTGCGTGTGTGGCTCAGGCGATGCGTAGCGATGCGGCTTCGGCGGCGTCGCGTCGCGGCTTCACGACAATTTCCACGTCCTGTCCGAGCGCGACGAGGAAACGCAGCAGCCTCTCGACCGAAAACTGCCTGAAGTCGCCATGCAGCATCTTCGAGACGTCCGGTTGCTTCACGCCGAAAAGCCGGGCGGCCTCCACCTGTTTCAGGCCGCGCTCCTTCAGCAGCGCATCGATCATGCGAACGAGCTTCGCCTTGAGGAGATGGTCCTCCGCGTTTGGCGCTCTCGAATTGGAAAAATCGCCGTCCGTCGCGACGGGGCCGGATCTGAGGGTCATCGTCTTCCTGCTCGACGCTGATCGCCGACTGGCACCCGAATATAGTGATCTGGCTATAACGTCAAGGAAGGCCGTCGTCTGGCTCGTCGATTGCTAAATCAGTCCCGCGCCCGCCTCCTCGCGCTCGGCGAGGGGCCTTTTGTGATTTGTCGGACAAGCGGGATCAGAGCCGGACGGAGAGGCTTTCATGACGGACATGGCGGAACTGCAAAGGCGAAAGCAGCCTCTCAATCTGGCAATCGTCCATGTCGATCCGGAAGCCTTCATCGCCAATTATCTCGGCTGGCTGGAGATCACCGCCTTCATCACGGCGCTGCGAGCCTCAGACGCGCAGGCTCCCGTCAACGGAGCGACGCCGAAACTGACGCCGCAGCAGCTCAAGGGCGGCGTCGCGGCCAAATACGGCAATGACGCGGTCTTCTCTTTCTGCATGACGGCGGCGCTGAAAGGCGACAAGGCGGCGGTGGACCGGGTCGACGCGGCGCTGACGGAGAACCTCGGCAAGGACTATCCCGGCTCGGTCGCCTTCTGGAGCTTCCGGTCGGCGATGGATTCGCCTGTGAGCCTCGAGGATCACGTCGGTCAGGCGGCGAGGAAAATGCTCGCGGGCGATATCCCGCCGCCGCCCATGCGCGCGCGGGAGAACTGGAACGCTGGCCTGCGCTTCTTCGAGAAGGCGCGCCAGTCCAATTTCGTTCACGAGATCACATATCCGCTGGCGCTCTGGAGCCGCGCGCGCTGGACCGAGACACTGGAGAAGGGCGTCGCCTTTCTCGCCCACATCGAGGACAGCGTGCCGGCCCTGCAGGACGCTCTCGCGGAGCCGCGCAACGATCAGGCTTTCATCGCCAATCTGCTGCTGAAGACGGCCCCCGCGATCGAGCAGGATCTAAGCGACGACGCGCAGGGTTTCCTGCGGTCTCTGGCGCGACGGGCGTAGTGCCCGCTCAGGGTCTCCGCGACGTCAGCCCCGCGGCCTTATAGCCGGAGCGGATGGAGCCCTCGATCGTCGCGGGCAGTCCCGTCGCCGTCCAGTCGCCGGCGAGGAAAAGATTGGTCCAGGCCGTCGCCGCGCCGGGGCGGCGCGCTTCCTGAGTGGGCGTGGCGGCGAAGGTCGCGCGCTTCTCCTTCACGATCTGCCACGGCGGCGACTCCGGCGGCAGGCCGGATGCGGCGGCGACCTCGCGCCAGATTTGCCCGGCCAGCTCCTCACGCGGCTCGTCCATCAGGCGGTCGGCGCCGCTGATCGTCACGGAAAGGCGGTCGTCGAAGGCGAAGAGCCATTCCGTCAGCGAGCCGATCATGCCGAGCAGCAACGGCTGGCCGGGCGGGGGCGCAATCTTGAAATGGACATTGAGGATCGCGCGAAACTCGTCGGGCGCGACGAGATCGGGAACCAGCTCCTGCGCGATCCATGGGGGGACGGCGAGGACGACGCTGTCGTCTTCCCGCAGCGGAATCTCCACGTCTCCAAAGCGCAGGCCGCGCGCGCGCCAGTCGTCGAAGGTGATTTCGCGCAGGCGCGCCCCGAAATGCGGTTCGACGCCCTTCGCCGCGAGCGTGCGCAGCGCCGGCTCGATGAAGGCGTGGCCGAGCCCGCCCTTGGCGACGAGCGGCCGGCAGGCGGCGCCGCCGGCGGCCAGCGTCTCGCGCAACACGGCGCCGGCGAGGACGGCGGATGCGTCGCGCGGCTCGGTGTTGAGCGCGGAAAGCATCACCGGGCGCCAGAGCTTTTCATAAAGCGCGCCGTCGCAATTCATGATCTCGCCGATGGTCGCGTCGCCCGTGGCGAAGAGGAGCTTCGCGGCGTCGAGATAGTCGAGCGGCCCCGTGCCGGGCACGCGGCGGTCCTTGACGAAAATCCACCATGGGAGGCGGGAGGCGTTGGGCCGAAGCCGCCAGCGCTCGCCGCTTCGCGCGTCGAGAAAGTCGAATTCGCATTCGTCGGGACCGACGAGCGTGCCGCCGGCGCCGATGCGCCGCGCATAATCGCGCGCGGCCGTGTTGCCCGACAGGAGCAGATGATTGCCGTTGTCGATCGTGAGGCCGAGCGTCGCGTCGAAATAGGAGCGGCAACGGCCGCCAGCCATGCGCGCGGCCTCATAAAGCGCGATGTCGCGGCCTTCGTCCGCAAGGCGCACGGCGCAGGCGAGGCCGGCGAGCCCCGCGCCGACGATGTGGATCGTTCCGCTCACGTGAGGGCGTGACGGAAATAGGCGCCGATGAGCTTCATCCGCGACATGTGCACAGGCGCGCGCGGCGGCGCGAATCCGCGCGTGGCGAGCCTGTCCAGAATGGAGCGATAGCCGGCGGACATGAGATAGGGCGCCTTCACGGCGGCCTTGGGCATTCCCGCCATGACGAGGTCGGCCTGTTCGTAATGTTCGCGGGCGCGATGCAGGACCGGCGCGCAGACGTCGCCGAGCGCGGGATGGGACAGCGCGGCGTGGGGCGCGAGGTTTTCCACGCCCGCTTCCGCAAGCGCCTCGCGCGGCAGATAAAGGCGCCCGCGGGCGGCGTCCTCGTCGAGATCGCGCAGGATGTTGGTGAGTTGCAGGGCGCGGCCGAGGTGATGGGCGAGGAGCTTCGGCCCCGTGGGCAATTCGCTTTCGCCATCGTCGACAAGCCCGAAGGCGCGAACGGAAAGGCGGCCGACGGCGCTCGCCACCCGGTCGCAATAGATTTCGAGCTTCTCCCACTCGGGCGCGCGAATGTCTTCCTCGACGTCCATCAGCATGCCGTCGATGATGGCCTCGAAATCGGAGCGGTCGAGACTGAACCGGCGCACCGGCTCGGCAAGAAAGGCGGCGGCCGGACGAATGCGGCCGGCGTAGAGTTCGTCGAGTTCGTAACGCCACTTGTCGAGCGCGGCGCGGCGCATGGCGCGATCGCCCTCGTCGTCGGCGATGTCGTCGACCTCGCGGCAGAAGGCGTAGATTGCGAACATCGCGTCGCGGCGCGCGGGCTCGAGAATGCGCATCGCGAGATAGAAAGAGCTCTTCGTCGCGATCGCGCGGGTCTTCAATGGGGCGGTGTCGGTCAGGTCCATGGTCATGAGGCGGCGTCCGCCGTTGCCCGGCGCGGGCGCGAGAAGCGACGAATCAGCGCCGCGACGGCGCCCTGCGTTCCGGCGAGGGCGAAGCCGAATTTATCGGCATGCACATTCTCGCTCAGCGGATCGGCGACGCGCAGCCGCGCGACGAGCTTTTCGGCGAGCGCCTGAATGGCGCCGACTTCCATCGCAAGCCGGACGTCGTCGATGAGATCGGCGAAGGGGCGCGACTGGTCGAGTAGTCCGGCGGTCTTTTCGTTGAGGTCCCGGATCGTCGCAAGCAGGGGCGCGGGCGCGCGGGCTTCGCCCAGCATCTCCACTTCCGCGCCATGGGCCGCGAGCGACTCCTGCGTGAGATAGACGCGATCGAGGTCGCGATAGTCCTTGCCGCAGTCCTGAAGATGATTGATCACCTGCAACGCCGCGCAGAGCGCGTCATTCGCCGCCCAGGTGCGGCCGGCGTTCTCCCCATGGACGTCGAGCACGAAACGCCCGACCGGCATGGCCGAATAGCGGCAGTAGAAGATGAGGTCGTCCCAGTCGCGGTAGCGGAGATAGTCGACGTCGCGCTTGAAGGCGATGATGAGGTCGCGGGCGTGCTGGCGGTCGAGGCGGCGCTCGACGCAGGTTTCGCGGAGGCGCGCCGCGACGGGTTCGTCCGGGCCGGATCCCATCAGCGCCGCGTCGAGGCGATCGAGCAGGTCCAGCTTTTCCTGCGGCGTGAGCGTGGGATGATCCGAGATGTCGTCGGCCGCGCGCACGAAGTTATAGAAGGCCATGATCGGGGCGCGAAAGCGCGGCGCGATAAGGACCGACGCGACGGGGAAATTCTCGTCGCGGTGGGTCTTGCCCGAGCCTGTGTCGGCGATGTCGATCATGACGCCGTTGATGCCTCGATATGGCGGAGACGCAAAAAGCGCTTTCCGTCTTTGCTTCAATGTCTGCGCCGGACCGGGCCCCGCTAGGGGGTGGGCTGCTCCTGGCGCGCCTGGTACCGGCCTTTCCATTCGCCGCCGCGGCCCCGGAGGTGCCGCCAGGCCGACAGGGCGGTAAACCACGTATAGCACGCCGCGACCGCAGGCAAAGCAAAGGCGTGCATTCGCGACAGGCCATAAAACCGCAGGGAGGGCATATAGGCCTGCGCCATGATGAGCCAGGCGACGAGCGTCATCTCCCGGGCCGGGGACTCGCCGAAGATCGTCAGCACCGGCGGGGCGAGATAGACGACGCTCATTCCCGCCATGGCGCCAAGGAGTTGAAACGGCGAATAGTCGAGCTGCGCATAGGCCGAGCGCGTCACCATCCGCTCGATATCGGCAAAGCTGGGATAGGCGCGCAGACTGAACACGTCGTCGGTGAGTCCGAGCCAGATCGGGCCCTGCGTCTTCATCAGCGCGCCGAGCGCGCAGTCGTCGATCAGCGCATCGCGGATGGCGGCGAGGCCGCCGGCGCGGGCGAGAGCCTCGGGCCGCACCAGCATGACGCCGCCGGCGGCGCCGGCGACCTTGCTTCTCGGGTCGTTCACCCGGGTGAAGGGATAGAGCTTCTGGAAGAAGAAGATGAAGGCGGGGACGAACCAGCGTTCGACGCGACTCTCGCAGCGGAGCTTGACCATGAGCGAGGAGAGCACGGTTCCCCGCGCCATGGCGCCGGCGACGAGACGGGCGAGCACAGGCGGCTCGAATGCGATGTCGGCGTCGCAGAACAATACGAAATCGGGCTGCTCGGGCAAAGCGAGGACGTGATCGAAACCGCGATGCATCGCGGCGAGCTTGCCGGTCCAGCCTCTGTCGGGGCCGCGCGACGACAGAACCGTCAGACGGTCGGCGCCGCCCTCGGCCGCCGCGCAGGCGCGCGCGACGTCGGCGGTGCCGTCGGCGCTCTCGTCGTCGACGAGGACGATGTCGAAACGGCCGGGAAAGTCCTGGCGCAGCAGCGAACGCAGGCTCGTCGCGATGACGTCGGCCTCGTCGCGCGCGGGGACGATGGCGACGACGCGGGTTCCAGGCGGAATCGTCGCATCCGCGGGGGCGAAGCGTCGGTCATGTTCCGTCAGCCGCCAGAAACCGCCGTGGAAGGCGATGAGGTAAAGTCCGGCGGCGAGCGCGGCGAGGGCGATCAGCGTTGAAATCATGGGCGTTCGGTCGGTCGAGCGGCGCACGAATCGCATTACGGCGACCGTCGGCTTTTACCATCCGGCGCGGTCGCTTGGCCAGAGCGCGACAGCCACGTTCACGCCGGCTCATCCCGACGACGCCAGCCGCCGGCAGTCTTCGCATAGCTCCGCTTCACCGCCGCCCAGGCGATGCGATGCGCTGCCTCCTCCCGCCTGGGATCGCCTTCATGCGCCGCATAGGCGTGGTTGAAGGCCTCGCGAAAAATGTCCTGCGCATGCTCGGGTAGAAGCCGCTGGAGATTCTCGGGGAGATCGGCGTTGCTGGCGTAGGGCATGGCTTTGCTCGTGGGTCGGCTCGTCGTTGTGGCGCCCGCCGGCGGCAAGTATGATGGGTCGTTGATCGTCATTTGCCCAGAACGATTTTTATCGGCGACGAAGGCCGGGCCAGCCGTGAAATGCGGAGGATCGCCATGATCTATTGGACAATTTTCTTCGGCGCCGCCGCCTCTCTCGTCAGTTTTCTCCCCGGCATGTTCGCCAAAGGCTCGACTGAGGTCGAGCTCCGGTTTCTCGAGCGCGGCAACGCATTTTCCGCCGAGACGCTCGCGTCATGGATCAGCGCCAATCCGGAGGCCGCAAGGGCTTACGCCTTCCCGATCCTGCTCGGATTCGATCTCCTCTTTCTGCTGTGTCTCGGTTGCTTTCTCTCGCTCGGGTCGCTGCTGGCCGCAGGGGCGGCGCAATGGCCGGGCGCGCTGCAGTGTGCGGTCGTTATTCTGCCCATCGTCTTCATGATGGCCGACGCGACGGAGGATTTGACGCTTGCGCGCTTTCTGCTGACGCCGGAGAAGATCGACGCCGCCGCCGTCGCCTTCGTTCAAAAGGTCACGCAGGTGAAGATATACGCCTGCGGGGCGGCGATGGCGCAGACGGCGGCGCTGTCGTTCTATGCGGCGCTTTTCAAATGACGCGGGATTGCGCGCCCGCAATCTCCGCCACGATCGCCTGCGCGGCCGCGCGCGGGTCGGCGGCGCGGGTGATCGGGCGGCCGACGACGAGATGGTTCGCCGACGCGGCGATCGCCTGCGCCGGGGTGAGGATGCGCTTCTGGTCGCCGGCGTCGGCGCCCGCCGGGCGCACGCCGGGTGTGACGAGCAGCATCTGCGGCCCGACGATGGGGCGGATCGACGAAAGCTCCAGCGGCGAAAGAATGAGGCCGTCGATTCCCGCAGCCTTCGCCTGCGCCGCCCGGCGCGCCACGAGCTCCGCGACGCCAAGGGCGTAACCCGCCTCCTTCAGATCGGCGTCGTCATAGGAAGTCATCACGGTCACGGCGAGGAGCCTGAGGTCGCCGGCGCCGGCGCGGGCCGCAGCCATGGTCTGCGGATAGGCGTGGATCGTGAGGAAATCCATCCCCATGCGGGCGATCTGCCGCGTCGCGCGCTCCACCGTCGCGCCGATGTCGTGGAGTTTCAGGTCGATGAAGACGCGCTTGCCCGCGTCCTTCAGCTCACGCGCGAGGTCGAGCCCGCCGCCATAGGCCAGCTCCATGCCGATCTTGTAGAAGGAGACCGCATCGCCGAGTTGCGCGATGAGCGCGCGCGCCGCCTCGACGCTTTCGACGTCGAGGGCGACGATGAGGCGGTCGCGTGCGTCCGCCGTCACGGCCGGCCGCCGTGGCCGGCCTTGCGGTAACGCCAGACACGCGCCGGCGGGACGTTGAGCAGGATCGGCGCCGAGCCCTTGCCGACATAGGAGCCCTTGACGCTGTGGGCGTGGAGCGGCATCGGCGATTTGGTCAGGCCGTAGGTGAACTGGATGAAGAGGCCGTCGTCGCCCATCAGCTCGAAGGCCTGGTGCAGCAGCTCGACGCGGTCGCGCTCCGGCCGCACGAGCAGCGGGAGGCTGGAGACGACGGTCGCAACCCGGCCGTCGATCTTGCCGTCGAGCGTGGCTTTCAGGCCATAGGCGTCGCCCTGGATGATCTTCACGCCGGGGTAACGCTCCTCCAGCATGTGGCAGAAACGCCCTTCATATTCGACGAGCACCAGCCGCTCCGGCTCGATGCCGCGCGCGAGGAGCGCTTTGGTCACGGGGCCGGTGCCGGGTCCGAGCTCCACGATCGGCCCCTCGCGGTCGAGATCGACAAAGCTCGCCATGGTCCTGGCCAAGGCGGGTCCCGAGGGCGAAACAGCCCCGATCAGGCGCGGATTCTCGATCCACTGCTTGATGAAGCGGGCATTGTCGGCGAGCGAGCTTTTCTGCTGTTTGTTCGGCACGGCGAAGAGAGCCCTTTTTCTGCGAGGTTACTGTCGCGGCGCCGGCGGCCCGCCCGGCGCCGTATAAGCGGAAAGCCGGTCAGCCGCCAAACAAATCTTTCATGCGCGCGAAGAAGCCATGCTCCTCGGGGTGAGTCTCCTGCGAGGACTCCTTCTCGAATTCCTGCAGAAGCTCCTTCTGGCGTTTGGTGAGCTTTTGCGGCGTTTCGACGTTGATCTGCACGTGCAGGTCGCCATGGTCGCGTCCGCGCAGGACGGGCATGCCCTTACCCTTGGCCTTGATCTGCCTGCCGGACTGCGTGCCCTCGGGCACCTTGAGTTTCACCTCGGACCCGTCCAGCGCATGGACGGCGATTTCGCCGCCCAGCGCCGCGCGCACCATGGAGATCGGCACGCGGCAATAGAGGTCGGCCCCGTCGCGCTGAAAGAAGGGGTGGGGTTTCACCGAGAGGAAAATGTAAAGGTCGCCGGGCGGCCCGCCGCGCAGGCCGGCCTCGCCCTCGCCGGCGAGACGGATGCGCGTGCCGTCCTCGACGCCGGGCGGCACATTGACGGAAAGCGACCGCTCCACAGTCTTGCGGCCCGTGCCGGCGCAACCCGGGCAGGGGTTGTCGATGGTCTCGCCGCGGCCATGGCAGGACGGGCAGGTGCGCTCGATGGAGAAGAAGCCCTGCTGCGCGCGCACGCGGCCATGGCCGGCGCAGGTCATGCAGGTCTTGGGCTTGGAGCCCTTTTTGGCGCCCGTGCCGGTGCAGGCGTCGCAGGTGACGGAGGTCGGGATCTTGAGCGAGGCGGCCTTGCCCTGATAGGCCTCGTCCAGAGTGATTTCCATGTTGTAGCGCAGGTCCGAGCCGCGCTCGCGCCCGCCGGAGCGGCCGCGCCGACCCATCACGTCGCCGAACAGATCCTCGAAAATATCAGCCATGGATGCGCCGAAGCCCTCGGCCCCAAATCCGCCCATGCCGCCGCCCTGTTCGAAGGCCGCATGGCCGAAGCGGTCATAGGCGGCGCGCTTCTGCGGATCGCAGAGGCATTGATAGGCCTCGTTCAGTTCCTTGAACCGCGCCTCCGCCTCCTGATCGCCGGGGTGACGGTCGGGATGGCACTGCATCGCCGCCTTGCGGAAGGCGATCTTCATCTCGACTTCGGTGGCTGTCTTCGAGACGCCGAGGATCTCGTAATAGTCGCGCTTTGACATCAGGAAGGAAGTCGCTCGTCAGGAATGTTGTTGGTCGTCCGCGCCCACCGTGGCGGCCCGGACAGAAGGAAGCCGGGAAACGAGTTCGGGAACGCAGGCGCGCGTTGTTTCCCAGACAACTCGCATGTTCGGATCGAAATAGCCATGTGCGATCCTGTTCCGCATTCCCGTCATCTGTCTCCAGGGAAGATCAGGATGGGCCTCCGCGAATGTCGGGTCGTCCTTCAGGAGCCTCGCAACGGCCTCGCCAATTATGATCAGGTTCATGGCGTCCGCTTGCTGCGTTCTCGTGTCCGTCAGAAAATCGCGTTCGTCCATGCCCTCGACATAGGACGCCGCCAGGCGGGCGGCTTCCAGCATCCGGTCGATGTGCAGAAGATTCCTGTCGCGTCTCATATCGGGACCGCCTCGGAGACCACCTTGGCGCGGATCTGGCGCGGTATTTCTTCCGGGGTGAGAAGGTCCACCCGAACTCCGAGGATGTCCTGCAGGTCCATCTGCAGGCCGCCGAGATCGAGCAGTGTCGCTCCCGGCAGCGCGTCGACAAGGATGTCGATGTCGCTTCCTTCACGATCTTCGCCCCTCGAGACCGACCCAAAGACACGCGGGTTGGCCGCCCGGCAACGGCTCACGGCCGCGCGTATGGCTTCCCGGTTTCTTTCAAGGGCCGCGGAGGGTTTCATCTGAGGGCCTTTCCGTGACTTGAAACAAAGCCGTCGAAAACGCAAGGAAACCCGGCGCTCTCACGCCGGGTTCCCGTTTCGCTAGCGCATCGGGACAGTCAAATCCATCCCCGAGCGCCGCTTACTTCTTGTCGTCGCCGACGTCCTTGAACTCCGCGTCGATCACGTCGTCCTTGGGGGCCTCGGTTGCGCCGGCGCCGGAGGCGTCGGCCTGCTGGGCCTTGTACATCGCCTCGCCGAGCTTCATCGAGGCCTGGGCCAGTTCGTTGGTCTTGGCCTTGATGGTCTCGACGTCGCCGCCTTCGACCGCCGTCTTCAGCGACGCGATGGCCGCTTCGATCGCGCTCTTGTCGGCGGCGGAGACCTTGTCGCCGAATTCGGCGACCGACTTCTCGGCCGAGTGAATCGACGCTTCCGCGTGGTTCTTGGCGTCGACCAGCTCGCGACGGACCTTGTCCTCGGCGGCGTGCGCCTCCGCGTCCTTGACCATCTTGTCGATGTCGGCGTCCGACAGACCGCCCGAGGCCTGGATGCGGATCTGCTGCTCCTTGTTGGTGGCCTTGTCCTTCGCCGTGACGTTCACGATGCCGTTGGCGTCGATGTCGAAGGTCACTTCCACCTGCGGCATGCCGCGCGGCGCCGGCGGGATGCCGACGAGGTCGAACTGTCCGAGCAGCTTGTTGTCGGCCGCCATCTCGCGCTCGCCCTGGAAGACCCGGATGGTGACGGCGGTCTGGTTGTCTTCGGCCGTCGAGAACACCTGGCTCTTCTTGGTCGGGATCGTCGTGTTGCGGTCGATGAGGCGCGTAAACACGCCGCCGAGCGTCTCGATGCCCAGCGACAGCGGGGTCACGTCGAGCAGCAGCACATCCTTCACGTCGCCCTGCAGAACGCCCGCCTGGACCGCCGCGCCGATGGCGACGACTTCATCCGGGTTGACGCCCTTGTGCGGCTCCTTGCCGAAAAACTGCTTCACGACCTCCTGCACCTTCGGCATGCGGGTCATGCCGCCGACGAGAACCACCTCGCCGATCTCGGCCGCGGAAAGGCCCGCGTCCTTGAGCGCCTTGCGGCAGGGCTCGACCGTGCGCTGGATCAGATCGTCGACCAGCGCCTCGAACTTGGCGCGCGTCAGCTTCAGGGTCAGATGCTTCGGACCCGTGGCGTCGGCGGTGATATAGGGCAGGTTGATCTCCGTCTGCGTCGCGGACGAGAGTTCGATCTTGGCCTTTTCCGCCGCTTCCTTCAGGCGCTGCAGGGCGAGCTTGTCCTTGGTCAGGTCGATGCCCTGCTCCTTCTTGAACTCGGCCGCCAGATATTCGACGATCCGGTTGTCGAAGTCCTCGCCGCCGAGGAAGGTGTCGCCGTTGGTCGACTTCACCTCGAAGACGCCGTCGCCGATTTCGAGAATCGACACGTCGAAGGTGCCGCCGCCGAGGTCATAGACCGCGATGGTGCCGGACTGCTTCTTGTCCAGGCCGTAGGCGAGGGCGGCCGCCGTCGGCTCGTTGATGATGCGCAGAACCTCGAGGCCCGCGATCTTGCCGGCGTCCTTGGTCGCCTGACGCTGGGCGTCGTTGAAATATGCGGGAACCGTGATGACGGCCTGCGTAACGGTCGAACCGAGATAAGCCTCCGCCGTCTCCTTCATCTTCTGGAGGATGAAGGCCGAAATCTGCGAGGGCGAATACTGCTTGCCCGCCGCCTCGACCCAGGCGTCGCCATTGTTGGCCTTGACGATTTTATAGGGGACGAGACCGATGTCCTTCTTGGTCATCGGATCTTCGAAGGTGCGGCCGATCAGGCGCTTGATGGCGAAGAAGGTCTTGTCGGGGTTCGTCACCGCCTGACGTTTCGCCGGCTGACCGACGAGACGCTCTCCGTCGTCCGTGAAGGCGACGATCGAGGGCGTCGTGCGGGCGCCTTCCGCGTTTTCAATTACTTTCGGGTTCGACCCGTCCATGACGGCCACGCAGGAATTGGTCGTGCCAAGGTCGATGCCGATAATTTTGGCCATATTGTCTTCCTTTCGCTCGCGAATTTTGGACCCCGAAGCGGTCCCTTGAAACGCCGAAGACAGCGGCTCGCCATGAGCCCGCCGCGCGATCCTCGACGCTTTGCTGTTCCCAAGATTGTGTGCGCCCCAGCCAGCCGCAAGGGCAAGCCGCATATAGAAGACAGATTCCTTCACGACAAGCGCCCGGGGTCGACGAAGCCGACCGAAAGGCCCGGCGGGGCGGAATGATTCCTCCGGGGGCTTGACCCTGCGTGACGAGTGATAAATATTGAATTTCGTCAGACGATATACGTCATTACAACGGCGCTGTCACGCTCCAGCCGTGAAGATGGCGCTACTCAGGCGGCGGCAATATGGCACTCAGCTTTTCTCGATCCCTGACTGTGGTTGCGTGCGTCACCGCCGCGCTGCTGCTCGCCGGCTGCGACAGGCGTCCGGCGCAATCGGCCGAGGCGCCGCCGGAGCGGCCTGTGCTCGTCGCGCCGGCGCGCTTCGCTGCGCAGTCCCAAGTGCGCGACTTCGTTGCGACGATCCGGCCGCGGGTCGAATCGGACCTCGGCTTTCGTGTCACCGGCAAGGTGGTGAAACGCCTCGTTCAGGTCGGCCAGCGGGTGAAGGCGGGCGATCCGCTCGCGCTGCTCGACGAGAAGGATCTCCGGCTGCAGAAAGAACAGTCCGAAGCTGAATTTTCATCGGCGAAAATGGCGCTGACGCAGGCGGAGGGCGACGAAAAGCGCACGCTCGCCCTGCGAAAGAACGGCTGGACGGCGCAAGCCGCTGTCGACCGCGTTCGCGCGGCGGCCGAGGAAGCGCGCGGCCGCTTCCAGCGCGCGCAGCGCGCCGTCGAACTCTCGCGCAATTCGCTGGACTACGCGACGCTGCGCGCCGACGGCGACGGCGTCGTGACGCAGACCCTCATCGAGCCGGGCCAAGTCGTGTCCGCGGGCCAGACCGCGATTCGCGTCGCCCGCGCCGGCGAACTGGAGGCGGCCGTTTCGCTGCCGGAGGATTTCACGTCCTTTGCAGACAAGGGCGCGGCGACGCTGACGCTCTGGTCCAACAAGGGCAAGACCTACAAGGCGAGGCTGCGTGAGTTGAGCCCCTCCGCGGATGCGGCCACGCGCACCTTCGCCGCGCGCTACTCGATCCTCGATCCCGATCCGGCGATCTCCATTGGAATGAGCGCGACGCTCGCCATCGCCGCGCCGGGCGCGGAGCCGATGCTGAGCGTGCCGCTCGCGGCGCTCTTCAATCAGGGCGACGGTCCGGCCCTGTGGCGGGTCGACGCCGACGACCGCCTGCAACTCGTCCCCGTGAAGCTCGTGCGCTACGAGGCCGATGCGGCTCTCGTCACCGGCCCCGTCAACGAGGGCGACCAGATCGTCATTCTCGGCGTCCACAAGCTCGAGGCCGGCCGCAAGGTCCGCGTCATGGCTGCGAAAGCGCACTAGGGAGGCCTTGCGGATGGGCGGCTTCAACCTGTCGAAATGGGCCGTAGCGCGGCCGACGCTCATGCTCTTCCTGATGCTGGCGATCAGCGCGGCGGGGGCGGTTTCCTATTGGCGCCTCGGGCGTGCGGAAGACCCGTCCTTCACCATCAAGGTCGCCAATATTACCGCGACCTGGCCCGGCGCGACGGCGGAGGAGGTGCGCGACCAGGTCGCGGACCTGATGGAAAAGAAAATCCAGAGCCTCCCCTATCTCGACAAGATCGAGACCTATACGAAGCCCGGCTTTCTGGCGATGCAGGTGACGTTGAAGGATTTCACGCCGCCCAGGGAAGTACCCCAGCTCTTTTATCAGCTGCGCAAGAAGCTTAGTGACATCCAGCCTTATCTGCCGGCGGGCGTGCATGGCCCGGCGGTCAATGACGAATATGGCGACGTCGACACCGTCATGTATGCGGTGAGCGGCGACGGCGCGGACTATCACCAGCTCGATCAGGTCGTCGAAGTTCTTCGCCAGCGGCTGCTCGAGGTGCCGGACGCCGTGAAGGTCGATATCGTCGGCGAGCAGATGCGCCGAATCTACGTCGAGTTCAGCGAGGCGAAGATCGCCAATCTCGGCGTCGAGCCGCAGGCGATCTTCGATTCCCTTTCCAAGCAGAACGCGATCAACGACGCCGGCGTTTTCGAAACCTCCGCCAATCGCGTGCGCGTGCTGGTGACGGAGGAGCTCAAAGGCGCGAATGCGATCGCCGCAATTCCGATCCCCGCGAACGGCAAGGTGATCCGGCTCGGCGACATTGCCCGGGTTTACGCCGGTTTCGAGGATCCGCCGACGATGCTCGCCCGATACAAGGGGCGGCCCGCGATGGTGGTTGGCGCCGTCATGGCCAAGGGCGGCAATGTCCTGAACTTCGGAAAAAACGTCGACGCGGCGGTCGAGGAAATCCGCGCCAAGGTTCCGATCGGCATCGATATTGAACAGATCGCCGATCAGCCGAAGGTCGTCGACGAGGCGATCAGCGAATTCACGCGCTCCTTCATCGAGGCGCTGGTCATCGTGCTCGGCGTCAGTTTCGTGTCGCTGGGTTTTCGCACCGGAATCGTCGTCGCCCTTTCCGTGCCCGTGGTGCTCGCCATCGTCTTCATCGCAATGAACATGATGG